>NZ_MRWE01000023.1 GCF_002093665.1 Rouxiella badensis | reverse complement strand
GTTTTGTTTTATAACTATGGGATAGGTCATCCCCTTAGTTTGGGGAAAAGTTTTTTATTAGGTTAAGTTTTTGACAAGATGTTTATACCCACAAATTAAGAAACCTGCAAGTATCTGAACCCTGTTGGTAGTCTTAACGAGATCTATATCACTAAAAATGCCCCGCTACCCTCGCTAAAACCAGATTATAACTTAAAAAGTACTTATCACATCACTGCGCATCCTTAAATTGGTGGGTCACATCATTACCAATGATGTGAAATCCCGCACGGCTACTAAACGAACGTGTTATCAGCACGCTGTGAAAAAGGGGAGAAAGAGGTTGCGGGCTTGTATGCCTGACCTTTAGGACTGACGATGACTGAAAGACTTGATCCCCCTCCCTTTGAAGCCCATCACTCAAGATTGGCTATTTTATTTTTGGGATTTGGTGAGGAAAAAGTTAGTTAGCTAAGATAATAATGACTGTGAAAATTGTTAATTACAGAGCTAAAATCTTCTATCCAGCTGAACATTAAGAGGAAAATGATTTTTCACTCTCAAACAGTTTTTCGTAATGTCATATGGCTGACATAAAACTGACACAAATATTTTATAGATTGTTCACACAAATTATTGAGCTTTATGCTGCTTGAAGGTCTATAGGATATTCACTGATGAGCGATTACCTCCCCACTCGCCCCCTACCACTCAGTACCCCTTCGTTGCCGGTTTTGGTAAACAACGGAAAACAAAAAAATAAAAAAGCGATCCTCCTGTTTATGGGTCTCCTCGTGCTTGGCTGTGTTTTCACCGGCAGCCGTTTATTCGCCGATGTTCAACATACCGGTCTGACCGAGTCCCATAATCTGCTGCTGCTGTTGCCTGCCATTGCCCTGTTCGTCGCCCTTGGCTTTGAATTTATTAATGGTTTTCACGACACCGCCAACGCGGTAGCTACGGTTATCTACACCGGCTCTCTGCCCCCCACGGTGGCCGTTGTCTGGTCGAGCGCCTTCAACTTCCTCGGCGTACTCGCCTCCAGCGGCGCCGTCGCCTTTGGCATTATCTCTTTGCTGCCGGTTGAACTAACGCTACAGGCAGGCAGCAGCAACAGCTTTGCCATGATTTATGCCCTGTTATTCTCGGCAATTATCTGGAACCTCGGCACCTGGTGGCTTGGGCTGCCCGCCTCCTCCTCCCATACCCTGATAGGTTCGATCATCGGCGTAGGCGTTGCGAATGCCTTGCTGCACGGTCGCAGCGCAGCGAGCGGCGTCAATTGGGCGCAGGCCCTGAACATTGGCTATTCGCTGATACTTTCACCGATTGTCGGCTTCGTCTGTGCCGCTCTGCTGCTGATGCTGTTGAAGCGTCTGGTGAAAAAGCCGCAGCTTTACCGTGCTCCAGAGCGCAAAGGCGCGCCACCGCTGTGGATCCGCGGCCTGATGGTGTTGACCTGTACCGGCGTTTCCTTTGCCCACGGCTCGAATGATGGCCAGAAAGGCATGGGGCTGATTATGCTGATTCTGGTAGCGACTCTGCCTGTCACCTACTCGCTGAATCGCTCACTGCCTGCCTCGACAACCTCGCAGCTGGTCACGCTGGCCGAGACCAGCAAAGCACAGTTGTTACAGCAGTTCCCTGAGGAAAATGTTCAGCCTCCGCGTGAGGTATTAGCGACTTATTTGCGTGACGGGCAACGTACTTCGAAGGTTATCCCCGCACTGGCACAGATTGAAGGAATGATGGCCGCTACGCTTCATCAATACGGTTCGCTGAGCGACATCCCCGCAGCGAAAATTTCGAGGGTGCACAATGACCTCTACCTGGCGGCGGAGACTATCAAGCGGCTAGAGGCGGATAAAACGCTGATGCTGTCGGCCGCCACGCAGCAAAGCCTGCATCAATTGCAACAGCATATCGATGCCGCCACACAGTTCATTCCTTCATGGGTCAAGATTGCCGTCGCGCTTGCTTTGGGGCTTGGCACTTTGGTGGGCTGGCGACGCATCGTGACTACGCTTGGGGAGAAAATTGGTAAAAGCCACCTGAATTATGCTCAGGGCGTAAGCGCAGAACTGGTCACCATGGGCACGATTGGCGCAGCAGATGCTTTTGGCCTGCCTGTCTCGACCACGCACGTGCTGTCGTCTGGCATTGCTGGCGCGATGGCAGCCAACCGCTCCGGTCTGCAATCTGGCACGCTGAGTAACATGATTCTGGCATGGGTGTTAACTCTCCCCGCCGCCGCGCTGATTTCAGCCGGCCTTTACTGGATTTTTATCACTCTGTAACTCTTGATGTGGCAGGAATAACAAGCGATGTCTACTCACACAATCAACTATAACGATATGTTCGATGCGCGCCTTTTGCAGGAATTTTATGACAGTTATGAAGAGTCACTTGAGCTGGAGCTGGAAGAAGCCGGTCTTGAGGAGCCCCTCGATCAACAGGAAAAAGCCTGGCGCATACGCTATTTCCGCGAACTGCTGCACTTGCAGGGCGAACTGGTCAAACTCCAGAGCTGGGTAATGCGCACCGGCAAACGTATTGTGATCATTTTTGAAGGCCGAGACGCGGCCGGAAAAGGCGGCGTTATCAAGCGCATTACGCAACGCCTTAATCCTCGTGGTTGCCGGGTCGCCGCACTGCCTGCGCCCAACGAGCGCGAACGCACGCAGTGGTATTTCCAGCGCTATGTTTCGCATCTGCCCGCGGCCGGCGAAATCGTGTTGTTCGACCGCAGCTGGTACAACCGTGCGGGCGTGGAAAAGGTGATGGGCTTTTGCAGCGACGAAGAGTATGAAGAGTTCTACCGAAGCGTACCGGAATTCGAACGCATGCTGACGCGCAGTGGGATTCAAATCATCAAATACTGGTTCTCCATTACCGATGAAGAACAGGAGCTACGCTTCCTGAGCCGTATCCATGACCCGCTTAAACAGTGGAAACTCAGTCCTATGGATCTCGAGAGTCGCCGTCGCTGGGAAGACTACACCGAGGCGAAAGAAGTGATGCTGCAGCGCACTAACATTGAGGAAGCGCCGTGGTGGGTGGTGCAGGGCGTCGACAAGAAGAAGGCGCGTCTAAACTGCATCTCGCACCTGTTGCAGCAGGTACCTTATGAAGAAGGAGAGAGCAGCAACATTACGCTGCCGACCCGCGTTCATAAAGAGGAGTACACCCGTCACTCGGTGCCCGAAAGTATGATTGTGCCAGACCGCTATTAACCCTTCCCTCTCCCGTTTCTCCCTGTTTAGCTGAGCAGGGGGAGACTTTTGTACCTCTTTCCCGTCTTGTAAATAACTCTCCCCACGCTTTTCATGTGATGCAGATCACATTTATCAACATTAAATTATCTAATCAAAATACGGTAACAATTATTCTATTGAATGATAATGATTGCTATTTATAATAACATTCTCAATAACAAGTGGCCTCCATGCGCCATAAACCCATGCAAAATGTGGTTAATTTAGTTTTAGACAACTAAATCTCGCCCTATCAGGGCTTTTTGGGGCTCTTACATTCCCCTCAGCACATCAATAACTCTTAACTTACGATCCGTCGTCAGGCGGATAAAGCTGCCATTTTTTTATGGCGGCAGGGCCTCTTACGTCTCAAAGAAAGGAACAGGATATGGTCTTACGTTCGCAAACTCAGGCAGTGACTCAACCGCAACTGTCCCCCCGCGCTACCGATCCTCAGGACGCTATTTTCAATGAAAAGCAGCTGTCGGCATGGGCACAGCAGACGCAAGACGTGTTGGCACTCATGACCAGCACGGTGAATAACGTTGAAAAACCGTTCAGTGGCATCCTGCCTCACGAGCTTGCCCCCCAATTTATCAACGTTGATCTCGACCAGCCTTTGGGCAGCAACGAAGCAGCGCTGGAAGAACTTAAAGACCTTTACCTGCGCGATGCAGTATGGTTCCACCACCCTAAATACGTTGCTCACCTCAACTGCCCGGTCGTGCTACCTTCTCTGCTGGCGGAGCAGATTATGGCCGCGGTGAACAGTTCGGTGGACACCTGGGACCAAAGTGCAGGCGGCACGCTTATCGAACAAAAGGTGATCGACTGGACGCTCTCACGTATTGGTCTGCCACCCTCCTCGGACGGTATTTTTACCAGTGGGGGAACGCAGTCCAACCTGATGGCCATGCTGCTAGCACGCGACAACTGGTGCGCGGCGCATCATCCCGGTCATCTGATTAAGCATCGTGGACTGCCACAGGATGCCAGCAAATGGCGCGTCTTTACCTCCAGACTCAGCCACTTCAGCATTCAAAAATCGATGGCGATTCTGGGACTGGGCTATGACGCAGTGATCCCGGTCGACTACGATGAGCTTTACCGCATGGACGTCGCGCAGCTTGAGCAGGAAATCTTGCGTTGTCATGAAGAAGGGCTGATCCCGATTGCCATTGTTGCCACCAGCGGCACCACCGATTTCGGCAGCATCGATCCGCTTCTGGACATCTCGACGCTGTGTCAGCGCTACGGTCTGTGGATGCACGTTGATGCGGCTTACGGCTGCGGTCTGCTGGTGTCTGAAAATCATCGCCAGCGTCTGGCCGGAATCGAAAAAGCGGACTCGGTCACCGTCGATTACCATAAATCCTTCTTCCAAACCGTCAGCTGCGGCGCGTTCTTTGTGCGTGATAAACACCACCTAAGTCACGTGACACATCATGCCGACTACCTCAACCCGCTGAGCGCGCAGCAGGAAGGCACGCCTAATCTGGTTAACAAAAGTATTCAGACCACCCGCCGCTTCGACGCACTGAAGATGTGGATGACCCTGCGTATTATGGGCCCCGTAGCGCTGGGCGAAGCCTTTGATAGCATCATTGCACTGACGCAAACTGCCCACCGACTGCTGCGCGCAAACCCGACCATTGAGGTACTCCACGCCCCGGAACTGACTACTCAGATTTTCCGTTACGTTCCCCGCCCAAGCATGAACCCTGCACAACTCGACGACGTTAACGCCAACATTCGTAAGGCGCTATTTCGCTCAGGCAATGCAGTCATTGCCGGAACCAAGGTCGATGGCCGTCAGTACCTGAAATTCACCCTGCTGAATCCCACCACTACGGCAGCTGACATCGAAGACGTGATTGCTCTGATTGTGCATTACGGTCGCGAACAGGTGCGTGAATCTGCGCTGAATGCGGTTAACTCATAAGGACTTGATGATGAACAACAACATCCTTGATTTTATCGGCATTGGTCTAGGTCCCTTCAACCTCAGTCTGGCCTGCCTGAGCGAACCGGTTGAAGGCCTAAGCGGCGTATTTCTCGACCAGAATCCAGGCTTCGACTGGCATACCGGCATGATGCTGGAAAGCGCGCACCTGCAAACGCCTTTCATGGCCGATTTAGTGACGCTTGCCGATCCGACCAGCCCTTATAGCCTGCTGAACTATATGAAGCAGAAGGGAAAAATTTACTCCTTTTACATCCGTGAAGATTTCTTCCTGATGCGCAAAGAGTACAACCAGTACTGCCAGTGGGCCGCGTCAAAACTCAGCAATCTGCGCTGGAATACCCGCGTTGACTACGTCAGCTACGATGACAGTCTGCAATGCTATCGCGTGCGCACCGTGGATACGGTAAGCGGCAGACTGCAAGAGTGGCTGGGACGCCGTCTGGTACTCGGCACCGGCCCAAGCGCCTGGACACCCGCCTGTAGCCGCCCACATCGCGAACGTTTCACCCATTCCAGCGAATATCTGGTCAACAAGGAACAGCTGCAAAAGAAACGGTCTATCACCGTGTTGGGCAGTGGTCAGAGTGCGGCGGAGATCTATTACGATCTCCTGAGCGATATCGACCGCTTCGGCTATCAGCTGAACTGGGTCACCCGCGCGCCGCGCTTCTATCCGCTGGAATACACCAAGCTGACGCTGGAAATGACCTCGCCTGAATGGGTCGATTACTTCCACGCTCTGCCAGCAGCAAAGCGCGACGAAATAAACGCAACGCACAAGAATCTCTACAAGGGGATCAACAGCAGCCTAATCAATGACATCTATGACCTGATGTACGTAAAGCAGTTGGATGGAAATTTAGACGTCAATCTGTTTACGCATTCTGAACTGACCGATATGCGCTGGCTGCCGGAAGGCGAATTCGAGCTGTCGCTGCACCAGCAGGAGCAGGACAGCGCCTACACTCGCCGCACCGAAGGTCTGGTCATGGCGACCGGCTATCAGTATCGTCCGCCGATGTTTATTGAAGGCATTGCGCAACGCCTGCGTTGGGATGAAAAAGGCCGTTACGACGTGCAGCGTAATTACAGCATTGACCATAACAATCAGGTGTTTGTGCAAAATGCCGAGCTGCATACGCACGGTTTTGTGACACCGGATCTCGGCATGGCCTGCTACCGCAATTCGGTCTTGCTGCGCGAACTGACCGGCCGTGAGGTGTATCCCGTCGAGCGCCAGATTGCTTTCCAAACCTTCCCGTCAAAATCGGAACGTTAAATATGTCTCAATCCCTACTGTTCAAAACTTCCCGTCCGGCGGGCAACTTTACGCTTCGGCCAATGCGCACCGAGGATGCCGCACTGATTCACAGCTGGGTCACGCGCGATTATGCGCGCTTCTGGGGGATGCAAAACGACAGCCTCGAGAAAGTTGCCGCTTTTTATCAGCGCCTGACGGCGAATAACCCCCGGGCTGCATTGATCGGCTGCTGCGATGACCAGCCGGTATTCCTGATGGAGTTTTACCGCGCCAGCGAAGATGAGGTCGGTAAGCATTACGCCGCAAAGGCGGATGATTACGGCATGCACATCCTGATCGCGCCCGCCAATAAACCGGTGAAGCAGTTTAGCTGGCAGGTATTCACCGTAGTGATGGACTACATGTTCAGCCAGCCAGAGGTCAATCGCGTGGTGGTTGAACCGGACGTGCGTAACAACAAAATTCACCCGCTGAACAAGCGCGCGGGTTTCCGCTACCAGCACACCATCGATATGGGTCACAAAACCGCGTGGCTGGCCTTCTGCCAGCGTGAAGATTATCAACGAGCCTTACTGCAGGAATCGCTAACTATGAACAACACTACACCGCTGCTTACCGGAACTCACTTGTCAGCTGATAACTGGGCACAGGCCAACCGTATGCTGATCCGCAAAGCGATTGCCGAATTCGCCCACGAGAAAATCATTACCCCGAGTTCGGTGGGCAACGGGCGCTATTCGCTTGCCGTGCCGGGTGCCGAGGCCGAATACCGCTTTAACGCCAGCCTTCTGGCATTGGATCACTGGGAGATCGACGCCGACTCGTTGATCAAACAGGAAAATGGTCACTCTTTGGCCCTGGATGCGCTGCAATTTATTGTCGAATTTAATGCGCAAATCGGCATCCCCCAGGCGCTGTTGGCAACCTACATGGAAGAGATCAGCAGCACGCTGTGCAGCAGCGTCTACAAGCTGCAAAAGAATAATCCAGACAGCCAGGCGTTGGTCACAGCGGACTTCCAGACCGTTGAGGCCTCAATGACCGAAGGCCACCCCTGCTTCGTGGCCAACAATGGCCGTATCGGCTTTGACGCCCGTGACTATCTGGCCTTTGCGCCAGAGGCCGCAACGCCAATCAATCTGGTCTGGGTCGCGGTTCACCTGCGCAACGCGCACTTCTCCAGCCTGAGCAATCTGGAATACGATCGGCTGATGCAAGACGAACTGGGTCAGCCAACCGTTGAACATTTCAACGCTCAGCTGGTGGAGAAAGGCCTGTCAACCGACGACTACCTCTTTATGCCGGTTCACCCATGGCAGTGGCAAAACAAACTGCTGACGGTGTTTGCGGCGGATATTGCCAACAATGACATCGTCTATCTGGGAACCGGCGACGATCAGTATCAGGCGCAGCAGTCTATCCGCACCTTCTTTAACCGCAGCCAGCCTAAAAAACGCTACGTGAAAACAGCACTGTCCGTACTGAACATGGGCTTTATGCGCGGCCTGTCGCCTTATTACATGGCGACCACCCCGGCAATTAACGAATGGCTCGACGGTCTGGTGAAAAAGGATGCGTGGCTACAGCGTTGCGACTTCCGTATTCTGCGCGAGGTGGCGGCAGTGGGTTATCACAACCGCTACTACGAAAGGGCCATCAAGGGCGATTCTGCCTACAAGAAAATGTTTGCTGCGCTGTGGCGCGATAACCCGGTCGTCGATTTGAAGCCTAACCAGCGCCTGATGACCATGGCGTCCTTCCTGCACATCGACCCTCATCAGAAAGCCCTGCTGCCTGCGCTGATTGCCGACTCGGGGCTGCCGGCGGAACAGTGGATTGAACGCTACCTGACCTGCTACCTCAGCCCACTGCTGCACTGCTTCTATCAGCACGATCTGGTCTTTATGCCTCACGGCGAAAACCTGATCCTGCTGCTGGAGAATAACGTGCCGGTCAGCGCCTATATGAAAGACATTGGTGAAGAGATTGCGGTGATGAACCCGGAGGCGGTGCTGCCGGAGAAAGTGCAGCGTCTGGCGGTGGACGTACCGGAAAATCTGAAGATTCTGTCCATCTTTACCGATGTCTTCGACTGTATTTTCCGCTTTATTAGCGCCATTTTGCACCAGTCTGACACGCTGCCTGAAGAGAAGTTCTGGCAGGCGGTAGCGAACTGCGTGAAGGAATATCAGCACGCGCATCCGCAGTTCGCCAGCAAGTTTGCCCGTTACGATCTGTTCGCGCCGGAGTTCACCCGCTCCTGCCTGAACCGTCTGCAGTTGGCGAATAACCAGCAGATGATTAACCTGTCCGATCCGGCGGAAAACCTGAAGTTTGCCGGAACGCTGGTTAACCCGATTGCCCGCTGGCGATAACCGGCCCCGCTGTCCGGCATAAAAATGGGCACCTTGGCGCGGTCGCTTCGGCGACCGCGTTTTTATCATTTAATAAGGGGAAGGATCTCTGATGGCCCTTTTTGTACCCGCGTCGCGCCTGACTCGCAGACACCTGATTTTCCCGCTGTCGCTGGTGCTGTTCGAGTTTGCCACCTATATCGCGCACGACATGA
Organism: Rouxiella badensis; assembly: GCF_002093665.1. Classification (GTDB taxonomy): domain Bacteria; phylum Pseudomonadota; class Gammaproteobacteria; order Enterobacterales; family Enterobacteriaceae; genus Rouxiella; species Rouxiella badensis. Next base: position 70,792 of record NZ_MRWE01000023.1, on the reverse strand, counting down.
TTCAGCCCGGCATGCTGCTGGTTACCCACGAGTTTCACGTTGGACCAGAATGGGTTTCAGCGTCACTGACGGCCTATCTGATTGGCGGTATCATGCTGCAATGGCTGCTCGGTCCGCTTTCTGACAAGCTAGGACGCCGTCCGGTCATGCTCTCGGGCGTCGCATTTTTCATGCTGACCTGCATGGCGACACACTGGGTGCAAAGCATTGAGCAGTTCGTTGCGCTGCGCTTTCTACAGGGGGTAAGCCTGTGCTTTATCGGCGCGGTGGGTTATGCCGCGATTCAGGAAGCCTTTGACGAATCGCTCAGCGTGAAGATTATGTCACTGATGGCCAATGTGGCGCTGCTGGCTCCGCTTGCAGGGCCATTGGCCGGTGCCGCCTTTCTCTCTTTCAGCGACTGGCGCACCATGTTCTGGGTCTTTGGCGGCATCACGGCCGTGGCGCTGGTTGGTCTGTGGCGGTCGATGCCCGAAACCTCGGGTGACCGTTCGACTTCGCTGTCTATCCCCTCGCTCGCCAAAGGTTACTACGCCCTTTTAAAAGACCGTCAGGTGATGAGCGGCTCGCTGGCTATTGGTTTGGCGACCGTTCCCTGTCTCGCCTGGGTGGCCCTGTCACCGGTTATTCTCATTCACGACGAAGGGCTTAGCAGGATGGATTATGCGCTTTTACAGTTGCCGGTATTCATCGCCATGATAGCCGGTAACCTGACGCTGGGCCGTCTTGCGACCCGTCTGCCTATCGAGCAACCGCTGCGGCTCGGTGCCTGGCCTATCCTCATCGGCCTGTTTATTGCGGCAATCAGCAGCGCCATCAACGCCCACAGCTACCTGTGGCTCACCGCCGGACTGAGCGTTTACGGCTTTGGTACCGGGCTGATCAACGCCGGACTTTACCGCCTGACGCTCTTTTCCAGCCGTGTGGGAAAAGGCCGCGTGGCAGCGATGCTGGGGATGGTCACTATCGTGGTATTTGCGTTGGGAATAGAGGCCGCCAAAGCCGCGTACTTTAGCGGTGGCAGCCTGCGCTTCAGCCTGATTAATCTTCTCTGCGGGGTGCTGTGGTTCTGTCTGGTCCGCGCCTTTTTAAGCGAAAATAAACGCCGTAGCACGCTTGCCGTTCAAGAGTAATCTTTCATAAAACTCTCCAAAGCGCCTGATACAGGCTATCGGGCGCTTCCTGGTCATCAGCCGTTTAATAGTTAAAAACCATTAATTAAAAAGATAAGTAAAATCAACAGTTGAAATGCTCAATAGAAAAGCTAATAATTCTCATTAAGATTACTCTTATCTTTATATCACCGCATCGCATTCCTTTGTGCCCTATATAGGCGAGCGGCAACAATTAATCTAATTTTCTAAGGGAATTGATAATGAGAATGCCTTTTAGCTTAAAGCGTTCTGTTCTGCTTTGTTCTGTCGCACTTTCTTTACCAGGTATGACGTACGCCGCGGATACAATGGTTGTTACCGCTCAGCCCGTCGATACGGCGACCTCGCCAACTATCGGCTATACGGCAACAACCTCAAAAGGGGCCACTAAAACCGACCGTCCTCTCGTGACCACCGCACAGTCAATTTCCGTCGTGACGCGTCAGCAAATTGAAGACCAGGGTGCGATGGACGTTAACCAGGCGTTGAACTACACCGCCGGTGCCTTCACCAACTTCGCGGGTGCGGCAACGCGTTACGACACCGTCGCCCTGCGCGGCTTCCACGGCGGCGACGTAGACAATATCTTCCTCGACGGCCTGCGTCTGATGACCGATGCGGGCAGCTACAACGCACTCCAGGTCGATCCGTGGTTCCTTGAGCGTATCGACGTCATCAAAGGTCCATCCTCCGCACCTTACGGCCAGTCCGTGCCGGGCGGATTGGTGATGGAAACCTCCAAGCGTCCGCAGTTTACCCAGGAAGGCCATTTCCGCCTCTCTTCCGGTAATAACAGCACCAGCGGCGCCGCATTTGATTACACCAATGCGATTAACGATCAGTGGGCGTTCCGCCTGACCGGTATGACCCACGACAGCAAGACTCAGTACGACCACACTCGCGAAGAGCGATACGCTATCTCCCCTTCCCTGCTGTGGCAGCCTGATGAAGACACTTCCCTGTTGTTCCGTGCCTATCTGCAGAAAGACCCGTCCGGCGGCTACCACAGCTCCGTGCCGGGCGAAGGCAGCGTAACCGAACACAACGGTCGTACATTGAGCAGTGGTTTTTATGACGGTGACAGCGCGCTGGATCAGTTCAAGCGCAGAGAACAGATGTACAGCGTTGAGTTCTCTCACCGCTTCAACGACACCTGGGCATTCCGCTCCAACGCTAACTATTCACACTCTGACGTCGACCTCGACCAGGTTTATCAGATTGGTTGGGATACCTCGAACCCAGACCTGTTGAACCGCTATTATTCCGGCTCACGTTCTTCACTGAACGCCTATGCCATCGACAACCAGCTGGAAGCAGACTTTGCCACAGGTGAAGTCAGCCACACCGTCATACTCGGCGCTGAATATCACCAGTACAGAAACAGCCTGAGCGATGCCAGCGGCTCCGCCAGCCAGCTGAATGTCGTGACCGGCCAAGCCGTGGGGACTAATCCGTCTTACACCTTCTATAATTCACGACGCAGCTACAGCCAGACCGGCGTTTATCTACAGGATGAGATGCTGTGGAAAAAATGGCACCTCGACCTGTCTGGTCGCTACGATCGCATCGTCTCCCAGACCGACAACTACGATTACGGCACCAAATATCGTCGTCAGGACGATCACGTGAGCACCCGTGCGTCACTGCTCTACGCGTTCGATAGCGGTATTTCGCCCTATATCAGCTACAGCCAAGCCATCACGCCGCAGTCTCTTTCCGGTGAAGACGGCAACCTGCTGAAGCCAACCACCTCCGAGCAGTATGAGACTGGGATTAAATACCAGCCGGTTGGCACTTCTGACCTCTACTCCGTGGCGCTGTATGACCTGACGCAAAATGATGTCGGCAACCGCGTCATCGTCGGCTCGTACTATGTTCCAGCTGGCAAAGTGCATTCTCAGGGCATTGAGCTCGAAGCGCACAATCAGCTGACCTCACGCCTGAGCACCATTGCCAGCTATACGCTGAACCACGTTCGCTACAAGGATTCCGTAGACGGCAACGACGGCCACACGCCTTACGTCACGCCAAACTCTATGGCCTCAGCCTGGGCGAAATATCAGTTTGACTACGGCATGAGCGGGGGTGCGGGGGTGCGTTACATAGGCAAACAGTGGGCGGACAACGAGAACACCCTGCGTGTAGCTCCGGTGACCCTGCTGGACGCCTCTCTGCGTGCCGATCTCGGTGCCTGGAACAACAGCCTGAAAGGCCTCTCGCTACAGGTTAACGTCAATAACCTGACCAACCGTAAATACGTTGCTGGCTGCTACGGCACCGGCTACTGCTACTGGGGTGCTGAGCGCAGCGTCGTAGCAACGGTCGGTTACGACTTCTGATAGCAAGTGATAGCAAGCCGATAATAAAGGGGCGTAATGCCCCTTTTTTGCTTAATAAACGGCGGCAAAAATTCGGGTGGGGAAACTCGCCATCGGCGCTCGGGGAATAATGGCGTGCCCGCGCATATCCGCCGAAACGGCAATGTCAGGACGTTTGCAAAACCAGGATGACGCTTTATAGCGTTAATTTATGCAGTATCCCGACTGAAATTCAATAATCCAGAATACCTCCCCACTCTGCGTAAACATTAATAACCGTCATAAATAAAAACAATAAATCTTTATTAATCGCAAACTCATGCACTAAACAAAGAATCTTAACGAAGTTCCGGTGGCCGTTATGCTTAAATTATACATTCATGATTAAAATTTATAATTCAAACCAAAGAATGATTTCTCATTTAATTTATTTCGCCATTTATGAGTTCATAAATCCGGTGGAATGACGCTAAATGAAAACCAAGGAGTTACTGTGGTGCAAAAAAGAAAGCTTGGCCAGCAGGGTCTTGAGGTCTCAGCGGTAGGACTGGGGGCTGTCCAAGGCGGCCGGTGAGACCATCAGACGGGCTCGCGCAGTGACTCCGCTCACCGCCGTACAAGCAGGCTGAAAGAAAATCTTGGCGCTGCTGCCGTAACATTCACCCCTGAGGAATTGACGCAATAAAATAACCGGTGAACGCTATCCCGATGCGCAATTCGCCCTGATTGATAGAAAGCGCTAACCTTTACATCGCTATTAATGAAATTTACACATAAGTCTATTCAATACTGATGCATTAATATTATTAAATTCGACAGGTAATATTAGGGCTCAGGTTTATTACGAAGGGACGTATCATGGAAAACACAACGGCGACTACCGCGCCAACCCTACCCGCGCTGGCGATGTATAGCGAAAATACCTTGGCGAAAAATCTTTGGACTCGAAGCGAGCTTTCACCGCGCGACAGAAGCATTGTCACCCTGGCCGTGGTGGTGTCCCGTCATCATGGTGCGGAACACGCGCACCAAATCAGTCTGGCTTTGGACAACGGTGTCAAACCGGCAGAGATTGCGGAAATCATCACGCATCTGGCTTTCTATTCCGGATGGGGTAATGCGACCGCCGCTGACCTGGCCGCAGAGCAAGTCTTTAGGCAAAGAGGCATTGATATCAGCAGTTTACCGGGCCGCGACATAACCCCTCTGCCGCTTAATCAGCAAGCTGAAGACCAGCGCGCACAGCACGTAAGCAGCAACTTCGCCGCCGTTTCACCGGGCGTGGTGCAGTTTACTACCGATGCCGTGTTCAACGATCTCTGGCTGCGTCCTGACCTAGCGCCGCGCGATCGCAGTCTGGTTACCGTCAGTGCACTGGTCGCCAACGGCCAGGTCGCGCAAATCACTTTCCACCTTAACAAGGCGATGGACAACGGGCTCACCCAGTCACAGGCAGGCGAAGCGCTGACGCAACTCGCCTTCTACGCCGGTTGGCCGAACGTATTCTCTGCATTACCGGTGTTTAAGCAGGTTTTTGAGTCGCGAAACGTCTAAGCCTATAATTAAGCTAGAAGACCACAGTATGGCACCCATTGAGGAAATACATGAAATCACGCGATAACCTGAACGACTATGTTGCTTTTGTCACGGTCGCTCGGGAAAAGAGCTTCACGCGCGCCGCCGCACAGCTCGGCGTTTCTCAATCGGCTCTGAGTCATACTATCCGTGGTCTCGAAACCAGCTTGGGTGTCAGGTTGCTGACCAGAACAACCCGCAGCGTATCGCCGACCGAGGTCGGTCAGCGGTTGCTGGATAATCTGGCCCCACGCTTTGAAGAAATCAGCAGTGAAATTGCCTCTATCGGCGATGCGTTGGACAAGCCTGCCGGAACCATCAGGATTTCGGCCACCGACTACTCTATCCAGACCGTGCTATGGCCGAAGTTGTCCAGAGTGCTGAAGGACTACCCTGAAATCAACGTTGAGATGATCAATGATTATGGTCTGACTGATATCGTGGCTAACCGTTACGACGCGGGGGTACGGCTCGGTGAGCAGGTGACCAACGGAATGATCTCGGTGCGCATCGGCCCCGATATCCGTTTTGTGGCCGTCGCGTCACCCGACTATCTGCGCGATAACGGCATTCCCGAAACACCCTATCAGCTGGCAAAACACCGCTGTATTAATCTCCGGCTACCGAGCCACGGTGGATTCTACGTGTGGGAATTCAAGCGGGACGGTAAAGAGGTGAGAGCCCGCGTCGATGGGCAAGTCATCTTCAATACCGTCATGCAGGTGGTGGAAGCCGCCGTTGACGGTTACGGCATCGCACAGGTTCCTGAGGATTTGGTCGAAGACTCGATTAAACAGGGAAAGCTGGCGCTTATCATGGAAGACTGGACGCCTTACTGTGAGGGATTACATATATTTTATTCGAGCCGACGCCAGGCTTCAAAGGCGATGAGAATCGTGATTGATGCTCTGCGCTATCAACGCGACTAGAAATTAAATAAAAGAATTCTGATGAGGAATTTATTATGCCGGTATTTCCTCGGTAAATTCCCCTCGCATTCATGAGCAGAATGAATAATTCCATTCATTAATACCTCCTAATATTTATTAGGATCAACGGCTATATTCACCTTTAATTATCAAACTCAATAAGCAATCCGTGGATCATTAATCCTTTGCGGTTGCTGACACGATGGTAAGGAATAAATGATGAAATTAGATTTTAATAATCAGGTTGCCCTGGTGACAGGCGCAGCATCAGGAATGGGTTTGGCTGCGGCAACGGCATTTGCCGCAGCGGGAACCCGTGTTGCCCTCGCCGATATTAACGGTCAGGCCGCCGTCGACGCTGCCGAAAAACTCAATGCCGACGGATATAATGCCATCGGCATTCAGTGCAACGTGGCTGACCTCGAAGAAGTGAAAGCCATGGTCGAGCACACGGTGGCAACCTTTGGCCGCCTCGATTTTGCTTTTAACAATGCCGGGGTGCAGAGCCCGGTGGCCGAGACCGCAGATGCCAGTCCCAAAGATTACGACTTCGTCATGGACGTCAACCTGCGGGGTATCTGGAACTGCATGAAGTATGAGCTTATTCAGATGCGTAAACAGGGCAGCGGCGCAATCGTCAACAACTCCTCACTGGGCGGCCTGGTAGGGATTGCTGAGCGCGGTATTTACCACGCCTCTAAACACGGCGTTGTCGGCCTGACCAAAAGTGCCGGTCTCGAATATGCGCATAAAGGCATCCGAATTAATGCGGTTTGCCCGGGCATTATTGAGACGCCGATGGTGTCAGGCATGCTCGAAACCCAGCCTGAAGCCATGGCAGAGCTGATGAAAGAGGTACCAATGCGCCGCCTTGGCCGTGCCGAAGAAATTGCCAATGCCGTACTGTGGCTTTGCAGCCCTGCATCGAGCTTTATTATTGGCCACGCGCTGCCGGTCGATGGCGGATATACCGTTCGTTAATTATCGCCATATTTTCGGCACAGAGGAATAGGTCTGCGCGCCGATTGGCATTCCCTGCCAACTCCCGCCTTGTGGAACGCTGACGGCGATTACGTCATTGCCTTCGCGCTACCCGACGCTAAAGCGTTAAAAGAGAGAAAACGATGCAGTTTGAGTCGGTACAACACCATGAACATCAAGGATCCCTGCGAATTTTGCTGACGCTGATGACCGTCGTGTTTGCCGGTTTCCTGATTATCGGCATTGCGCTGCCCGTGCTTCCCCGTTATGTGCACAGCACGCTCGGGTTCGGCAACTTCACCGTGGGTCTGGTCACCGGCTTCCAGTTTGCGGCATCGCTGGCCTCACGCTTTGTCGCAGGGCGCTATGCCGATGCACAAGGCGGGAAAAAAGCTATCCTGCGTGGCCTGTTCATGGCCGTGGTGGGAGGCGGATTTTATCTGCTTTCACTGTGGTTTCAGCATCTGCCGCTGATGTCGATAACACTCATCCTGACTGGGCGAGCCATTATCGGCGGCGCTGAAAGTTTTATCATCACCGGCGGCATGACGCTCGGGTTGGCGTTAGCGGGGGAAAAACAGGCTGGCCGCGTGATTGCCTGGGTAGGCACGGCAATGTTTGCCGCCTTTGCGCTTGGCGCACCGCTAGGCACCTTTGTTTACTCACGCGCGGGCTTTTTATCGATTGCGGTAGCAACGATAACTCTGCCCTTCGCGGCGATAGCCACGGTCAGCGTGCTGAAAGACCACGTCGACCCGTTCGCAAGTCAAGGGCGCATCGGCGAGACGCTGAAGTCGGTATGGTTGCCCGGTCTCGGCGCGGCGCTCAACGGCGTCGGCTACGCCGCGCTGCTGTCATTCTCGGTGCTGCTGTATGCGCAGAAAGGCTGGGGAATGGGATGGCTGCCGGTCAGTGCGTTTGCCGTTGCACTCATCGTCGCTCGCCTGACCGGCGGCACCCTTATCGACAGGCTGGGCAGTTTTCGCGTTGGGGTGGGGTTTTCAGCGATTACGGCCGTTGGCCAGGGTCTGATGTGGATGGCCCCCTCACCGTGGCTTGCAGCATGGGGTGCCGCCCTCACCGGCGCTGGTTGGGCGATGGTTTATCCGGCCTTTGGAGCAGAGGCGGTGCGCCGTATCGGCATGAGCAATAAGGGCATGGCAATGGCTACCTACTCTGCATTTCCCGACTTTGCGATTGGCCTGGCCAGCCCATTGTTAGGGCTGGCGGCGCCCGCTGGCGCAATTGGCAGCGTTTATCTGTGGAGTATGACCGTCGCCCTCTTCGCGATACCCGTTGCGGCGGTCTCCCGGCGTCGTTAGCCAAGGGGGTTAACCTAAAAACTCAAGGATGCTGAGGAGTGCGGGTTATCGGTTTTGCCTCTGCCACGATATCCTCAACCTCAATGGCGGGGGTATCGAATATTTTACGGCACACGTGGCTGTTGCCCCAGCACTGCTCATACGGATAGCCGATCAGCTCTTCCATAACCGCGCGCACGTCAGAGGGGATATGCCCTATCTTGCCTCCCGCCTTGATGCGCGCCACTTCACCTAGCACGATCAGATGCGTTTTTCGGTTTAACTTCATTTGCATGCTAAAGACCATCGCCATCAGCGCCAATGCTATTACACCGACGCAGAACACCACGGCGATTGCTGTCACGGCGCTTTCCGGCTGGGTATGTGCCTTGGACTGAAATCCGTAGAAGCTCAGAATCGCGCCCATCGCGAACACAATCATCGAACGCATCAGCTTGCCGGCGAAAGTCATCGCCCCCGCGTAGACTCCCTCACGGCGTCGCCCGGTAAAGGCTTCATCGATATCGGGCAGGAAGGTATAGACCGTCCAGGGAATATAGTACACACCGCCGGTGCCGATACCGAATACCACGGTGATGCTTAACATTGCCGCCGTCGCATACTGCTGGGGCAGAGGCAGGAAATGCAGCAGACTGTAACAAACCACGGAGAACACCACGATCCCCAGCGCCAAAATGTACGGCTTACTGAATCCCTTCTTAACGCAGATACTGATAAAAATGGCCGTTGAAAACAGCTGTAACAGAGAGTTTAGGCTACTCAGTCCAGCGACCATCGTTGGGTCATAGCGCAATACGAAAATGATAAAGTAGGTAAACAACGAAGCAAACAGCCATTCTGCGCCGAAACCGCACAGGTACATGCCCAGATGCTTGCGAAAAACGCGCAGATGAAAAATAGATTTCATATCCCTGACCAGCGCGATCAGGGTTTTTCCCAAGGTCATTTTCTTCACCTCGGTGGGGGTTGTTTCTTCCGCCGGACGCTCCCAGGAGGAGAGGTAAAGCGCACCGATAGCAATACACAGGATGACGCCGTAGGCCAGTGCGGTGAAAAAGAACGGTGCAGCGGATTCTTTACCGTAGATCAAAATGAATTGGCCGGGGATCAGCGCCGCCAGGAAGTTGGCGATTTTACCAAAAATGGCCTTATAGCCGGTCAGCCTGGACCGCGCAGAAAAGTCGGTGGTCATTTCGGTCGCGAGTGTCTCATACGGCACCATCACAGAGGTATAAATCAGCTCGAACATCACATAGGTAGACAAGTAGTACCAGAAACCGAAGCCCTCAACCCACAGTAGCGGATAAAACATCATGAGGGGAACGCCGAGCAGGATGAAGAAACGGCGGCGACCGAAGCGCTTACCAAGGCGCGTTTTCCCAAAATTATCCGAAAGATAGCCCATTAAAGGATTGCTGAGCGCATCAATAATGCTGGCAATTGAAAAGATGGCCGAAGCCTCTAACAAGGTCAGGCCGCAGAAGGTGGTATAGAAATAAAGTAGCCAGACACCCGCAATTGCCAATGCCCCGCTGCCCAAGAGGTTCCCACCGCCGTACGCTAACTGATGCCTGAATAAAATCGGTTTTTCTGCATTCATGAGATATCCGCCACGAGAGAGATTGTAAAAATGAACCGACGTTTCATTTTTTTGAATGCTGAGTTTTATATCTTCAGAGCAGAGGAATAAATGTGAGTTAGCTCAAACTTAACGCGACGGGTGGCCAGCGTTCACACCGTTTTGAGATATGTGTAGCATTCTTAACCATTAAATCTGCGTGCCTGAATAAATCCTCTATGCCTGAACAGAGTCACTTTATGAATTTTGAGGTCATCCCCTTTTAAAACAGTAAATTAATCAAAATTCCGAGTAAAAAATTGCCCCTCGAGAAGCTCGCCAGAGTGACTCAGAACGTCAGTAGCCGTTAACCCTTCGTCCTGTAGAAAGCTCTTAAGGTCGGGTTTTGTGAGCGGATCGACATTTTTAACAGAATCCGCTGCGGTTTCGCCTATAACGATGGGAATTTGTTTTTATTTTAATGAAATGGTGTTTCAATTAATGGATTGAAGCCGATGTACGGCTAGATAGCCTGTTGTCCGGGAGGAAGTCATGGCAAAAGGTACGCAGATTCAGTTCAATTTCCAAACCTATCAGGATGAAGTGACTGGGGCGCATGTAACACGTTTAACGCCACCCGATGTGCTGTGTCACCGTAATTATTTTTACCAAAAATGTTTCACCCGTGACGGCAGAAAGCTGCTTTTCGCCGGAGAGTTCGAGGGGAACAGAAACTATTACCTGCTCGATTTGGAAACACAGCAGGCGATACAGTTGACCGAGGGCAAAGGCGACAACACCTTTGGTGGATTCCTTTCTCCCGATGATAAATACCTTTATTACGTTAAAAACGAACGCACCCTTCAGCGCGTATCGCTAGACTCTCTCACTGAAAAATTCATTTATCAGGTGTCTGAGAATTGGGTCGGTTACGGCACCTGGGTTGCCAACAGCGAATGTACCCGTTTGGTCGGTATCGAGATTCGTCGCGAGGACTGGACTCCGCTCTCTGACTGGAAAATATTTCAGTCGTTTTATCACAGCGCTCCACGCTGCCGCCTGCTTTGCATTGATTTACTCAGTGGCGAATCCCGTGTTATTCACGAAAAAAATCAGTGGCTCGGTCATCCTATCTATCGCCCCTTCGACGATAATACCGTCGCATTTTGTCACGAAGGGCCGCATGACCTGGTTGATGCACGCATGTGGCTGGTCAATGAAGACGGCAGCCATGTTCGTAAGGTGAAGGAGCATGCCGCAGGCGAAAGCTGCACTCATGAATTTTGGGTACCGGACGGTTCTGCGCTCATCTATGTGTCCTACCTGAAAGGTCAACACGATCGCCATGTCCGTCGTTTTGATCCGCAAACGGGTGAAGACAGTAACCTGATGACCATGCCTGCCTGTTCCCACTTAATGAGCAATCACCACGGCACGCTGTTGGTGGGAGACGGTTCTGGCACGCCGGTAGACGTAAAAGACACCGCCAGCCATACCATCGAAAACGATCCCTGGTTGTACATTTTCGATGCGCAGACCCGCAAATACGCGCCTTTGGCGGCGCATAACAGCTCATGGCGCGTGCTGGACGGAGACCGCCAGGTAACACATCCGCACCCTTCGTTCTCTCCTGATGACAGCCACGTGCTGTACACCAGCGATGTGGAAGGCCTTCCGGCGCTCTATCTGGCGGAAATACCCGCAAACCTGCTCAGCTCATTACGTAAGGACTAACCCGTGTTTATTTTCAAACAAGATGTTCCCCTGCAGGATTTAGGCGAAGGCGTTAGTCGCCGTGTGCTGGCGCACGGCGGTTCGATGATGGCGGTTGAAGTGTCTTTTGAACAAGGCGCAGTCGGCCCGATGCATAATCACGTTCATGAACAGCTGACCTACGTGCTGTCGGGACGTTTCAGGTTCACTATCGGTGATGAAACACACGACGTGAAAGCGGGTGATACGCTGTATAAGAAGCCGTATATCATGCATGGCTGTGTCTGCCTGGAAAAAGGCGTTCTGCTGGACACATTCACACCGCAAAGGCAGGATTTTCTTTAGTTCATTCCCCTGCCCCGCGGCGAAACGCTGGACCGAGACATGACGCGACTCATGTCCGTTGATAGAGTGTCTGTCGATAGAGAATACAGAGTCTATCCTTTATTCTTTACTGTAGCGCTCGCGGTCCAAAGGGCCTTTTAATCTCGTCGTACGATCTGGCTTTCACCGGCTCGAGGCGAGAGACATCAACATTTTTAGCCGCTTCATGCAGATTGAAATAGATCTGCATTTTTAACCAGGTCTCGGCAGAGCTTCCTAATACTCGGGAAAGTCTGAGGGCAAGTTCTGGCGAAACGTCTCTTTTTCTAGAGAGCAAACGTGAGACAGCGGAAGGCGAAACTTCCATTGCTGTCGCAAGCTGACGAACGCCGATATTGAGTTCGGCCATGGCTGCAGCAATTATTTCGCCTGGATGTGGGGGTTCAAAGGGGTACATACGTATCCTCCATTAATTCTTATTTCTCTGGTGCAATTGATGAACTATTTACGAAGCACCGCCACTTTCTGCTTTCCGTTGATTAATACTTTTCTACAGATCGTTTGTCTTTTTAAATAAAAGTGGCAAAATATAAATTCCGAATTAGTTCATTGCATAATAAATACAAATAACACACAAAAAACCTACAATTTAACTTATCTTTAATTATGAAAGCCCGTTATTTAATGGATTCTTAACGTTATACTCAACCATAATTAAAAAAATCGACTCCTTCCAAACTCTTATTATTTTAGAACATTCCCGCAGATGCCCTCCATTTCATAATCCGGATATTCAAGCAATTTAATCGCCAATTTAAGGGAGGCCCGATAAGAATGTGGCCATCGGTGGCTGTGACGCAATTTCGCTCGAAATCTACTCAGCATTTCCAGTTTATTCTGTACAACCCCTTCAACGGCTAAAGCCAGTGCCATTTCTCCAATCATCTGGCAAGCCCCCCGGTACGCGGGGTCATCGTCAATCTCACTCATGACATCCTCCGAAATGATCCTGTGAAAATTTGCATAAGAAAAATCCTAAATGTAATAAAAATCTGCCGGAAAAATATTATTTCACGCATCCAAAGTTACGTTGGACGTCACACATAAAAATAGGAGCAGATTATTTTCAATATAAACTTTTTTCTTAGCCAGTCAAACGACATTCTCCAAACTCAGAGCACTCATCGGAGGGTTACGGCTATATATATAATATGGATATCAACAATACAGACACATAAAAACTCGCTCAAATGATTGAATGAAAAGGCAAACAGAACTTAAACAAAGTCGATGCAGGACGCTAAAAATCGCATCCAACCTAATTATCAGACCTGAGTAAATCATCAAAAATCTAATTCTTTATCGAGGAGAATTTCTTTATCTTGGTGGGAAAACACAGAATTCGAGGGTATTAGTTGCACAAAGTCATACTGTCTTTAACTTATTGAATGACTGTTTCGATGATTGTTTGTTCATAAAGTGATACAGCGGCAACACCGCTGTATAGATATAAGGATAAATATAAGCACAAATATAATTAGCCTGATAGTTATAGAAAATCCTTTTTATCATTAACCGTCAGTGGAACGCGTCAGGTGCTCCCAGGCATCGATTTCCGCGCTCAATACTGCCAGCTTATTACGTACCAGGCCCAGCGCGTCGCTGCCCAACAATAAATGAGTCGGCGGCGAATCACTCTCAATGACCGCCAGCATGGCCTGCGCGGCTTTAACAGGATCCCCGAGCTGCTTGCCATTTTTCGCTTCCCGCGCCTGGCGAAGAGGATTAAATAAGGGGTCATAGTCGGCGATGGCTCTCGGACTTCTCACCATTGAGCGCCCCGCCCAATCGGTGCGAAACGATCCCGGCGCGACGGCCGTTACCGCAATGCCAAAAGGTTGCAACTCTTGACTCAGGGTCTCTGAAATCCCTTCGAGCGCAAACTTGCTGCCACAATAATAGGCAATACCGGGGAGGGTAATGAATCCGCCCATCGAGGTGATATTGAGAATATGCCCACCACGCCGCTGGCGCATAAGGGGAAGCAGCGCTTTTATCATCGCCACTGCGCCGAAGACATTAACGTCAAACTGACGTTTCATCTCGTCGAGCGACGACTCCTCCATCACTCCCTCATGCCCATAGCCCGCATTGTTAACCAATACGTCTATCGGACCGACTGCGGCTTCAACCTCGGCAATCACGCCATCAATTGCCGTAAAGTCAGTGACATCCAGCAGACGGGCAAAGGCACTTGCAGGAGCAAGCGCTTCAAAAGATGCTTTTGCCTCTGCGCTGCGTACGGTTCCCACAACCCGGTGACCGTGATTGATTGCCTCCTGTGCTAACGCCCGTCCGAAGCCGCTGCTCACGCCGGTAATAAAAATAATTTTGGATGAAGACATAAATACTCCCGTTCATGATGAGATGACTGCATAATATTCTCTTGAATGGGATATTTTTAGACCAGATACTCTCTATTTATTGCCTAAAACTATGAGGCAGGCGCAATGGATAACATTAATACCCCCAAGGGCGCAGACCAACAGAAGATGGTCTGCCGGCTTCTGGCCCTGGCGCCCAACGAAGGCTACAACCTTTGCGCCCTTCCCTGCGTGCGTTTCCTGCGCTCGAACCGGCCGCTGGCACAGACGCCGGTCCTTTACGATCCGGGCATCGTTATTGTGTGTCAGGGGTCGAAAAGGGGCTATTTCGGTGACAAAACCTACCTTTACGACGCGCAGCATTATCTCGCCGTCTCGGTGCCAGTCCCTTTTGTGATGGAAACCGATGCATCACCAGAATGCCCCCTGCTGGCGATATATTTGCATCTCGACTTTCAGCTCGCCGCAGAACTGTTAATTCAGATAGAAACCTTTGGCGCGCCACAGCCAACGACGGCTCCCGAAAGTATGATGTCCAGCCCAATGGATGCGGCCCTAAGAAAATCAGTACTTCATTTCCTCGAAGCAATGAGCACTCCCATCGATGCGGCCATTCTCGGCCCGAATCTGGTGAGAGAACTTTATTACCGCATTCTGTGCGGCGCTCAGGGAAAGGCCATGCGTTCTGCGCTGGCAATGCAGGGGCAGTTTGGAAAGATTGGCAAGGCGTTAAGACATATTCATGCTACCTATGCGTCGCATCTTGACCTCAATCAGCTTGCTCTGGAAGCTGGGATGAGCGTGCCGACCTTTCACAGCCATTTCAAAGCGATAACCCGCACCTCACCGATGCAATACGTTAAATGTACTCGCCTGCATCAGGCCCGATTAATGATGGTCAGGCAAGGCGTCACCGCGGCCGTCGCCAGCCAGTCGGTAGGCTATGAAAGCGCCTCGCAGTTCAACAGAGAGTTCAAACGCTTATTTGGGTTACCGCCAGCGGAAGAGACAAAACGCATGCGTGAAAATTTTGCCGTTCCTCCTGCACATTCCGCCTCTGAGTTTGTCTCGTCTCATTAGTCACCGAGAGAAGCGCTATTGATGCCTATCTTTTAACGGCACCCTTCTGATATCTCAACTAGTCTTTAATTTTATGTCAGAGGACAGGAGCCGTTAAGCATGTATTTATCCACGCATAATCAAAAAGAAGATAAAGAGAATCAGGAGCCAGAATCACTGGGTTCAGCTTCTCTCATTCAGCAAAAATTGCTGGACTCACGCTCAATCATTATTTCAGGTGAAATTAATCAGACGCTTACCGAAAAAGTGGTGTCGCAGCTGCTGTTACTTGAGGGAATCAGTGATGCGCCGATAAAAATATACCTCAATAGCCAAGGCGGCCACGTCGAAGCGGCCGATACCATTCATGACATCATAAAATTCATTAAGCCTGAGGTGCATATTATTGGCACCGGCTGGGTCGCGAGCGCCGGGATAACCATTTTTCTGGCCGCCAGCAAAAGTCATCGCTATGCGTTGCCTAATACACGTTTTATGATCCACCAGCCGCTGGGCGGCGTGCGTGGACAGGCAACCGACATTGAAATCGAAGCTAAAGAGATCCTCAAGATGCTGGATCGCGTCAATAACCTGATTGCCGATGCCACCGGGCAACCGGTAGAGAAAGTTAAAAGGGATACCGACCGTAACTACTGGATGAGCCCGCAGGAGGCTATCGACTACGGCATCGTTGGCAGAGTCGTCACCAGCTATAAAGATTTAAACCTGAAATAACGGGTTCGCGGCGCAATAACCACAAAGCGGCGGCTCAATTCGCTTTGTGGTTAAACCCTTTGCTCCTTTTTAACTGACGGTTTTAAGGCAACTCAGAAATTTGTTACGGGTTTATCCATTCAGTGGCTAAGAAAAGTCATTATTAATATTTTGTAAAGAGTCCCGGTGGGGATATACCAATATTGGGTAATGTTGCCTGGTACTGATATTTGATAAACGATGACGATTGTTTTTAGACAGTTGCATGCTGGCGACCGAGAAGAATATCTCACCTTGATGCTGGCAGCCTATAAGCCTATTTATGCATTAGGCATTCCCTTCGATGCGGCTACCGCTACGCTGGAAAAAGTCACACAGCATATTGCCGAACATGGGGTTTATGCGGTGTTCTCAGAAGGCGTGATGAGGGCTTCGGTTACTATCCGTTACCCCTGGGGCCCTATCCCAGGCCCATTTGGCGTGCCGCATTTCGGTTGGTTTGGCGCGCACCCGAATTACAAGGATCGCCGTTGGGGCCGAGAAATTCAGGAATGGGTCGAGCAGAATATTTTAATCGATAAACTCAAAGCCCCCGCCGTCTCACTCGGAACTGCCGTTACCCATCCCTGGTTAAAGCAAATGTATGAAAGACGCGGGTTTGAATCCATTCATGAGGTCGATATCGGCACCGGGCACAACATTGTCTTCATGAAAAAAATCCTCGAAAAATCATCATAGATATAATATTAATCATTAACCCCCCTGAGGATGGAGTACGCTTTGCATTTAGAATCTGCACGCCTGACGTTTCGACCGGTGCGTCATTCTGACGTCGAGGATCTTTACAGAATTTACGGCGATCCCGCCACGAATACCTTTAATCCTGCCGGTCCCTATCCCAGCCTCACCTACACCCAGGCAGTACTGGAAAGATGGATTGCACAATGGGCACGCGATGGCTTTGGCCAAATGGCGATTGCAACACGCCTGAATCCGCACAGGATTATTGGCTTCGCCGGCCTCAGCGTACGCGAGTTTGACGGTGAGACCGTCAATAATCTGGGATATCGTTTTGCAACAGAAGCGTGGGGGCAAGGATTTGCAACCGAAGCAAGTCTGCGCCTGACGCGCTTTGGTTTCGAAGAGTTAAAACTAAAGAAAATCTCGGCCGCCGTCAGAGAAAATCATCTCGACTCACTGAACGTGTTGGAGAAATCCGGTTTACGCCGTTCAGGCAAAGTCACCGACGTAAAAGACGCTCCGGCGAGCCTGGTATTTACGATAACCTCAGACCAATGGTTTGAGCGTCCGGTCTAGGCATTTATCGGCGTCGTTTTTTGCATTACTCGCGTCAGGCTGATGAGTGCCGCACCCACGGCAAGCGTGCCTGCCAGCATCAGCGAAGCATCGGTGCCGTGATTCTGAAACAGATTAAACATCAGGGCCACCAGCGCCGCCCCGGTAGTTTGCCCCAGCACGCGCGCGGTGCCCAAAAGTCCGCTTGCGCCACCGCTGCGGTTGCTGGGTGCAGAAGCTACAATGGTATGGTTATTGGGAGACTGGAACAGCCCAAACCCTGCGCCACACAAAATCATCCGCCAGATAATGTTCAGATGCGAAGGCGCATTGGGTAACAGCGCCAGCGAAAATAACCCTAATGAAAAAACGATCAGCCCCACGCCTCCCAGCACCCCGGCATGATAACGCCCGACCAGACGCCCTGATAAGGGCGCTATCAGCATCGTTGACAATGGCCAGAAGGTCAGTAAAAACCCGGTGGAACGGGTGTCAAGGCCAAGTGAATTCTGGAAAAAGAATGGCAAGGAAACAAATGCGAGGGTATAGGCCGCAAAAGAGCACATGGAAGTACAAAGCGATAAGGTAAAGATGGGAATACGCAGCAGATCTACTGGCAACAGCGGCAGAGGACGCAGCCGTTCACGGCGAATAAAGAACCAGCCAATGATAATTAACGCGACGACTTCAACAATAATAATCCGATGGTTCATACCTTGGGCATATCCGCTGATAGCGCTAATAAAGAGCCCAAAGGTCAACGCATTCATCAGGCTACTAATAAAATCAAACCGTCTGCCAGAATGCTTGAGCGGATTTTCTGGCAAGAATTTGAACCCCATAAACAGTGCAATCAGGCCAATCGGCAGGTTAATCGCGTAAAGCCACGGCCATGAGGCGACAGAGAGAATAAGTCCCGCTACGGTCGGGCCCGCTGAGGCCGAAACCGCGACAATCACCGCACCCGTGGCAATGCCTCGCCCTAAGAGACGCTTAGGATAAACAATGCGAATCATTGCCATATTCACACTGAGAATAGCCGCCGCGCCAAACCCCTGTAATATGCGGGCAAGCGTCAGCGTGATAAGAGAATCTGACAGGGCGCAGGCGAGCGAGGTAAAACTAAAGACAAATAGCCCGAGCTGATAAATACGCTTATAGCCAAATATTTCCCCAAGCGAAGCCAGAGAAAGCAGCGAGATGGTTATCGCTAACTGATATGCATTGACTATCCAGATAGAGGCCGCCGCACTGGCGTGAAAGTCACGGGCAATGGTCGGGAGTGCGACGTTTGCCAACGTGCTGTCCAATACTGGTACGGTGATGCCGAGCGCCAGAGTCAAAATGGCACCATAGCGCTGCGGCAACGGCAGTCCATCATTAATCATTTTTGTCATGAGGGTTATATCAAATTATTGCTTATACAATTTCAAATATCAGCTATAAACCAATAAGTGAGGAATTAAAATCGAGCAATAGTTATAACAACCACAATACAAATTAACAATGATTTAACGTGTGCACCGAATGATAATTATCATTTAGCGTGCGGGCTTTATTAATTAAAGCTGTCAAACAAAAGGGTTAGCTAATTACTGAAATAGCTTTGCCATTTATTTAATTTAGCACCCTCGCGAAACTTTACGTTATTACCGAGGGCCGTGCCGTATTATATCACCGCGATTTGCCGACTGCGCAAAGCCTCGCTAATTTCAGTGTCCAACTCTCCGTCAACGATGAGCGTGCTGGCCAGAGATAAATCGCCAATCTTGAACGCCGAGGCTGAATTCAGTTTCTCGGCCGACACCATCACCACCGTTTCGGCAGCTCTGTCCGACAGGGCCTTTTTAACGCAGGCTTCCTCATAGTCGCCGGTGGTGAATCCCGCGCTTTTATGCACGCCGGTAACCCCCATAAAGAAAATATCCGCATTAATACGGCTAATGGCATCCATCATCGAGGCACCGACTGTCACCATGGAGTGTTTAAAGAGCCGGCCTCCGATGAGGATGACGTCAATCAGCGGATAATCTATCAGACCTACCGCAATACTGGGGCTATGGGTCACGACGGTGAAGGGCAGATCCCTGGGCAAAAAGGTCAGCATCTCGCCGGTTGTCGTGCCCCCGTCAATGATAACCACCTGCCCCCGCTGAATCAGGCTCGCCGCTTTCTGCGCGATGAGCCGTTTTGAGCTGATGCGTACGCTTTTTCTTTCTTCAAAAGGCGCGATTGCTTCTGAAACGGGTAACGCGCCACCGTGTACCCTTTGCAATAATCCTTCAGCGGCCGGACTTTTGGACGACAGCTCGCCTGAGGCTCGCGTTATCGCAGAAGCCGAAGAAGAAACTGGCTTTCAGATAACCCATGTCGAAAAGGTATTCGAAGCCTATATGAGCCCCGGGTCGGTGACCGAAAAATTGTTCTTCTTTATCGCTGAGTACTCTGACCACGACCTTCGCGGCGACGGCGGAGGCCTGATCGATGAAGGCGAGGATATTGAAGTGCTGGAGTGGCCGTTCGAGAAGGCGATGCACGCCATTAAGACAAATGAAATTATTGATGCCAAAACAATTATGCTGCTTCAGCATCTGGCGTTGAATGCCATTATTGACTGATTTATGGCACTTCCAGCTTGTCCAGCAGCGCCCTCACGCTTTCTGTTGCCTGCGCGTGACGCGTCTCTGCCGGAATGTCGTCCCACGGCATAGCATCGTCAGCGCAGTAATCGCCAATACAGAGCGGGCTAATGGCGTCGTCCAGTAAACCCAGCGGCAGCCAGATATAGGGAAGGTTTCGCAGAAGATTAGGCACGCTGGAACCGCACGGTTTGCAGAAATCGTTTCTGTATCCTGTCGGTTTAATCCAGCTTGCTATTGCCTCCTCCCCCGACTGCCAACTGAAATCAGCGGCTCTGACAAGGGTTGCCAGGTTATGTCCTATACCACTCTGTTTACGGCACAGCGAGCAGTGGCAGCGGTAAAAGAATTTTGGGCTTACCGCGAGGGAGAACGTTACCTCACCGCACAAACAGCTTCCTGAAAGCATACTTCTTATCCTCGATTGGTTTAATAAGAAGAATATGTCATATTTTTCAGGCTGTTTGGCAAATAAAAAAGGCCGCACCCGGCAGCCTTTTTGCGACAAAAATGAGTTTAGTGAGTTCGTTCAGACTTGCCGAGCGCGTAGGCCGCCGGGAGATCGAGACGTTGCCAGAAAGCCTGCTCTGGCGTGTTTCCAGAAAGCGGATAGCCTGCCGGCAAGGCCGTTTTGACCATCAACTGACGGCGTTTCTCAGCCGAAAGGTGGGGTAAGGCAGACTGTAGCAGGACTTCGGCACCGGCCGGCACGCTCAGGGGCTGTGACGCACCCTGCTGCTTCGCTAGACCATAGCTCATGGTAAAGCGATAAAACTGCTTCATGTCTGGCGAGCGGTACGGGTCATCATGCCCGACGGTTTTCGCACATTCGGCCAGCGTAGTACCACACTCTTTCTCAAGCGCAGCACGCAGTTGATCCTTCGCTTCATTAAACAGCGTCACGTAGCGCGGATCGTTAAGATAGTGCGCGACATTACGCTGCGTCACCATACGCGAACCCATGATATCAAGCGGATAATGCACGCCCAAAACGATGCGCGAATAGCCGTAGCGCGCGCCCCGCTCCACCAGCGAGTCGTAACGCTCAGGGATCATCTGCGCCATTAGCAACGCATCGGTGTAGCCGGTATTGGTGTGTCCACTCGGGAATGACCCCCCGTCGGCGGTGTAAGGTTGGTTGTCTTTCACCACCGTATCATCCGGCACCAGATGTATAGTGTTGCCTTTAATCAGAAACGGGCGCGAATAGTTAAAGTGCTTTTTAGCCGCACTGGTGCTGACTTCGCTCGCCTTAATCAACGCTGCGGCCTTGCCGATTTCACCCTTGTCGTAGGCGGTCAGGAAAGCCTTGCCGAGACGTGGCCCCATTGCATCGGCGAGGAAATAGAGGTAGCTAATGCCTTCGGCGTCAGCCAGCGCCTGGTGACGGACGCCCTGAGTTGCATCGCAGTTAATCGCGGTGACGGTCTGTAGGCTTGCCTGTAGGGTGGAGTCTGGCAGCTTACTGAATCCGGATAACAGCTCAATCCCCGCCTGCTGATTGGCCTTAGTCTGGAAATCATAGCCGCTGGCCTTCAGCCACGCCTTGTCAGACTGGGTGTCATTCTGCGAGGCTTTATCCAACTGACCCCGGGTCAGCGTCGCTGCCCCCCCCTTCAGCGCATTGATTTCTGCCTGTAAGGACTGCGCCTCCAGTGCGTCAAAAGCCTGACTGGCGGAAGCCGGAGAAGTCCCGTTTGCCAGTGCGGCGGCCTGCGGAAGTGAGACTGCCTGCGCCTGCTGCGCCAACAGCAGCGTGGCCGCGATAAGCGTTAACCGAATTTTCATTAACTTTCCCTTATAATCAAACTATTACCCTGTTAATGCACAACGCTAGCACCGCAGGATGACAGTTTTATTGCAGAAAAAATTTTTAGCCACTGTGGGCGTGTCTTCCCGCCTCTGCCCCCTTGCCCCGGGTATTTATATCGATTAGGTTGGTTAATCATCAAGCGCGACAGAAGTGAGAAACTATGAATTACCTTAAATGGTTTAGTCTCGGTTATATCGTTGTCCTGCTTTTATCATTTGGATATAGCTATGCCAGAGCGTCGCAGACCTCGGAAGCTCCCGTGACGCAAAGCTGGTCAACGGCGCGCCGCGATTCGTCCAATCTTGCGCCCGATCCGCTCAAGTTTGCCGATACGGCGATTGTTGAGGTTTATGCCGCTAAAACCTACGGCTGGCGCGGGCTGTTCGCAGTGCATACCTGGATAATATTCAAAAGAGCCGGAGAGACCCAGTTCACCCGCTATGACGTGATTGGCTGGCGTAGCGACGACGTTGTACGCCGCAACTACGCCATTCCAGACGGCTACTGGTTTGGTGCCAAACCCCATATTCTGGTCGATCATCGTGGACCGCAGGCCGAGGCAATGATCCCGCAGATTGAGGCGGCTATCAAAAGTTATCCGTATCCACAGACCTATCACGCTTGGCCGGGTCCAAACAGCAACACCTTTATTGCCCATATTGGCCGTGACGTTCCGGCTTTACAGCTGGATATGCCCTCGAACGCCATCGGTAAGGACTATCGTCCGCTGACGCATCCGGTGGGATTGCCGCCTTCGGGGAAAGGCGTTCAGATTTCACTGTTGGGACTTTTGGGACTCAACATAGGTGCGCAGGAAGGGATCGAAATTAACGTTCTGGGGCTGAACCTGGGCGTCAATATCGCGCCTCCCGCGCTACGTTTACCCTTTATCGGCAGCGTAGGTGACGGGAATACAACGACGGTGCCCAATAAGGGCTGAGAGATTCTCAGAACCGATGTTGCTTAAAAGTCACCGCCAAGATTCAGAATCGCAATCTCGATTTTGAGGTCTATAATTCTACTTCGGGCCAATTCATGGCCCTTTACTCGGGCGCACGACTGCCCCTGTCCGACAGCACCACATCATTGTATTTACCATCCTCAACAATCTGATGAATAAGGGGTCCTCATGAGTTCATTCAAGGCGCAAGACGGTACCAATATCTATTACAAAGACTGGGGCGCAGGAAAACCTATTTTATTCAGCCACGGTTGGCCGCTGGACGCAGACATGTGGGACAGTCAGCTCAATTTTCTGGCCGAGCACGGCTATCGCACCATCGCGTTCGACCGCCGCGGCTTCGGACGCTCTGACCAGCCCTGGAACGGCAATGATTATGATACTTTCGCCTCGGATATTCGCGGGTTAATTGAGCATCTTGACCTCGAAGACGTCACGCTGGTCGGGTTCTCGATGGGGGGCGGTGACGTGTCGCGCTATATCGGCAATTACGGTACTGACCGCATCAGCGCGCTGGTGTTACTCGGTGCCGTCACGCCAATATTCGGCAAGACGGATGACTATCCTGGCGGCGTTGAAAAATCAGTATTTGAGGGTATCAGAGACGGAGTACGTAAGGATCGCGCGCAGTTTATCAGCGATTTTTCAACGCCATTCTATGGCATCAATGAGGGAATGAGCGTATCGGAAGGTGCGTTGACCCAGACCTTGAACATCGCGCTTTTAGCCTCGCTGAAAAGCACCATCGACTGTGTGACTGCATTTCAGGTGACGGATTTCCGGGGCGATCTGGCCAAGGTTGATGTACCGACACTCATTATTCACGGCACCAAAGACCAAATCGTTCCCTTCGAGTTAACCGGCAAGCTCTCGGCAGAGATTATCAGTCACTCGCAGCTGAAAACCTACGAAGGCGCACCGCACGGCTTCGCCCTCACGCATCAGGACAAACTGAACGAAGACCTGCTGGCCTTCCTCAAAACGGTTTATTAATACGGCATTTACCCGCCCCTTTATGACCTGTAAAGGGGCGCGCGCTCTTACAGCCTTTTACCCGGCATCATCCGCAGCAAGGTATTATCTTTAAGATAATAGTGATGGAATAACGCAGCCGCGGCGTGCAATCCAATCAGATAATAGCCTGTGTTGGCAATAAGCTCGTGAATAGACTTTATCTTTTTGGATAACAGTAAATTCGGATCGTAAGTTACCGGCATCTTCACGCCAAAAAGAGCCCACTCGGTGCCTTTAAAATACATCGAAAGTATTCCCATGATCGGCACCACAATAAAGAAGATATAAATGATGCCGTGCATGATATGCGCGGCAATGTCCTGCCAGTGTGGCGGTTTAGGGGTAATTCCCGGCGTAACATACATGAGCCTTACGAACACACGCGTGCTCATCATTAATAATACGCTGGCACCAAAGCTGTAATGCAGGACGGTTAATAGCGCATGCTGAGGTAAACTTTTTGGAATAAAGCCTTTGAGCTCAATGGTGGCATAGGTAGCAACAACAAGCAGGAAAACAAGCCAATGAATGGCAATCTGTATAGGACTGTATTTAACGCGCATGTAAGTGTCTCAAGAAAGATGCTGAAGTCAGCGTATCTTCAAGAGATTAAGCGCACATTAAGGCAAGAAAGAAACCGCAATCCGTGAGCCAGATTGCGGAGGGTGATTAAGATTTTTTGGTCTGAACCCAGAAGCCGTGAATAAGTCCCGGGAAATATCCGCAAATAGTCAGAATGATATTAATAATAAACGCCCATCCAAATCCTTTGCCGATTAAAACACCCAGCGGAGGTAAAATGATGGTAAACAGAATTCTCCAAAATCCCATGGTGCTCTCCTTTTCGTTTTTGATACCTAACCCTATCGAAATAGAAACATGTACACAATAAGAGTTCTCTTGGTTACCGATTGCGTCGCGAAACCAGGGAGATTAGTATTTGATTATGCAATGATGAGGCTGGCAGTGGCCAACTCTGGGGAGACAGGTAATGAAGCAGGACGTGATAATGCTGATCCTCGCGATAATTTTTATCGTGATAATGTTTGGCACGACGATGAGCATCACGGTACGTGCCAAAGGGTTGAAAAAGGCCTATTGGCTTCTTTGCAGCTTCCTGATTGGCATCGGCAGTTTGTCTTTCATCTATTTTCTCGCTTTTCCCGAACATCCTGGATTCTCGGCAAATCGCCCAGCGGGTGAAATTCCTCCCGAACTGATGTTCGCCGCCACGCTAACCCGCACCGGTATCGCCGCCGCCCTGCTGGGGTTTCTGGTGCACGGCATTTGGCGGCTGATCGGTTTTTTCGGCAAACGTGATGCCTCCTGACATCGGGTTTCGCTTGATAACAATTTGTTTCGGAAGAACAGCTTGGCTCACCTTACTTTTCGCTGTATATTTATACAGCCAAATTACCCTGGCATTTATGCCGATCGCCTCCCGCTATTTATTTTAAGACCCCCCTTTAATAAATAGAACGGCGATAAATCGAATGACAAAAAATTGATAGAGAGTGAGCCATGCGGGTTGAACTGAGTTATGACAAAAGGAATGTAGCGGCAATACCAGATGCCGGTGAAAAAATTACCCGGGAGCTCACCAAGCGGGTTCACAGAATGTTTCCCGACGCGGAAATTAAGGTCAAAGCGATGCAGGCCAATGGTCTCAGCACGCACGGCGTCAGTAAACAAGAAAAGTCACAGTTGAATCAGATGCTTGAAGAGATGTTTGAGGAAGCGGATGAATGGCTTTCTTATGAATAAGCCGTTATTATTTACTTACAAAGCGCAATTGAAATAAACATATCACTGCGATGGCTTATTATAAGATAGCCAAAGAAGATAAAATATTTTAACGAATTTGCGAAGTAATCGATGCCAAATCCTAAGAAAAACAGCGCTCAACCCCATTTTTATTCTAAACGTTTCGCGTTGATTTGCTTAGGAATCGTCTGCTGTATGGGGCTATTGCTGGCCCGCGTAGGTTATCTCCAGCTGCTTAATCGGCCGATGCTGGAGCGTCAGGCCGACCAACGCTCACTGCGCACGCAAATTATTCCCGCCGATCGCGGCACCATCGCCGATCGCAACGGGCACCCTCTTGCGCTCAGCGTGGCGTCTAAAGACATCATCGCTGACCCGTACCGTATCGAACAGCTGCACAGCGATCTGAACAGTCCAAAGTGGCAATATCTGGCCTCGGCGCTCGATATGCCGCTGTCGCAGCTTCAGCAAATGATCACCAGTGACCCTAAGCGTCGCTTCGTCTTCCTGGGGAGAAAAATTGAACAGGGCATCGCGAAGGACATCGGCGAACTGCACCTCGGCGGCGTTATCCTGCAACACGACGACAGCCGCTATTATCCCATGAGTGAGGCGGCCTCGAACCTGGTCGGCGTAGTCGGTACCGATAACGAGGGTCTGACCGGACTGGAACGTGGTTTCAACAGTCTGCTGCAAGGCAAGCCTGGTATGCGTGAGTTCCGTCAGGACGGTCAGGGTAACGTCATCGGTATTCTTAAGGACGTGCCGCCGCAGCAACCACCGACGGTTAACCTGAGTATCGACAGCTATATTCAGTACGTGGTGTATGCCGCGCTGAGAAAAGGCGTGATGCTGAACCAGGCGGACTCGGGGGCAGCGGTGATGGTCGACGTCAACACCGGCGAAATTCTGGGAATGGCCTCTTACCCTTCGTTTAACCCGAACAACTATGCTGGCACCGACGTCAAAGACATGCGTAACGTGGCAATTAGCGACAGCTTCGAGCCAGGTTCGACGGTAAAACCTTTAGTGGTGATGGCGGGTCTCGCGCACAACATCATTAGACCCGATACAGTGCTCGATACCCGTCCTTATACGGTTAACG
Source organism: Rouxiella badensis (assembly GCF_002093665.1). GTDB lineage: Bacteria > Pseudomonadota > Gammaproteobacteria > Enterobacterales > Enterobacteriaceae > Rouxiella > Rouxiella badensis. Next base: position 44,169 of record NZ_MRWE01000023.1, on the reverse strand, counting down.
GCCACCTTATTCGCGACGTAGGCCACGAGTCGGCGCTTACTATCACCGGCGTACTGCAAAAATCCAGTGATATCGGCGTATCGCACATTGCGTTGGCGATGCCTGCACAGATTCTGGTCGATCAATATCACGCCTTTGGTCTGGGCAAACCCACCGATCTCGGTGTGGGTGGTGAAAGTGCCGGTTACTTCCCGCTGCACCGCGAACGCTGGGCTGACATCGAACGCGCCACTTTCGCCTTTGGCTACGGTCTGCGCGTAACGCCGCTGCAAATTGCCCGCGAATATGCCACTATCGGTTCATTCGGTATTTATCGTCCACTGTCGATAACCAAAGTTACGCCGCCGGTGCTTGGTACCCGCGTCATGGATAAAAACGTGGTAGAAACCGTAGTACATATGATGGAAAGTGACGCCCTGCCGGGGGGTTCTGGGCTGAGTGCCGCCGTTCCGGGTTATCGTTTAGCGATTAAAACCGGTACGGCCGAAAAGATGGGTCCATCGGGCAAATATGACGGCGGTTACATCAACTATACGGCAGGCGTTGCGCCAGCAAGTAACCCACGCGTAGCGCTGGTGGTGATGGTCAATAACCCACAGGCCGGGAAACACTTCGGTGGTTCGGTTGCGGGTCCTATCTTCGGCGAGATAATGGGGCAGGTTCTGAACCACATGAACATTGCGCCAGATGCCTTAGTCCCTGAAACACCGCCGACAACCGTTGCTTCGTCCAGTAAGGCAGTGAAGTTAAAAGAAAAAAGCGCGCTCGCGCCGCAGTAAAGAAAAGCGGTAAAAAAGTCAGTTTTTAACGCCGAGTGACTGGATTTGTGCAGGCAAATTTTGTACCTTTCCGTGTTATTTTCCACTGCTTAAAAGTGTCTACCCGTATGAAAAGGCTCTTAATTGTTGTCGTTATTTTTCTCTCGGTTTGCCTGGCTGTCATTGCATTAAACATGCACGGCAATGGCCCGTGGGGCTAACTGCCAAGCCCGCAAGGATTAGGAGAACGCATTTTGCCCACCGGTAAACGTTTTATTTTAATGGTGATCGCAATCCTTGTCGGCATTGTGGTATTGGACGATGCCATCGCCCGCATCATCCATTGGATCCTGCTAAGGTAATGACAAACGAGTGATTTTTCCTCATCCAGCCGTCGAATTGCCTAATACCACACGTTATGACTACTCTGCCCGCTCCGCCTGCGCGGCGAATTTGTGTATAATCATCTTAACGTAACTAATCATTGACGAGCTATGGCACAAGATATCCACCTCTCTATCGTCTGCGCACTCAGCAAATGGATCGAAGGCCATTTGGGGCGAGTTATCCATCTTGAGGAGCTGGCAGAATATTCCGGCTACTCGCTTTGGCACATGCAGAAACTGTTCAAAGAGTCGACCGGTATCTCCCTCGGCAAATATATTCGTGAGCGTCGTCTGGCCAGTGCGGTTTATCAGCTGAGCAGCAGTGATTCATCGATTTTCGATATCGCGATGGATTTTGGTTTTGGCTCGCAGTCGCACTTTACCTACATGTTCCGCAAGCGCTTTAACATCACGCCCTACGAGTTCCGGCAAAACCCCGACGTCAAACTCGATGTCGCTCCCCCGCTGCACATCATTCATCAGAAATCGGCCTGATTAAAAACCTAACTCGCTAAGACCCGGATGATCGTCGGGTCGACGCCCGAGCAGCCAATGGAATTTTCGCTCAGAGGCCTTAATCGGCAAATCATTGATGCAGGCATAGCGTGCATACATTAATCCCTGTGGGTTGAACGCCCAATTTTCGTTGCCGAAACTCCGGAACCAGTTACCGGAATCGTCATGCCACTCATAGGCGAAACGCACTGCGATACGCTCTCCGTCAAAAGCCCATAACTCCTTGATTAACCTATAATTGAGTTCTTTCGCCCACTTGCGCTCTAAAAATGCCACCACGTTCTGCTGGCCGGTGACGAATTCGCTGCGGTTGCGCCACTGGGTATCGGCCGAATAAACCTGGCTGACCCGCTGCGGGTCACGGCTGTTCCAGGCATCCTCAGCAAGTCGAACTTTCTCAGCGGCGCTTTCTCGAGTGAAAGGTGGCAGCGGTTTTTTCAGAGTCAGGGGGGTATTTTCAGCCATCATTGCCTCACGGTTAATCAAGGTAAAAGATTGAGATGCATGTAGACAAGTCTGTCTACACCAATCACACTAGCGCATGTAGACAGAGTTGTCTACATGTGTAAAATATCCATCATCAGCTCACCACAGGATATTTCATGAATACCCGGTCTTCGCCTAACGTTGCACAGCCCGCCGCACGCGAACGCATTCTTCACACCGCCCACGATCTTTTCTATCGTGACGGCATTCGTGCAACCGGCATTGATTCAATCATCAGGGAAGCTGGAGTCACCAAAGTGACGTTCTACCGTCATTATCCGAGTAAGGATGCACTGATACTGGCGTTTTTGCAGTACCGCCACCAGCGCTGGATAAGCTGGTTTAGTCAGGCATTACGCGAACATTCAGACACAGGCATGCCCCTTCCTGCTGCATTGGCCGCTACCCTGCAAGCCTGGTTCGAGCGAGAGGATTTTCGCGGTTGTGCATTCATTAACAGCAGTCTGGAATATGGCGATGCGCTGCCGGAAGTGCTCAAGCTTTCTGTCGCGCACAAGAAAGAGATGGCAGAGGTGATTGCCGATTATTTTAAGGCGTTCTCAGATAAAAATCAGACAGCGGAGAGCGTGGCACTCTTGATTGATGGCGCAATCATAAAAGCGCAAATGGAAAATGAGGCAACGCAGGCAACGCAGCTTGTGCAGAAAATGTTGACCCTGCTCCTCAGCGCGCGGATGACAAACGACTGACCCTTAACTCACCCTGCGCCCACAAAAAAACGCAGCCGAGGCCGCGTTTTTTCTTATCTGTGTCTGTATCAGGAAGTGGTTAGAACTGGTAAACCAGGCCTACAGCCACGATGTTGTCGGTATTGATACCGGCAGCTTCGGTGAAGTCGTTATCGTGCAGCAGGTTAACTTTATAATCCACGAAGGTAGACATGTTTTTGTTGAAGTAGTAGTAAGTACCGATATCGATATATTTTTCGATGTCTTGAGTACCGAAGTTACCCATGTCTTTACCGCGTGACTGCAGATATGCCAGTGATGGACGCAAACCGCTGTCGAACTGGTACTGGGCCACGGCTTCGAAGTTGTCAGCCTTGTTGGCGAAACCGTCGATGTCGTTATCTTCGGAACCGATACGAGTCAGGTTTTCAGTGTGGGTGTACATCGCCGCCAGGTAGACGTTGTTTGCGTCATATTTCAGACCGCCGCTCGCCGCCGTTGCCTTGTCGCCGCGACCGTAAGCCAGCTCGTTCTGATCGCTGGTGCGATCAGAACTGCTGTACGCCGCTGCTGCACTGATGCCCATGCCCAGATCGTAAGTCGCGGAAATGCCATAGCCGTCGCCGTTAGCAGCCTGCGCTGAACGACCGGAAGACTCGCCGCCCGGGTTGTCATTTTTCCCCTGATACTGCAACGCGATGTTCAGGCCTTTAATCAGACCGAAGAAATCATTGTCACGGTAGGTCAGTAAACCGTTTGCGCGCTGCTCCATGAAGTTGTCAGCGGTATAGGTATCACCACCGAACTCTGGCAGTACGTCGGTCCATGAACCGATGTCATACATTACGCCGTAGTTACGGCCGTAATCCAGTGAACCCCAATTGCCGAATTTAAGACCGGCGAAACCTACACGGGTGTAGCTGTTGGCAGTACCTTGTTCTTCCGCCGTGTTTAGCGCTGCCTGGTACTCCCACTGACCGTAACCGGTAAGCTGATCGCTAATCTTGGTTTGGCCGTCGAAGCCGAAACGCAGATAAGACTGGTCGCCATCAACGCCATCATTACTGGAGAAGTAATGTTCTGCATCGATTTTACCGTTCAGGTCTAGAATATTTCCGTCTTTATTGTAGATTTCTGCCGCACTCGCGGTTCCTGCAATTAATAATGCTGGGACCAGGAGTGAAAGAACGCGAAGTTTCATTTGTCTATCCTCATTAAAGGGTATCGAGCCGCCGCCACTGTTTCTTAGGTTTACGTATGTTTAAAAATTGTTAGGCTCGATAGGCAGACCTATTCTCATGATAAGGAATATATTAATCCAGAAAGAAAATGATACCGAATTAGTGATAGTGTTTCATAACAATAAATAAATGTAACATAAAATGTATTTTCAGGAACTTTTGTCAATCATGTAAAGGCAAAAAATACAGCACGTAGTGTTAATTAATTAAAAAATCATTAAAAATCAAATAAATACACAAAACAAAAAGCGCACTAAGTGATAAACCAAAATAAACCCATCCTATATAATGTCTCTCGCTATCATCATTATTTGTTATTTATTACTTTCATTATCCCCTGTATTTGGAAACAACAGCCGGCCTTTTGGCCGGTTTTTTTTTGCCGTTTGTGCGGTAATTCAAACCCGTCACTATCCCCCTATTTACACATCTTTGCGTCCCCGCACATAATTTCTTCAATAACCTTTTATTTCATGGCGGAAATTAAATCCTTTTCTTGCAGATTATTTCTTTTGCTATGCCAGGGTATACCCCCCTGTATTGAGCCAGTCCGAATGAATCATTTTCCTCTCACGGAGTAGAAGTTAAGCAAGAAGGCGGTTGCATATTCCGTTACTATAAGAGCAATCCCGCTGTAGCGAACTTCAAGGGTCGTTACACTGGCACATTTCGACTTTCGACCAGCTCACAAAGGAATCGCATGCAACAACCCGACAACCACGACAACATCGCCAAGGCACAGATGCTGCTGGCAACCCGCCGTTTCCTCAAACTCGACGAGTGGCTGTTGTCACAAATGCGCGGTTGGCAAAATCAGAACGAGGCCAACAACACGTATGGTCTCGTCATGCATCCCGATACCCTGTTTTCGAAGGATGAAAGTGCGACGCAGCGTCTCGAGATCTTGCGTGACTGGGCGCAACAGTGTCCCGGTAGCTATCACGCTCACTGTTTGATGGGCATGTTCTGGCACGAGCAGGCGTGGGTTATCCGTCGTGGAAATGGGCCGGAACACGAGGTTGAAGACGCGCAGTGGCTCGGCGCGCAGCTGTGCTGCGACTATGCGGTGCTGTCATTCCTCTCAGCGATTGCCTGCCACCCTCGCCCCACGCACGCATTTCGTCACATGATGAACCTCAGCGGCGGATTTGGTGAACCTTACTGGCTGCGCGCGCTGTTTGCGGGTCAACAACCAAAACCCCTGCATGAACAGTTCAATATTCAAAACAGCCCAGTATGGGAGCAAGGCGCTGCCTACCTTTATGCGATGGGCGTTGCGCCGGCCACCCATTGGCCGCAGCAGCTCCCCGCAGCATTGCAGCAGACGCGTCGTAATGATGAAGACGCGTTAGACTACTGGCTGCGAATGGCCATGTCAGTGCGTCACAGTGACGTGGGCAGCATGGAGTCGTATCTGCTGTTCCACTCAACCTTCTGGGGCGGCAGTGACGAACAACAAAACGAAATCATCGATGGCCCGCTGTGTGCCGAGTTCAGCGAAGATGAGCGAAACCAGTTCCGCGCCAATGCGCTGCTGGATGCCCTCGGCGGCGAGATAGCCGACCGCGACTCGCCGCGCGCCGAACAACTCCAGCAGCGGCTGACCGCGCTTCTCAACCAGCCGCTAGAGCCTGCAACCCGCATCGCGCTGCTCAATCTGGCCGGTACCTGCATCGCCTACTGGCAGGACGACGATCGTGCCGGACTGCAGGTGTATGCAGACCTGTTCGCCGTTTCACCTCAGGCGATGCCCGGCAAATTCGCTGCACTTTTTATTTCTCGCGCCGTGCTGGCAAGCGAGGAACAGGACGGCATGCCAGTACTCACTTCACTGCTGGTGCGCGCTATCAACCGCGCCGATGATGCTCTATTGACCGCCTTTGCCGCCGCCGCTGTGCAGTTCGGTCTTTATGGCCTGCCGTGCGACACGTCATTAAGCAGCGGCCTAATGGACTGCGCCTGGTCACTGATGCAGCAGCAAAAAACCACCGAGTCGGTCGGCAAAGACCTGCTGGTGCTGGCACACGACATGGCGATTAATGATGATATCGACGCGACCCATTTCCTGATGACAGAAATGGCGCGTCGCGGCAGCGCGCTTCATACCTATGAACTGTTCTTCTTTTATCGCAACGCCTGGCATCAGGACGTCCCGGAATCCCTGCACAACGACAGCAATGCGCTGGACTGTGTGCTGAGCGCCGCGCGGTCAGGCCTGGTTCCGGCGATGTTCAGCGCTGCCAACGCCCTGCGTGAAGGCCTCGGCGGCGAAGTGGATTATCAGCAGGCGATGCATTGGTATCAGCGTGCCAGCGAAGCCGGCCACCCTTCCGCCGACTACTGGCGCGCAAGCTGTGCGCTCGATTTAGGTTCTGACGCTGAAAAGCGTGAAGCGGTTGAGGTTTCACTGCCAGCTATCCTCGCGCAGCAGAATCACCCTGAACGTTTCGAAGCCGCCTACACCTTGGGTATGGCCTGGATGCAGGGCGTCGGCACCAAAAAGAACAAATACATCGCCTGGCAGTTGATGAACTTCGTACTGGAGTTGAATCCTGAATCCGAGGTAGCGCGTCAGGCCATTATCCAGCTCGAAGGGTCGCTGCGCGCGCGCATGAGCCTCTGGCAGGACAAACGTAAGGTTGAAGGCGTCGATTTCACCGCACCTTATCGCCAGAGTAGCGCGCCTCAACTGCCCGACGCCTCACACGAGCCGCAGCATGTAGATTAGGACGACAGGAAATAACGGCCCCACGGCCTTTCTGCTACAATACTCAGCCAGTTTTAGCCCATACTGGCTTTTTTTATTGAAAGATAGCGGTTTATCGATAAGTATTCGTTATATCCTGTAAACGGATTTCACAGAATTATAAGAAAGGATTGACGACTACATGCCAGCAGAATCGATGATAGACCTTTCACGGGCTCAGGCTCAGCCTGGAAGAGCCCAGCAGATAGCGACACGAATTATCTTCCTGCTTTCAGGATTTGCGATGTCCGCCTGGGCGCCGCTGGTCCCCTTCGTAAAAATTCGCCTCGACATCAGCGACGGCACGCTGGGCCTGCTGCTGCTGTGTATCGGTGCCGGTTCCACCTTTTCCATGCCGCTAACCGGCTTCCTGACCGGAAAACTGGGCTGTAAGACGGTGATTTTGCTCGCCACTATCGTACTGTGCCTCGACTTGCCTTTACTGACGTTGATGGACACGACTCTCGGCATGGCGCTGGTACTGATCATCTTCGGCATGTCGATTGGCATGGTCGACGTAGCGATGAACGTTCACGCAGTGGTGGTCGAGAAAGCCAGCGGGCGCGCGATGATGTCAGGTTTTCACGGCTTCTTCAGCATAGGGTGTATTCTCGGCGCGCTGGCGGTCAGCGGCCTGCTCTCCCTGGCGCTGACGCCGTTTCTTGCCAGCATCGCGGTCATTGCCGTGGTGTTACTGTCTTTGCTTGGCATCAGCAAACACCTGTGGCACGACACCAAAAGTAAGCAAGGCGATCCGATGCTAGTGATGCCACGAGGCTGGGTGATCTTCCTCGGGTTACTGTGTTTCGTGATGTTCCTGACCGAAGGCGCGATGCTCGACTGGAGCGCACTGTTTCTCATCACCGAGCGGAGCGTGGATCCACACAACGCCGGTCTGGGATATACCGTCTTTGCCATCGCGATGACCCTCGGGCGTCTCACCGGTGACAAGGTCATCAACTATTTTGGTCGTTTTAAAGTCCTGCTTTTCGGCAGCCTGATAGCCTGCGCAGGACTGCTTCTGTCTGTAGGCGTAGATAGCCTGTATGCTGTAGCAGCCGGTTTTATCATGGTCGGCCTGGGTGCCTCGAATTTGGTGCCGATTATGTTTAGTGCCGCCGGTAATCAAACCAGCATGCCTGCCAACCTCGCCATTGCGTCGGTGACGACATTGGGATACGCCGGGATACTGGCCGGCCCGGCACTGGTCGGGTTTATTGCACAATTGAGTAATCTGTCGATTGCATTGAGCTGTGTCGCGGTCCTGATGCTGCTGGTTTCCGCCAGCGCACGCGCCGTGACTCGCTAAACAAGGAAAAGCGTCACCACCATGCCAAGTAAATATTTATCGCTGACTTCGACCAATATTACGCGATTTTTTTGGATCTTCATTCTGCTGCTGGCAATGGGGCTTGGCCTCTATGGCTATAACTACACCAATGCGTATCTCAACGATAAGCTGAGAACGCTGCAATACACCGGCGATCGCCTGCAAAAGCGTATCGACCACTATCGCTATCTGACCTATCGCATTTACGATAACTACACCGGTCAGCCACTGGCGCAGATCCCGGCCAACGTGCAGGAAGTGAAGCTGCGTCAGGATATGTTCTTCATTAACAAGCCGCACAAAAAAACCGATGCGCTGATTTACGGCACTCATGACGCCGCCACGCTCGACCTGACGCTAAAAATCTCCGGCTTTCTTGACGATCAGTGGGGGGCGAAAAATCAGCCCTACTCGATGTATTATCTGAACGGTCAGGACAACAGCCTGATGTTCATTACCACGCAGCCGCTGCAACAGCAGGACTCGCGTCTCAAAGAGAACTATTTCTACGCCGGGATGCAGGCGCGCCGCGCAGAGATGCTGCAACAGGCCAATACGCTCGACGAGCGCGAGAGCTATTCCAGCCTGCGCAAATCGCGTAACTCCAGCGACTATTTCTTCTCGCTGCGCACCACCTTTAACAACCCCGGCAATCTTGCGACGGTGATTGCATTCGATCTGCCGATGAGCGATCTCGTGCCGCAGAGCATGGCCCGAGACAATTTTCAACTGACCAATAACAACGACACGGTCAACGAAGGCGACGCACCTCAGGATCCAAACGCGGGCAGCACGATTACGCTGCAAGGCGGATCAATTAACCTCAGCACGCCGTTGAGCAACTCGCCGCTGAACCTGACTTACAGCATTCCGGTGCTTTCACTGGCGATTGATCTCACCCGCAACAACTTCTGGCTGATCCTCATCAACCTGATCCTGCTCGGCATGGCGATGGCCGGTATCTATCTGATTCGCCATAAATATATCCGCCCGAGCGAGAACATGGCCCACCAGTTGCACACCCAGCAGGCGCTGAACCATGAGATAATCTCTAACCTCTCCGTCGGTCTGCTTATCTATAATTTCAGCAGCCACAGCGTGGTGGTCAGCAACAAGATTGCTGAACAGCTGTTGCCGCATCTTAGCCTCGACAAAATCGCCAATATGGCCGAAGAACATCACGGCGTGATTCAGGCGACGGTCAACAATGAAGTGTATGAAATTCGCATGGTGCGCAGCCAAATAGCGCCAGACACTTACCTGTTCATGATGCATGACCAAGACAAAGAGGCGATGGTCAACAAGACGCTGCAACAGGCGCGCCGCGAGCATGAAAAGAATCTGCAGGCACGCAAGCTGATGCTGCACAACCTGGGCATCGAACTCAATCAGCCGCTGCTCGAACTGCACGCGCTGGCTGAACAGTTGAACAGCAACCCACCGGTCGAAGACCGCAGCAAGCTGGAGAAAACGCTGCTCGGCGAGTCCAAGGACGTCCTCACGCTGGTTGATAATATTACCCTGCTGACCCGTCTCGAAACGCAGGACTGGCAGCCGGTTCAACAACGCTATTCGCTGGCCGCGCTGATGGACGAGCTGCTGCTCGACGCACTGCCTAAAATTAACCAGAAAGGCCTGATGCTGCTGAACCATTTCGAGATGGATCCGCTCGACAGCTACGTCGGCGATCCGAATGCGGTGAAGAAGATCCTCGCGCTATTGCTCGATTATGCCATCGTGGCTACCTCGCTTGGCAAAATTACGCTGACCAGCGAACGGGATCCGCAGCAGCCGGACCAGCTGATTTTCCACATTACCGACACCGGCAGCGGCCTGTCGAAAGAGGAGTTGAGCAACCTCAATTATCCGTTCCTCAGCCAAACGCTGGTAGACCGGTTTAATCACGGTTCGGGGCTTAATTTTTACCTGTGTAATCAGCTGTGCAAGAAGCTCGGCGGTCAGCTCGAGATACGCAGCAAAATCGATATCGGCACCCGTTATACGGTGCGAATCAAACAAACGCTTGAAGCGGTGGATACTGAGGTCGAGGCGGCGGACGAAAGGCTGCTGGACGACGTAACTGTGCTGCTCGACATCACGGCGGATGAGGTTCGCGGCATCGTTACCCGCATCATGAGCGCCTACGGTGCGATTTGTATCGTCGCCGACGAGCGCCAGCCAACACGGGATTACGATGTATTATTAACCGATAACGCCCAACACTGTGACCACTATACGCTGTTGCTAACCAGTGACGAGATTGGCTTCCAGGCTCTCGAAAAACGCTATATACGCGTCAACTTCAACATCGGCAGTGCGCTGATAGACGCAACCTTACTGTTAATTGAACAGCAGCTGCTGGAAGAGGCGGAAAATGAAATCGCGCTTTCACAGCAGAATAGCAGTGCCGATTCAACTAACGGTGATTCAGATTCCGGTACCGGCGACGACGAAATCGAAGCCTATGTTAAACAGCTGCATACCAGCGACTATTACGGCCTTTTCGTTGATACAGTACCGGAAGATATAGAGAAACTGTATAATGAAAATCAACGTCGTGATTTTACATCGCTTTCCCAGACAGCTCATCGGCTTAAGGGAGTGTTCGCCATGCTGAACCTTACACCGGGGAAGCAACTGTGTGAAAAATTAGAACAGCATCTCGCCGAAGGCGAAGTGTTGATGATCTCAGACAATATTAATCAGATTGATTCTTTTGTCTCCAGACTGCTGCAGCAAGGTAGCTAATCACATGAACAATATGAACGTAATTATTGCCGACGACCATCCTATCGTCTTATTTGGGATCCGTAAGTCCCTTGAACAAATTGAGTGGGTAAACGTAGTAGGCGAGTTCGAGGACTCTACCACGCTTATCAATAGCCTGAGCAAACTTGATGCACACGTGCTGATAACCGACCTGTCTATGCCAGGTGACAAATACGGTGACGGCATTACGCTAATCAAATACATCAAGCGCCACTACCCACAGCTGTCTATTATCGTGCTGACCATGAACAACAACCCGGCTATCCTGAGCTCCGAGCTCGACCTGGATATCGAAGGGATTGTGTTGAAACAGGGTGCACCTACCGACCTGCCTAAGGCACTGGCCGCGCTGCAAAAAGGCAAGAAGTTCACGCCGGACAGCGTTTCCAAACTGCTGGAGAAGATAAGCGCCAACGGTTACGGTGACAAGCGCCTCTCTCCAAAAGAGAGTGAAGTTCTGCGCCTGTTCGCCGAAGGTTTCCTGGTGACCGAGATTGCCCGCAAGCTGAACCGCAGCATCAAAACCATCAGCAGCCAGAAGAAGTCAGCGATGATGAAACTGGGCGTCGAGAACGACATCGCCCTGCTCAACTATCTGTCTTCAGTCAGCTCTACGCCGGTTGATAAAGACTAACGTTCAGCGCCGTGGGCCAGAAAAGAAAAAAGGCACAATCTAGATTGTGCCTTTTTTTATGCTCTGAATTCAGGATGATAACGGCCTGGCGCCCTGCCCGCTGACGCGTTTCCTGCGCACCTGCTGGCTGTAATAGCTCAGCGTTTTGCGCAGTTGGTCGAGCGTCACCGGTTTGGACAGACAGTTGTCCATGCCCGCTTCGAGACAGAGCTGCTTCTGCTCCGCCAGCGCATTGGCGGTAACCCCGATAACCGGCAGCATAAACTCCAACTCACGCAGGCGCTTGGTTAAACCATAGCCGTCGAGTTTTGGCATGTTCACGTCGCTAAGCACGATATCGACCGGATGAACCTTCATCGCCTCGAGCGCGTCCAGGCCGTCGTTGGCGGTCACGACGATGTATCCCATGGACCCGAGCTGGTCGGCCAGCAGGCGGCGGTTAATTGGATGGTCATCGACCACCAGCAGCGTGATATCACCGTTATCCTGTGACTCGACGACCTCTGGCAGCAACGCGATATTATTCTCGTTAACCTCATTCAGCTGATAAATGCGGTTCAACAACAGCGTGATCTCCAGCGGCGTAGAGGTACTGTGGATCCAGTAACCCGGGCTGCTTTCCTGCGGTGGCCCGATGTGGTCGATGGAAAACTCGATTTGTGCACAGAGCGCGCCACGGTGAATGAGCGGCGTATCGACTATCAATATGTCTTCGGCGAGGGTTTCGTCTTCCGCATTCCAGCGCTGAACGTTGGCACCGTGGTGATGCAGCAGCTGCATCAAATAGCTTTCGAGATAGCCGTTGCGGATATTCACCCACAGACGTTTACCGGCCCAGAACGCTAGCGGCGGTGGCGCAGGATGGACTTCGCCGTAGATTGGCAGTCGCACGGTAAAGGCGCTGCCGAGCCCCGGTTCCGAATCAACGGAGATATCGCCATCCATCAGGTTAATCAGCTTTTCACAGATAGCCAGCCCCAGTCCGGTGCCCTGGAAATGACGCTGTACCCCACTTCCGACCTGGAAGAAGGGATCGAACAGGCGGGTGATCTCTTTGGTTGGGATCCCCACGCCGGTATCGCGAATCATAAACTCCAGATAGTTGCCGCAGGTGCGCGCGTGCAGCACGATGCAGCCGGTATCGGTAAACTTGATAGCATTGTTGAGGATGTTCGACAACACCTGCTGCAAACGTACCGGATCACCGACAAAAATCTCAGGCACGTTGTGCTCGATGAAGCAGTACAGCCCGAGGTGCTTCTTCACCACCAGCGGCAGATAGTTGCCTGCAATGTGAGTGATAACTTCGCGGCAGGAGAATTCCTGCGGCTCGATTTTTAGCTGCTCGGATTCTATTTTCGAGAAATCGAGAATATCGCTGATGATCTTCAGCAGCAGCGCCGACGAGTTATTCATCGCCGTGACCAGTCGGTCAACGCCCTGCGGCAGCCCTTGCGTTTGCAGCAGATCGAGGTTACCGATAATGCCGTACAGCGGGGTGCGCAGCTCGTGGCTAACGGTTGCCAGGAACATCGACTTCGACTGGCTCGCCTGCTCTGCGGCATTGGCCATCTCGTGCAGCGACTCTTCCATCTTCACGCGAGCGCTGACGTCAATCAGTACACAGATTGCTACGTCCTCGTTGCGATAACGGGAATGCACAAAGCTGAGCTGTATGTTGTTGTTGTCACGCGTGATGATGTCCACGAAGCGCGTCTGTTGGTCGCAGATGATGCGCGTGATGCGCTGGCGGTCTTCGTGCGTCAGCATGCTGATGTAGTTGTGCGCCAGTTCGTTACTGAGGATGTTGACCCCATCGCTGATGCGCAAAATTGAGATACCCACCGGCGCAGAAGCGACGATTTTATGGTTGAACTGCTCGTGTTCCTCGAGGCGGAAAGCGTTCTCTTCTGCGGGCAGGAACATTTTTCGCTCAAACAGCCAGGCCAGCACGAACAACAGCAATGCCGAGAAAACGTTAAGCACAACAGCATTAAGAATCAGCAGCTTAAAGCGTTCGATCACCGTTTTGAACGGCAAAGAATAGACCACGCTCAGCCCGGAGGGTGGCAACGGTTTCTTATAAATCAGATCGTTATAGCCGTTCATGTAGCCGAAATAACTTTGGCCGGTCGGATAATTGTCGAGGATCGACGTATAGCGGTCTCCCTCAAGGAAACTCAGCAGCGGCACGCCTTCGCTGTCGAGCAGCGTTACGCCAGTATGCGAGGAGCTGGAGACGGTGAAATCTTCCAGACGCAGCGTCTGCTGCACGCCCATCAGAGCCTCGAGCTTGTTACCGACGTAGATTGGCGTCAGCACGTACAGGTTACCCTGCTCTTTGTTATTTCCCGCCTCAACCCAGTATTGGCTTTTCTGCTTGTCCTGGCTCTTGCTGTTGCGGTATTTGATCAGTTTATCGTGCAGGGTTTTGAGACCGTTTTCTCGTTCAATCGGCGTCGCGCTGTCCATGACACCGAAATCAACCAGACAGAGATTCTCCCCGTTAATGTAGAACACCCGCTTGAGGGAGTAATTATCGGAGAAGTTGTCCTTCCAGTAGTTAATTGTATTACCCAGCGACGCCAGCGAGTTGCGTTTGCTGTCGGTCAGTTGCGAACAGTTGGATTCAGGGAACAGCGCGTGATAGCTCGGAATAACATTCTTGGTGCTCAACACGCCATTGATTAAGTCGAGGCCGTTAATCGAATCACCGAGGCGCTTTTCAGCCATCGACCTCACGCTACGAACCACTTCGGCGGTATTTTTAATGTAGGTTTGCGCCTGGTTGTAGTTGAGGTTGTCCTCTTCGCGAATTTCCGACTCTTTATTGTGGAAAATATTCAGCACATAAAATGTCGTCAGCAGTGCGCCGAGCGACCAAAGCATGATAGCCAGTACCCTGAAGAGGTAACGGGAAATTCTCAATGCCGTTCTGAACGAGGTTAAATACTTCAAGCGGTTACCATTGCTGAAACGTAAAATGAAAAGGAAAAGGGCACAATATGTAACCCATATTATGCCCTTTGTCGCTCAACCTGAGAAATCGATTTTATTCGTCTTCTGAAGGTTGCTCGTCGTCTTCTGCTTCGATATCGTCAGGTGCTTCGCTTTCCTGCGCAGCTTCCAGTTCACCTTCCACTGTTGCTACGCCGTCCAGTTCTTCATCTTCAACAGGTTCTGCAACGCGCTGCAGGCCGACCACGTGCTCGCCATCAGAGGTACGGATAAGCGTCACACCCTGGGTGTTACGGCCAACCTTGCTGACTTCGGAAACTCGGGTACGAACCAGCGTGCCGGCGTCGGTAATCATCATGATCTGGTCGGCGTTATCTACCTGGATAGCCCCCACAACCGGACCATTACGCTCACTCACCTTGATGGAGATAACGCCCTGCGTCGCACGAGATTTAGTTGGGTATTCGCTGGATTCGGTACGCTTACCGAAGCCGTTCTCGGTAACGGTCAGAATGGCACCTTCACCGCGAGGAATAATCAACGAGACCACGCTGTCGCTTTCGCCCAGACGGATACCACGAACACCGGTCGCCGTACGGCCCATCGAACGCACTGCCTGTTCGGAGAAGCGCACCACTTTACCGGCCGCAGAGAACAGCATAACTTCGTCATTACCGTCTGTCAGGTCAACACCAATCAGCTCATCACCCTCATTGAGGTTGATAGCGATGATGCCAGCGCTGCGTGGACGACTGAAGTCGGTCAATGCGGTTTTCTTCACCGTGCCGCTGGCCGTTGCCATAAACACGTGACGGCCTTCTTCATACTCGCGCACCGGCAGAATGGCGGTAATACGCTCGTTCGGTTCAAGCGGCAGCAGGTTGACAATCGGACGCCCACGGGCACCACGGCTTGCTTCCGGCAGCTGATAAACCTTCATCCAGTACAGACGTCCACGGCTGGAGAACATCAGGATGGTGTCGTGGGTGTTAGCCACCAGAAGACGATCGATGAAATCCTCTTCCTTAATACGTGCCGCGGACTTGCCTTTACCCCCGCGACGCTGCGCTTCGTAATCGGTCAGAGGCTGGTACTTGACGTAGCCCTGATGCGACAGCGTAACGACAACGTCTTCCTGGTTGATCAGGTCTTCGATATTGATGTCGGAGGTATTGGCCGTGATTTCGGTACGGCGCGGGTCGTTGTACTGGTCACGAATAGCTTCGAGCTCTTCACGAATGACTTCCATCAGACGGTCAGGGTTTTCGAGGATGTAGATCAGTTCAGCAATCTGCGTCAGCAGCTCTTTGTACTCGTCGAGCAGTTTTTCGTGCTCGAGGCCGGTCAGTTTCTGCAGACGCAGGTCCAAAATAGCCTGAGCCTGTTGCTCGGTCAGGAAGTACTTACCGTCGTGAATACCGTACTGCTTTTCGAGCCACTCTGGACGCGCGGCGTCATCACCGGCGCTTGCCAGCATGGCGGACACGTTGCCCAGATCCCATGAACGCGCAACCAGGCCCGCTTTCGCTTCGGCAGGGGTTGGCGCAGCACGGATAAGCTCGATGATGGGGTCGATGTTTGCCAGGGCAATCGCCAATGCTTCGAGGATGTGCGCACGGTCACGGGCTTTACGCAGTTCGAAGATGGTACGGCGAGTCACCACTTCACGGCGGTGGCGCACGAACGCAGACAGGATCTCTTTCAGACCCAGAATCTTTGGCTGCCCCTGATGCAGGGCAACCATGTTGATACCAAACGAGGTTTGCAGCTGAGTGAGTGAATAAAGGTTATTCAACACCACTTCGCCCACCGCATCACGTTTGATCTCAATCACGATACGCATACCGTCTTTGTCGGACTCGTCGCGCAGTGCGCTGATGCCTTCAAGACGTTTTTCTTTCACCAGCTCGGCAATCTTTTCGATCAAACGAGCCTTGTTCACCTGATACGGGATCTCGTGAACAATGATGGTTTCACGACCGGTCTTCGCGTCAGCTTCTACTTCAGCGCGGGCGCGAATGTAGATTTTACCGCGGCCGGTGCGATAGGCCTCTTCAATGCCACGACGGCCGTTAATGATAGCGGCAGTCGGGAAGTCAGGACCCGGAATGTGTTCCATCAGCCCTTCAATGCTGATGTTTTCGTCTTCGATATAGGCCAGACAGCCGTTGATAACCTCGGTCAGGTTATGGGGCGGAATGTTGGTGGCCATACCCACGGCGATACCAGAAGAACCGTTAACCAGCAGGTTCGGGATACGGGTTGGCATAACCGCCGGGATTTGCTCGGTGCCGTCATAGTTCGGCACAAAGTCGACGGTTTCTTTTTCAAGGTCTGCCAACAGTTCGTGGGCAATTTTTGACATACGGATTTCGGTATAACGCATCGCAGCGGCGGAGTCGCCGTCTACCGAACCGAAGTTACCCTGCCCGTCGACCAGCATGTAGCGAAGGGAAAATGGCTGGGCCATACGAACAATAGTGTCATAAACCGCGGTATCACCGTGCGGGTGATATTTACCGATAACGTCACCGACCACACGGGCCGATTTCTTATAGGCTTTGTTCCAGTCATTACCCAGAACATTCATTGCGTAAAGTACGCGGCGGTGCACCGGTTTCAAACCATCGCGCACATCTGGAAGCGCACGTCCGACAATAACGGACATGGCGTAATCCAAATAAGAGTTTTTAAGCTCTTCTTCGATGTTAATCGGTGTGATTTCTCTGGCAAGGTCGCTCATGGAGCTGCTATCCCTCTCTGATTATTCATGGCCGCTGCCCAAAAATACCTTAATTACTCAAGGTATAGGCAAAGGTGTCAAACTATAGCACGAAGCTGCCTCTCGGTCCCTAGAATATGTATAATCGGCTTCACAAGGCATAAGGAGTTTATCAGCCCAATGACAACCACACCGAACAGCAAACAACACACTATCATTTCGCAAAACGTGGATACCCAAAACGTAGATCAGTCCGAAATCGCCAAATTTGAGGCCGTCGCCTCACGCTGGTGGGATCTCGAGGGCGAATTCAAACCCCTGCACCGCATTAATCCGCTGCGCCTGAACTACATTCTGGAGCGTTCGAACGGGCTTTTCGAAAAGAACGTGCTCGACGTCGGCTGCGGCGGCGGCATCCTTAGCGAAAGCATGGCCTCCGCGGGCGCAACCGTGACCGGTCTGGACATGGGCGCAGAGCCGCTCGAAGTCGCCCGCCTGCACGCACTCGAAAGCGGCGTAAAGGTCAACTACGTTCAGGAAACGGTTGAAGCGCACGCCGACGCCAATCCGCAGCGTTATGACGTAGTGACCTGCATGGAAATGCTGGAGCACGTTCCTGACCCGGCCTCGGTCGTGGCCGCCTGTGCTCGCCTGGTCAAACCCGGCGGTCACGTGTTCTTCTCCACCATCAACCGCAACAACAAAGCCTGGCTGATGGCGGTGTTCGGTGCCGAATACGTATTGAAGATGGTTCCGAAGGGGACGCACGACATCAAGAAGTTTATTAAACCTTCCGAGCTGCTCTCGTGGGTAGACAGAACTCACCTCTACGAGCGCAACATCATCGGATTGCACTACAACCCGCTGTCGGATCACTTCAAGCTGGGCCCGAACGTTGACGTGAATTACATGCTGCACACGCAATCACAGGAAACTGCTGAAAGCTAAGCACCAGTCAAGTCATTTACCGCGCTCTGGCCGCTGCACACGTTGAGGTATTCACGCAGGCGCGGCCAGACTTCAGGATAAAAGCTTAGTTTTTAGGGCATTGGCCTGTCCAACCCCTGCAACATGATTTTTTAGAATAGTTTTTGGTGCCAATATAGCGTTTTTTTCTAACGTTTAATAAATCGGCAGTCGATCGGCTTTTAGAAAAATATAAGAAAATCGTATCGTAGATATTGACACTTCTTTAAGCCCAGTTGCGATGGGCACTCCGGAGAAGGCCAGCGATTTTCTCCCCAACTTATCCACAAAACGCGGCAGTTTCATGCCTTGCAAAAGTGTGGATCGATCACTATCTTGTCATCAGAAAATAATACACCCACAATATATTGTGTTTATATCCTGAGCAGCACACTAGGCTTGGTCGGCAAAATTTCGTCCGACGGTGCCTTTTTGTGTTTTTGTCGTCAGTTGCTTTATAAACCTTTAAGGTATAATCCCGAATGAATCAGAGTCTACTTGTTACTAAACGTGACGGCCGTAAAGAGCGCATCGATCTTGATAAAATCCACCGAGTCATCGACTGGGCAGCGGAAGGTCTCCAAAACGTATCAGTTTCCCAAGTAGAACTGCGCTCCCACATCCAGTTTTACGATGGGATTAAGACGGCTGATATTCATGAAACCATCATCAAAGCTGCCGCAGACCTGATCTCTAAAGACGCGCCTGACTATCAGTATCTGGCCGCGCGCCTAGCTATTTTCCACCTGCGTAAAAAAGCCTACGGCCAGTTCGAACCGCCTGCACTGTTTGACCAGGTCAGCAAAATGGTCGAAATGGGCAAATACGATAAACATCTGCTGGAAGACTACACCCGTGAAGAGTTCGAGCAGATGGACAGTTTTATCGATCACTGGCGTGACATGAACTTCTCCTATGCCGCGGTTAAGCAGCTGGAAGGCAAATATCTGGTGCAGAACCGCGTCAGCGGCCAAATCTATGAAAGCGCCCAGTTCTTGTACATTCTGGTCGCCGCGTGCCTGTTCTCCGGCTACCCGCGTGAGACGCGTCTGGACTACATCAAGCGTTTCTATGATGCGGTTTCAACCTTCAAGATTTCTCTGCCTACGCCAATTATGTCCGGCGTGCGCACCCCGACTCGCCAGTTCAGCTCTTGCGTACTGATCGAGTGCGGCGACAGCCTGGACTCCATCAACGCGACCTCCAGCGCCATCGTGAAATACGTTTCACAGCGCGCAGGTATCGGCATCAACGCTGGCCGCATCCGTGCGCTGGGTAGCCCGATTCGCGGCGGTGAAGCATTCCATACCGGCTGTATCCCATTCTATAAGCACTTCCAGACGGCGGTTAAATCCTGCTCTCAGGGCGGCGTGCGCGGCGGTGCTGCGACCCTGTTCTACCCGATGTGGCACCTGGAAGTTGAAAGCCTGCTGGTTCTGAAAAACAACCGTGGTGTTGAAGGCAACCGCGTTCGTCACATGGACTACGGCGTGCAGATCAACAAACTGATGTATCAGCGTCTGGTTAAAGGCGGCGACATCACTCTGTTCAGCCCGTCTGACGTGCCTGGCCTGTACGACGCGTTCTTCGCCGATCAGGACGAGTTCGAGCGTCTGTACACTCAATACGAGCAGGACGAAAGCATTCGCAAGCAGAGGGTGAAAGCCGTTGAGCTGTTCTCCCTGATGATGCAGGAACGCGCGTCAACCGGCCGTATCTATATTCAGCACGTTGACCACTGCAACACCCATAGCCCGTTTGACCCCGCTATTGCACCGGTTCGCCAGTCCAACCTGTGCCTTGAAATCGCGCTGCCAACCAAGCCGTTAAATGACGTGAACGACGAAGAAGGGGAAATCGCGCTTTGTACGCTGTCTGCCTTCAACCTCGGCGCTATCGAAAGCCTGGATGATCTCGAAGAGCTGGCGACCCTTGCAGTGCGTGCGCTTGACGCCCTGCTCGATTATCAGGATTACCCAATCCTGGCCGCTAAACGCGGCGCAATGGGCCGCCGTACGCTGGGTATTGGCGTTATCAACTATGCTTATTATCTGGCCAAGAACGGCGTGCGTTACAGCGACGGCAGCGCCAACGCCCTGACTCACCGCGCGTTCGAAGCGATTCAGTACTACCTGCTGAAAGCCTCTAACGAACTGGCGCGTGAGCAAGGTGCCTGCCCATGGTTCAAAGAGACCACTTACTCGCAGGGAATTCTGCCGATCGACACCTATAAAAAGGAACTCGATACGCTGACCGATGAGCCGCTGCACTATGACTGGGAAGCGCTGCGCGCCAGCATTAAAGAGCACGGCCTGCGTAACTCCACGCTGTCTGCGCTGATGCCGTCTGAAACCTCTTCGCAGATTTCAAACGCCACCAACGGTATTGAACCACCGCGCGGCCACGTGAGCATCAAGGCGTCTAAAGACGGTATCCTGCGTCAGGTTGTGCCTGAGTATGAGCGTTTGAAAGACCAGTACGAGCTGCTGTGGGATATGCCTAATAACGACGGTTACCTGCATCTGGTCGGTCTGATGCAGAAGTTTGTCGATCAGGCGATTTCGTCTAACACCAACTACGACCCATCCCGCTTTGCAAGCAGCAAGGTGCCGATGAAGCAGCTGCTGAAAGACCTGCTGACCGCCTACAAGTTTGGCGTGAAAACGCTGTACTACCAGAACACCCGCGACGGCGCAGACGATGTTCAGGAAGACATGAAGGCTGAAGTTGACGACTGCGAAAGCGGCGCCTGCAAGATTTAATTGCTCAAATTCAAAAAACGCCTCTGAAAAGAGGCGGTTTTTTCAGAGGAAGTTATGGCATATACCACCTTTTCACAAAACAAAAACGACCAGCTGCTCGAGCCGATGTTCTTCGGTCAGTCGGTTAACGTGGCGCGCTTCGACCAGCAGAAATATGAAATCTTCGAAAAACTGATCGAAAAGCAGCTATCCTTCTTCTGGCGTCCGGAAGAAGTTGACGTTGCCCGTGACCGTATCGACTTCCAGGGTCTGCCGGAGCATGAAAAACACATTTTCCTGAGCAACCTGAAGTATCAGACGCTGCTGGACTCGATTCAGGGCCGTAGCCCTAACGTGGCGCTACTGCCGCTGATCTCCATTCCAGAGCTTGAGACCTGGGTTGAGACCTGGGCGTTCTCCGAGACTATCCACTCACGCTCGTACACACATATTATTCGTAATATCGTCAACGATCCGTCACTGGTGTTTGACGATATCGTCACCAACGAAGAGATCCTCAAGCGTGCGAAGGACATCTCTGGTTACTACGACTCGCTGATCGAGATGACCAGCTACTATCACCTGCTGGGTGAAGGTACGCATCAGGTCAATGGCAAAACGGTTGTGGTGAACCTGCACGAGCTGAAGAAGAAACTCTATCTGTGCCTGATGAGCGTCAATGCGCTGGAAGCCGTGCGTTTCTACGTCAGCTTCGCCTGTTCATTTGCCTTCGCAGAACGCGAGCTGATGGAAGGTAATGCAAAAATCATCAAGCTAATCGCCCGCGACGAAGCGCTCCACCTGACCGGGACTCAGCACGCGCTGAACCTGCTGCGCTCCGGTGCCGATGACCCGGAAATGGCCATCATCGCCAAAGAGTGCGAGAAAGAGTGTTATGACCTGTTCGTGCTGGCCGCAGAGCAAGAGAAAGACTGGGCAGAATATCTTTTCCGCGACGGCTCGATGATCGGCCTGAACAAAGACATTCTTTGCCAGTACATCGAATACATCACCAACATCCGTATGCAGGCCGTGGGTCTGACTGCACCGTTCAAGACTCGCTCAAACCCGATCCCATGGATCAACGCGTGGCTGGTGTCTGACAACGTACAGGTTGCGCCGCAGGAAGTTGAAGTGAGCTCTTATCTGGTGGGTCAGATCGATTCTGAGATGAATGCTGACGACCTGAGTGACTTCGAGTTCTAAGCATTGAGTCAGCCTACCGTTACACTGCACGATTTCGGCAAAACGCTCGTCTGCGAGGACGAGCACAACAACCTGCTGGAAGTCTTCGAGCGGAATAAGTTGATCGTCGAGTATCAGTGCCGCGAAGGTTATTGCGGCTCTTGCCGCATGCGTCTGGTTAAAGGTGAAGTGGCTTATAGTCAAAAGCCGCTGGCCTTTATCCAGGACGGAGATATTTTGCCGTGCTGCTGTCTGCCGGTAGGGGATGTTGAGCTGACGCTTTAACCTCTCCTCTCAATAATTGCCCACTCTGCGCGACACCCTTTACCCTAAACTGCCCATAATAAAACCTCTGCGTTCCTTGGTAATTTTCAAAAGTCCCCCCCTGTTTAATTCAATATATATTTTAATAAGCTTAAGTCGATATTACCGGCTCGGTCGTCTACATTTTCGACAATACGGGTCAGTAATGTCTCTGGTCTCAAAAAAGCTTAAAGAGCACGGGTTTCAACCTGATTATGTGTTGGCTGCACCCGCTGCTGGGCGGTGAGCGTAAACGGCTCGATTATCTACTGAAGTTGACATGACTACGATATCGCGTGGGCCACGGTAGTCAACTGGAGACCCTGCAGGCGCAGCAGGAAATGGATAATCATGACAATTATCGTGAGAGATTATTCAAACAACACCAGGCAGAAAATCGCCTGAATAGACACCTGAGCGAGATGCGTTTTTTCTCGCCACAGGTGGATAATTTTGAAATTGCGCTCAGTCACAGACACGGCAAACATAGTGTCTGCGCTGGCGAGAGAATAATTACCAAATACTGATGACTATACTTTTTCCAATACTTTCAACCACGGATAATCGGCCACTACCGACCAGTCATTCAGATAACGACGCAGCATATCCATCGCCATCATTGCTATCGTCTCCTGACGCAGCTCGAGGCCATGGCGGCCGGCAGTATAGTGAATCGTCATACCGCGCGTGCCGCCCGGCGTATGCAGTGCGAGGCTGAGGCGGTCTTCCGATACCCCACCCACCGCCAACGCCAGCTGTGCACCGGTTTTGTCGGCCAGAAGCTGTGCGCGCTCCAGCAGTGCAGACAAGGATTCATCTTCACCGTGCGTCGGCAACAGTTCGCCACCGGCCAGCGGCGCTCCGGCGTTTTGCATCCGCCAGTTGAGCAGCCCACCGGTATAGCTCTCGCTAATTGCCAGACGCAAATTCTGCGTCAGCAAACGTTCGGCAAGTCGTGCAGGCAGTCCGCCCACGCCTTCAAAAATGGTGCTTTCACCGGCCACCTCGCGCACACGCTCCCAGGCTTTACGCATGCTGGCTTCCTGACTGCGCGGTCCGGTCAGCTTCAGCTCGATAATCGGCGACGATGAGCGATAGCCCATCACCACGCCTTCCGGCAGCGCCTGCCCGTCCAGCTCACTGGCAAGGTCGCTCTCGGAACGTCCAAAGGTCGTTAAACGCAGGCACAGCGGAGCCTCCAGCGCAGGAAACGCCTTGTGCAGCCGTGGCACTATCTGCTGCTCGACCATGACCTTAAATTCAGAGGGTACGCCAGGGGTAAAGAACATTTGGCAGCGGTTGAGCTTCAACGTAAAGCCGCACGCCGTGCCGACCGGGTTGTCGAGCACCTCGGCATTGGCCGGGATCTGCGCCTGCTTGCGGTTCGACTCTGCCATCGGTCTGCCACGTTGAGCAAAGAACGACGACATCTTGGCCAGCCAATCCGCGTCTTCAATCAGCTCGACGCCACAGGCGGTCGCCGCGGCCAGTGAGCTCAGATCATCACTGGTCGGCCCGAGTCCCCCATTGACGATAAGCACGTCAGCAATGTGGCTGCGCTCGGTCAAGACGGCAACCAGCGCCTCAAGACTGTCGCCGACTGTCTCGCGACTGGTCATTGGCAACCCCTGTTCAAACAGATAGTTAGCCAGCCACGCAGAATTTGAATCGACGATTTGGCCGTGCAGAACCTCGTCACCCGTACTAAGCATCTCAACCCTAAGCATTACCCTCTCCTTAAATCACATAATTATTGCTTTAGAAATTCACCGCTCCGCCGAGGTAAGCACCGTCGGCAATGACGTTATCGCGATGGCCGTCTTTACCGTTCAGCGCCTGATAACGATAACCCACGTCAATACTTACCAGACTGATTGGCGAGAAGCGAATACCACCGGTGGCTTCTTTGTAGTTGTTGATGCCGCTGGAGAGTGAATCCGGCGCGTAATAAGCATTACCATACAGGCTCAGGTAATGACCCAGCGGCAGTTGCAGTCCACCACCAATCGGTACGGCGTAACCGTCACTGCCGTCTTTAGGGCTGGTGTAGAGTGCTTTAGCCCCTACAGTCGCCATCACTGGCCCCAAACCAATATTGTAGCCGAGCCCAAGACCTGTGACGTCGCCGTCGCGATCGCTATGGGTCCAGTCGCCGGTCAGCGCCAGTCCCGGCGTGGTGTTGCCCAGACCAAAGCCCAGACTGGTGTAGTGTTGGCCAACTTGAGCATTAATGCCAATCGCGTGAGCGGAAACGGTGGTCATCATCAGTGCGGCCGCCGAACAGGCAACGAGATATTTTTTCATTATTTATCCTGAATAATCATAAAACTATAAGGTGTGATACTCATCGCGAGTCTAAAGCAATTTTCTGGCAGAGTAATCAGGCCAAATCCTTAAAATTTATTTCCTCCATAAAAAAAGCCCTGACATGTCAGGGCTTTCGTCTTAATCGATAAACATTAGCTAACGGTTTTTATCATACTCTGCTGGTAGGCCCGCTGACGGGTGACCCAAGGCAGCACGACGATTGCCATCAGGCCACACACCGCCGAGATGGACAACCACACGCCCGGCATCGCTTTGTTGCCGGTCACGTGAATGAGATAGCTGGAAATGGCCGGCGTAAAACCGCCAAAAATTGCGGTCGCCAGACTGTAGGCCATTGAGAAGCCTGTCGCGCGAACCTCCGCAGGCATCACCTCGGTCAACGCCACCACCATCGCCGAGTTATAGCTGGCATACATAAATGACAGCCAGAGTTCTACCTCAAGCAGGCGAGCGAAGCTTGGCGCCCCGACCAGCCAGTTCAGCGCCGGATAGGAGGTCAGCAGGATAAGCGTGCTGAAGGTCAGGAGCAGAGGACGACGCCCCACTTTGTCGGAGAATGCCCCCATGATAGGCAGCCAGAACAGATTCGAGACTCCGATACACAGCGTCACGATAAAGCTCTGCTCTTCGCTAAGCAGCAACACGTTTTTGCCGAAGGTCGGGGTAAAGGCGGTGATCATGTAGAAAGAGACGGTCGTCGTGACCACCATCAGCATCCCTACGAGCACAATTTGCCAGTTGGCCGCGACGGAACGGGCAATCTCTCCCATCGAAGGATGGTGTTTACGCTGCTGGAAGGCGTCGGTCTCTTCCATCATACGGCGGATCCAGAACAGGAACGGCACAATCATGCAGCCGATCGCGAAAGGAATACGCCAGCCCCACTCGTTCATCACGCCATTACCCAACAGGTGATTCAGCAGCACGCCAAGCAGCGCGGCGAAGACCACCGCAACCTGCTGACTCGCGGACTGCCAGCTGACGTAGAAGCCCTTCTTACCCTTCGGCGCAATTTCGGACAGATAAACCGATACGCCACCCAGCTCAACGCCCGCAGAGAAGCCCTGCAACAGGCGCCCCAGCAGAATGAGGATCGGGGCTGCCACGCCAATGCTGTGGTAACCCGGCACGCAGGCAATGGTCAAGGTACCGAACGCCATCAGCCCAAGAGTAATAAGCAGCCCTTTACGACGCCCGTGATGGTCAATATAGGCCCCCAGTACCATGGCACCCAGCGGACGCATCAGGAAGCCAGCCCCGAAGGTCATCAGCGTTAGCATTAACGAGGCGAAAGGATTGGAATCGGGGAAAAAAGTATGGGCTATCGCGTTGGCGTAATAACCAAACACCATAAAATCATACATTTCGAGGAAGTTGCCGCTGGCAACGCGGAAGATATTTGCAGCCGTACCCTGCCTGCTACCGCCAGAGGCGGTATTAATGGATGACATTGTGTTCACTCCTGCTTTCTATTTACCTCCAGTTAACCCTATCTTTATCATTACTCAATGTGATGCTATTCACACTTTTTTAGCAGGCCGTTTGTTTTTAGGTAACATGATATTAACCCACACTTTTCTTTGCCCCATCAGAGAGCACAGGCAAAAAAAAGAGACAGCCTTAGCTGTCTCGTTGCATGTATTTTGTTCATTCCGCTAAAGAATGATATTGCAGGTTATCGGCGCACAAGCAGGCCGATAACCAAACCTACGGCGGCACCGACGCCAACACCGTGCCACGGTTTGTCGTGAACATAGGTATCAGCCTGACGGACTACGGTTTTCGCTTTGGCACAGTAAGAATCGGTGGCCGAACTCAGACGTGATTGCACGTCACTCAACGCCTGTTCGGCTCGTGACTTTATTTCGATGTATTTTTCATCCGCTTTATCACCAGAAGACTTAAGCACCTCTTCCAGCGTTTCACTAAGCATTCTCAGGTCATCGTCTAGACTGGTTTGCTGTGGTTCGAATTGGTTAGCCATTCTTTTCTCCTTATGATGTATTTCAGCGAGTTAGTGCGCATGGCACGCTCAACCCTTGCCTAATAACCCTAGCCTACTTTTCGACGCGTTGCTGACGGAATGACAATTTTAGCGGCAATGCCGGGTATTTTAAGAACCTTCCGACACTGATTTCACCTTAGCGTAAAAAGCGGGACGAAAAAAAACCGCACATCCAGGATGCGCGGTTTTGTGGTTGCCGTTTTAACGTTAGAACAGCGGCTGAGCCAGCTGTACCAGCGAGATAAGCGGCTGCGGATAGACACCCAGAGCCAATACCAGAATGGCGGAGATAAGCACGACTATGCCGCCTGCGGTAAACGCCCAGTTATTTGGGGTATCGCGAACCAGTCTTTCTGGCGCATTCAGGAACAGACTCACGGTCACGCGCAGATAGTAGTAGAGGCCAATTGCACTGCCGATGACCACTGCACCGGTCAACCACCACAGATGCGCGGTCACACCGGTCGCAATGACGTAGAACTTACCAATAAAGCCCAGCGTCATCGGGATACCGGCCAGTGACAGCATCATCACCGTCATTACCGCAGACAGGATTGGCTTGTGCCAGAACAGGCCGCGGTAGGAGAACAGCGATTCTGCGTCCGGACCGCTGTACGGGCTAGACATCAGGCTGACCACACCGAAGGCACCCAGGCTGCTGAACAGATAACCAGCCAGATAGACACCGACAGTTTCCATCGACAGCTGGTGCGTCTGTACGGCAATCAGTGCCACCAGCAGATAACCCAGATGTGCGATGGAGGAGTAACCCAGCAGGCGCTTGATGTTGCTCTGGCTGATAGCCATCAGGTTACCAAACAGGATCGAGCAGAAGGCGATGACGCCCAGCACGACACGGATGGCTTCACTGTTGGCAACCGGCGCGTAGAGGAACAGGCGCATAACGACGGCGAAAATCGCAATCTTGCTGGCGGTAGCCAGGAAGGTTGAGACCGGTGCAGGTGCACCCTGATACACGTCCGGCGTCCACAGGTGGAAAGGCACCAACGACAGCTTGAAGCCCAGCCCGACGATCATCATGCCCAGACCAGCCAGCAGCAGCGGCTGGTGAATCACCGCGTCGCCGAGATTTTTGCCCAGTGCCGCGAACGACAGATCGCCCGATTCCGCATACAGCAGCGCCATACCGAACAGCAGGAACGACGACGCCGCGGCGGACAGCAGCATGTACTTGATGCTGGCCTCGAGTGAGCGTTTCTGACGATAGGCGTAACCCACCAGACCAAACAACGGCAGCGAAATCAGTTCGATTCCGAGGAACATTGAGGCCAGGTGATTGGCATAAGCCAACAGAATACCGCCCATTGCCGCAATGAGAACCAACAGGTAGAACTCTTCGCGGTTGTCAGGGTAGCCCTCAAGCCATGGATAGGCGAAAGTGCTGGTGGCCAGACTGGCGAGCAGCACCAGGCCAATGTAGAACATGGAATAGCCGTCAACACGCAGCAGTGGGGTCACGTCCTGCGGACCCACTTTAGCCACGAAGTACAGCGAAAGCAGCGCAAGGTTAAGGCCAATCACGGTCAGAGTGGCATTAACAAAATGGTCGCGTCGCCACGCAATGGACAGCATCACCACGACCACCGTCAATCCGACGATCAACAGTGGTAACAGTGCGATCAGATTTTGAGGAGTAAATGTCATGGCGAATTACGGCCTTGTCGTTGAAATTGATGAAACTGATGACCCGAACCAGTGCTGAATATTGCTCATCGCTGCGCTTGAGGTATCGAGGATTGGCTGCGGGAAGACCCCGAGCAATACCAGCAACACGACCAGCAGCAGGATGATTAACAGCTCACGCGCCGTCATGCCCTGCAAAGGTTGGTCCGACTTAGGCGCGCCATAGTACGCACGCTGCATCATAACCAGCGAATAAACCGACGCGAAGACCAGCCCGAAGGTCGAAATCACAGTGATGACCGGCACAATAGGGAAGCTGCCGAACAGGATCATGAATTCACCGACGAAGTTACCGGTACCCGGCATCCCCAGCGTCGCCACCGCGAAGAACAGCGACAGCGCAGGCAGGTATTTAATTCGCCCCCACAGGCCGCCCATCAGACGCATATCACGGGTGTGCAGACGTTCGTACAGCTGTCCGCAGATGATGAACATACCGGCCGCAGAGAGGCCGTGCGCAATCATCTGGATAACCGCACCCTGGTAAGCTAACTGGCTGCCGGTAAAGATGGCAATCAGCACGAAGCCCATGTGCGACACGCTGGTGTAAGCGATAAGGCGTTTGATGTCGGTCTGTGCGAAAGCCATCCATGCGCCGTAGAAGATGCCCAACACGCCGAGCCACATGGCGATAGGGGCAAACTCGTGCGACGCATTCGGGAACAGCGGCAGCATGAAGCGCAGCATCCCGTAGGCCGCCGTCTTCAGCAAGATCCCCGCCAGGTCCACAGAACCCGCCGTCGGTGCCTGACTGTGCGCGTCCGGCAACCAGCCGTGCAGCGGCACCACCGGCATCTTGACCGCGAAGGCGATAAAGAAGCCCAGCATCAGCAGGTATTCGACGTTGTGCGTCATCGGGGTTTTCAGCAGTTGTTCATAGCTGAAGGTCCAGACACCGGTCGCGTTGTAGTGCACGAAGACCAGTCCCAGAATCGCAATCAGCATCACCAGACCGCTGGCCTGGGTATAGATGAAGAACTTGGTCGCCGCGCTGATACGCGTTTTACCGTCTGACGCCTTGTGACCCCACAGCGCTATCAGGAAGTACATCGGCACCAACATCATTTCCCAGAAGAAGAAGAACAGGAACATGTCGATGGAGAGGAACACCCCAATCACGCCGCCGAGGATCCACAGCAGGTTCAGGTGGAAGAACCCCTGATACTTCTGGATCTCGCGCCACGAACAGAGAATCGCCAGTACGCCGAGCAGGCCGGTCAGCACCACCATCAGCAGCGACAAACCGTCGAGCGCCAGGTGGAAGTTAATGCCAA
The DNA here is from genome assembly GCF_002093665.1 of Rouxiella badensis. GTDB lineage: Bacteria > Pseudomonadota > Gammaproteobacteria > Enterobacterales > Enterobacteriaceae > Rouxiella > Rouxiella badensis. The sequence goes on along the minus strand of NZ_MRWE01000023.1, from coordinate 14,428 downwards.
AGCGTGGGATCCACGGCACCGAAAACTCGGATTGCCACTGTGGAATGCCCTTCGGCGCCGTTAACGAGTACCCACCCTGCAGCCACAGCTGAAGGGAAAGTGCCAAGGTCAGCCCCATCGCGACGAGTGCTATCCAGCGAGGTACTTTGCTTCCGAAGCGCTCCGTCTGCCAACACAGCAGTCCGCCAATAAAGGGGATAAAAATTAGCCAAGGTAATAGCATGGCGTAGAGGTCCCTATGTTTTTAAATCACCAGTAACAGCGCTAAAACGACGACTGCACCCAATCCCATCGACGCGACATACCACCGCGTCTGCCCGTTTTCACTCAATGTCAGCCCACGGTTACCCAAGCGGGAGAACACGGCAGGAATATTCATTAATGAGTTCAACGGATCGCGTTGCAGGAGTTTCGCGACACCCAGATAGGGTTTCACGAAAATCATGTCGTACAGCCAGTCAAAGCCCCAGGCATGGAACCACCAGGTCGTGAAGAAGCGTCCCGGCGCGCTTTTTGCGATGCTGTTAACCAGCGAGCGCTTGCCGAGATACAGTGCCGCAGCCAGCAGAATGCCGACGATGGCGACTATGCCCGAGGTGATTTCAAGCTTCAATACTGTGCCGTGAGGCAGTTCGGTGGTACCCGGCAACACGCCCTGCAGTGGCGGAACAATCATCGCGCCAATGAAGGTAGACAGGACCAGCAGAACCAGCAGGGGTAAGTGGTGAGTAATCCCTTTACCGGCATGCGCTTTAATTTTCTCTTCGCCGTGGAAGACGATAAAGATCATGCGGAAGGTGTAAAGCGAGGTCATAAACGCTCCGACCAGCCCTGCGAGGAGCAGATCGATATGGCCATTAGCCAGCGCACCCGCCAGAATTTCGTCCTTACTGAAGAAGCCGGCAGTGATGATTGGCAAGGCTGACAGCGCCGCGCCCCCCACCAGGAAGCAGACGTAAACCAGTGGAATCGACTTACGCAGGCCGCCCATCTTAAAGATGTTCTGCTCGTGATGGCAGGCAAGGATAACCGAGCCGGAGGACAGGAACAGCAAGGCTTTGAAGAACGCGTGCGTCATCAGGTGGAAGATAGCCGCATCCCACGCCTGAACACCCAGCGCCAGGAACATATAGCCAATCTGGCTCATGGTCGAGTAAGCGAGGACGCGTTTGATGTCGGTCTGCACCAAGGCCGCAAAACCAGCCAGCACCAGCGTTACCGCCCCCACAATCCCCACCAGATGCAGGATGTCAGGTGCCATCAGGAACAGGCCGTGCGTGCGGGCAATCAGATAGACACCCGCCGTCACCATCGTTGCAGCGTGGATCAGGGCCGAAACCGGAGTTGGACCCGCCATCGCATCGGCAAGCCAGGTCTGCAACGGCAGCTGCGCCGATTTACCGACCGCGCCGCCCAGCAGCATCAGGGTTGCCCAGGTGATTGTCGTGTCGCCCACTGCCAGCTTCTGCGGTGCCAGGATCATCAGTTCACGAATGTTCAGCGTACCTAGTTCGCGGTAGAGGATGAACAGCGCGAAAGCCAGGAACACGTCACCCACGCGGGTCACGATAAAGGCTTTCATCGCCGCCGCGCCATTGTCTGGATTGGTGTAGTAGAACCCAATCAGCAGGTAACTGCACAGCCCTACCCCTTCCCAGCCGAGGTACATCAGCAGCAAGTTGTCGGCCAACACCAGAATCACCATGCTGGCGATAAACAGGTTGGTATAAGCGAAGAAGCGTGAGTAACCCTCTTCACCGCGCATATACCAAGAGGCAAACATGTGGATGAAGAAACCGACGCCGGTTACCACGGACAGCATGGTCATCGACAGCCCGTCGAGGGTCAGCGTGGCGGAGATGTTGAAATCGCCGACCTGCATCCAGGTCCACAGGTTCTGGTTAAATACCGGAACACCCGCAGCACGCTGGCTCAGGAAGTTAATGCCAACATAAAGGGTCACCAGCGCGGCGAGACCAATTGAGCCTACACCGACGGTAGCCGACGTATTTTCAGACCAACGCCCGCGAGAAAAGGCCAACAACAGGAAGCCAATCAGCGGGAACAGAATTGTTAAATATAATAGGTTCATCCGCGCATCTCACTGACAGTGTCGATATTCAGGGTATGTCGACGACGATAGAGTTGCAGCAGTAAGGCCAAACCAATACTGGCTTCCGCTGCCGCGAGGCTGATGGCCAGGATATACATCACCTGTCCGTCTGCCTGTCCCCAATAGCTGCCGGCTACGATAAAGGCCAGCGCCGCCGCGTTGATCATCACTTCAAGGCTAATCAACATAAACAGCAGGTTACGTCGTACCAATAATCCGGTCAGTCCCAACACGAACAGGATAGCGGCCAGGATCAGGCCATGCTGTAGAGGGATCATGCTCTCTCCTCCGTTTTTCTTTTTGCCATCTCTTTGACCGGCGCAGCGGATGCGTTGCCGAGCACTTCACCCGGCTTGTGTTCACGTCCGATGTGGAAGGCCACTACCAGACCGGCGAGCAACAGCATTGATGCCAGCTCGACCGCCAGTACGTAAGGACCGAACAGCGCGATACCGACCGCTTTCGCGTCAACCATCGTGCCCTTGATCCCCTGGTCATGCAGACCGGTGATGGAAGCAATCATCACCGCCAGCAGCACGACGGCCAGAATCGACGGCCCAATCCAGGTCGAGGGTTTCAGCCAGGCGCGCTCCTGTTCCTGCACGTTGCCGAGGTTCAACATCATCACCACGAACACGAACAGCACCATAATGGCACCGGCGTAGACGATGATTTCCAGCGCGGCAGCGAAGTATGCGCCGAGCGAGAAGAACACGGCGGCAATTGCCAGCAGCGAGATGATCAGGTACAGCAGTGCGTGTACCGGGTTGGTGTGCGTGATAGTGCGCAACGTCGCCAACACGGCCACCAGGGCTGCAATATAAAATGCAAATTCCATGCTTGCGGCTCCTTAGGGCATCAGACCTTTGACGTTGATCGGCTTGGCTTCGTTTTCGGCTTCACCTTTCGCTTTGCCGTCAACGGCCATACCGGCCATCCGGTAAAAGTTATATTCCGGATACTTACCGGGTCCTGAAATCAACAGATCTTCTTTTTCATACACCAGATCCTGGCGTTTGAATTCACCCAACTCGAAGTCTGGCGTCAGCTGAATCGCCGTCGTCGGACATGCCTCTTCGCACAGGCCGCAGAAGATGCAGCGCGAGAAGTTGATGCGGAAAAACTCCGGATACCAACGACCGTCTTTCATCTCTGCTTTTTGCAGCGAAATACAGCCTACAGGGCAGGCTACCGCGCAAAGGTTACAGGCAACGCAACGCTCCTGACCGTCAGGGTCACGCGTCAACACAATGCGACCACGGTAGCGCGGCGGCAGATATACAGGTTCTTCCGGGTACATCAAGGTTTCACGTTTGGCGAAGGCATGGAGACCTATCAGCCACAGACTGCGAACCTGGGTGCCGAAACCAACCACTAGCTCTTTCAATGTCATGGTTCAATCACCCCTTATTAATTTGCGTGGTACAAAATGACCGCAGCGGTTGCCAACAGATTCAGCAAGGTCAGCGGCAGGCATATACGCCAGCCAAATGACATCACCTGATCGTAACGAGGACGCGGCAACGCGGCGCGGAGCAAGATGAACATCACCATGAAGAACGCAGTCTTCAACGCAAACCAGATAAACGGCGGCAGGAACGGTCCCTGCCAGCCCCCGAAGAACAGCGTCACAATCAGCGCAGAAACAGTGACGATACCGATGTACTCGCCCACGAAGAACAGACCGAACTTCATGCCGGAATATTCGATGTGATAACCGTCGGCCAGTTCCTGTTCGGCTTCTGGCTGGTCAAACGGGTGACGGTGACAAACGGCTACGCCCGCTATCGCGAAGGTCAGGAACCCAAAGAACTGCGGGATGATGTTCCACAGGTGTTCCTGGGAATGCACGATGTCCTGCAGGTTAAAGGATCCCGCCTGCGCCACGACGCCCATCAGCGACAGGCCGAGGAACACTTCATAGCTCAGCGTTTGGGCCGAGGCGCGCATTGCACCGAGCAGCGAGTATTTGTTGTTACTGGACCAGCCAGCAAACAGCACGGCGTAAACCGTCAGACCCGCCATCATCAGGAAGAACAGGATGCCGATATTCAGGTTGGCGCCATACCAGGTCGGTGCCACCGGCACAATCGCGAAGGCCATCAGCATGGAGCTGAAGGCAATCATCGGTGCCAGCGTAAAGATGGCGCGGTCCGAGAATTTCGGCGCCCAGTCTTCTTTAAAGAACATCTTGATCATGTCGGCAGCCAGCTGCAACGAGCCGCCCCAGCCGACACGGTTAGGTCCGTATCGATTTTGGAACAGGCCCAGCAGACGGCGTTCTGCGAAGCTCATAAATGCCCCGACGGTAACCACAACCAACAGGATGACCACCGCTTTAACCACAGCGATAATCGTGTCGATAACTTCAGGTGTAAACCAACTCATCGGGTTGCCTCCCGCAGATTCTCAACCGTTGCGCCAACCAGCACCGGAGGAATTCCCGGTAAGCCCAGCGGCAGACCAACTTGTCCTTTATCGAGGGTCTCACTCAGACGAACCGGCAGCGTCAGGGTTTGTCCAGCACAGGTAAACTCGACCTGCGTGCCCTGATTAACGCCGAGTGCTGCGGCATCGGACGGGTTAACCATCACGTAAGGCTCTGGCATACGCTGCTGGATAACGCTCGAACGCTGAGACATCTCTTCACTACCGAACAGGTGGTAGTAAGGGGCAACGCGCCAGTGGTTTTCCTCGGCGGTAAACGCAGCAGGAATGTTGCCGAAGTAGTCGAGGCTGCCCTCTCCCGCTTCGATAAGACGCACACCTGGGTCACCGTGACGCAGTTTGCCACCGACTTCGGCCTGGAATTTGTTCCACGCCTGCGGGGAGTTCCAGCCCGGAGCCCAAGCAAACGGCACCTGTTGACGATTGGCATACGGGCTGTTGTTCCCTTCCATCGAGAAGGCAAACATGGTGTCTTTGTCCTGCGGCTGACGCGGTTCATGCACGCTGATGTTGGCACGCATGGCGGTACGTCCGCTCGAACGGATAGGAGAACGCGCCAGCTTCTGACCGCGGATACGGAAAGTCGCATCCGGTGCGGCCTCGACGATACCTTTCAGCTGAGGCAGCACGGCGACGCAGGCTTCGATAACGTGATCGAGCTGAGTCCAGTCAACGCGACGGCTGTTAATGGTAGAGTGCAGCGAATGCAGCCAGCGCCAGCTTTCAAACATCGCCACCGTCGTATCGTAGTAGGCCGGGTCGTAAACCTGGAAGTAGCGCTGGGCGCGGCCTTCCTGATTGACCAGCGTACCGTCACTCTCGGCAAAGCTCGCCGCAGGCAGGATAAGGCTAGCCTTGTCCATGATGCGGGTGCGCTGATGGTCAACGACCAGCAGGTTTTTCACTTTGGACAGTGCAGCATCGACGCTGGCTTCCGGTGCCTGACGATAGAGGTCGTTTTCCATCACGATAACGCTATCGGCGTCGCCGTTGGTCAGCAGGCTCAGGGCCTCATCAAGGTTGCCGCCGCCAATCATCGACAGACCGATGCTGTTGGCAGAAGACGCCACAAAGGTGATACCGACGTCGCTGCCGCGCGCTTTCAGGGCTTTCGCCACGTTGGCGGCCGCTTCGATGATGGCATCGCTGCCCGCGTTGGTCCCGGTGATAATCAGCGGTTTTCTCGCGCCGGTTAACGCCTGCACAATCATGTCAACTTTCTTGCCAACGCCTTCAGCAAGGTCAGAAACACCCGGTGCGGCCTCGTCAATAGCGTGGGCTATCGCAAAACCGAAACGCGCCTGTTCATCGACCGGCGCACGGTAGTTCAGCGCGGCGATGTCATCAAGACGGGTGTTATCGACGTTGGTCATGAACAAGGGGTATTTGGCATGCTGGCCGATGGTCTGGATTGCCGCAATCTGCCAGTCAGCAACGCGCTGCGCTGCGGCCATGGCACGGGCTTTCCCCTTCACCGCCTGACGCACGGACAGCGCAATGCGCGCGCCGGTCTGCGTCAAATCTTCACCCAGAATCAGCACGGCGTCATAATCTTCGATTTCACGCAATGCAGGCGTATACACGCCGCTGTTTTTTAGGATGTTCAGTATCTGTGCCAGACGATTTTGCTCAGCGGCGTTGATACCGGTGTAGAAGTTCTCTGCTCCCACCAGCTCGCGTAGCGCAAAGTTGCTTTCGAGGCTGGCACGCGGTGAACCAATACCGATAGTTTTGCTTGATTGACGCAGAATATCCGCCGCGCCCTGCATTGCCTGCTCGGCGTTCAGGGAGATCCAGTCGTTGCCACGCTGCTGCAGTGGATGCTTAGGACGATCTTTAGCGTTTACGTAGCCGTAACCAAAGCGGCCACGGTCGCAAAGGAAGTAGCGGTTCACGGTACCGTTGTAGCGGTTTTCGATACGACGAAGTTCGCCGTAGCGCTCACCCGGGCTGGTGTTACAGCCCACGCTGCACTGCTGGCAAACGCTAGGGGCAAACTGCATGTCCCATTTACGGTTGTAGCGCTCGGAGTGCGTTTTGTCGGTGAATACGCCCGTCGGGCAGACCTCGACCAGGTTGCCGGAGAATTCGCTTTCCAGCGGACCGTCTTCCGGACGACCAAAGTAGACGTTGTCGTGCGCGCCATACACCCCGAGATCGGTACCGTCCGCGTAGTCCTTGTAGTAACGGACACAGCGATAACAGGCGATGCAGCGGTTCATCTCGTGAGAAATGAACGGACCGAGATCCTGATTCTGGTGGGTACGTTTGGTGAAACGATAGCGACGCGTGGCGTGGCCGGTCATGACTGTCATGTCCTGCAGGTGACAGTTACCGCCCTCTTCGCACACCGGACAGTCGTGTGGGTGGTTGGTCATCAACCATTCCACTACGCTCTCACGGAACTGTTTGGCTTCTCCGTCATCGATGGAAATAAAGGTTCCATCTGACGCAGGCGTCATACATGACATAACCAAACGGCCGCGCGTATCTTCCGCGTTTTGGTATTGCTTAACCGCACATTGGCGGCAAGCGCCGACGCTTCCCAGCGCCGGATGCCAGCAAAAATAAGGAATATCGAGGCCAAGAGAGAGGCAAGCCTGAAGTAGGTTGTCCGCTCCATTTACATCGTATTCTTTGCCGTCTACATGAATCGTAGCCATAGTCAGCATGCTTCCACAAGGCTCACCTTTCAGTGAGCGTTAATCAAAAATTCTGGCCGGAACTGCCCGATTTCTCAGGCATAAATTTTCAAGTCGTTACCATCGCTCTTTGAGCAGGTTATTTGGCTGTATGCCGCCAATTGCCCGCGCATTGTTGTAGTGTTGCTTGGCGATGCCCGCTTCAAACTCGTCCCGGAAATATTTAATCGCACTCTGCAATGGCTCCACGGCACCCGGCGCATGTGCGCAGAATGTTTTACCCGGGCCAAGCTGACGGCAAAGTTGCTCGAGGGTTTCGATGTCCCCGGGCTGCCCTTCGCCGCGCTCCAGTGCGCGCAGGATCTTGACGCTCCACGGCAGCCCGTCACGGCAAGGCGTACACCAGCCGCAGGACTCGCGCGAGAAGAACTCTTCAAGGTTGCGCACCAGAGAAACCATGCCGATTTCATGATCGACGGCCATCGCCAACGCGGTGCCCAAACGGCTACCGGCCTTGCCGATGCTGGCAAATTCCATCGGCAGGTCGAGATGCTGGTCGGTCAGGAAGTCGGTCCCTGCCCCGCCCGGCTGCCAGGCCTTAAATTTCAGCCCGTCGCGCATACCGCCCGCGTAGTCTTCGAGAATTTCGCGTGCCGTGGTGCCAAACGGCAATTCCCACACGCCCGGATTCTTCACGCGGCCGGAGAAGCCCATCATCTTGGTGCCGGTGTCTTCGCTGGTCGAAATGCCTTTGTACCAGTCGACGCCGTTGGCCAAGATAGCCGGAACGTTCGATAGGGTTTCAACGTTATTAACGCAGGTCGGCTTGCCCCATGCCCCGACAGACGCCGGGAACGGCGGCTTGGAGCGCGGGTTGGCGCGGCGGCCTTCCAGCGAGTTAATCAGCGCGGTTTCTTCGCCACAGATATAGCGGCCCGCGCCAGTGTGCACCATCAGCTCGAAATCGAACCCGGTGCCGAGAATGTTTTTGCCAATAAATCCGGCAGCACGCGCTTCTTCAATCGCGCGACGCAGGTTAACGGCGGCCTCGATATACTCACCGCGCAGGAAGATGTAGCCACGGTAGGCCTTCAGCGCAAAGGCGCTGATCAACATACCTTCAACCAGCTGATGCGGCATTTGCTCCATCAACAGGCGGTCTTTATAGGTACCCGGCTCCATTTCATCAGCGTTACACAGCAGGTAACGGATGTTCATGGATTCGTCTTTCGGCATCAGGCTCCACTTCAGACCGGTAGAGAAGCCCGCGCCGCCACGCCCCTTCAGACCAGAGTCTTTGACCAGCGCGACTATCTCGTCAGGCGACATGCCGCCGAGCGCTTTCTCTGCACCGGCGTAACCGTTTTTGCTGCGGTATTCGTCAATCCACACCGGCTGCTGGTCTTCGCGCATGCGCCAGGTCAGCGGATGCATCTCCGGGGTACGGATGATTTCTTTAGGCGTGTAACCGTAGATATTCATGAGTAACGCTCCAGTAACTGACCAATTTCTTCTGGTTTCAGGTAGCTGTGCGTGTCTTCATCGATCATCATCGTTGGGCTCTTATCACAGTTGCCCAAACAGCAGGTTGGCAGCAGGGTAAAACGTCCGTCCGGCGTGGTTTCACCCGGTTTGATATTGAGCTTTTCTTCGATAGCAGCCTGAATACCCTGATAGCCGGTGATATGACACACCACGCTGTCGCAATAGCGGATCACGTGGCGGCCCACAGGCTGGCGGAAGATCTGGCTGTAAAACGTCGCAACACCCTCTACGTCGCTGGCAGGGATCCCCAGCACGTCGGCGATGGCGTAGATTGCACCGTCTGGCACCCAACCGCGCTCTTTCTGCACGATTTTCAGCGCTTCAATCGAGACAGCACGCGCATCTTCGTAGTGATGTTTCTCGTGTTCAATCGCGTCACGTTCAGTCGCGCTCAGCTCAAACGTCTGCTTGTTCGCCTGAGCAGCAAAAGCCGCAGGCGTAGAGACGTTGATGTACTGAACCTCTGAGTCTTTTTTAAGATCTGTCATCGTTAGCGGTCCACATCTGACATTACAAAATCAATACTGCCCAGGTAGACGATCAGGTCCGAAACCAGGCTGCCACGGATAACCGACGGGATCTGCTGCAAGTGCGGGAAGCTCGGCGTACGCACGCGGGTGCGGTAGCTCATGGTGCTGCCATCGCTCGTCAGGTAGTAGCTGTTGATCCCTTTCGTTGCCTCGATCATCTGGAAGGATTCGTTGGCAGGCATAACCGGCCCCCACGAAACCTGCAGGAAGTGGGTTATCAGGGTTTCGATGTGCTGTAGCGTGCGCTCTTTCGGCGGTGGCGTCGTCAGTGGGTGATCGGCCTTGAACGGGCCAGCCGGCATGTTGTCGACGCACTGTTGCAGAATACGCAGGCTCTGACGCATCTCTTCCATTTTCAGCATAACGCGGGAATAAGAGTCGCTGATGCCGTCACCGACCGGAACTTCGAAGTCAAAGTTTTCATAGCCGGAGTACGGACGCCATTTGCGCACGTCAAATTCGATGCCGGTTGCTCGCAGGCCCGCACCGGTGGTACCCCAAGCCAACGCATCTTCTGCGTTGTAGGCAGCAATACCTTTGGAACGACCGATCAGGATGCTGTTTTTCAGCGCCGTCTTCATGTAGGAATCGAGGCGTTTTGGCATCCACTCGAGGAACTCACGCATCAGGCGTTCCCAACCTTTCGGCAGGTCGTGCGCCACGCCACCGATGCGGAACCACGCCGGGTGCATACGGAAACCGGTAATCGCCTCGACGACGTCATAGATTTTCTGACGGTCAGTGAAGGCGAAGAACACCGGCGTCATTGCGCCAACGTCCTGAATGAACGTAGAGATATAAAGCAGGTGGCTGTTAATGCGGAACAGCTCGGAGAGCATCACGCGAATAGTGTTAACGCGATCGCCGACGGTGATTCCTGCCAGTTTTTCAACCGCCAGCACGTAAGGCATTTCGTTAACGCAGCCGCCGAGGTACTCGATGCGGTCGGTGTAAGGGATGTAGCTGTGCCAGGACTGGCGCTCACCCATTTTCTCTGCACCGCGGTGGTGATAACCGATGTCCGGAACGCAGTCGACAATCTCTTCCCCGTCGAGCTGCATCACAATGCGGAACGCACCGTGGGCAGACGGGTGGTTAGGACCGAGGTTCAGGAACATAAAGTCTTCGTTTTCGGTGCCGCGCTTCATGCCCCAGTCTTCAGGCTTGAAGGTCAGCGACTCCATCTCGAGGTCTTCTTTCTGCTTGGTCAGCTCGAACGGGTCAAACTCGGTCGCGCGCGCAGGATAGTCTTTGCGCAGCGGATGCCCTTCCCAGGTCTTCGGCATCATGATGCGCGTCAGATGTGGGTGGCCGTCGAAGGTGATACCGAACATTTCCCAGGTTTCACGCTCATACCAGTTGGCATTTGGGTAAACTTTGGTCAGCGTAGGCAGGTGCAAATCGTTTTCAGCCAGCGCGACCTTGAGCATGATATCGCTGTTGCGTTCGATTGAAAGCAGATGATAGAAAACGGAGAAATCCGCGGCCGGTAAACCGTCGCGGTGGTTACGCAAACGCTCATCCACGCCATGCAAGTCGTACAGCATGACGTAAGGCTTCGGCTGTTTGCGTAAAAAGGTAATGACTTCCAGTATCTGCTCGCGTTTTACCCACACCACCGGGATACCGGTACGGGTCGGCTGAACAGAAAAGGCCTCAGGCCCAAAACGGTTACGCAGCTCGCCGATAACCGGATCATCGAGATGATCGCGGGTTTGCCATGCTGGCTGTGCGAGGTCTTGCGTCGTCAAATCTGTCATATTTTCTCACCACACTAAATGGTCATTTATGCCCAAGGGGAAAAGCGTTTTAGTGCACCGTCGTCTCTAATAATCTTGTCCTGACGGCCTTGCCCCTCAGGGTTGACGAACAGTGTTAAATCTCGTCAGGGGTGCGCAAATTCGTCACGGCAATACGCTCGGCGCGTTTACGCTCTTTTTCAGACTGCATATTGGCGCGATAAACACCCTGGTCACCGACCACCCATGACAGTGGGCGACGCTCTTTGCCGATCGACTCCTGCAGCAACAGCAGTGCCTGCATATAGGCCTCGGGGCGCGGCGGGCAGCCCGGAATGTAAACGTCTACAGGCAGGAACTTGTCAACGCCCTGCACCACGGAGTAGATGTCATACATGCCGCCGGAGTTGGCGCAGGCACCCATCGAGATAACCCATTTAGGTTCGAGCATCTGGTCGTACAGGCGCTGAATAACCGGCGCCATTTTGGTAAAGCAGGTACCGGCAACCACCATAAAGTCAGCCTGACGCGGTGAAGCACGGATAACTTCCGAGCCAAATCGCGCCACGTCATGCACGGCGGTAAATGACGTTGTCATTTCTACGTAGCAGCATGAGAGACCAAAGTTGAATGGCCAAAGCGAGTTTTTACGACCCCAGTTCACCACGTCATGTAAAGCGTGTTCGAGTTTCCCCATATACACGCTGCGGTTCACTTCCTGCTCAAGAGGGTCGGCAACCGTCTCTTGTTTTTGCAGGGGGTAACGGTCGTTCTCACCGTTTGGGTCTAAGCGGGTGAGCGTATAGTCCATCTTGATGCCTCACTTTTTTATTGGCGATTGCCTTGCGGGTGATTGCTGGTCTTAATGACTGGGCTCGGGATAACCGGGCTAGCTTTCACAGGACCTTTCGAACGAGTCGGGGTCCAGTCAAGCGCGCCGATGCGAACCAGATAAAACAGGCCGGCTAAAAGGATAAAAATGAAAATCGCGGCTTCGACAAAGCCGGTCCACCCACTCTCGCGAATCGACGTAGACCATGCATAGAGATACAGGGCTTCCACATCGAAAATAACGAAGAACATGGCGACCAGATAGAATTTTGCCGAGAGACGCATATGAGTCGTACCCACGGGGGCGATACCCGACTCGAAGGGCGTTTCCGTGTTGCGTCCGCGAACCTTCCCTCCCAGGAAAGCTGCGCCTAACAACATCAGGCAACACAGGCCGACTGCGATTATTAGAAAAACTGCGAGCGCCCAGTTATGAGCGGTGACATCTGTGGCTGTTGACATACTCTATGCTTACTCATCAAAAGTGGCGTGATGCATTTGCTCTTGCCCGGCAACTTGCCTGCCACATCGATTCAAGGGAAGGATTAAGAACCACCAGCGTTCACGGGTTCCCTGCTGACCGATATCACCCCAAACTGGCGGTAATCTCATAGACTCAGGGGTTTAAAAGCGATTATCCAGTGAATTACTGTGGGCTTTTTACCCTTTTCTATAACCTTTTGTCAACTTTGACAAAAGTATCTCTACGTTATTTTACATCTTTAGCATTTTATTAACATAACATGCGAACTTCGACAGCTAAATCGAGTCAGTCAAAAAGTTAAAAAAAAAGGATGGTGGTTAACGAGAGTCAATGCTTTAGCGCCTACCCCTACTATTGTCGCAGGTATGCCCCATTCTTCCACTCTGGAAACAGGGTTATTTATTGATCCAGGACACGTTTTAGGCAAGATTGCTAAAAAATAAGACAATTATTGAATGAATTTTGTTTAATCATTTAAAATAAAAATGCATTTCATCAAAAAATCTTAGTATCACGACGGAGGATTTGGGCCCCAAAAAGTCCATGATTTGTGTGAGGTGATAGTTGCGTAATGAGACAATTTAAGGGAATGATTAAGCGGAGTTAAGTCGGGGAAATAGCAGGTTGGTAAAGAAAAACTAATGAGTTGGTTATTTATTGGTCTTTGTAGTTTTCCTGTCCCCGGCCCTGAAGCGTTAACAGGAGGGCGGGGAAAAGGAAAAAAACATTAAGAACGAGTCTACGGCGCTTCTTCGTATTCGTCGTCAACGTTGGCGCGCTGGGCGTAACTATTGAGCGAATAAGGATCGTTGCCTTGTTCAACAGCGTTGAAAATAGCCAGCGCAAGATCGTTGTCACAATGCTGGTTCTTGTACAACACGTATTGCGTGTCCGGCAGTCTCGGCAGGCCGTCCTGCTCACCCAGAACTCTGAGCTCGGGGCTCATCATCTCAATAGGCCGCACCGTAACGCCCAGACCCGCTCGCACCGCAGCACGGATGGCTGAAAGCGTAGAGGCCACGTAGGCAATGCGCCACGGGATCCCGGCCTTGTTGAGGTGCTCAATCGCCATAGAGCGATAAGGGCTAGGTTCATCAAGCAGCACTAACGGCACGCTGTCGCCCGACGGATACGAGAAGTCGGCAGAGCAATACCACAGCGTGGGTGACGTTCTCAGCACGATATGTGGATGATCGGTGGTGGTCATGGTGGTGATCGCCAGATCAACTTCGTCACTTTCAAGCATCGGTAACATAAACGGGCTACGCTTAACCCGCACGTCAATTGACAGCTTCGGATAGATAGAGGTCACTCGGCTCAACAGATAAGGCAGGATGGTATCTGCGGTATCGTCTGAAGCTCCGATGGTCACTCCACCCTGAACGTCGCTATACATTAATGAAGTGCAGGCTTCGTCGTTAAAACGTAATATTTTTCTTGCGTAGCCAAGTAACTGAATACCGTGTTCCGTCAATAACTTATTGCGTCCATGCCTGGCGAACAGTTCTTTACCGACAAGTTGCTCTAGACGTTGCATTTGCTGACTGACAGCCGACTGGGTACGACAAACTGCGGCGGCGGCGGCGGCGAAAGTATTTAAATCAGCGACTGCAACAAAGGTCCTAAGCAGGTCTAGATCTAGATTAAGAATTGGACGATTTGCATTTGTCATAGTTTTTCTTCACTTTTAAAATCTAATAACAAGCTACCCTGGATAGTGCGGAAAAAGAGCCCGCATAATGCAGAATACCAGATCTGAAAGACACTCACTCATTAGATAATGAAGAAATGAGAAATATTTCTGCCTGACAACTCACAATAAAATGATCAGGATTACCGTGCTTTTTCAAATAGTGATTAAATTCAAAGAAATATAATTTCCCATCTGGAAAGCTTGATAATTAGAATCATTAACCTAGCTGTACAATAAGGCTACTAAGGCTCATTTCAACGGCTGCCGAGGCAGGTACGGCGCAGCGCTAGCAATTCGATATATAAATAATTTCTCAAAGGTAAACGACTGAAATCTATTTATTTGGTCTACATGCGGCAAATTGCTTTTGCCGATGTGTTATATCGACGCTGCCTAATAGGAC
>NZ_MRWE01000022.1 GCF_002093665.1 Rouxiella badensis | reverse complement strand
CGACCCGGCGACTTGGTTCTCGTTAGAGGAGTCGTTGTTCCCGGTCAGTGGAGGCGCATTATAGGGAGTTTCTGAAAGGCCGCAACCCCTATTTTTAAAAAACTTTTCCGACCGCTGAATGTTTAATCAAAAGGCGTTTAAAGCGTCAATTCCAGGATGCTTTTAAAGCCATATGACTGCAAAACAGGCAGCAACCCAGAAGCCGGTTCATCAAGCTTCATACAGTAGGCGATGCTTTCTATTTCGATTCCGTCTTTTTTCGCTGGTATTGAAGTAAAAGCGGTCTCAATTAACCAGTGTGCACGACGTGCAATGGCCAGTCCTGAGTCAATCATTCGCGTTCCATCAGGTAAAACCTGTGCCAACTCGTTACTCAGCAGCGGGAAATGGGTACATCCCAATACCACGGTGTCGGGTGGCTCGCGCAATTTCAGCCAGGGTTGCAGGATTTTCTTTAATAGAGGAAGAGAAACTTCTTCACCGTGCAGCTTTGCTTCGGCCAACTCCACCAGCTCGGCAGAACCCAGCATCAGAATCTTGCAATCAGCCGCAAAACGGGCAATCAGGTCATGAGTATAAGGACGCTGAACCGTAGCACGCGTCGCCAGAAGTCCGACGATACCATTACGCGTCAGTTTGGCGGCAGGTTTGATGGCAGGTACCACGCCCACGACAGGACAGTTGAACTTTGCACGCAGCGCAGGAAGTGAAACAGTGCTCGCGGTATTGCAGGCGATGATAATAATAGAAAGAGGATGGCGCTCGGCGACAGCACTCACTATTTCGACCACGCGCTCGACGATAAACGCTTCTGACTTTTCACCGTAGGGAAATGCCACATTATCGAAAGCGTATATATAGTGCAGGTCCGGCAAGAGCTGCCGGACCTCATGATAAACCGATAACCCGCCGACGCCAGAGTCAAACACCAGCGCCGTCGGGCGAGCCGGTACTATGGCGTTATCAGAAGGTATAGCTTCCAGAGAGGAAATATTCACGTCCTGGTGTCGCGTAGCCATAAACCGTCTCATAATCTTGATTAAAGAGGTTGGCAATTCTAGCACGAACGGTCAGATGGGACGTAACAGGATAAGAAGCGGCGACGTCCCACAGGCTTACACCTCCCAGCTTGACGGTATTGCCACTATTATAGTCCTCGTCATAACGCTCACCGAGATAATGGTAGGTGACAGCCCAATCAATCTGCTCAATCTGCCAGTCCAGCTCGTATTTCACCTGCTGTTTAGCACGGCGCAGCAACGGCTCGTTAGTCTGTGCATCTCGCGCATCGACATAGTCATAAGACAGCTGATGACTCAACGGCCCTGTATCGAAGGATGCCGTCGCCTCAACGCCTTTAATCTTGGCTTCGCCGATGTTGTAATAGCGGTAGGTCACCGGATCGCTATCAATCAGGTTGGTGATTTCATTCTTGTATCCCCCCACCCGCCAGGTGACCGGACCGGTCAGCCCCTCGAACGCACCTTCCCACTGCTTGCTCTGCTCAGGACGCAGATTGATATTGCCATAGTTCTCGCTGTAAACCTGCCCCAGATTCGGCGCCTTATAAGCAGTACCATAGGAGGCAATAAAGCGGTAACCGTCGATAAACTCGTAGGCTGCACTACTCTGCCAGGTAGTGTGCTGACCAAACTGCGAGTTATCGTCGTTACGCAGCGCACCTTCGACCGTTACCGGCCCGAAAAGCTGCTGCGTGGTGGCATAGACGCCGGTATTACGCTGTTCATAGCCTTCACTCAGATAATCGGTGCCCGGCGTGGTGGTTTGCTTCTGCCAGTCGAGACCGCCGCTAATCGTACCGTGCCACGCCTGCACGGTGTTGCCCCACTGCACGTTGTATTGCTCGATATCATCCAGCGTCGCCGAGGCATTATACATCCCGTAGCGCGGGTCATAGTTGTAGGTCTTGGTGTGGGAATAGCTACCAATCAGCTGCGTGGCATAAATGCCTTGGTTATAACGCAGACCGGTATCCCAGGTTTGACTATAAAGCTGCTGAGTATCGATCAACGCATCATAAGGCGCGGTATAACTGTAATCGCCGTCATAGGCGGTGCGGTTGTCGAAACCATAGCCGCGAATAAAGCCGCTGAGGTTGTCATTAAAGTTATGCAGCAATGAACCGTAGAGCGTTTTGCTCATAAAGCCGTCGCGATCGGGCTGGCGCGGGTCACCGTAGTTGTCCGGCAAATTAGCCACCACATCATAGCCGCGGGTATAAGTGTAATTCCCTGCAAAGGTGCCGACGGTATCATCGCCCAGCTTTTGTTGCGTTGCGGCATCGTAAGACTGGTAACCGTTAGAACCGATTCCCGCGCTGAGGGTCGTGCCGAGTTTATCGCGGGTGGTAATAATGTTTACCACTCCGCCGATAGCGTCTGAACCATAAACCGCCGAAGAGGGCCCACGGATATATTCAATCTTCTGTACCAGAGAGATTGGAATTTGGCTTAAATCCGAGGAACCGGTTATTCCGGCCTGATTTAAACGAATGCCGTCGATCAGGATTAATACGTGGCTTGAGTTAGTTCCGCGAATAAACATCGAGCTGGACTGTCCCAGCCCACCATTTTGCGCAATATCCACGCCCGGCAGTCGCCGCATTACGTCAATCAGCGACTTGGACTGCCATCGGTCTATTTGATCTCTTGTCACTATCGTCGTTGCCGCAAGCACCGTTGAAACCGGCTGCGGGAAACGATTAGCGGTGACGACCACTGTGTCGTTATTGTCTGTTTGTGAAGTGCTATCTTGCGCCCAGCCAGAAAATGCCGTGACGGAAAGAACCGTCAGCAGCGCATGTTTTTTAATTGTCATAGAAACGCGCATCCCAACCCAATAAAGGATGCCGCAGTAAAACATAATCCTATTTCGCGAAGATTATGAAAATTGCGACGTAATTCAGGCAGGTCTTCGGGCTTGGGATTTGTTGTTTCTATTAGAATTATTAGAAATAACACCGGGCGATAACTTCCCATCCTTAATAAAGGACAGTGTCTGCATTATTGTTAGATGATAAAGAGTAATAATGCGTTCGCCGTGCTTTCCCCATACCGCTGCGCGACAGCTCCGGATTCCCACCGGATTCCCTTTTAACTCAACAATGGAGGCCTGAGATGAATCCTACGATCAACCTATTTGGAAATCTAGACTTCCACAGCGCTCAGAGAAACTAAATACGACAAAACTGGACATCACCACGGCATTCCCTACAATCAGCGGGCAAAACGCACCACATTCCGCAAAGTTCGCCCATTGATTAGCAGCAAGACGAGAAAATAGATGACGCCTGAAAACCTGCCCATTGAACAATATGACGACCAACTGGCGGAAAAGACCGCCCGTCTCACGGCGCTGATGTCGCCATTTAATGCGCCGGCGGCTGAAGTTTTCCGTTCTCCAGTCAGCCATTATCGTATGCGCGCCGAGTTCCGCGTGTGGCATGACGAGGGTGACCTTTACCACATCATGTTTGACCAGCAGACCAAGGCTCGCATCCGCGTTGATCAATTCCCAGCCGCAAGCGAGCTTATCAACCGCCTGATGCCGGTCCTGCTCGAGGCGGTGAAAGCCGAGCCAGCCCTGCGTCACAAGCTGTTCCAGATTGACTATCTGTCGACCCGCAGCGGCAAAATCATTGCCTCATTGCTGTATCACCGCAAGCTCGACGACGCCTGGCAGACGGCGGCAACCGCATTGCGTGACCAGCTGCGCCAAGACGGCTTCGACATTCAGCTGATTGGCCGCGCGGCGAAAACTAAAATTATGCTGGATCAGGATTATGTCGATGAGGTTCTGCCGGTCGCAGGCCGCGATATGATTTACCGTCAGGTTGAGAACAGCTTCACCCAGCCTAATGCCGCGATGAATATTCATATGCTGGAATGGGCGCTGGAAGTCACCGAAGGTGCAAAGGGTGATTTGCTCGAGCTCTACTGTGGCAACGGTAACTTCTCTCTGGCGCTGGCCCGTAACTTCAATCGCGTGCTGGCGACTGAAATTGCCAAGCCATCGGTGGCCGCCGCACAGTTTAATATCGCGGCCAATCATATTGATAACGTACAGATTATCCGCATGGCCGCCGAAGATTTTACCCAGGCGATGAACGGCGTTCGCGAGTTCCGTCGTTTGGAGGGTGTCGATCTCAAAAGCTATGACTGTGAAACCATTTTTGTCGATCCGCCGCGCAGCGGTCTGGACGACGATACGGTAAAGCTGGTTCAGGGCTATTCCCGCATCCTTTATATCTCCTGCAATCCTGAGACGCTGTGTGCCAACCTTGAGACGCTGCAACAGACTCACCGCGTAAGCCGTCTGGCGCTGTTTGACCAATTCCCATATACCCATCACATGGAATGCGGCGTGTTACTCGAACGCATCGACGCGTAAAACGTAAAAGGGCAGCCCGAGGGCTGCCCTTTCTATATTTAGTACAGATTACGCGTTGTTTACTGCTTTACGTTTCTTCAGGCGGTAGGCGATCCAGAACACCAGAACCACACAGATAATCGACGGCAGGAAGTTTGAACCTAGCTGCGGATATTCGGCGCGAACGATGGTGCTATAGAGCAGCAGTCCCAGCACGAAACACGCGGCGGCCAGCTTGGGAATACCAAAGGGCATCTCGCTTTTCTGGTAGCGAACGTGCAGACAGTAGACGGCCAGAACCAGCGCAATAATCGGGAAAATTGAAAAAGCCACAACGGAACTGAATAAGGCACTAAAGGAGCCGTTAATCGATAATCCGGCAATCAGAGCCAAGACCAGGGTGCCATTATCCTGGCGTGGTTGTTCTGTCATCTTCTAATCCTCTTTTATCCTTTTCAACGTAAGCCGTAGCAGCCTCGACTGCTCGCATCTATTAGCCTACTACCTTGCCATAATTTCAATCGTTTTGAATGACCTCATCGTTAACTGATGTGTCAGCCGTTCTCTCCTGTTGGCGGCGATACCAGTAGTACGCCCCTTTGGAGATCATGCGCAGCTGGAGTACCAGCCGCTCTTCGAGCTGACGACGCTGGGCGAGGTCGACATCTAGCGCCTCTGCACCGGCGTTAAACACGATGATAACCATGGCCTCGGCCTGCGCTTCAGTGAAGCTGCGCGGCATATGGTTTTCGAGTTGCAAATAGTCGGCAAGTTCCGCGATGAAATGCTGAATTTCACGCGCGACTGCGGCACGGAAGGCGGCGGAGGTTCCCGAACGTTCACGTAACAGCAAACGGAAGGCGTTGGGATTGTTGCCGATAAATTCCATAAAGGTAGAGACGGAGGTACGGATCACGCTGCCGCCTTTGGCGATACGCTGGCGCGCCTGGCGCATGAGCTGGCGTAGCATCAGGCCGCTTTCATCCACCATCGTCAGGCCCAGTTCGTCTACATCGCGAAAATGCCGATAAAAAGACGTGGGTGCGATGCCCGCTTCGCGAGAAACCTCACGCAGGCTTAAACTGGCGAAACTGCGCTCAGCGCTCAGTTGGCTAAAGGCCGCCTCAATCAGCGAGCGGCGAGTACGCTCTTTTTGTTGTGCTCTTACGCCCATGACCTTCATCCGATAGTGTCTACTTACCCATTCGCCTGAATTCATTTCACTATACCAAATTTTTCAGCAACGACCGTTATACTAAGTTCAGCATAAAGTTCTTCTGAATGTTGCTGCATTCCCACGAATAGATAACCAGTCGTTGGGAAAATAGGTCTATGATGTTACATTCACGTTGTGATTTTGTATAAAAATAGGTTCCTAATCCATGTCACAGAACTATCATTTCGATGCCATTATCATTGGCTCCGGCCCTGGCGGTGAAGGTGCTGCCATGGGTCTGGTTAAACAAGGCGCCAGAGTTGCCGTTATCGAACGCTATAACAACGTCGGTGGCGGTTGTACACACTGGGGCACTATTCCATCAAAAGCGCTACGTCACGCAGTAAGCAGAATCATCGAATTCAACCAGAATCCGCTTTACAGCGACGGTTCTCGCCCCATGAGCTCGACGTTTCCACAGATTCTCCGTCATGCCGACTCCGTTATTAATCAACAGACTCGCATGCGTGAAGGCTTCTACGAGCGTAACCAGTGCAAACTCTTTGCCGGTGACGCGAGTTTTATTGATGCCAACACCATTTCGGTCACCTATGCCGACGGAACTCAGGACTTTGTGAGCGCCGAGCATATCGTGATTGCCTGCGGTTCTCGCCCTTATCGCCCGGCTGGCGTCGACTTTACCCATCCACGCATTTACGACAGCGACCTGATCCTTGGCCTCGAGCATGAACCGCGCCACGTGATTATCTACGGTGCGGGCGTAATTGGCTGTGAGTACGCCTCCATTTTCCGCGGTCTAAACGTTAAAGTTGACCTGATTAATACCCGCGACCGTCTGCTGGCGTTCCTCGATCAGGAAATGTCCGACTCTCTTTCATATCACTTCTGGAACAACGGCGTGGTGATTCGCCACAATGAAGAATTTGAAAGAATTGAAGGCGTTGATGACGGCGTTATCGTGCACCTGAAATCAGGCAAAAAAGTGAAGGCCGATGCCCTGCTGTTTGCCAACGGACGTACGGGTAATACCGACTCGCTGAATCTGGACAAAATTGGTCTCGAAGCCGACAGCCGTGGTCTGTTAAAGGTCAATAGCATGTACCAGACCGCCTTGCCGCATATTTACGCAGTGGGTGACGTGGTCGGTTATCCAAGCTTGGCGTCTGCCGCTTATGACCAGGGACGCATTGCCGCACAGGCGATGATCCAGGGCGAAGCCAAGGTGCATCTCATCGAAAATATTCCTACCGGGATCTACACCATTCCGGAGATTAGCTCCGTGGGTAAAACCGAGCAGGAGTTGACCGCGATGAAAGTGCCTTACGAGGTGGGCCGCGCCCAGTTCAAACACCTGGCGCGTGCGCAGATAGCCGGTATGAACGTGGGGAGCCTCAAGCTGCTGTTTCACAGAGATACCAAGCAAATTCTCGGTATCCACTGCTTTGGTGAACGCGCGGCTGAAATCATTCACATCGGTCAGGCTATCATGGAACAGAAAGGGGCGGGAAATACCATCGAGTATTTCGTTAATACCACCTTCAACTATCCGACGATGGCGGAAGCCTATCGCGTTGCGGCACTGAACGGCTTAAACCGGCTTTTTTAACGCCAGTGCATCCATGTAGGTTTGCATGTGCGTTTTGATGGCTTCGGCCAGCTGTTCATAACGACCGCGCAACGGGGAACCGGGGCGATACACCAGAGCAATGGTGCGCTTCGGTTCCGGCTTGTCGCAAAGCAGATAGGTTACGCCGTCTCGGCTGCGCTCCTGCGGCACCGCCAGTGACGGCAGTAAAGTAATTCCACTGCCTGCGGCAACCATGTTTCGCAACGTCTCAAGACTGGTTGCGCGAAAATGCGTGTCTTCGTCTGCCCCCGCCTGGAAACAGAAACCTAATGCCTGGTCACGTAAACAATGGCCATCCTCAAGCATCAGCAATTTTTCGCCAGACAGGTCGGCCATCGCTACCTTGTCGCGTGACGCCCACGGGTGATCGTCATAAATTGCCAGCTTCATCGGCTCGTCAAACAATGGCACCTCAATGAAGGCTTCGCTTTCTTTCACCAGCGCCAGAATGGCACAGTCAAGCTTGCCGCTGTCGAGCTGGGCCAACAGTTGCTGAGTCTGAGCTTCGTGCAGATACATTTCCAGTTTCGGGAAGGTTTTATGCAGCGTCGGGATAATTTGTGGCAGCAGGTAAGGCCCAACCGTCGGGATAAGCCCGATGTGCAGCGGACCGGACATTGCCTCGCCCTGCTGGCTGGCCATCTCTTTCAGTACCTTCACCTCACGCAGTACGGTACGTGCTTGATCGACAAGCAATAACCCGGCCTGAGTGAATAAAACCTTGCGGCTGGTTCTTTCCAGCAGCATGACGCCCAACTCATCTTCAAGCTTACGGATTTGGCCACTCAGCGTGGGTTGACTGACGTGGCAAGAATCGGCGGCGCGGCGAAAATGCCGAAATTCGGCCAGCGCGACCAGATATTCCAAATCACGGATGTTCATAGTTTCTCCCTTTCACGAATCACCAAGGCGATAGCCATTAGCGATAGATAAGATAGCAATCAACGATTATATCTATCAAGCTGAATCGTTAATAATGTCCCACATCGAAACGGCAACGCCGAAGAATGATTTTTTATTGAATATTAATTAAGAGGTTATGGATGTTTACAAGCCGCGAAGGAAAAAACGTACCACAAGTCACGTTCCACACTCGTCAGGGCGATAAGTGGATTGATACCACGACCGATGATCTGTTCAAAAACAAAACTGTGATCGTGTTTTCACTGCCTGGCGCGTTTACACCCACCTGCTCGTCAAGCCACCTGCCGCGCTACAACGAATTGGCCGGCGTGTTCAAACAACATGGGGTTGACAGCATTCTGTGTGTGTCAGTGAACGATACCTTTGTCATGAATGCCTGGAAGGCAGAACAGAACGCAGAAAACATTACCTTCATTCCTGACGGTAACGGCGAGTTCACTAAAGGGATGGACATGCTGGTCGAGAAAGCCGACCTCGGCTTTGGCCCGCGCTCATGGCGCTACTCCATGCTGGTACGCAACGGCGTAGTCGAAAAGATGTTCGTTGAGCCAAACAAGCCGGGCGACCCGTTTGAAGTATCAGATGCAGACACCATGCTCAAATATCTGGCGCCTGAATATAAAGTGCAGGAATCCGTGTCGGTCTTTACTAAACCGGGCTGCCCGTTCTGTGCCAAAGCAAAACAGATGCTGCAAGAGCGCGGCATTCAGTATGAAGAAGTTGTATTAGGTAAGGACGCAACCACCGTTAGCCTGCGTGCAGTCAGCGGTCGTGCAACGGTGCCGCAAGTCTTTATCGGGGGTCGCCACATCGGGGGAAGCGACGATCTAGAGCAGTTCTTCGCAGCCTGATAGTCAAATGGGCGGAAAAGAAACGGAAAGTCTCAACACAATAAGAAAGTAGTGTATGAACAATTTGCGGGCCGAGTGGCCCGCTTTTTTTTGTCGGTCTTTTATCAGGCCAGACGGGCTTTTGCTTCACGGATTGCCAGCGCAACCTGCTCAGGCGCGACGCCGCCTTTGGCATTACGCTTATCCAGGCAGGACTGCAGCGCCAGAATCGGGTAAACGTCATCACCGATAATGCTGCTGAATTTTTGCAAATCGGCCAGCGGCAAGGCTTCAAGCGCTTTGCCCTGACGAATGGCTTCAACCACGGCTTCACCCACAATGTGGTGCGCTTCACGGAAAGGCACGCCTTTGGCGACCAGATAGTCGGCCAGCTCGGTTGAGTTGGCATAACCTTGTTCGGCGGCTTCTTTGCAGCGTGGACGCTTAACCTGAATACCGTCGAGCACCAGCGCGGCCATTTGCAGGCAGTCCATCCAGGTGTCGAGCGCGTCAAACAGCCCTTCTTTGTCTTCCTGCATGTCTTTGTTGTACGCCAGCGGCAGACCCTTCAGGGTCATCATCATGCCGGTCAACGCGCCCTGTACACGGCCACACTTACCGCGGATAAGCTCCAGCGCGTCCGGGTTTTTCTTCTGTGGCATGAGTGAAGAGCCGGAGGTTACGCGGTCAGACAGGTCAACAAAGCCCGCTTCGCCGGTGTTGAAGAAAATCAGATCTTCGGCAAAACGCGACAGGTGAACCATGCTGATTGAGGCGTTAGACAGCAGTTCGAGAATATGGTCACGGTCGGAAACGCTGTCGAGACTGTTGCGGGTTGCCGATGCAAAGCCCAACCAGCCAGCCAGCTGTTCGCGATCGATAGGGTAAGCCGTACCTGCCAGCGCGCCGCTGCCCAACGGGCTCACGTCGAGACGGGTCAGAGTATCTTGTAAACGGCTTTCATCACGGGCCAGCATTTCAACGTAGGCCAGACACCAGTGTGCAAAAGTGACCGGCTGGGCGCGCTGCAGGTGAGTATAACCCGGCATCACGGCATCCTGATTTGCTTCGGCGGTTTCAACCAGCGCCTGCTGCAACTGCTTAACGGCCAGCTGAAGCTCGACAACCTGCGTTTTACACCACAGCTTGATGTCGGTCGCGACCTGATCGTTACGGCTACGGCCAGTGTGCAGCTTCTTGCCGAGGTTACCGACCTTGTCGATAAGCTTCAGCTCAACCCAGCTGTGAATGTCCTCTGCATCACTCTCCAGAATAGCGCGAGGATTCGCACGCACTTCTTCCAGCAACACGTTCAGCGCGCCTTCCAGCTGCTGCTGTTCGTCGGCGGTCAGCACATTTACGGTGACCAGCGCTTTCGACCAGGCTACCGAGCCCACGATATCCTGCTCAGCCAATCGATAGTCAAACCGCAGTGAATCATTCAGTTCTTTAAAACGCTGATCTGCTGCCTGACTAAAGCGTCCGCCCCATAGTGCCATGATAATGCTCCCGACTTTACTTGCTTAAGAAGTGATATTTGAAGAGATGATTCAGGCATGCGAGGTGTCTCGCACGCCTGATGTAACGCTTATTGCTAACGCTTATTTCTTGGCTGCGTTCAGCGCACGGATACGTGAAGACAGGGAGAACAGACGAATGAAGCCGCCCGCGTGGCTGTGGTCATACACTTCATCTTCGCCGAAGGTCGCGAACTCTTCAGAGTACATGCTGTTGGCTGATTTCTTCTGAATTGCGGTTGCGGTGCCCTTGTACAGCTTGACAACCACTTCACCGTTAACGTCCTGCGCCAGAGAGTCGGCGGCTGCCTGAATGGACTCACGCAGAGGCGCGAACCAACGGCCGTCGTACACAACGTAAGACATTTCCTGACCCAACTGCTCACGCCATTTGAAGCTGTCGCGGTCCAGAACCAGCTGCTCAACGCCACGCAGTGCAGCCATCATGATGGTGCCGCCTGGGGTTTCGTAGCAACCGCGAGATTTGATGCCTACCAGACGGTTTTCAACGATGTCGATACGGCCCACGCCGTGTTTCACGCCCAGCGCGTTCAACGCTTCCAGACATTTGAACGGGCTCAGTTCCTGGCCATTCACGCCAACCACTTCGCCTTTCTCAACCTTGATGGTCACCAGTTCGGCTTCGTCCGGCGCATCTTCAGGTGCAACGGTCCATGCCCAGCAGTCTTTGTTCGCTGCATTCCAAGGGCTTTCCAGCACGCCGCCTTCGGTAGAGATGTGCCAGGCGTTTTCGTCACGGCTGTAGATTTTTTCCAGAGACGCAGTGGTCTTGATGTTACGCACTTTCAGGTAATCCAGCAGCGCTTCACGGGAACGCAGGTCCCACTCACGCCATGGAGCCACCACTTTCAGCTGTGGAGCCAGCGCGGTGTAGGTCGTTTCGAAACGAACCTGGTCGTTACCTTTACCGGTCGCACCGTGACACACCGCGTCAGCACCGACTTTGAGCGCCAGCTCAACCTGTGCTTTAGCGATCAATGGACGTGCCATTGAGGTGCCCAGCAGGTAGGTACCTTCATACAGCGCGCCGCTTTTCAGCACGGGATAAACGTAGTCTTTGATGAACTCTTCACGCAGATCGACAACGTGGCATTCTGACGCACCAGTATCCAGCGCTTTCTGCTCAATACCTTCCAGGTCTGCCTGGTCCTGACCGATGTTGGCTACGAATGCCACCACTTCGCAGTTACCGTAGTTTTCTTTCAGCCATGGAATGATCGCTGAAGTATCCAGACCGCCCGAGTAAGCGAGAACAATTTTGCTGATGCCTTTAGTTACTGCCATGATAATTTCCTTAAATTTCTGATTTCGCTGTCGGTTTCAGTGAGATAACCGACCGCTTTTACATTATAAATTTCTTAGGGCTTGGGTCATTGGAGCCAGAGCCCCCCGGCCTTACGCCAGAATACGGGTGCCGATGGCTTCGCCGTTGAACAGAGCCGGAAGCTGATCGGCATGACGCCAGCTGGCAATATCGACCGGGCGACCTAAGGTGCGCGCTGCGTCGAGAGCCGCGTGCACTTTCACAATCATGCCGTCGGTGATAATGCCCTGCTCAATCATCTGCTCCGCTCTTTCGGCGGTCATTTCAGGCACGCGCTGGCCTTTACCGTCGAGAATGCCGCTCACGTCGGACAGCAGAATCAGGTCTGCGCCCAGCGTAGCTGCCAGCGCCGTCGCAGCCTGGTCGGCGTTGACGTTCATCAGTTCGCCCTCGGCAGTGATGCCGATAGAGCTGACTATGGGCAGGTAACCCGCAGCGGTCAGGGTGTTAATCAGTTTCGGAGAACCGGCTTCGGCTTTACCCACAAAGCCAAGGTCTTCGCTCAACTGCGTGACGCTGACGGAACCCCCGTCGGCCAGAGACAGGCCCACGGCGTTAATGTCATTTTTAACCGCCCAGGACAGCAGCGTTTTGTTGGCGCTACCGGCCAGTGCACCGGTGATGATGTCAATCTGGTCCGCCGGCGTCACGCGCAGACCGGACTTCTTGACCACCGGCAGGTTGAGACGCTTCATCAGGTCATCGACCAGATAACCGCCGCCGTGGACTATCACCAGCGGGCGTTGATATTCCTGACGGTAGGCAACCAACGCGGAGAACAGGCGCTCCAGTGCTTCTTCGTTGTCCAGTAACACGCCGCCTAACTTGATGATCAATGGATTCATATTCACGCCCCGTTCTCCCTGTACATTTGAGGATGCTGCCTGGTTGGGAGTTAATTGTTCTTTAATTTACCATCCATGAGGCGATCAAGAAACGCTCAAAAGAAGGTGTTTTATAAAATTAACAATCCGTTAGCCAACTAACGAATTGTTATTCAGTTCAATCACTTAAACCAGTGACGTCGTTTCCGGGAAACCGAAGCGCAGGTTCAGACACTGAACCGCCTGCGCCGATGCCCCTTTCAGCAGGTTATCTTCTGCCGCAACAATAATGACGTGCTCACCCTGAACGGCGTAGCCAATATCGCAGAACGGCAGACCCACCACGCTCTTCAGCGCCGGCATGCCTTTATCGTATAGACGCACCAGCGGTTTGTTGGCATAGGCACTCTGGAATGCCTCGGCAACCTGTTCAGCGCTCACGCCTGGCTTCAGGCGGCAGGTCACGGTGGCCAGAATACCGCGTGGGAAGCTGCCCAGATGCGGGGTGAAGATGACCGGCGTCCCCAGATGGGTAGAGATTTCCGGGTGATGACGGTGATTGAATACGCCGTATGCGTGCAGACTGACCTCGCAGAAGCTGGTCCCCAGGCTAGCTTTACGCCCTGCCCCGCTCACGCCGCTGGTCGCGTTGATAACCGGCCACTGATCCTGATTAAGCAGGTCTTTTTCTAACAGGGGTTTGATAGCCAGCTGGGCCGCCGTCGGGTAGCAACCCGGTACGGCAATCAGCTG
Source organism: Rouxiella badensis (assembly GCF_002093665.1). Lineage (GTDB taxonomy): Bacteria > Pseudomonadota > Gammaproteobacteria > Enterobacterales > Enterobacteriaceae > Rouxiella > Rouxiella badensis. The sequence goes on along the minus strand of NZ_MRWE01000022.1, from coordinate 69,728 downwards.
CGCTTCTTTCAGCTTGTCTGCCTGCCACTCGGCCAAACCGTAAACAGCCTTGTCGAGCCAGTCCTGGTGTTGATGCTCAAAACCGTAGAACTGAGTATAAAACGCCGGGTCTTTAACGCGGAAGGCACCCGAGAGGTCGAACACGATACAACCGGCCGCCAGGAACTGTGGTGCCAGGTCGTGGCTGACTTCATGTGCCGTGGCTAAAAAAACAACGTCAACGCCCTTCGCGGCTTCTGCGACGTTTTCCAAAGGTAAAACAGGCAGATCGACGATGCCTTTCAGCTGCGGGTGCAGGTCGGACAGTAACTTTCCTGCATCTGCACTTTGCGCTGAAACCGTTAAACCGGTTATGTTCATATGTGGGTGACGATTTAGGTAGAGCGCGAGTTCCGCTCCCGCATAACCGGTGGCACCAACAATCAGCGTATTCAACATGGGCTCAGTTCACCTTCTTTTAAAAAATAGAGGGCTCACTGCGTTTTTTACGCCAGAAGCCCGCGAAATTCAGCCTGTTCGACCCTTTTACATTCACACCAAAACCTGCGTGTTTTTGGGGTTTCCTTACGAACCGGCTTAATGTATTTTTATTCACATAAAATGCATGAATATTTATATTACCCTAACCAAAGGCTGTCAACAGTGAAGATGAAATTACCTCCTTTTATTGAGCTATACCGCGAGTTAATCGCCACGCCTTCGATCAGTGCCACCGACAGCGCATTGGATCAGAGCAATGAAACCCTAATCAACTTGCTGGCGTGCTGGTTCAGCGATTTGGGCTTCAAGGTCGAGATTCAGCCGGTACCTAATACGCGCAATAAATTCAACATGCTGGCCAGCATTGGTGAAGGTGCTGGCGGCCTGCTGTTGGCGGGTCATACCGATACCGTACCTTTCGATGATGGACGCTGGACGCGCGACCCCTTCACCCTAACCGAGCACGAAAACAGGCTCTACGGACTGGGCACCGCTGACATGAAAGGCTTTTTCGCGTTTATCGTCGATGCATTACGTGATATCGATACCGAGAAGCTCAGCAAGCCGCTGTACATTCTGGCGACCGCAGATGAAGAAACGACGATGGCCGGTGCCAGCTACTTCGCTAAAACCTCGGCCATCCGTCCAGACTGCGCCATCATCGGTGAGCCAACCTCGCTAAAACCGGTGCGCGCACACAAAGGCCACATCTCTAACGCCATTCGTATCACCGGCCAGTCGGGCCACTCGAGCGACCCTTCACGCGGCATTAATGCGATTGAGCTAATGCATGACTCCATCACCCATCTGATGGAACTGCGTAAGACGCTGCAAACGCGCTACAACCACAGCGGCTTTGCGATTCCTTATCCGACCATGAACTTTGGCCACATCAACGGCGGTGATGCGGCAAACCGCATCTGTGCCTGCTGTGAACTGCACATGGATATTCGCCCGCTGCCGGGCCTGACGCTGTCGGATTTAGACGAATTGCTTAACGAAACGCTTGAGCCTGTCAGCAGTCGCTGGCCGGGCCGTCTGACCATTGAAGCGCTGCATCCACCGATTCCGGGCTATGAATGTCCGCCGGATCACCGCCTGGTGCAGGTGGTCGAGAAGCTGCTGGGAACCGAAACTGAAATCGTTAACTACTGCACCGAGGCGCCGTTTATTCAGGAACTGTGCCCGACGCTGGTTCTCGGTCCTGGCTCAATCGATCAGGCCCACCAGCCTGATGAATATATCGATACCGCCTTCATCAAACCGACGCGCGAACTGATAACTCAAGTGGTTCATCACTTCTGTCATCACTAATTCAGCTAAACTCGTTTTAGTATTGTTAAAAATATGTAACAAAAAAAGGGGCATCGAAAGGTGCCCTTTGATATTGTACAAAACGGCCAATTAGCCAGACTAATAACCTACCGGCTGTAATTAAATTTCAGTCTGATTACTCGATTCAGCGATTTTCTAATAAGGAAATTGGGGTTTTTGCGGTAACTTCCTACAGTACTAAATTTGGACGACTGATTATTGCCATGAAGGCGGGATAGACAGAGGCAAATGCGCCTTACGGGTGAAAGTTATTTACAAGACATAAGAAATCAAACAAGAAACGGGTCAGAGGTAATATGAACGAACAATATTCCGCAATGCGAAGTAATGTCAGCACGCTGGGCAAACTGCTTGGAGAGACCATCAAAGACACGCTGGGAGAGCAGGTCCTTGATCGCGTAGAGAAAATCCGCAAACTCTCTAAATCCTCTCGTGCAGGTAATGAGGCCGACCGTCAGGAACTGCTGACCACGCTGCAAAATTTATCCAACGACGAATTACTTCCGGTTGCCCGTGCATTCAGTCAGTTCCTTAACCTGACCAACGTTGCCGAGCAATACCACAGCATTTCTCCGCACGGCGAGGCAGCCAGCAACCCTGAAGCGTTGGCCCAGCTGATTGACCGTCTGAAGTCGAAGAATCTGTCCGACCAGCAGCTGCGCGACGCCGTTGAAGAGCTTTCGATCGAGCTGGTGTTAACCGCGCACCCAACCGAAATTGCTCGTCGTACCCTGATCCACAAGCTTGTTGAAATCAACAACTGCCTGAAACAACTCGACCATAACGATCTGGCCGACTATGAGCGTAAGCAGATTATGCGCCGCCTGCGCCAGCTGATTGCCCAGTCATGGCATACGGACGAAATCCGCAAGATTCGCCCAACGCCGGTCGACGAAGCCAAGTGGGGCTTTGCGGTGGTTGAAAACAGCCTCTGGGAAGGCGTTCCGGCCTTCCTGCGTGAGTTCAACGAACAGCTTGAAACCTCACTTGACTACAAAATGCCGGTCGAAGCCGTGCCGGTACGCTTTACCTCCTGGATGGGCGGCGACCGCGACGGCAACCCGAACGTCACTGCTGCCATTACGCGCCACGTGCTCCAGCTGAGCCGCTGGAAGGCAACGGACCTGTTCCTGCGCGATATCCACGTACTGATTTCCGAGCTGTCGATGACCGAAGCAACGCCTGAGCTGCGTGAGCTGGCCGGTGGTGAAGACGTCGTCGAGCCATATCGCACCATTATGAAAGATATTCGCACTCAGCTGCTGTCGACCCAGGCTTATCTGGAAGCCCGCTTGAAAGGCGAATCCCTGCCGCGTCCTAAAGACCTGCTGGTAAACAACGACCAGCTGTGGGCGCCGCTGTATGCCTGCTATCAGTCACTGCAAGCCTGCAACATGGGCATCATTGCCAACGGTCAGTTGCTCGATACCCTGCGCCGCGTGCGCTGCTTCGGCGTACCGCTGGTGCGTATCGACATCCGTCAGGAAAGCACCCGCCATACCGAGGCCATTGCCGAGATAACCCGTTTCCTGGGACTGGGCGATTATGAGAGCTGGTCCGAGAGCGATAAACAGGCGTTCCTGATCCGCGAACTGAACTCACCGCGTCCGCTGGTGCCACGCAAGTGGACGCCAAGCCCTGAAACCAAAGAAGTGCTGGATACCTGTCAGGTTGCGGCCGAAGCGCCAGAAGGCTCGATTGCGGCCTACGTCATTTCGATGGCGCGTACCCCGTCCGACGTGCTGGCGGTTCACCTGCTGCTCAAAGAAGCGGGTTGCCCGTTTGCGATGCCGGTTGCGCCGCTGTTCGAAACCCTTGACGATCTGAACAATGCAGACTCCGTCATGACGCAACTGCTGAGCATTGACTGGTATCGCGGCTTTATTCAGGGCAAACAGATGGTGATGATTGGCTACTCTGACTCGGCGAAAGACGCAGGAGTTATGGCAGCCTCATGGGCGCAGTATCGTGCGCAGGATGCGTTAATCAAAACCTGCGAGAAAGCGGGCGTGCTGCTGACGCTGTTCCATGGTCGCGGCGGTTCGATTGGTCGCGGGGGTGCGCCGGCTCACGCGGCGCTGCTGTCGCAGCCTCCGGGCAGCCTTAAAGGCGGCCTGCGCGTCACCGAACAGGGTGAGATGATCCGCTTCAAATATGGCCTGCCGGAAGTGACCATCAGCAGCCTCGCGCTCTACACCGGCGCTATTCTCGAAGCCAACCTGCTGCCGCCACCTGAGCCTAAAAAGGCCTGGGTCGAGGTGATGGACCAGCTGTCCGAGGTTTCCTGCAACATGTATCGCGGCTACGTGCGCGAGAATAAAGACTTCGTGCCTTACTTCCGTTCGGCGACCCCAGAGCAGGAGCTGGCCAAGCTGCCGCTCGGCTCTCGCCCTGCCAAACGTAAGGCCAGCGGCGGCGTCGAAAGCCTGCGCGCCATCCCGTGGATCTTCGCCTGGACGCAGAACCGCCTGATGCTGCCTGCGTGGCTGGGTGCGGGTGCGGGTTTACAGGCGGTGGTTGATGCAGGTAAACGTGACGTACTCGAGTCGATGTGCCGTGACTGGCCGTTCTTCTCGACGCGTATTGGTATGCTGGAAATGGTATTTGCCAAGGCCGATTTGTGGCTGGCGGAGTACTACGATCAGCGTCTGGTAAGCAAAGATCTGTGGCCGCTGGGCCAGAAACTGCGCGAGCAGCTGAGTAACGATATCAAGGTTGTGCTGGCTATCTCCAACGACGATCACCTGATGGCTGATCTGCCGTGGATTGCCGAGTCTATCGCGCTGCGTAACGTCTACACCGACCCGCTGAACGTACTTCAGGCAGAGCTGCTGCATCGCTCGCGCGAGCTTGAGGCACAAGGTGAACTGGATGCCCGCGTCGAGCAGGCGCTGATGGTGACTATCGCAGGCGTTGCCGCAGGCATGCGTAATACCGGCTAAAAGCCATTATCTTTAAAACGGTAGCGGCGTTGGGGGTAATTGAACAGATTCCCGGAAGCGTACACAAGTCAGTGACCGGGATGAAAAAGCAGCCAACGACGCTACTGCGCTAAAGATGCCGGCACGCCTGGGCGAACGCCTAGCGTGTGGCAAATGGCATAGCTCATTTCGGCACGGTTCAGCGTATAAAAGTGAAAGTCCTTCACCCCTTCACGGCTGAGAATCTTCACCATGTCCATCGCAATATTGGCACCGACCATTTTGCGCGTTTCAGCGTCGTCATCCAGTCCGGCAAACATGTTGGTCATCCAGTTTGGCACACGCACGTTGGTCATAGTGGCAAAGCGTTGCAGCTGTCTGAAGTTAGAGACCGGCAGAATGCCCGGCACAATCTCAACGTCAATCCCGGCTGATACGCAGCGGTCACGGAAACGCAGATAGCTTTCTACGTCGAAGAAGAATTGGGTAATCGCGCTGTTAGCACCGGCATCGATTTTACGCTTCAGGTTAATCAGGTCAGCCTGTGCGCTCTTCGCTTCTGGATGCACTTCCGGATAAGCCGCAACGGAAATATCAAAATCACCGACGTCTTTGAGCAGGTGCACCAGGTCGGTCGCATACATCTCTGGCTTGCCGCTGTTTGGCGGTAAATCACCGCGCAGCGCTACGATGTGACGGATACCGCTGTTCCAGTAGTCCTGTGCGATTTGACGCAGCTCGGCAGGCGATGCATCGATACAGGTCAGATGCGGCGCCGCTTCAAGACCAGTACGCTCCTTAATGCCTTTAATGATGCTGTGCGTCCGGTCGCGCTCGCCTGAGTTAGCCCCGTAAGTCACAGAAACGAATTTCGGCTTGAGGCTGCTGAGACGGTCAATAGAGCTCCACAACGTGTCTTCCATTTCGCGTGTTCGCGGCGGGAAGAATTCGAAAGAGACGTTAATTTGACCCTGTAATTCGGCCAGACTCTGGTTTAACGCTTCGCGCTGGTTGGCGTGGAAAAAGCTCATGCTGTCTCTACCTCTTCATCACATCGTTTTACTTATCGGCGCCGCCTGATAAGCGTCTAGACGTCTAAGCGTATAGATAGAAAATGCGGGTTTTTGGTCAAATAGTCAACTCAAAAATAGTTTCGGGCAATGATTAATCTTCACTCAAATTGAGAGAATTTCAAGTTCGCGAGGGAGATGAAGAATCCCCCTGCAGCAGAGTTGTGCAGGGGGATGAAATTAAAGCAGTTGGGTCAAGCGGTTAAGATCAGACTGGATGGCGCCGGCCGTAACATCGCGCCCGGCACCGGGTCCGCGAATGACCAACGGGTTATCACGATACCAGCGGCTTTCGATAGCAAAAACGTTGTCGCAGGGCAGCAGAGAAGCCAACGGATGGTCCTCACGCACGGCTTCGACGCCAACACGCGCTTTGCCATTGGCATCAAATCGCGCGACATAACGCAGCACCAGCCCCATCTCTCTGGCCGCTTCAAGGCGTTGCAACATTTGCTCGTTTAGCGCTTCGCCACCTTCAAAGAACTGATCGACGGAGCCAGTCGCACAGTCTTCCGGTACCAGTGATTCAACGCGAACCTGATTAGGCTCAATGTCATAACCGGCTTCACGCGCCAGGATAACCAGCTTGCGCATCACGTCCTGACCCGACAGGTCAACGCGCGGATCGGGCTCGGTAAGTCCTTGCTGCCAGGCCAAATCCACCAACTCGGTAAACGGCTGCGTGCCGTCAAACTGCAGGAATAGCCATGACAGGGTGCCGGAGAAGATGCCGCTGATGGCCAAAATACTGTCGCCGCTGTCGCGCAGGTCACGCACCGTGTGGTTGATAGGTAAACCTGCGCCCACGGTGGCGTTATAGAGCCAGTGACTGCCGGTCTTGGCGAACGCATCGCGTATCTGGCGATACTTGTCGCTGCATGATGCGCCGGCGAGTTTGTTGGCACCAATGACGTGAATACCATAGCTGGCGAAATCAAGATACTGGTCCGCCAGCTCAGCGCTGGCCGTTACGTCAAGCACCACTAAATCATCGTAAGGATGGGCACGCATCCACAGGAACAGCGACTCCTCGTCGTGCTCACGCGCTTCATCGTCGAAGAAGGCTAATGCACGGCTGGCGTCCAGCCCGTCATAGCTTAGCAGGCTGCGCTTGCTGTCGACCACGCCGGCCAGCACAAACTCAAAGCCGCTGCGTGCGGAGATATTTTTCTGCTCACGGGCAAACAGCTCGAGCCAGCGCGAGCCGATATTCCCTTTGCCGAACAGCATCAGCCCAATGCGTTTCTCGGCGTGGAACAGCGTATTATGCAGACCCTGAATCAGATGCTCGGTCGGCCCGACGCGCAGTACGGCCACCAGGCTGATACCGTCCTCCGCCTGCCAGACAAACTCGACCGGCTGGTCTTTCAGTTCCTGATAAAAACGGTGGCTGTGCAACGGATTTTTGCACACGCCTGCGCCAACCAATGCCACCATTGCAAGCCCTTCACGCAGCACCAGCCGACCCGGCAGTGCAGCCTCTTCCAGGACGGCGAGCGCGCTGTTGACCACTTCAGAGGTATAGCAGAGCTGAAGCAGATTACGGTCGGCGTGAACGCCGGTCGCGAGCGGCTTCACCTGCGCACGGTTGAGCACCAGCTCGACGTCCTTTTGCACCAGCGCAAAATCATGGCTCGGCGCTACGGCAACCTCAATCAGGCAGATATCGTCGTGGCTGGTAACAATCTTGGCGCCGGTCCCGGACGCCAGCACGCGTTCGATGCGCGTGGAGCCCTGTTCCGGCTGATAGCTGCAGCGCAGCTGTAAATCGATATCGCTACCCGAGACCGGCTGCAGCGTACGGGTATGCAGCACCGGGGCGGCCAGACGCGCCAGCTCGCTGGCCTCGTCGAGACGCAGCAAGGGCAGCAAACAGGCATCTTTCACCTTGCGCGGGTCAGCGCTGTAAACACCGGCGACATCGCTCCAGATGGTGACTCGGCTTACGCCCGCCAGCGCGCCAATCTGCGTGGCAGAATAGTCGCTGCCGTTGCGGCCAAGCAGCACGGTTTCACCCGCATCATTGCGCGAGATGAACCCGGTCACGACCAGATATTGATGCGGATGCTGCGCCAGAAGCTGTTGCAGCAATGGATAAGAACGGCCTTCATCTACCTGCGGCTGTGCAGCACGTTCAGCACGCAGGAAATCGCGGGCATCGAGCCAGGCAGAAGGAATGTCCTTTTTGGCAAGCAGCGCAGACATCAGGCGTGCGGACCACACCTCGCCATGCCCCACCACCTCGGCGTAAACTGCATCGGTGATTTTGCCGTCGAGCAGCACGGCCAAGCGTTCAAGGTCGTGAATAAAGGTCGCAATCAGCGGTTCAGCCATTTCCGGTGGCAGCAGTGCGGTAATCAACTCACTCTGATATCGACGCAGCGCCTGCTGCACCTGATGAGCCGAAATCCGGTCATTCTGGCTGAGTTTCAGCCAGTTAATCAGCTGGTTCGTCGTGCTGCCTGCGGCAGAGACCACCATGATATCGCCAGGATTACCGTATTCGGCCATAATGCCCGCTACGCGCAGATAACACTTTGCGTCGGCCAGACTGCTACCGCCAAATTTATGTAACTGCCGACTTCCTGCCGGCGCTGCAACCGCTATTGCACTCATTACTTACCTCTTTGCGACCGACTGGAAAGCCTGTTCCAGGTCGGCAATTAAGTCTTCGCTATCTTCAAGACCGACAGAAACGCGGAGCAGACTGTCGGAAATCCCGGCGGCTTTACGCGCTTCCGGTGCCATGCCAGCGTGGGTCATGGTGGCGGTATGTGAAATCAGACTCTCAACCCCGCCCAATGATTCGGCCAGCGTGAAAAGTTTTAACTCAGACAGGAAGTGACGCAAACTTGCCTCATCACCTGCAAACTCGAAGCTTACCATCGCCCCAAAACCACTTTGTTGACGTCGTGCAATCTCGTGGCCCTGATTCTCTGGCAGAGAAGGATGATACAGCTTTTTCACTAACGATTGTTTCTGTAAATAAGCAACAATTGCCAGTGCATTTTCCTGCTGCTGCTTCACGCGAACGCCGACGGTACGCAGGCCACGCAGCAGAAGATAGCTGTCAAATGCCGCGCCGGTGACGCCGATGTTGTTCCCCCACCAGGCCAGCTCGGTCGCATGCTCGGCGGTTTTGGAAATCACCGTACCTGCAACCACGTCAGAATGGCCGTTGAGGTATTTAGTACAGGAATGCACGACCAAGTCAGCACCCAGCTTCAGAGGCTGTTGCAGGACCGGACTCAGGAAGGTGTTATCCACCACCGTCAGCGCGCCTGCCGCATGCGCAGCGTCGCAAATCGCCTTGATGTCCACCACGCGCAGCAGTGGATTGCTCGGCGTTTCAATCAGGACCAGCTTAGGCTTCTGCTCCAGCGCAGCCTGCAATGCCTCTGGGTCACCCTGGTCGACAAACAGGACGCGATAGGCACCCCGCTTGCTCAGGCTATCAAACAGGCGATAGCTGCCGCCGTAGCAGTCGTGCGGAGCAACAAGCAAATCGCCCGGCTTAAGAAACACCGTACACACCAGATGAATAGCAGACATCCCGCTGCTGGTCAGCACGGCACCCGCGCCCCCTTCAAGACTCGCCAATGCGCGCTGCACCACGTCACGCGTAGGATTACCGCGACGGGAATAGTCGTGGGCGCGTGGCTGATTGAAATCTTCGAAATTATACGTGCTGGAAAGGGTAATAGGAGGAACAACACATCCATACTGCTGGTCAATGTTGAGTCCACTGCTAACCGCGATTGTGCCTTGCTTGAGCGTCATAGTTGTTGCTCCCTGACGGGATAAATAGAGGATGAGGGTGTAAAGATTAATCGTTAGCGGGATAGACGTCAATACATCTGGACATCTAAACTTCTTTGCGTATAGATTGAGCAATGTGATAATACCCGCTAAAATTATAGCGGTATGCCTTGATTTGCGGACGCAAAGCGGTGTCCTGGCCCAGTAGAGCACGAACCTGCATCCGCTGACAAAGTGAACAGCGTCAGGCCAGAATTTTACAAGGACGATGGCTATAGTGAGATCTGTGGAAATCGGGCATAATCCCCGGGTTTTCAGAATTTTATTTTTATTTGATAAATTTAAGGTGTCCCATGGCTGAGTGGAACGGCGAGTATGTCAGCCCTTACGCTGAACACGGTAAAAAAAGCGAACAAGTTAAAAAGATCACGGTTTCCATTCCGCTGAAAGTATTAAAGATTTTGACAGACGAGCGCACACGTCGCCAGGTGAACAACCTGCGCCATGCCACTAACAGTGAATTGTTGTGCGAAGCGTTTCTTCATGCCTTTACGGGCCAGCCGCTACCGAACGATGAAGATCTGCGTAAAGAACGCAGTGATGAAATTCCGGAAGCCGCCAAAATCCTGATGCGCGAACTGGGTGTAGATCCAGATACCTGGGAATATTAAGCAAACCGGGTAGGTAGAAAGAAACCTTGCCTTTAAAGACGTGTTTACCCGTAAAACACAAATAGCAGGCAACAAAAAAGGCGCCACCGGCGCCTTTTTTTGCTATCGAGCGAAGCTTATTTGCTGCTCGGTACGCTGAAACGCTTGTTGAAGCGGTCAACGCGGCCACCGGTAGCCACTTCACGCTGCTTACCAGTGTAGAACGGGTGGCATTCGCCACAAACGTCCAGGTTCAGGTCGTGACCAACGGTAGAACCGATTTTGATAACGTTACCGCAAGAACAGTTAGCAGTAACAACTTCGTATTTAGGGTGAATACCTTGTTTCATGGGAAAACCTCTGTTTAGGCCGCGTCGCTATCCAACCGTTTTGCCGTCGGACACCACGCGTGGTGTAAATGATTAGGTCTCTGATGCGGAATGCATCAAAGGCGGCGAATCATACAGAATATAAAGTGACCGCGCAATCATGTTCATGCATTCCGAGTCACACAGTGTACACTATCTCGTCATTTTTTTATAGCCTGGACCGCCAATGCCCGTTGCTCACGTTGCTCTACCTGTCCCTTTAAGCCGCACATTTGACTATTTGTTACCCCCCGGTATGCAGGTGGTTCCCGGCTGTCGGGTCAGCGTTCCCTTCGGCAAACGCGATGCTATCGGCATCGTGACCGGCGTCAGCGACAGCAGCGAATTTCCCCTCGAAAAGCTTAAATCGGTTAATGAGGTGCTCGACAGCGCCAGCCTGTATACCCGTGACCTGTGGCGCGTGTTGCACTGGGCGTCCGACTATTATCACTTCCCGCTCGGTGAAGTATTATTTCACGCCCTGCCGGTCCTGCTCCGTCAGGGGAAACCGGCGGAACTGACGCCGCTTTGGCAGTGGTTCGCTACCGAACAGGGCCGTGCGACGCCGCTCAACGACCTCAAACGTGCACCTAAGCAGCAGCAGGCCATGGCGGCACTGATGCAAGGCAAACTGTACCGTCATCAAATCAGCGATCTCGACCTTAACGAAGCGGCGCTACAGGCACTGCGCGCCAAAGGGCTCGCCGACTTGCAAAGCGTCGCGCCGGTGGCACAGGATTGGCGTAAGGACTTCAGCGTGGTCGGCGAGCGCCTGAGACTCAACACTGAGCAGGCCACCGCGGTCGGCGCAATCCGCAGCGAAGATCAGCAGTTTTCAGCCTGGCTCTTGGCCGGGGTGACCGGCTCGGGTAAAACCGAGGTATATCTCAGCGTGCTGGAGAATATTCTGGCGCAGGGTCGGCAGGCGCTGGTAATGGTGCCGGAGATTGGTCTGACGCCGCAGACCATCGCTCGTTTCCGCGAACGTTTCAGCGCACCGGTCGACGTATTACATTCCGGTTTGAACGACAGCGAACGTCTGGCGGTGTGGCTTCGCGCCAGAAACGGCGAGGCCGGGATTGTGATTGGCACACGATCGTCACTGTTTACCCCGTTTGCCCGCCTCGGCGTGATAATCATCGACGAAGAACACGACAGCTCTTATAAACAGCAGGAAGGCTGGCGCTACCACGCCCGAGACCTTGCCGTGTTTCGGGCACATGCCGAAAACATCCCGATTGTGATGGGCTCCGCCACCCCGGCTCTGGAAACTCTGCACAACGTCCAGCTCGGCAAATATCGCCAGCTGACGCTGAGCAAGCGCGCCGGTAACGCCAAACCGGCGGTGCATCACTTACTCGATCTCAAAGGCCTGCCGCTCAAGGTTGGCCTGTCGCAGCCGCTCGTTCAGCGTATGCAGCAGCACCTCAAGGCCGATAACCAGGTGATGCTGTTTCTCAACCGACGCGGCTACGCGCCCGCTCTGCTGTGCCACGAATGCGGCTGGATAGCCGAGTGCCAACGCTGCGACCACTATTATACCTTTCACCAGAATCAACGGCAGCTGCGCTGTCACCACTGCGACAGCCAGCGCCCGGTGCCTCATCAGTGCCCGCAGTGCGGCTCGACGCAGCTGGTTTCCGTTGGCGTCGGTACCGAGCAGCTTGAGAATGAACTCGCGCCGCTGTTTCCTAATACGCCTATCACGCGTATCGACCGCGACACGACCAGCCGCAAAGGCTCGCTGGAGCAGCATCTGGCCGAGGTGCATCGCGGCGGCGCACGGATCCTGATAGGCACCCAGATGCTGGCGAAAGGACATCACTTCCCCGATGTCACGCTGGTTTCCTTGCTCGACGTTGATGGCGCACTTTTTTCGGCCGACTTTCGTTCCGCTGAACGCTTTGCCCAGCTCTATACTCAGGTCTCGGGCCGTGCAGGGCGCGCCGGTAAACAGGGCGAAGTGGTACTGCAAACGCACCACCCCGAGCACCCACTGCTGCAGGTGCTGTTGCAGCACGGTTACGATGCCTTTTCCAAACAGACGCTGGCGGAGCGTAAAAGCGTATTTTTGCCGCCGTACACCAGCCACGTGCTGTTTCGTTCGGAAGATCACGACAACCGTCAGTCATCGCTCTTTCTACAGCAGCTGCGTAACCTGCTCGAAGCCAGCCCGCTGAAGGATGATTCGCTGTGGATCCTGGGTCCTGTTCCCGCGCTACAGGCCAAGCGCAGCGGTCGTTTCCGCTGGCAGCTGCTGATTCAGCATCCCTCGCGCAAGGTGCTACAGCAGATTATCAAGACCTCAATGCCGCTGATTGGCAGTTTGCCGCAGGCTAAAAAGGTAAAATGGACGCTGGATGTTGATCCTATTGATAATTGATGACGTTAACGGCTGTTTTTTTGGAATCCAGCGCGAAAAAACTGCAGAAGTCACATTTTTTATGCAATTTGGTCATTATTCCTAGCCACATTCTGTTTAGAATGTGATGAGCTACGCAATCCTTTTGCTAGCATGATAAATAGATATTAAATATGCACGGATGCTGCCAACAAGCTTATAAAAATAAACATCCATGATGTCGTGTCAGTTTGATGCAGGTGCAAGGAGAGATGCGTTGGATCAAAATAGAGTAATTCCTACCGCCACCATGAAAGACGTGGCGGAAATGGCCGGGGTGTCTACCGCCACGGTATCGCGAGCGTTGATGAATCCTGAAAAGGTTTCAGCATCGACCCGTCAACGGGTTGAGCAGGCGGTGATTGCCGTCGGCTATTCGCCGCACTCTTTATCCCGCAATCTCAAGCGCAATGAGTCACGCACTATTCTGGTGATCGTCCCCGACATCTGCGATCCGTTCTTTGCCGACGTGATCCAGGGGATCGAGCGTACTGCCGCCGAAAACGGCTATCTGGTGCTCATTGGCGACTGCGCTCAGCAGAACCAGCAAGAAAAAACCTTTATCAACCTTATCATTACCAAGCAAATTGACGGTATGCTGCTGTTAGGTTCTGACCTGCCGTTTGATGCCAGTAAAGAAGAGCAGCGCAATCTGCCGCCGATGGTGATGGCCAACGAATTTGCACCCGAACTCGAACTGCCGACGGTGCACATTGACAACCTCACCGCCGCCTACGACGCCGTGCACTATCTGATTAGCCTTGGCCATCAGCGCATTGCCTGCATTGCCGGGCCGGAGTCCATGCCGCTGTGCCAATATCGATTGCAGGGCTATATTCAGGCCATTAGACGCAACGGCCAATCGGTGGAGAGTCAGTATATTGCCCACGGTGATTTCAGCTATGAATCCGGCGCGCAGGCGCTGTCTACGCTGATGAGCCAGCCGAAACCGCCGACCGCCATTTTCTGTCATAACGACATCATGGCCATCGGCGCAATCTTTGAGGCAAAAAAATTAGGGCTGCGTATCCCGCAAGATTTGTCTATTGTTGGTTTCGACGACATTAAAATCAGTGAGTTTTACGATCCGCCGCTCACCACGGTGGCTCAACCGAGATTCCAGATTGGCCGAGAAGCCATGTTATTATTGCTGGAACAACTGAACGGTCATTCGGTTCAAAGCGGTTCACGTTTGCTCGAAAGTGAACTGGTTATTCGCGGCAGTACTGCCGCGCCTAAGCGCTAGTTAACAGTCAAGTTTTCAGGACCCTGTAAAAAATGACGTACTTCTTTAATCCTAACGACACAGCGAAACGATAGTGGCACAAAAAGACTATGTGAGCCGTGGGCGCTCAGGAACACGGCGAAAGAAAACCACCAGCCGTAGTAAAAAAAGCAGTTCTCCGATGGTATCCAAAACCGTGGTGGCCGTTGCCGTTGCCGTTCTGGTTGTCTTTGTCGGTGGCCTTTATTTTATCAGCCACAAAAAAATGGAAGAGGCTGAAATTCTGCCAACGCACGTCCCTCGTCCGGGCAATGGCCTTCCCCCTAAACCGGAGGAACGCTGGCGTTATATCAAGGAGTTGGAAAATCGTCAGATGGGCGTGCAGACGCCGACCGAACCAACCTCCGGTGGCGATGTTTCTTCAAAAACTCAGCTCACACCGGAACAGAAACAGCTGCTGGAACAGATGCAGGCAGATATGCGCCAGGCACCGACTCAGCTGAACGAAGTGCCGTATAACGACCCGACGCAAGCGACCCGGACCGCGCCGGTTTCACGGCAGCAGAGCAGCCAGCCGACGTTTATGCAACAGCCGGTGAGAGCGCCACAGGCGGCCCCGGTTCAGCCTAAACCGCGCCCTGTGCAGCAACAGCCGATGATAACGCAGGCAAAACCGGAACGAGCGCGTCCTCAACAGCAGGACATCGCTCAGAATACTCCGGAAAAGGAAAAACCGAAGGAGCAGGAAAAAGCCCAGCGCTTTATCGTGCAGTGTGGATCCTTCCGCGGTACCGAGCAGGCCGAATCCGTGCGAGCCAAGCTGGCGTTTGAAGGCTTCGAGAGCCGTGTCACCTCAAGCGGTGGCTGGAATCGTGTGGTCATTGGACCCTACAACAATCGCTCTGGCGCAGACGGTACGCTGTCGCGTTTGAAAGGATCTGGCATTTCGAGCTGTATTCCCGTCCCCGTCGGGGGTTGAAAACCCATAATCCCCCCCAATCTATACATTCAATATGGCCCGCGAAGTTTATGCAACCTAATCAGGGTTGCATAACTTCGCCGGGATCTCTTCCGTCTGCAACGAGGAACAGCTCGTGACAACAATTGTATGTGTGCGCCGTAACGGCCACGTCGTAGTAGGTGGTGATGGCCAGGCCACTATGGGTAACACCGTCATGAAAGGTAACGTCGTCAAAGTACGTACCTTCTTCAAAGATAAAGTGATCGCGGGCTTCGCCGGCGGTACTGCCGATGCGTTTACGCTGTTTGAGCTGTTTGAGCGCAAACTCGAGATGCATCAGGGCCACCTGACCAAAGCCGCCGTTGAGCTGGCAAAAGACTGGCGCACCGACCGCATGCTGCGTCGTCTGGAAGCGTTGCTGGTCGTGGCAGATGAGACAGATTCGCTGCTTATTAGCGGCAACGGTGACGTTATTCGTCAGGATAACGGACTGATCGCTATCGGTTCAGGCGGTCCCTACGCCCAGGCAGCGGCCACTGCGCTGCTGGAAAACACCGAGTTAAGCGCGCGTGAAATTGCTGAAAAATCGCTGAACATCGCGGGTGATATCTGCATTTACACCAACCATAACCTCAATTTCCTGGAATTGCCTAAGCAATCCTAAAGCGTAAGGATCGAAAATTATGTCTGAAATGACCCCACGCGAGATTGTCAGCGAATTAGACAGCTACATCATCGGGCAACACAATGCGAAACGCGCTGTTGCCATCGCGCTGCGTAACCGCTGGCGTCGTATGCAGCTCGATGAAGCGCTGCGCCACGAAGTCACGCCTAAAAACATTCTGATGATCGGCCCAACCGGTGTCGGTAAAACCGAGATTGCTCGCCGTCTGGCGAAACTGGCCAACGCGCCGTTTATCAAGGTAGAAGCCACCAAGTTCACCGAAGTGGGCTATGTCGGTAAAGAAGTCGATTCCATCATTCGTGACCTGACCGATTCTGCCATCAAAATGGTGCGTCAGCAGTCTATCGAGAAGAACCGTTACCGCGCAGAAGAGATGGCTGAAGAGCGCATCCTCGACGTCCTTATCCCACCGGCCAAGAACAACTGGGGCCAGCCGGATGAGGCCAAAGAGCCTTCTGCCGCACGCCAGTCTTTCCGCAAAAAACTGCGTGAAGGCCAGCTCGACGATAAAGAAATCGAGATCAACGTCGCCGATACTCCGGCTGGCGTAGAAATCATGGCACCTCCCGGCATGGAAGAGATGACCAACCAGCTGCAGTCTATGTTTCAGAACATGGCGGGACAGAAACAGAAAGCGCGTAAGCTGAAAATCAAGGAAGCCTACAAGCTGCTGGTTGAAGAAGAAGCCGCCAAGCTGGTTAACCCGGAAGAGCTTAAAGAACAGGCGATTGAAGCCGTTGAACAACACGGTATCGTGTTCATCGATGAGATAGACAAAATCTGTAAACGCGGCCAGAGCTCCGGCCCGGACGTGTCTCGCGAAGGCGTGCAGCGCGACCTGCTGCCTCTGGTAGAAGGCTGCACCGTTTCGACGAAACACGGTATGGTCAAAACTGACCACATCCTGTTTATCGCTTCCGGCGCGTTCCAGACTGCCAATCCTTCGGACCTGATCCCGGAACTTCAGGGTCGTCTGCCTATCCGCGTTGAGCTACAGGCGCTGTCTACCGAAGACTTCGAGCGTATTCTGACCGAGCCAAGCGCGTCACTGACTCATCAGTACAAAGCGCTGATGCAGACTGAAGGCGTGACCGTTGAGTTTACCCAAGACGGTATTCGCCGCATCGCAGAAGCCGCATGGCAGGTTAACGAAACCACCGAGAACATCGGTGCTCGTCGTCTGCATACCGTGCTGGAGCGTTTGATGGAAGACATCTCCTATGATGCCAGCGAAAGCAACGGCACGACGGTGATCATCGATGCCGACTATGTGCGCAATCACCTTGATGCACTGGTCGCCGACGAAGACCTGAGCCGCTTTATTCTGTAATGGTGTTATGTGCATGATACAGAAAATCAGGGAGGCTTCGGCCTCCCTTTTTCTTGCCCCACGTCCCTCGGCATGAGGTAGATACGGAAAGTCAAAACGTAAAGAATTGATGATTTTGCCAACATCTGCCAGAAAGGGATATACTGAAAGCACCAGCGAGCAACCAGATAAAAATCCTATGAAATACGATACTTCAGAACTATGCGACATTTATCATGAAGAAGTGAATGTCGTTGAACCCCTGTTCTCCAACTTTGGTGGACGTACTTCATTTGGTGGGCAAATCACCACGGTGAAATGCTTTGAAGATAATGGCTTGCTCTACGATCTGCTTGAAGAAAATGGCCGTGGCCGTGTTCTGCTGGTAGACGGCGGCGGTTCGGTGCGTCGCGCCCTGCTTGATGCAGGACTGGCAAACCTGGCGCTGCAAAACGAGTGGGAAGGCATAGTGATTTACGGTGCTGTGCGTCAGGTTGATGACCTCGAAGAGCTGGATATTGGCATTCAGGCAATGGCCGCTATCCCGGCGGGGGCCGCGAGCGAAGGGATTGGCGAAAGCGATATCCGCGTAAACTTTGGTGGCGTGACCTTCTTCTCGGGTGACCACCTGTACGCCGACAACACCGGCATCGTGCTGTCAGAGGACCCGCTCGATATCGAGTAATCTCTCGCTTTTTAGGCAACAAAAAAGACGCAAAATGCGTCTTTTTTATTTTGGAAAAGTAGAACACTACGTCCGCAGAGTCATTGGAGTCGCAACAAGGCAGCGAGCGAATCGATTCCCGATGAGCCGACATAAGTCAGTGATTCGGGTGAATAAACGCCGCTGACGGCGTGCAGCTTCAAGGACTCAGTGGATTAGACTTCTTCCATTTTTCCGAGAAGTGAGCGCAAACGCTCTTGCCAAACGTGCTGCTCTTCTTTCAGATGCGCATTTTCACGAACCAGTGACTCGTGGTTACCGTTCGCCTGCTGTACCTGCTGAGACAGGCTGTTGTTCTGCTCTTTAAGCTCTTCGATTTCCATCTGCAGTAAAGTAATGGTATCAATCGCTTGCTGAACTTTAGTTTCTAGTTTCTCAAAGACTTCAAATGACATGTTTATTCCCCTTATGTTCGCAAGGCGTACATCTTATAAGACTCGCCGCATCTTCCCGACGCAGCTCGATAATTCAATTAACTACAACTGTAATTAACACTGCGGCTTCAATTAACCCCGATTGTATGTAGGCATCCCTTCGCTGTCTAGCAACATACTGGCCCTGCACGCAGTCTGTTGCAATTATCATGGCGTGACTATCAGGAAAAGCTGAAAGAACGCAGCGATCGGTCAGTAAATTCGCTAGTTTTAGCGCAAAGCATTCATTTTTTCGGTCAGCCAGTTTCTTAAAAACACGCGTATTCGCTCATTTTTATGACACAGCACACACATTTTGATTTCGGTATTTCTCGTTTATGCTCGTTAACGATAAATTCACATTACATACTCATACGATCTGAGATGTAAAAATTAAATAACACTAAACAATAAAACAAAGTGATTTAAACCCTACCCTTAACAACTATCCTTTATAGGATTCGATTATGAGCCAAAATATGAGTTCCACAATCAAAGGCCAGTGCATCGCCGAGTTTCTGGGAACAGGCCTGATTATCTTTTTTGGTGCTGGCTGTGTCGCGGCACTGAAACTGGCAGGCGCTTCGTTTGGTCAGTGGGAGATAAGCATCATCTGGGGCCTTGGGGTCTCTATGGCTGTTTACCTGACTGCCGCCATCTCGGGTGCTCACCTTAATCCAGCCGTCACTATCGCTCTGTGCCTGTTTGCCAACTTTGAAGGCCGCAAGGTCGTGCCGTACATCATCGCTCAGGTCGCCGGGGCATTCTGCGCCGCAGCGCTGGTTTATGGCCTCTACTACAACCTTTTCATCGATTTTGAACAGACCCACAATATGGTTCGCGGCAGCGTTGCCAGTTTGGATCTGGCCGGGATTTTCTCGACCTATCCAAACCCGCATATCAGCGTGCTGCAAGCATTCCTGGTTGAAGTGGTTATCACCGCCGTTCTTATGTCACTGATTCTGGCCCTGACCGATGACGGTAACGGTGTGCCGCGTGGCGCGTTGGCCCCGCTGTTGATTGGTTTGCTGATTGCCGTTATCGGTGCCTCAATGGGTCCATTGACCGGCTTCGCCCTTAACCCGGCGCGTGATTTTGGTCCAAAAGTGTTCGCCTATTTCGCAGGTTGGGGAAAAGTGGCCTTCACCGGTGCGCGTGACATCCCTTACTTCCTGGTGCCTATTTTCGGTCCGCTGATTGGTGCATGCCTGGGCGCCGTTGGTTACAAGGCCCTGATTAGCAATCATCTTCCTCAGACTGTCGCCATCGCCGCTAAAGACGACGCGCCACAGCAGACTCAGCGTAAAGCCTAATAGGTTAAACTGTTTATAGCCCACTTTGCAGGACATAAATCATGACAGCAGATAAGACACACGAAAAAAAATATATCGTTGCACTCGACCAGGGTACCACCAGTTCACGCGCCGTAGTGCTCGATCACGATGCCAACATCGTTAGCGTCTCACAGCGCGAATTCACCCAGATCTACCCTAAGGCTGGCTGGGTCGAGCATGACCCGATGGAAATTTGGTCTTCACAAAGCTCTGTCCTGGTTGAAGTTCTGGCAAAGGCTGATATTAACTCTGACCAAATCGCCGGTATCGGTATCACCAACCAGCGTGAAACTACCATCGTCTGGGAAAAAGAAACCGGCAAGCCAATTTATAACGCAATCGTCTGGCAGTGTCGTCGAACCGCAGAGATTTGTGAACAGTTGAAAAAGGACGGAATGGAAGAGTATATCCGTCATAATACCGGCCTTGTGGTCGACCCGTATTTCTCGGGTACCAAGGTGAAATGGATCCTGGACCACGTGGAAGGTTCACGTGAGCGCGCCAAACGCGGCGAACTGCTGTTCGGTACCGTTGATACCTGGCTGGTGTGGAAAATGACGCAGGGACGGGTTCATATCACCGACTACACCAATGCGTCACGCACTATGATGTTCAACATTCACAGCCTGGAGTGGGACGACCGTTTACTTGAAGCGCTGGATGTTCCACGTGAAATGCTGCCGGAAGTACGTCCGTCCTCAGAAATCTACGGCCAGACTAACATCGGGGGTAAAGGCGGGACACGTATTCCAATCGCCGGGATCGCCGGTGACCAGCAGGCGGCGCTTTACGGCCAGCTTTGCGTACAGCCTGGGATGGCGAAAAACACTTATGGCACCGGCTGTTTCCTATTAATGAACACCGGTACCGAAGCTGTGGTTTCTAAAAATGGTCTACTGACGACCATTGCCTGTGGTCCGCGCGGCGAAGTGAACTATGCGCTAGAAGGTGCGGTGTTCGTGGGGGGAGCATCTATCCAGTGGCTGCGTGACGAGCTGAAGATGATCAACGATGCCGCAGACTCCGAATACTTTGCCTCGAAGGTAAAAGATACCAACGGCGTTTACGTGGTGCCTGCCTTTACCGGCCTCGGTGCGCCTTACTGGGACCCGTATGCCCGTGGCGCTATCTTCGGCCTCAGCCGCGGAGCCAACAGCAACCACATTATTCGCGCAACGCTTGAGTCTATCGCTTTCCAGACGCGTGATGTCATTGACGCGATGCAGGCAGACTCCGGTACCCGTCTACAGTCGCTGCGCGTTGACGGCGGTGCGGTAGCCAACAACTTCCTGATGCAGTTCCAGTCAGACATTCTCGGCACCCGCGTTGAACGCCCTGAAGTGCGCGAAGTCACTGCGCTCGGTTCGGCTTTCCTGGCAGGCCTGGCCGTCGGTTTCTGGAGCGACCTGGATGAAGTTCGCAGCAAGGCCGTTATCGAGAAAGAGTTCCGTCCGGGTATCGAAACCACCGAGCGTAACTATCGCTACAAAGGCTGGCAGAAGGCCGTAGCCCGCGTACGCGCCTGGGAAGATCACGAATAAATACTCACCGCTTTCCGTTTCTAAAAAACTCCCCATCCGGGGAGTTTTTCTTTTCTGCCTCCCCGCTATGATAGACTTTGTGGCCTGAGATGAGCCTCTGCTCACCGCCCTCATTTTTCTTAAAACGGATTTATCCATGAAACGTGAATTAGCTATCGAGTTCTCCCGCGTGACAGAAGCTGCTGCACTTGCCGGTTACAAATGGCTGGGGCGTGGCGACAAAAATCTTGCTGACAACGCCGCCGTGCAGGCCATGCGCATCACGCTGAATACGCTGGACATTGCCGGTGAAATTGTGATCGGTGAAGGCGAGATTGATGAAGCGCCGATGCTGTATATCGGAGAAAAAGTAGGAACAGGCAACGGGGATGCCGTCGATATCGCCGTCGATCCGATTGAAGGCACGCGTATGACCGCCATGGGTCAGGGAAATGCGGTGGCCGTACTGGCGGTTGGTGACAAAGGCTCGTTTCTGAATGCACCTGATATGTACATGGAAAAGCTGGTCGTCGGACCCGCTGCAAGAGGATGCATTGATCTCGACCTGCCGCTGGCCGACAACCTGCGCAACATTGCTGTAGCGCTTAATAAACCACTGACCGAGCTGACGGTTTCCATTCTGGCCAAACCACGCCACGACGAGATTATCCGCGAGCTGCACACGCTTGGCGTGCGCGTATTTGCCTTCCCGGACGGCGACGTAGCGGCCACTATCCTGACCTGCCTGCCAGAGAGCGAGGTCGACGTAATGTACGGCATCGGCGGCGCACCGGAAGGGGTGATTTCAGCGGCGGTGATCCGTGCGCTGGACGGCGATATGCAGGGCCGCCTGCTGGCGAGGCATCGCGTTAAAGGCGACACGCCGGAGAACCGTCGTCTGGGCGAAAACGAGCTGTCTCGCTGCCAGCAAATGGGCATCGAGGAGGGTAAAGTCCTGCTGCTTGGCGACATGGCTCGCAACGATAACGTCATTTTTTCTGCCACCGGTATTACCCAGGGCGACCTGCTCGCTGGCATCAGCCGTCAGGGTAATCTGGCGACCACCGAGACCTTGGTTATCCGCGGTAAATCGCGCACTGTGCGCCGTATTCGCTCGACGCATTCTCTGGACCGTAAAGACCCGGCACTGCACGAATTCATCCTCTGATAGCCCTTATCAGGTCGTTGTCGCCACGGCCTGATAACATTTAATCGATAATCCTTCTGCAAAATATGGAATAAGATCAGCCGGTAATTTCAATCCTACCAAGTGGAGAGAGAGTCGATGGCAGAATGGGTAACGGGTAAAGTAACAAGAGTGGAGCACTGGACGGACAGTCTGTTCAGCATCGTCGTTAATGCGCCTATCAATGACTTTACCGCCGGGCAGTACGCCAAACTCTCGCTGGAAATAGACGGTGAACGCGTGACGCGCGCCTACTCTTTTGTGAACGCGCCGAGCAACCCGAATCTCGAGTTTTATCTGGTCAATGTCCCGGAAGGCAAACTCAGCCCACGCATTCACGAAATGCAGCCTGGCGCTGAAATCATGATAACTAAAGAGTCGCAGGGCTTTTTCGTCATTGATGAAATCCCCGAGTGCGACACCCTGTGGATGCTGGCAACCGGTACGGCCATTGGCCCATATCTGGCTATCCTTCAGGAAGGAAAAGGGTTAGAACGTTTCAAAAATATCGTGCTGGTCCACGCCGCACGCTTCTCGCGCGATTTAAGCTATCTGCCGCTCATGCAGCAGCTGCAACAACGTTATGACGGCAAGCTGCACATTCAGACGGTCGTCAGCCGCGAAGAAACCCCAGGCTCGCTAACAGGCCGTGTTCCTGCGCTGATTGAAGACGGTACGCTTGAGGCCGCCGTGGGTCTGAAGATGGACGCCAACGACAGCCATATTATGCTGTGCGGCAACCCGCAGATGGTTCGCGACACGCAGCAGGTTCTCAAAGACACACGTGAGATGCGCAAGCACTTGCGCAGAAAACCGGGCCATATGACCAGCGAGCACTACTGGTAAACTATGCAAAATAAAAGAACACAGTTATGAAAAGAACCCTCCCCCTGCGCCTGGCGTCAGCTCTGCTGATGCTGACTCTCGGTGGCGGGGTGGCTTTTGCCGATCCGCCCCCCGATCATCAGGCCGCCGAAGAACAACCTAAAGCGCCTTATCTGATGCCGGGCGCGCCGACGTTTGAAATGACGCTGGTGAGTTTTCGCGAGAAATATAATATCGCTAATCCGACGCAGCCAATCGGTGAGTTTCGCGCCATCGCTGACCAACCCGAGAATGCCCTGCTAACGCGTGCAGCCAGCAAGATTAACGAGGACCTGTATGCCTCGACTGCGCTCGAGAAAGGCACCGGTAAAATCAAAAGTATGCAGATAACCTACATGCCGATTCAGGGCCCCGACGCCAAGGCCGCACATGCCACGGCAATCAGCTATATGGCGAACGTTATCCGCGAATTTGACCCGACCCTGTCGGTCGATCAGAGCGTTGCAAAAGTGAACAGCCTGATTGATAAAGGCAAGGGGATGGCGTTCTACCAGCAACAGGTCGGCGCGGTGCGCTACGTAATTTCAGACAACGGAGAGAAAGGGCTGACCCTCGCGGTTGAACCGGTCAAACTAGCGTTGGCTAACTAGTCATTTATAAATGTTAATACCCTGCGTATTTGACGAAAAGCAAAGCCTTTGTAATTGATACTCTCTATACTGTTGTGCAGTTTATCTGCCCTTTCGGCAGAAATTTCAATCGACACTCGCGTCCCCTTATGGAGTAAATAAAATGCGACATCCATTAGTGATGGGTAACTGGAAACTGAACGGCAGCACTCATATGGTTAATGAGCTGATTGCCGCCTTGCGTACCGAGTTGAGCACCGTTGAAGGCTGTGGCGTTGCCATCGCTCCGCCGGAAGTCTATCTGTCACAGGCGAAACACGCCCTGTCCGGTAGCCGCATCGCTCTGGGTGCCCAGAACGTTGACACCAACCTGTCTGGCGCTTTCACCGGTGAAATTTCTGCTGAAATGCTGAAAGATATTGGCGCTAAATACATCATTATCGGCCACTCTGAGCGTCGTACTTATCATAAAGAAAGCGACGAGTTCATTGCCAAAAAATTCGGCGTGCTGAAAGACGCGGGTCTGATCCCGGTTCTGTGCATCGGTGAAACCGAAGCCGAAAACGAAGCAGGCCAGACTGAGGCTGTTTGTGCGAAACAACTCGACGCCGTGCTGAATACTCTGGGCGCGAAAGCCTTCGAAGGCGCAGTTGTTGCCTACGAGCCAGTGTGGGCTATCGGTACCGGCAAATCAGCGACCCCGGCGCAGGCTCAGGCAGTTCACAAGTTCATTCGCGACCACATCGCCAAGCAAGACGCTGCCGTGGCCAAGCAAGTGATCATCCAGTACGGCGGTTCCGTTAACGCGGGCAACGCCGCAGAGCTGTTCACCCAGCCAGACATCGACGGTGCACTGGTCGGCGGCGCGTCACTGAAGGCCGACGCCTTTGCCGTGATAGTAAAAGCCGCAGCAGCGGCTAAAGCCTGATTGCCGCATCTCGATTAACGTCGAGGTCCGTTTGAGGCATAAAAAAACCCCGCACTGCGGGGTTTTTTATTGTCAGCCTGACAATCAGCGCTTGTTAACCTGGTCGTAGATGCCACCGTTAGCAAACTGTTCTTTCTGTGCGTTGGTCCAGCCACCGGCAACCTGCTCGACGGTATACAGCTTGATAGCTGGGAACTGAGAGGCAAACTTCTTGGCAACCTCAGGATCGCGCGGACGATAGTAGTTCTGTGCGGCGATAGTCTGCCCTTCCGGGGAATAGAGATATTTCAGATAGGCGTCGGCGACGTCGCGAGTTCCGCGTTTATCGACCACTTTATCCACCACAGAAACGCTCGGTTCAGCCAGAATAGATTCGCTCGGATAGATAACCTCGAACTTGCCTTTCCCCAGTTTCTGGTCTGCCAGAATCGCATCGTTTTCCCATGAAATCAGTACATCACCGATCCCACGTTCGACGAAAGTATTGGTCGCACCGCGTGCGCCGGAATCTTGAACTTCAACGTTTTTAAACAGAGCGCGCAGGAAATCGGTCGCCTTGGCTTTGTCGTTGTTATTGTGATGCAGTGCGTAACCCCAGGCCGCCAGGTAGTTCCAGCGAGCGCCACCCGATGTTTTCGGGTTAGGAGTAATGACCGACACGCCCGGTTTAATCAAATCATTCCAGTCGTGGATGCCCTTAGGATTACCCTTGCGAACCAAAAACACGATGGTTGAGGTGTAAGGCGCAGAATTATCCGGCAGGCGAGTTTCCCAGTTTTTAGCGATACGACCACGATCGGCGATAGCATCAACGTCGGACTGCAGCGCCAGCGTGACTACGTCGGCATCGATGCCATTAATAACCGACGTCGCCTGTGAGCCTGAACCGCCGTGGGACTGGCGTACGGTCACGTTGTCGCCGGTTTTAGCCAACCAATATTTGCTGAAGGCTTTGTTGTAATCCTGATAAAGCTCACGCGTTGGGTCATAGGACACGTTCAGAATCTGAATATCTTTGGCCATTGCTCCGGCGGTCACCAACAGTAGTGCCAACCCTACTCCCAATTTACGCATGCGCTTCTCCCAGCAAATATTTTTTATGTGGATAGATTCATTGAATCAGAGTGATAAAGCCTGCCAGAGAAAGACGGATGTATTAAAGAATAAAAACTTTCTTGCTATTCCATTTGGAAATATAAAGCCATGGGCATAAAAAAAGCCTTCACAATGAAGGCTTTAATCGAGTGGCGAGGCGATTAGTAGAGTTTTTTCGCCGTTTCCCACATCTCGGTTTTGAACGGACGTTTCATGTTCTCGATAGCATCGATGATGTCATGATGAACCAGCTTCTCGTTTTGTACGCCGACGCAGCGCCCACCGTAGCCCTGCAACAGAAGCTCGATGGAATAGGCACCCATGCGAGATGCCAGAATGCGGTCGTAGGCGCAAGGTGCACCACCGCGCTGAATGTGGCCCAGCACAGTTGCGCGCGTTTCGCGTTTGGTTTCGGTTTCGATGTGGCGCGCCAAATCAGCGATGTCGCAGATGTGTTCAGTGATGGCGACAATGGCGTGTTTCTTGCCTTTGGCGATACCGGCACGGATCTCTTCAACCAGATCGTCGCGGTTAAATTCGACTTCAGGAATGACGATGAACTCACAGCCACCGGCGATGGCCGCAGACAGGGTCAGATCACCGCAGTAACGCCCCATGACTTCGACAATGGAAATACGCTGGTGAGAAGATGAGGTATCGCGCAGGCGGTCAATGGCCTCAACCACGGTTTCAAGCGCGGTGAAATAACCGATAGTGTAGTCGGTGCCCGCGACGTCATTATCGATAGTGCCTGGCAAACCGATACAGGGGAAACCCATTTCGGTCAGACGTTTTGCCCCCATGTAGGAGCCGTCACCGCCAATAACAACCAGCGCATCAATACCGCGCTTTTTCATGTTCTCGATGGCTTTGCCGCGTACGGCTTCATCACGAAATTCAGGGAAGCGCGCAGAACCCAGGAAGGTGCCGCCGCGATTGATCACATCCGATACGCTGTAGCGGTCAAGCTGCTCCATGCGATCTTCATAAAGTCCGAGGTAGCCGTCGTAAACACCGAAAACCTCCAGGCCTTCAGTGAGCGCTGCGCGAACAACGCCGCGTATCGCCGCATTCATGCCGGGGGCGTCGCCACCACTTGTCAGTACACCGATTTTTTTGATCATGACTACCTCTGAACTTTTAGATGCAATTTCTTAAGAATTCTTGAGCATACCCGCCGCAAAACCGGCCCTATCAGGGCGAAAAATCGGGCTATAAGCCTGGATACTCAAATCATATAACAAAATGCTTAAACGAAATTGATTCAGGTCACCTGAGATCGCAATTCCGTTTTGTTCAACGCAATTTACTCACAGCTTCTGATTATACAGCCCTCTCGTGACAAACCTTAGATGGAAATTGTCGTAATCTGAGAAAGACCGCGTTTTATTGAGCATTGAACCCTATATCTTAAGGATAGCATTGTTCATCAATACATCTGACTGATAATGCAACAAATACGCAACATTTATTCCCAACCAGAGGTTATCTCTGGACAAAAAAAAGCCCCGCCAAAAGGCGGGGAAAGACAGGGATGGTGTCTATGGCAAGGAAAAGATGCTATTTACTCTGACTACTCGCCCTGGCGGGCGTTTACTCGGTACTCATTGTCTTCAGGGGTGAAGTCGGTTGTACGCCAGACACCTGCGCGGCGAGTTGCTCCATACGCTGCTCGTGTTTCTGATTTAATACTTCTTTCTGTGCGGGCGTTAGCAGGTTAAACATCAGGTTACGAATACGCGCCATTTCAACCTGGCGGTCTACCTGTTCCTGCGCTATTTTCTCAGCCTGTGCTCGGACGGCTGCCTGATCGAAACTGCGTGCGGTCACCAGCTCGTGCATGGTTTCCATTTGCTTTAAGTTAATCTGCGGTGAGTCTTTTCGTGCCTGATGCATCAGATCACGCATTTGTTGGCGTTGCTGTTCGGTTAAATTAATTCCATCGAACATCGTATTACGCCTATCCAACATATTGCCATCATGAGCTAAAGTATCTGCAGGCATAGATTTAGCGCTTTCTGCCAACGCAACACTTGAACTAAGTGTCAGCATTGAGGCCATAATCATTGCAGCTACCTTACACATCACGAACTCCTAATATTTTTTCGCTTCACGCGAATGATTGAAAAGCAGTCTAACCCTGGAGCTGCAAACTAGCGTCAGTGCTTGTAAAACTACGTAAAGTCATGGAATAGCGGCAATTGATGACGTATTTTGCGTCTAGAGGTAAACACAATGAATAAAATTTTGTTAGTTGATGATGACCGTGAACTGACTTCTCTTTTGAAAGAGCTGCTCGAGATTGAAGGATTTAGCGTTGTGGTCGCCTACGATGGCGAACAGGCGCTCGAAAAACTGGACAGCAGCATCGGCTTGCTGCTGCTGGACGTCATGATGCCGAAGAAAAACGGCATCGAAACCTTGAAAGAATTGCGCCAGCGCCATCAGACGCCGGTTATTATGCTGACAGCGCGCGGAAGCGAGCTGGATAAGGTGCTGGGCCTTGAACTAGGCGCAGACGACTACTTGCCTAAGCCGTTTAACGATCGCGAGCTGGTTGCACGCATACGCGCCATGCTGCGCCGTTCCAACTGGAGCGAACAACAGCAGGCGGGCGAAACCAATAGCTCCCCAACGCTCGAAGTCGACGGATTGCAGCTCAATCCGGGCCGTCAGGAAGCCAGCTTCGGCGGGCAGCCACTCGACCTCACCGGCACCGAGTTTACCCTGCTGTACCTGCTGGCCAAACATCTGGGTCAGGTGGTCTCACGCGAACATCTCAGCCAAGAAGTGCTGGGCAAACGCCTCACGCCTTTTGACCGCGCCATTGACATGCACATTTCCAACCTGCGCCGCAAACTGCCAGACCGTCAGGACGGTCATCCGTGGTTTAAAACCCTGCGTGGACGCGGCTATCTGATGGTATCCGCTACATGATCAACAGCCTTACCGCGCGTATTTTTGCCATTTTCTGGTTCACGCTCGCGCTGGTTCTTATGTTGGTTTTGATGGTTCCGAAGCTCGACTCACGTCAACTGACCCCGCTGCTCGACAGTGAGCAGCGTCAGGGGCTGATGATTGAACAACACGTCGAAGCGGAACTTGCAGGCGATCCGGCCAACGACCTGATGTGGTGGCGCAGGCTTTTTCGCGCCATCGATAAATGGGCACCACCGGGTCAACGCCTGTTGCTGGTCACCAGTGAAGGTCGGGTGATCGGCGCACAGCGTAATGAAATGCAGATCGTACGTAACTTTATCGGCCAGTCCGACAACTCGGACAGGCCGAAGAAAAAGAAATATGGCCGCGTCGAGATGGTTGGGCCGTTCGCCGTACGCGACGGGGAAGACAACTACCAGCTTTATCTGATTCGTCCTGCGGGCAGTGCGCAGTCCGACTTCATCAACCTGATGTTTGACCGGCCGCTGCTGCTGCTGATAGTCACCATGTTAATAAGTTCCCCTCTTCTGCTTTGGTTGGCCTGGAGCCTCGCCAAGCCCGCACGTAAACTGAAAAACGCGGCGGACGACGTAGCGCGCGGCAACCTCAAGCAGCACCCTGAACTTGAGGCAGGTCCGCAGGAGTTTCTCGCCACCGGCGCCAGCTTTAACCAGATGGTGAGTGCACTAGAGAGGATGGTGACGGCGCAGCAGCGGCTGATTTCCGACATTTCCCACGAGCTGCGCACGCCGCTGACGCGCTTGCAGCTTGCCACGGCCCTGATGCGTCGCCGCCACGGCGAAGGCAAAGAGTTGCAGCGTATCGAGATGGAGGCCCAGCGTCTGGACGGTATGATTAACGACCTGCTGGTGCTGTCGCGCAGCCAGCACAAAAATGAGCTGACCCGCGAACTCCTAAAGGCCAACGAGCTGTGGGCCGATGTTATCGATAACGCTCAGTTCGAAGCCGAGCAGGTAGGCAAAACCCTCGAAGTTACCGCCCCTCCGGGCCCGTGGAAACTGGTAGGGAATCCTAATGCACTCGACAGTGCGTTGGAGAATATCGTGCGCAACGCGCTGCGCTATTCGCACCATCACATCGCGGTAAACTTTACTGCCGACGGTGATGGGATCACGATTATGGTCGATGACGACGGTCCGGGCGTGAGTGAGGAGGATCGCGAACAGATTTTCCGTCCTTTCTACCGTACCGACGAAGCCCGTGACCGTGAATCTGGCGGAACAGGGCTCGGCCTCGCCATCGTCGAAACGGCGGTTCAGCAGCACCGTGGCTGGGTAAGAGCCGAAGACAGCCCACTGGGAGGTCTACGTCTGATTATCTGGCTGCCGCTGCAGCAACGCTAAGATTCTGCTATTCTGCGTCCCTCAAGAGACAGAGGGGCGCAGTTCGCATGCTTAATATCGTTTTATTTGAACCAGAAATCCCACCTAACACCGGCAACATCATTAGGCTCTGTGCCAACACCGGCTGTCAGTTACACCTGATTAAACCCATGGGCTTTGCCTGGGACGACAAGCGTCTTCGTCGCGCCGGTCTGGACTATCACGAATTCACCGACATCAAGCATCATGATAACTATGAGGCTTTTCTCGCCAGCGAAAATCCCGGCCGACTGTTCGCCCTGACAACCAAAGGTACGCCAGCGCACAGCGCCGTATCTTATCAGGACAATGACTATCTGCTGTTTGGCCCCGAAAGCCGTGGCCTGCCGGCGACGATTCTGGATAGTCTTCCGCCGCAGCAAAAAATCCGAATTCCGATGCAGCCGGACAGTCGCAGTATGAACCTGTCGAATGCGGTTTCAGTGGTGGTGTATGAGGCGTGGCGTCAGCTAGGGTATCCGGGCGCGGTCATCAAAGAACTGCCTAAAGACGCCTGATCCGCTTGTGAACGGTGTTGAGACGGCACGCGAACGCATGCCGTTGAAATCGTATCAGATACCGTCGCCGAACTCGAAACCTTGAGTCCCGTTGAAGTATTGGTTCATATCCATCGAAGGCTTTTCGCTCTCTGGACGACCCACGATTCTGGCCGGAACGCCTGCAGCGGTAACGTGCGCCGGAACTGACTGCAATACGACCGAGTTAGCGCCAATCTTGGCACCGGCACCGACCTCGATATTGCCGAGAATTTTTGCCCCCGCGCCAATCATCACCCCTTCGCGAATTTTAGGATGGCGATCGCCAACCGTCTTGCCGGTACCGCCCAGCGTAACCGATTGCAGGATAGATACGTCATTTTCCACTACGGCGGTTTCACCAATGACGATACCGGTTGCGTGGTCGAGCATGATACCGCAGCCGATGCGTGCCGCAGGGTGGATGTCTACGCCGAAAGTCACGGAGATCTGATTCTGGAAGTAAATTGCCAGCGCCTGGCGGTCCTGTTTCCACAGCCAGTTACCAATGCGGTAGGCCTGCAATGCATGGAAGCCTTTCAGGTACAGCAACGGGGTTGAATACTTGTCTACGGCCGCGTCACGCGAGTGTACGGCGAGGATATCGCGGGCAGCGGACAGGGTCATCTGCTCGTCGTTGCGGTAGGCTTCTTCAACCACTTCACGGATAGCGATAGCCGGCATGATTGGGCTACCGAGCTTGTTGGCCAGAATGTAACTCAGCGCGCTGCCAAGATTCTCGTGTTTGAGTAATGTCGCATGGAAAAAGCTTGCCAGCATAGGTTCACACTCAGCCAGCGCACGCGCTTCTGATTTAATGCTATTCCAGACTAGTTCCAGTTCTTCTGACGACATCATCATTCCTTACAGCAAATTAAATTAAGGCCTGCAACAGAGAATAGCAATCCACCGGCTTGTTCCGCCGGTGGATTAAAACTTGCGGTTTAGCGGCTGCCCGACTCGTCTTTACTGGCGCGAGCCAATAGGTCGGTTGCGGCTTCACGCGCGTCTTTACCGTTATACAGCACCTGAAAGATTTGTTCGGTAATAGGCATTTCAACGTTAAAACGCTGCGCCAAAGCGCGAACTTCCTTGGTATTGCGGTAACCTTCAACCACCTGACCAATCTTGTCCTGAGCGCTCTGAACGTCGAGACCTTGCCCCAGCATAATACCGAAACGACGGTTGCGAGATTGATTATCTGTGCAGGTTAACACCAA
Source organism: Rouxiella badensis (assembly GCF_002093665.1). Lineage (GTDB taxonomy): Bacteria > Pseudomonadota > Gammaproteobacteria > Enterobacterales > Enterobacteriaceae > Rouxiella > Rouxiella badensis. Next base: position 37,832 of record NZ_MRWE01000022.1, on the reverse strand, counting down.
ATCGCCCAATCCTGCCATGCCCATAAACGTCGACGGGGAAGCCCCTAACGCCGAGCCCAAACGGCTCATTTCGGCCAGTCCACGAGTAATAAGTGCGGTACGCGCATTGGCACCAAACCCGATACCATCAGACATGCCTGCGCCGATAGCAATCACGTTTTTCACCGCACCGCCGAGCTGAACACCGATAAAATCGGGGTTGCTGTAGACACGGAAGCTTTTGCCACAGTGCAGCAGTTGCTGAAGGTCCTCACCAAACTGAGCATTGGTCGAGGCCAGCGCAATCGCCGTCGGCATGCCAGCGGCAAGCTCTTTTGCGAAAGTTGGACCTGAAACGACGGCCAGCGGGATGTCATCACCCAGCTCTTCACGGGCCACGTCCTGCAACAGGCGACCGGTTTCGGCCTCAAGGCCTTTGGTCGCCCAGACGATGCGAGCATCGGCGCGTAAGAACGGCTTGATTTGGCGTAGCACATCACCGAAAACGTGGCTCGGCACCACAACCAGCACGTCACGACTCGCGGCAATCGCGTTCGAGAGGTCGGTTTCGAGGATAAGCGTATCGGGGAAGGTGACGTCAGGCAGAAATGCCTGGTTACAGCGCGCGGCCTGGAGTGCCTGGATGTGAGCAGCGTTATGCCCCCACAGCACAACCGGGTGGCCATTTCTGGCGAGGGTAATGGCTAAAGCGGTGCCGTACGAGCCGGCACCGATAACGGTCATTGAAGCATTGACAGTTTTCATCAGGCATCCTGATGTGGCTGTGCACCTTCGCTTTCCGCCTGCTGTTGCAGATAATTCATGAACAGGGCGTCAAAGTTTACCGGTGCCAGATTAAGTTGCGGGAAAGTACCGCGTGAAACCAGGCTGGTGATGCACTCACGCGCATAAGGGAACAGGATGTTCGGACAGTATGCGCCCAGGCAATGTGCCATTTGAGTACCATCAATGCCTTCGATAGAGAAGATACCGCCCTGCTGAACTTCACACAGGAATGCAGTTTCTTCCGCTACAGAAGCGGTCACGGTCACACGCAGGACAACTTCGAATACGCCTTCAGCCAGTTGGCTAGAAGCAGTATCCAGATCCAGTTTAATCTCTGGCTCCCACTCTTTCTGGAAAACTTGTGGTGCATTTGGAGCTTCAAAAGAGATGTCTTTGGTATAAATACGTTGGATCTGGAAAGTCATCTCGGTGTTGTTCTGTTCTGACATGAAAGTAGTACCCTTAAGTTAATAATAAGCCTTCAAAACACCCGCCCTTGCGCGCAGTTGCGCTTCCCTCGTTAAATCAGAGGATCAAGACCACCGCGGGCATCAAGTGCATGTAAATCATCGCATCCACCGATGTGCTGACCGTCGATGAATACCTGAGGAACCGTCGTACGGCCGCTGCGCGCGATCATCACCTCACGCTTTTCGGCGTCACCATCGATAGCAATTTCGTCAAAGGCTGCGCCCTTGCTGTTGAGCAAGGCTTTAGCACGATGGCAATAAGGACAAGTCGCTTTGGTGAAAATTTCAATCTTAGCCATATTGCACCTCGGAATCATGGAGTGAAGATAGGGAATATTCTTTACTTGCCGCGTGCCAGTGGCAGGTTCTCGCCGCTCCAGCCTGCGATACCTTCTTTAAGGCTGTAAACGCGTTCAAAACCGGCGTTTACCAGGCCCTCTGCGGCTAAACGGGAAGTCTGGCCGTTAGCACAAACAACAATCACCGGCAGTGCCTTGTTCTTGGCAAGCTCGCCCAGGTTGTTGCTTTTGATATCTGCGCTGAGCAGATTCACTGAAGTCGAAATGTGACCTTTACGGAACTCTTCGCGAGCACGAACATCGACAACCACAGCTTCTTCTTTATTGATCAGACGTGTTGCTTCACCGCGAGTGATTTCTTTAACTTTTGAGAAACGAGCTCGAACAGTCGTGAAAATCACCGCAATCAGCAGTGCAACCCACGCCAGGCTCAGAACCGGGTGCGCGCTAACGAATGGCATAATATCTTGCATGGGGTGTAACAACTCCCGTTAGTTAAGGGGAAATTCAAGGCTCACGAGTATACCCTGCGTCTTGCGCAATTACAGCCCGAATGCGCCGCCAATTACCATAAACTGCGGCACATCCCGAAAAAATCAAGGGGGGTCCAGAGAAAATATTTCCAAACATTGCGTTTCATTAAACCAATGTTTATTCACTGACAGGCAGCCTATAACGCACTATCTTGAATGATGCTGGCGAAGTTTTTTGTTTTCGCATCATGTTGTTGATTAGTGTTACGATAAAGCCAACAGGGATCAAATTGTCTCTCATCTTGGGTCGACAAGCGGAAAAAAGTTTGAGCAAATCTATCTATTTCAGTTTGATGAGAAAAGTTCTTACCGGTTCAGCACTGCTAGTCTGCGGCGCGATACTGGTTCAGCCACGGTTCAGCCTGGCCGATGACAACAAGGACCAACTCAAGAACATTCAGCAAAGCATTGCTGAAAAAGAAAAAAGCGTTAAGGCTCAAAAGCTGCAACGTGGATCTCTGCTCGACCAGCTCCAGTCTCAGGAAAAGATCATCGCTGCCGCCAGCCGCAAGCTGCGCGACACTCAGCTGACCCTTTCAGGCCTCAATAAAGACATTGCCAGCCTGAATGCCTCAATCGACAAACTCCAAAAACAGCAGAAGACGCAGGAAGCCTTGCTCGCGAAACAGCTCGACGCGGCCTTCCGCCTCGGCAAACAAAGCGGACTTCAGCTGATCTTTGGCGGCGAAGAGAGCCAACGCAGCGAACGTATGCTGGCCTACTTCAGCTACTTCAATCAGGCGCGACAAAAGAATATCGACGATCTGAAAAAGACGCGCAGTGACCTCGCCTCCCAGCGCATCACGCTGCAATCCAAACAGGTACAGCAGAAATCGGCGCTTTCAGATCAGCAAACTCAGCAGCAGAAACTCGAACAGGCGCGTGTAGCGAGGCAGAAAACGCTTACCTCGCTCGAGTCGTCATTACAGAAAGACGAGCAAAGCCTGGTCGTTCTGCGGGCTAACCAGACCCGCCTGCAGGATAAAATTGCCGCCGCAGAACGCGCCGCTCGCGCCCGCGCCGAGCAGGAAGCGCGTGAAGCCGCCGCCGTTCGGGCGAAAGAACAGCAGGCTAAATCGAAGGGTTCCACCTATAAGCCAACGCAGAGCGAGCAATCGCTGGTGTCACGCACAGGCGGCCTGGGTCGCCCTGCGGGACAAGACCTCTGGCCGGTACGCGGTAGCACGCTGCATCAGTTTGGCGAACAGCTACAGGGGGAACTGCGTTACAAAGGTATTGTTATTGCCGCTCGCGAGGGCAGCGATGTAAGAGCCATCGCCGATGGACGCGTGCTACTGGCAGACTGGTTGCAGGGTTATGGTCTGGTTGTCGTGGTAGACCACGGCCGAGGAGACATGAGCCTGTATGGATATAACCAGAGCGCACTGGTGAACGTGGGTGATCAGGTGAAAGCCGGTCAGCCGATTGCACAAGTGGGCACCAGTGGCGGTCAAGGTCAGCCTTCCCTTTACTTCGAAATTCGTCGTCAGGGTCAGGCCGTTAACCCACTGCCGTGGTTGGGAAGATAACATTGCGATATAAAAAGAGACGTTTAGCGACGTTATGCGGCGCGTTGGTATTTACGCTGAATGTTCAGGCAGCCAAACTGGCCATTCTGTTTGACGACTTTGGTTACCAGGCGAAAAACGAGAATCAGGTGCTGAAAATGCCGATTAACGTATCGGTGGCCATTTTTCCGAACGCGCCCGACTCGCAGCAGATGATGGAGAAGGCCCACCAGCAGGGCCGCGAAATCCTGATCCATCTCCCGATGCAGCCTATCAGCAAACAACCTCTAGAAAAGAATACCCTGACCCCCGACATGAGCAGCCAAGAGGTCAAACGTATCGTTGACCAGGCGATTGCCAGCATTCCTTATGCCGTGGGCATCAATAATCATCAGGGCAGCAAGATGACCTCTAGCCTGAGTGGTATGCAAAACGTCATGCAGGCGATGGCGCCGCATCATCTGTTCTTCCTCGATAGCATGACTATCGCAGGCACCAAGTCGGTTCAGGCGGCGCAGGGCACCTCTGTTAAAGTTATTAAACGAAACGTCTTCCTGGATGATGTACAAAACGACGCCGAAATTCGCCATCAGTTTGACCGCGCAATTGCCTTAGCGCGCCGTAATGGTTTCGCCATTGCCATCGGGCATCCGCATCCGACTACCGTGGCGGTGGTACAGCAAGAGCTGGCGCATCTTCCGCCAGACATCCAGTTGGTTCGGCCAAGTGACTTGCTTAATGCGACCGTGAGCCGTGACCCACGGCCAGTGCCGATGCCTGCGCCGGCGAAACCGGCCAAGCCGAAACCGCCTAAAGCGAAGGGGATTCGAACCTGTCCGGTAACACAGCCGGTGCCACAGGTTTACGCCGGAGCACTGTTTAGCGTGCTGGGCGACAGTATTAAAAACTCGCCAGTGGTCAGCTTTATCGAGCGTCAATGGACCGATTGGGGCAAGTCCCCTACCAGTTCAAAATAACTTTGCCCGATTGACCAGAACGCATGGCATCGAAACCCTGCTGAAACTCATCGATATCAAAATGGTGAGTGATCAGCGGGGTAAGATCCAATCCTGATTGCACCAGCGCCGCCATCTTGTACCAGGTTTCAAACATTTCACGCCCGTAAATCCCCTTGATGAACAATCCTTTGAAAATAACCTGATTCCAGTCGATCGACATATCCGACGGCGGAATGCCTAGCAGCGCGATGCGCCCCCCGTGGTTCATGGCGTTAAGCATGGTGCGAAACGCCGGCGGCGCGCCCGACATCTCTAGCCCAACGTCAAAGCCCTCCGTCATCCCCAATTCGGCCATCACGGTGGTCAAATTCTCCTTGCTGACGTTGACTGCGCGCGTGACGCCCATCTTGCGCGCAAGGTCGAGGCGATACTCGTTCATGTCGGTAATCACCACATGACGTGCACCGACGTGACGGCAAATCGCCGCCGCCATGATGCCGATAGGCCCCGCGCCGCACACCAGAACGTCTTCGCCGACCAGATCAAACGACAGCGCGGTGTGCACCGCATTGCCGAATGGATCAAAGATGGCCGCTAAATCGTCGGAAATGTTGTCAGGGATTTTGAAGCCGTTAAAGGCAGGAATAACCAGATACTCGGCGAAAGCGCCGGCGCGATTGACGCCTACGCCCTGGGTATTGCGGCAAAGATGAGTACGTCCGCCGCGACAGTTTCGGCAATGTCCGCAGGTGATATGCCCCTCACCCGATACGCGATCGCCAATATTGAAACCTTTGACCTCCTGCCCGATGGCCACCACCTCGCCCACATACTCATGGCCGACCACCATGGGCACTGGGATGGTCTTCTGTGACCATTCATCCCAGTTATAAATGTGTACGTCCGTACCGCAGATTGCCGTTTTGCGGATCTTTATCATGATATCGTTGTGACCCAACTCCGGGACCGGTGCTTCGGTCATCCAGATACCCTGTTTAGGAAAAAGCTTGGCCAATGCTTTCATAAAAAATTCCTTAGTTATTCGCGCCAACTGTTATTAATCATTCAAAACGAATCTTGCTCACTTCTCGCATTCATTACAGAACCCCCAACTCCTTACCAGTGCTGATAAAGGCGGCGATGGCCTGTTCAATATCCTCGGTGCTGTGAGCGGCTGACATCTGTGTGCGGATACGCGCCTGACCGCGTGGCACAACGGGGAAGAAGAAACCGGTGGCGAAAATGCCCTTCTGCTGCAAGCTGCTGGCAAACTTCTGTGCCAACTGAGCATCGCCCAGCATCACAGGGATGATTGCGTGGTCGGCACCGGCAAGCTGGAATCCGGCCTCGGCCATCTTGTGGCGGAACAGTCTGGCGTTGTCCCACAACCGTTGACGCAGTTCGCCGCCGTGCTCAAGCAGGTCCAGCACCGCCAGCGACGCGCAGACAATCGAAGGTGCCAACGAGTTGGAAAACAGATACGGCCTCGAACGCTGACGCAGCCATTCGACCACCTCTTTGCGGGCCGCCGTATACCCGCCGGACGCCCCTCCCATCGCCTTCCCGAGCGTGCCGGTGATGATGTCAACCCGCCCCATCACCTCGCAATATTCATGGCTACCGCGCCCTTCTTTACCGACAAACCCTACCGCGTGGGAATCATCTACCATCACTAGCGCATCAAATTCCTCGGCGAGGTCACAGATGCCACGCAGATTGGCAATAACGCCATCCATAGAAAATACGCCGTCGGTCGCGACCAGAATGTGACGTGCGCCGGCGGACTTCGCCTGCTCGAGGCACGTTCTCAACTCGGCCATGTCATTATTGGCATAGCGATACCGCTGCGCCTTGCACAGGCGAACGCCGTCAATGATTGAGGCATGATTAAGCGCATCAGAAATGATGGCGTCCTCTGCGCCGAGCAGCGTTTCGAACAGGCCGCCGTTGGCATCAAAACAAGAGGAATAGAGGATAGCGTCCTCCATGCCTAAAAATTCGGCCAGTCTGTTTTCGAGATCTTTGTGAATGTTTTGAGTACCACAGATAAAACGCACAGAAGCCATGCCGAAACCATGCTGGTCCATGCCCTGCTTGGCTGCGTTGATGACCTGTGGATGATTTGCCAAACCCAGATAGTTGTTGGCGCAAAAATTGAGTGCCTGGCTGCCGTCAGCGAGGGTGACCCGCGCCTGTTGCGCCGAGGTAAGGATACGTTCCTGTTTAAAGAGTCCTTCCGAACGTGCCTGAGCGAGCTCGTCTTCCAACCGACGATAGAATAAAGCCGACATGAGATTATCTCCTGAAATAACGTATTCAACAGAGAGACTACTAACTGAGCGACATAATAACGAGGGATCGGGCAGGGAAATGTTAATTCTGTAGCATATGTCACGGGAAGACATAGGCTTTTGCATTCTGAGACTAATCAGATAGCTTACCAATGTGACTGCGCTGATGAAGTGGTATGATATGCACAACTGAATGACCGGGCATCGTGCGCGGTCGCTAATTAATATTAAGGTGATTCCCATGATTATCGTCACTGGCGGTGCCGGTTTTATCGGCAGCAACATTATCAAGTCGCTCAATGATATGGGATATCGCGATATTTTAGTGGTTGATAACCTCAAAGATGGCACCAAGTTTGTCAATCTCGTCGACCTGGATATCGCGGATTACGTAGATAAAGAAGACTTCATCGCCAGCATCGTTGCCGGTGATGATTTAGGCGACATTGATGCAGTATTCCACCAGGGTGCATGTTCTTCCACCACCGAGTGGGATGGCAAATACATGATGGACAACAACTATCAGTATTCCAAAGACATCCTGCACTACTGTCTGGATCGCAGCATCCCGTTCCTGTATGCCTCATCAGCCGCCACCTACGGCAGCCAGAACACCAGCTTCGTAGAAGACAGAAAGTACGAGCAGCCGCTGAACGTCTACGGTTACTCGAAATTCCTGTTCGACCAGTACGTGCGTGAAATTCTGCCGCACGCCGAGTCCCAGATCACTGGTTTCCGCTATTTCAACGTCTACGGACCGCGTGAAGGCCATAAAGGCAGCATGGCAAGCGTGGCATTCCACCTGAACAACCAGATTCTGGCCGGTGAGAATCCAAAACTGTTTGCCGGTAGCGAAGACTTCAAACGTGACTTCATTTACGTTGGCGACGTGGCCGCAGTGAACCTGTGGTTCTGGCAGAACGGTAAATCAGGCATCTTCAACTGTGGAACCGGCCGTTCAGAATCCTTCCAGGAAGTGGCCGACGCCGTTGTCGCCTTCCACAAGAAAGGCGCTATCGAGACCATCCCGTTCCCTGAAAAACTGAAAGGTCGCTACCAGTCCTTTACTCAGGCAGACATGACTGCACTGCGCGGCGCGGGCTACGACAAGCCGTTCAAAACCGTTGCAGAAGGCGTCTCTGAGTACATGGCCTGGCTCAATCGTTAAGTTTAAAGGAATAAGTTAGCGAGATGAAAACGCTGGTCATTGGGCCCTCTTGGGTTGGCGACATGATGATGTCGCAGAGTTTGTACCGTACAATCAAAGCCAATAATCCTGCTGCAGAAATCGACGTGATGGCCCCTGCGTGGTGCCGTCCTCTGCTCGACAGGATGCCGGAGGTCAATCAGGCCCTGGCGATGCCGTTGGGTCACGGTGCGCTCGAGCTGGGTGAACGCCGCCGTTTGGGCGTTGCGCTGCGCAAAGACGCCTATCAACAGGCGTTTGTTTTGCCCAACTCATTCAAGTCGGCTCTGGTGCCCTTTTTCGCCTCGATTCCTAAACGTACCGGCTGGCGGGGAGAAATGCGCTACGGGCTGCTGAACGATATTCGCAAGCTCGATAAAGCAGCCTTCCCGCTGATGGTCCAGCGCTATGCGGCGCTGGGCTATGAGGCCACGCGCATTAAATCGGCCGCCGACCTGCCGCAGCCGATCCTCTGGCCGCAGCTGGCGGTTAATCAAACTGAAATCACCACCGTCAGCGACTCTTTTGCTCTGACTGGCGAACGTCCGCTGATTGGCTTTTGCCCGGGTGCCGAGTTCGGCCCGGCAAAGCGCTGGCCGCACTATCACTACGCCGCGCTTGCGGCGTTACTGATTGATGCAGGCTATCAAATCGCACTGTTTGGCTCGGCCAAAGATCATGCTGCAGGAGAAGATATTCGCGAGGCGCTATCACCGGCTGCGCGCGATTTCTGTCTGAACATCGCCGGAAAAACCTCGCTCGACCAGGCCCTGGTGCTGATTGCCGCCTGTCGGGCCATCGTGACCAACGATTCTGGATTGATGCACGTCGCCGCCGCGTTGAATAAGCCACTGGTGGCGCTCTACGGCCCAAGCAGTCCTGATTTCACGCCGCCGCTGAGTGAACAGGCGCGCGTTATTCGTTTGATCACCGGTTACCACAAAGTCCGCAAAGGCGATGCAGCCGAAGGCTACCATCAGAGCCTGATCGATATTCAACCCACGCAGGTATTCAGTGAGCTACAGCAACTCCTGGCAGCGAACAAGGAGCTGGAATGCAGGTTTTAATCGTTAAAACGTCTTCTATGGGTGACGTTTTACACACACTTCCTGCGCTGACCGATGCAATGCGGGCGTTGCCGGGCATCAAGTTTGACTGGGTAGTAGAAGAAGGCTTTTCGCAGATCCCAAGCTGGCATCCCGCCGTTGATCGGGTGATCCCAGTGGCCATTCGTCGCTGGCGCAAAAACTGGTTTGGCTCCGATACCCGCCAACAACGCTGCGATTTCAAACGAGTCCTGCAATCCAGAACTTATGACGTGATTATCGACGCACAGGGTCTGGTGAAGAGTGCGGCGCTGGTGACTCGCGTTGCCAAGGGCGAGAAGCATGGCATGGACGGCAAGAGCGCACGCGAGCCGTTCGCCTGCTGGTTCTATGACAAGAAGCACGCGATTAACAAAAAGCAGCACGCGGTAGAGCGTATTCGTGAGCTGTTTGCCAAGAGTCTAGGCTACGAGAAACCGACCACGCAGGGCGATTACGCCATCGCATCGCGGTTCCTCAGCAATCCGCCCGAAGATGCCGACAAGTATCTTGTTTTTCTGCATGCCACGACGCGAGCCGACAAACACTGGCCGGAAGAAAACTGGCGTGAGCTGATTGGGCTTTTGGCGGATACGCCACTGCGGATCAAGCTTCCCTGGGGTGCAGATCACGAATATCATCGCGCGCAGCGCCTTGCCGAAGGCTTCGACCACGTTGAGGTTCTGCCTAAGTTGAGTCTGGAAAAGGTTGCAGGTATTCTTGCAGGCGCACAGGCGGTGGTCTCGGTCGATACAGGCCTCAGCCATTTGACCGCCGCATTGGACCGACCCAACATTACACTGTACGGTCCGACGGATCCCGGCCTGATTGGAGGCTACGGGCAGAATCAGACAACCTGTCGTCCGACACAAGGTAACGCGATGTCAGATATTAGCGCTGTGCAGGTCAAAGAACTTCTGGATAAGGAGCGTATTCGTCGTGGGTTCCTTCTTTAAACAGATTTATCGCTATACGCATAAACGCCCATATCGACATAATGAAAATCTCTGGCCTTATATGAGGATTTCCCGCGCGCCCAGCGGAGAAATCATCAGCCTGAATTTTCGGGGACAGGCTATCCCTATCGTCAGCCTTGCATCGTTAGCAGGGGCCTTCAGTGGTCCGGTCATGCTCGCGGCGACGGGTCCGTCGGTGAAAGATATCCGCTTCAAAACCCCACCGTCGCTGCCGTCGATGGGGTTAAACGGTGCCTGGTCACTGAATAAGTCGGTCGACTTCAAATTCTATGTCATTGTCGATATGGGGTTTTTAGACCAGCGTCCCGAGATGGTCGCCGAGATAGTCTCTGACCCGAAGCTCACTCTGTTTACCACCGCCCACGGCATCGCCCGCATCGTTGATCGCGTCTCGCTGGCAAGAATCAAATGCTCGCTGGCGCTGATTGAAGACGCAGCGTTTAAAATCTTCCAGCCCAAGATACCTGCAACCGAACTGGGCCACTGCTACGCCAACGTACGCTGCGCTTCGTTTGCCGATAATCGTCCTGATATCGGATTCACCACTGACATCCGCCACGGCGTGTTCGATGCCGGCACAGTTGCCTATTGGGCGTTACAAATTGCCGCATTTTTAGGGTTCAGCGAGCTGTATATCATCGGCCTCGACATGAACAACTTTAATAAACCAAGATTCTACGAATCAGAGAGCAATAAGCTGCCGAGCTTCCTGGCAGAAAGCTTCGAAGATCTTATCGTCCCAGCGTTTACTCATGCCAGTAATCAGCTGAAAAAGAAGAATATTAGGGTCGTTAACCTGTCGTTGCAAAGCGCCATCCCCAGCCAAATCTTTGAGAAAGCGGATTACCATCAGGTTTTCTATTAACAGAACGTTCTTTCAGGCGGGCCTTGGCAAAATGCCAAAGGGGCGGGGAAAACATTCCCCGCAGACAGGATCAGTTAATTTTCAACAAGGTTTTGACGTGCTGCAACACCTCATCGCAGCTGATGATTGACAGCGGCTGTTCGCTGACGGCCTTATCCATCTTCTCCAGATCGACCGGCATCCAGATAACCGGATGAATTTCAGGGTCCTGATAAGGCCCACAGTATTGTGGCACTTCGGTTACGAACAGGCTTACCGTTTTCACTTTCAGCGCCACGGCTAAATGCTGAGGTCCTGTATCACCCGTAACCATCACATCCATATTTTTCATGACGCTCATCAGCTGAGGCAGGCTGGTCTTGGCGATGTAACTCACCACGCGCTGTTTTTCCTCTTCCGTCAGCAGGCTGAAGAACTCTTCTTCCAGAGGCTTCTCTAGCTGGGTACCAATCAACGCAACCTCGTACTCAGGACCGAGAGCCATCAGTGACCTTGCCAGCTCGACAAATTTTGGCACTGGCCAGCAGCGGACCGGTCTTGATGCGCCCATCTGGAAACCGATAATGATTTTTCCCAACTCTTTTTCGATTTTAGGGAAATCGACAGGGATCATCATGTCGATATTGGTGTTATCACAACCCAGGAATTTCACCAGATTAAGCTTGCGTTGAATGAGATGCCCTTCAAAGTTGTCCATATAATGGGTTAACCACTGCTCGACGCCGGTCGGACGCTCTCCGTAAAGATCTTTAACGATGTACTCACAGCCGGACATCACCGCACTCATCACGTCGTATGGCGGTTTGGAGTGAAGAATGACAGCCAGCTCGGGCTGATTCTTACGCAATGCTTTGATGACACTTTTAATATCACGTACCTTTTCGTCCCAATACACCACGTCGTCGAAATAGGGACTATTGGCAACCAGACCTTTATTTTTATGGCTCGAAACCAGCGTAATAAAGGCATTAGGATAACGGTTTTTAATCGCCCGAATCGCCGGGGTGTTAAACATCAGGTCTCCGAGCGCCGTAGTCGAATAGATGACGATGCTGGTGAAGATGCGCGTCGGATCAAACGAGTCGCGCGGTTTTAGACGACCGCCGAAGAGGGTGTAAAACTGCAGAAACTTGTTCGATAAGGCTGTTTTTAACTTCTTTGCCATCTTCTTAATTCACTCTCTGCTGATAATATTCAGCCAATGTTAATCCTACCGTACGTTCGCTCAGCCAGCTAAACAGCTGCTCCAGGTCACGGTAAAGTACTTCGATATCCTGCTCGTTCTTAAACGTCGGGCTGCCGCCAGGCATAAACTCCGAAGAGTGCAGCATGAACTCGACGTAGTCATGGCCCTGGGCCAAACTGCGCGTGGCAACCTGCTTCATCTTCTCGAGATTCCCGCCCGAAGGGCGCAGCCACAGCGCCGAAGGCGAACGCTTCTTTCCACGCAGTGCGTCATAACTTTGCTTCAGAGTGTTCATCAGCGGGGAGTGCTTGAGATGAATGCTCATCGGGACTTCGAGCAGCGGCGACTTTCCGGCACGACTGATGTCTTCCGGATCGAGGAAATAGGCCTCGCTCGGGAAGTGGCGATAGTCGGTTCCGCCCTGACCCGCAGGATTACCCGGCGAGAACGACCAGTTGACGTGCGGCGTGACCGAGCAATCAACCTGATAGCCATACTCCACCAGCAGTGAAGCATAATATTCATTAAACGCCCAACGGCCAGCCCGGTGGCTGAGCATTTTGGTCTGGAACGCGTCTTCCAGAAGCTTGGTCATGTGATCAACCTTGGCGCGAATAACGTCTCGAGGATACTCAATCAGATAGGGCTTGTGGCGCCAATCGTCAGAGGTTAGCGGCTCATGTGGCGGGCTATACCAGGCATGCAGATGCATCCCCACCTCGCCGGTACCACGGCGGATAACGTCGGTAGCGAATTCAACGTATTGCGCGTCCTTGGCCATCTCATAGTTGGTGAGATAGACGGGTTTGAAACCATATTTTTCACAAAGCGCCTGAAAACGTGGCAAATAACGAGTGTTCTCCGTAGAGATACTGTCGTGATTTTGCCAAAGGTTGTCGCCTTCAGTATCGATAGTGATGATAAATGCTGGCTTAGTCATAGAAAATGCTCAATAAAAACTCAATGAAGCTTTCTCGAATAAAAAGACAGCGGGCGCGTACCCACTCATCAAGAAAACTTTAATAAACTCATTTTTGGACAACCATGAGCCAAATTTGTTGTCTATTCTTTGATATTTTTCGACCTATAGCAAGAACGGTCTGGAAGAGTAGCCACATTCTTCAGGCTCCTTTAGAATCACTCCTTAAATTCTTGAATAGCGAATAAAGATGACTCAGGCCTCAGCAACCAAAATTCTCAACTCGCCACGGCGTATCCTTATTATCAAACTGCGTCATCACGGCGATATGTTGCTGACCACGCCGGTTATCAATACGCTTCATCAGCACTATCCCGATGCCGAAATCGATATGCTGGTGTATCTCGAAACGCGCGATATGCTGGCAAGCCATCCGGCATTAAATCAGCTATTTACCATCGACAGGCAATGGAAAAAACAGGGTGCGCGTGCGCATATGGGCCATGAGGTCAAACTGGCCCGCCAACTGATGAAGCGCAAATATGACCTGGTGGTCAACCTTGCCGACCAGTGGCGCAGCGCCATCGTGACACGTCTAACGGGCGCGCCTGTGCGTCTGGGATTTGCTTTCCCTAAGCGTCGCGGTAAAGTCTGGCCATTCTGCCATACCCAGCTGGTCAGTACCTCAAATCACGGTAAGCAGCATACCGTCGAGCAAAACTTGTCTATTCTCGAACCCTTGAATATCGTCTCGCCGGTAAGTCAGGCCACCATGAGCTATTCAGAACAGGATGAACAGGCCGTTAACGCTCTTCTGCATGACAATGGAATCAAGATTCCATTTATTGTGGTTCAGCCGACCTCTCGCTGGTTTTTCAAATGCTGGACCGAAGAGAAGATGGCCGCCACCTTCAGCGCCCTCTCGGCCAAAGGTTTTCCGATTGTTGTCACTGCCGGGCCGGACAAACGCGAGCTTGAGATGGTCGCCAACATTCTCACACTCTGCCCTGAGGCTAACGTCACCTCACTGGCCGGAAAATTGACCCTGCGTCAACTGGCTGCGCTTATCGATAAAGCCGCCCTGTTTATCGGTGTCGATTCCGTGCCAATGCACATGGCGGCCGCACTGCAAACGCCGCTGATTGCGCTGTTTGGGCCGTCAAAGCTGACCTTCTGGAAACCGTGGCAGGCTCAGGGCGAAGTCATTTGGGCCGGTGATTTCGGCCCCTTGCCCGATCCCGACGATATCGACACCCATACATCCGAACGCTACCTTGATGCCATTCCCACTCAGGCAGTTATCGATGCGGCAGAAAGGTTACTCCCGTGAAGCATTTTAGACTGGCGCTAGTGCGCCAAAAATACCGCCCAGACGGTGGCGCGGAACGCTTCGTATCCCGCGCGCTTGAAGCCCTCGAAAATCAGGATCTTGAGCTAAACGTCATTACCCGCCAATGGCAGGGTGAGGTCAAACCGGGTTGGAAGGTGCACATCTGCGATCCGTGGAAACTCGGGCGTATCAGCCGCGAACGCGGTTTTGCCAACGCGGCCCGCAGCCTGTGGCAAAAAGAAGATTTCGATTTAGTACAGAGCCATGAGCGCATTCCGGGCTGTGACTTGTATCGCGCCGGTGACGGCGTTCACCGCCGCTGGCTCGAGCAACGTGCGCGCGTCCTGCCGACCTGGAAAGCCAGACAACTTTTCGGCGACCGTTACCATCGTTATGTCATGCAGGCCGAGCAGCAGATGTACTCCGCTCCCGAGCTAAAGGCGGTGATTTGCAACGCCGAGATGGTCAAGCAGGAAATCATCAACGAGTTTGGCGTGCCTGCCGACAAGATTCGCGTCATCTACAACGCTATCGACGCACAGCGATTTTTGCCGCCAACCGAGGCAGAACGCTTCACCCTGCGTGCGCAATATCAAGTGCCTGCCGATGCAACCTGCCTGATTTATGTCGGTTCAGGCTTTGAGCGTAAGGGCCTGGATGCGGCAATAAAAGCCATCGCCAATACCGATCGCCATCTGTTGGTGGTGGGTAAAGATAAAGACGAAAAACGATACAGAGCGCTTTGTGCAACTTTAGGCTACGCAAATCGGGTACATTTCTTCGGCATGCAAACCTCAACGCTGGCCTTCTATCAAATGGCCGACGGTCTGCTGCTGCCAACGCTCTACGACCCCTTCCCTAACGTGATTCTAGAGGCCATGGCGTGTGGGCTGCCAATCATCACCACACCGACCTGCGGCGGCTCAGAGTTTATTGTTCAGGGCGTGAACGGCTACGTGTGTGATGCGCTCGACGTAACGGCGCTGCAACAGGCGGTAATGGCGCTGCCAAAACATGCGCTGGGCTCCAGCGAAGGCGAGAAAGCGCGCGAGCGGATCCTCGACTGTACGCCACAGCGGCTTTCGTCCCAACTTATCTCACTGTACCAAGAGCTGGTAGGCTGATATGCGCATTCTGTTTATTATCGACGGACTTCCGGGCGGCGGGGCCGAAAAGGTCGTGCTGACGCTGGCTGAAGGTATGCTGCGTCAGGGGCATCAAGTGTCATTATTTTCACTGCGCGACGTCTGCCAGTATCCGCTGCCGGAAGGCCTGGTGTATGTAGTCATTAAAGACCAGAACCGTAAGCCGTGGCGCAAGTTGACCGAGCTCTCACGTCGCGCGGGTCAGCTGGACGACGCACTGCGTAAGGCCGGTGATTTTGATTTGGTACTGTCGAACCTGCATAAAACCGACCGTATCGTGGCTAAAAGTAACGTGCTAGATGCCACCAAAGTCTGGTTCTGTCTGCACGGTATGTTTTCGACCTCCTACCTTGGGCATCGCACCGGCTTCGATCGCTGGATGAAACAGCGCAAGATTAAAGCGGTCTACCAGCGTCGCAATATCGTTGCCGTCTCGCATGCGGTTGCAGACGACATTCGGCAGCAGTTTAGCCTCAGCCCATCGCGTCTTGAGGTGATTTACAACCCCTTTGATATTAAAGCGATTCATGCCGCGGCTGAACAACCTTGCGAGCTGGCAGGAGAGCCATACCTGATTCACGTGGGGCGCTTTCATGAAAACAAGCGTCACGACAGGTTAATTGAGGCTTACACAGAAAGTGGGGTCCAGGCTCCACTGGTCCTGCTGGGTCAGGGCAAGCCAGAGCAAACGGAAAAGCTTAAATCGCTGGCAAAACGGCTTGGCGTCGCCGAACGGGTTATTTTCAAGGGCTTCCAGTCCAATCCCTATCCCTATATTCGCCATGCCCAACAGCTGATTTTAAGCTCAGATAGCGAGGGGTTTGGCAACGTGCTGGTTGAGGCTCTGCTGCTCGATACGCCGGTGGTTAGCACCCGCTGCCCGGGCGGACCCGCAGAAATTCTTAGCGGTGAACTCGCTCGCGGGCTCGCAGACTTAAGCGTCGCATCACTGGCTGAAAAGATTAAAGATATTTACACCAATCCGCCTTATATCGACCCGCAGAAGCTGACACATTACGGCATTCAGCCTATCTGCGAGCAATATGCTGAGTTAGCGAATAAACAATAGCTTTAGGCTGGTTTAAAACTTAGAATTCTGCCTTTACCCTTAGATTTTACGGATATTATGTTACAAACGCTGTATACCGTTCTTCTTTACCTCATCCAGCCAATTATCTGGGTTCGTCTCTGGATGCGTGGTCGGAAAGCACCGCTCTATCGTAAGAGATGGGCTGAGCGCTATGGATTTTGCAAAGGTAAGGTCGTGGCGGACGGCATTATGTTGCACTCCGTTTCCGTGGGTGAAACGCTCGCGGCAGTCCCTTTAGTCAGGGCACTACGCCATCGCTATCCCTCCCTGCCGATCACGGTCACCACCATGACGCCTACCGGCTCAGAGCGTGCTGTGTCTGCATTTGGCAAGGACGTCAGCCACGTTTATCTGCCTTATGATTTGCCCGGTTCCATCGAGCGCTTTCTCGATCAGGTTCGTCCGAAGCTGGTCATCATCATGGAAACCGAGCTGTGGCCGAACCTGATTTCAGCCCTGCATGAACGCGACATTCCCCTGGTTATCGCCAATGCGCGCCTTTCGGCACGCTCTGCAAAAGGCTACGGTAAGTTAGGCAAATTTATCAAAAAGGTGATGAGCAAAATCACCCTAATTGCCGCACAGAATGCCGAAGACGGAGAGCGCTTTATTTCTCTTGGCCTCAAGCGCTCTCATCTCGCAGTGACCGGTAGCCTGAAATTCGATATTTCGGTGACCCCAGAGTTGGCCGCTCGCGCACTGACGCTGCGCAGCCAATGGGCATCTCGTCGTCAGGTATGGATAGCCACCAGCACCCACGATGGTGAAGAAGCGATTCTGCTCGCAGCTCACCGTGAACTGCTGAAAACCTTCCCTAATTTGCTGATGATTCTGGTACCACGCCATCCTGAACGTTTCCCGGTGGCCTGTGAATTAACCCAGAAGGCGGGTATGAGCTTTATTCAACGCAGCAGTGGCGAAGTCCCTTCCGCGCAAACGCAGGTTGTGATTGGCGACACTATGGGTGAGCTAATGCTGCTGTACGGAATTGCCGACATCGCCTTCGTGGGCGGTAGTCTGGTAGAGCGTGGCGGCCATAACCCGCTTGAGGCGGCGGCACACGCTATACCGGTCCTGATGGGTCCGCATACCTTCAACTTCAAAGATATTTGCGCCAAGCTCGCGCAGGCCGACGGTTTGATTACCGTTAACGATAGCGCCTCATTGGTTAAAGAAATTTCAACGCTGCTGACCGATGAAGACTATCGTCTTTATTATGGTCGCCACGCGGTAGAGGTACTGCGTCAAAATCAGGGTGCGCTTCAGCGCCTGCTGCAGCTGATGGAGCCCTATCTTCCCCCTCGGAGTCACTAAATCCCATGTCTGCCCAAAAACGTCTGTCAGTGGTGCTGATCGCCAAAAATGAAGCTTCGCTGCTGGAGGACTGCCTGAAGTCAGTCAGTTGGGCAGATGAGATAGTCCTTCTCGATTCAGGCAGCAGCGACGACACTCCGTCGCTGGCTCGTCATCTTGGCGCCAAGGTGTTTGAAAATAAAGACTGGCAAGGATTCGGCAAGCAGCGTCAAATCGCGCAGGACCATGCCACCGGTGACTATATTTTGATGATCGATGCCGATGAGCGGGTCTCTCCCGAACTGCGTCAGTCTATCGAAGCCTGTTTGCAACAGCCGGATGCCAATAAAGTTTACCGCCTTGGCCGTCGTAACCTGTTTTTAGGACGCTTTATGCGTCATAGCGGCTGGTATCCCGACCGCGTCAATCGCCTGTATAAGGCCGATAAGTATCGCTATAACGATGATTTGGTTCATGAATCGTTAAACTTCCAAGGGGCAGAGATTGTTGACCTCAAGGGCGATCTGCTGCACCTCACCTGTCGCGACTTCTTTGCCTTTCAGCGCAAACAGATGAACTATGCCGAAGCCTGGGCAAAGCAGCGCTTCGAGCAGGGTAAACGCTGTAGCTACTTCTCAATCATCAGCCATACTTTGGGAGCTTTCTTCAAAACTTGGATCCTGCGCGCCGGTTTCCTCGACGGTAAACAAGGGCTGATTCTCGCCAGCGTGAATGCACAGTATACTTTTAACAAGTATGCCGCCCTTTGGGCGTTCAGCCATCAACTGCAAAAAAGCGAGCCATTATGAGCACCAAGGCAATCTATCCGGGGACGTTTGACCCGCTGACCAATGGCCATCTGGATTTGGTAACCCGCGCATCCTTGATGTTTGAGAAGGTGATTCTGGCAATTGCGGCCAGTCCGCACAAGAAGACGCTGTTCACGCTGGAAGAGCGCGTGGCGCTGGCCAGTCAGGCAACCTCTCACCTCGCCAACGTCGAGGTCATCGGCTTTAGCTCGCTGATGGCTAACTTTGCCAAGGAAAACAACGCCAACGTGTTAGTACGTGGGCTGCGCGCAGTGTCAGATTTTGAATATGAGATGCAGCTTGCCAGCATGAATCGCCATCTGATGCCGACGCTGGAAAGCGTGTTTCTTATGCCTTCAAAAGAGTGGTCGTTTATTTCGTCCTCTCTGGTGAAAGAGGTGGCGCGACATGGAGGGGACATCACGCCTTTCCTGCCTGAGCCTATCACTCAGGCATTGCTCGAGAAGATAGCAGCAGATTAACGCTGACATCGAGGGCAGAAGAAGGTGCTGCGCTGCGCGTGTTTGCTGCTTTGTATCGGCGTACCGCACACGCGACAAGCCTCACCGGCGCGACCATAAACCTGCAGCTCCTGAGCGAAATAACCCGGCTTTCCGTCAGACTGCAAGAAGTCTCTCAGCGTGGTCCCGCCCTGCTCGATTGAACGCAGCAGTACGGCTTTAATCGTTGATACCAGCAGGCCATACTCTTCCAGTGAGAGCGAGTTAGCTGGCCTGTCCGGGGATATTCCGGCAACAAACAGCGATTCGCTGGCATAGATATTTCCCACCCCCACCACCAGCTTGTTGTCCATCAGCCACGGCTTGATAGGCGACTTCTTCTTGAGGGATTTTTCACGGAGATAGTCGGCGTTGAATGCTTCGCTGAGCGGCTCAGGCCCCAGATGAGACAAGACGCTGCTGCCTTCAAGGTCCTGACACCACAGCCAGGCACCAAAACGACGCGGGTCGGTATAGCGCAGCACATAGCCGGTATCCATCACCAAATCTACGTGATCGTGCTTGGCTGGCTCGGTTTCCTCTGTCAATACCCGCAGACTGCCCGACATGCCGAGGTGAATGATAATCCACCCGCTTTTCAATTCGACCAGAAGATACTTGGCGCGGCGCTGAACGCTGATAACCACCTGATCGCTAAGCGCCATAATCTCCTGAGAGACCGGCCAGCGCAGCCTGGCGTTACGCACCACGGCGTGCAAAATGGTATGACCCACCAGATAAGGCTCAATACCCCGGCGGCTGGTTTCAACTTCTGGCAGTTCTGGCATGAATAATTCCTGAGACCGTTAATGTGCGGTGTAGTGTAGCCACAAATCTGCCGGGAGCAAATTTGAACGCTGCTTGCAGCGGCCCAAAAGGGGGGAAGCCTAAGGATGGGCTTAATAGCGCAGCTAATGCTTCAAACACAAAAGCTTTCCCCAAGGTAATTGGAGTTGTAGCCAGGCGGAAAATGAACGAGTCCCCGGGAGCTTACACAGGTAAGTGGCTGGGGTGAATGAATGTAGCCAACGAAGCTACAGCGTCAATGACGAAGGGGGAATCGCAGGTATAAAAAAACCCGGCCGGGGCCGGGTTTTTATTAATCCACTAAAATTATTTAATTTTAGCTTCTTTGTAGATCACGTGCTGGCGGACAACTGGATCGAATTTCTTCAGTTCCAATTTTTCCGGCTTAGTACGCTTGTTCTTCGTGGTGGTATAGAAGTGACCAGTACCAGCAGAAGAAACCAGCTTGATCTTCTCGCGAACACCTTTAGCCATGTTTCAGTTCCTTTCCTTAATACTTCTCACCACGGGCACGAATTTCGGCCAGGACCGTTTCGATACCCTTCTTATCAATCACGCGCATACCTTTAGCAGATACACGCAGAGTTACAAAGCGCTTCTCACCTTCAACCCAAAAACGATGGGAATGCAGGTTTGGCAGAAAACGGCGTTTGGTCGCGTTCATTGCGTGGGAACGGTTGTTACCGCTCACCGGGCGCTTGCCAGTAACTTGGCAGACTCGGGACATGTGTCTATTCTCCAAAAATCAAATCAGCTCGAGCTTCGTATAGGGTATGGCCGCCTCGTCAGGCTTTGAGAGCCCATCTCAGCAAACTCCACTGAGAACCGACTCACTGTCGTCGGGTAAAAACCATAAATCATCAGGCATAACCTTCTGCATTCAAGATGCTTTCGGGTATTGAAACCTGCTGAGATAGGCTCTTAACGCCAAACCCAAGATTCTCAAAGGTGGCGTAGTATACGCTCTAGAGCGTAAGTGCTCAAGTCCCGAACAGCTAAAGATCCCTAAGGATCTTCAAAAAATACGTCTAAAGCCAACCGCGCTCGGCAAAAGAGACCGTTTCACCCCCCCCAACCACGAAGTGATCGAGTACGCGAATGTCCAGCAGTTGGCACGTTTTTATTATCTGTTCGGTTACCCTTCTATCCGCAAAACTGGGTTCCGCTTTGCCGGATGGATGATTATGCGCCAGAATTAGCGCAGTCGCATTAACCTTCATCGCTTCGCGCACAATTTCACGCGGATGAATTTCGACGCTGCTAATGGTACCAGCAAACATCTCCTCATGGCGAATAACACGGTGTTGATTGTCGAGAAAAAGTACCAAAAAGACCTCTCTTTCACGATGCGACAGCATATTCTGCAAATATTGGCGGGTTATAGCGGGGTTAAGCAGCACATTTTCACATGCCAGCTGTCCCGCATAACGGCGCTGAGTCAGCTCGGTCACGGCAGAAAGCTGGGCATATTTTGCTGCACCCATGCCGTGAAGCCCGACAATCGACGCGTAGTCCGCCCTTAAAATCTCATAAATCGACCCAAAGTGCTCTACCAGGCTTTCGGCCAGTGCCATTACGTTCATACCCTGTACGCCGGTGTGCAAAAATATCGCCAGCAGCTCGCAGTCAGACAGGCTGGAGGCGCCAAACTCGATCAGTTTTTCTCTCGGCCCCGTCCCACTGCTCCAGATTTTATTGTGCCTTTTCATCCTCCACTCCTTGTGAGTCAGGATTGTTGCACAGCTCGATAAACACAGGACTCTCTGCGATTTAGCCCTGGGATACGTCTCGCAAAACTCAGCAAAGGCATCGCTAATAACGAAAGCGTATAGCTGTCATGAATGCGCATTATGCTAAAATACCGCCTCTTTGGACTTACAATCGGACAATCACGATGACGGGACTTTCCGGCAAACATATTGTGCTTGGCGTCAGCGGTGGTATCGCCGCCTACAAGGCACCCGAGCTGGTACGGCGCTTACGTGACCGTGGGGCAGAAGTGCGCGTGGTCATGACAGAAGCCGCCAAAGCGTTCATTACGCCACTTAGCCTTCAGGCCGTTTCAGGTTATCCCGTGTCGGACTCCCTGCTCGACCCCGCGGCAGAAGCCGCGATGGGGCATATCGAACTGGGCAAATGGGCCGACCTCGTCATTATTGCTCCCGCAACGGCCGATCTGCTGGCGCGCGTTAACGCTGGCATGGCGAACGACCTGCTGACCACGATTTGCCTGGCCACGGCTGCGCCGGTCGCAGTGGTTCCAGCAATGAACCAGCAAATGTATCGCGCGGCCATCACGCAGGAAAACCTGCAACAGCTTGTGGCACGTGGCACGCTTGTCTGGGGTCCCGATGAAGGCAGCCAGGCCTGCGGTGACGTAGGCCCGGGCCGCATGCTCGATCCCATGGTGATTGTCGCGATGGCAGGTGAGCATTTTGCGCCACGCCATGACCTGCAGCATCTTAAGATTATGGTCACCGCAGGTCCCACCCGGGAAGCGCTGGACCCAGTCCGCTATATTAGCAACCACAGCTCTGGGAAAATGGGTTTTGCCATCGCAGAGGCCGCCGCCAAGCGTGGTGCTCAGGTGACGCTCATTAGCGGTCCAGTCACGCTCCCAACGCCCGCAAACGTTGAAAGAACCGACGTCACCACGGCGCTCGAAATGCAGGCTGCGGTCAACAATAGCGTCGCCTCACAGCATATTTTTATCTCCTGCGCGGCGGTGGCAGACTATCGTGCTATGGCGATTGCCGATGAAAAAATTAAAAAACAGGGTGATGAAATCACTCTGAAAATGATCAAGAACCCTGATATTGTCGCCGGGGTTGCAGCCATGAAAGAACATCGGCCGTATGTTGTTGGGTTTGCCGCCGAAACCCAGAATGTGGAAGAATACGCCCAACAGAAACGAATCAGGAAGAATCTCGACCTGATTTGCGCAAATGATGTATCACTTGCCGGGCATGGTTTTAATAGCAATACCAATGCTTTGCATCTTTTTTGGCAAAATGGAAATCTGCGTTTACCTCTCAGCGATAAACAGCAGCTTGGCCAGGCTTTACTAAACGAGATTGTCAGCCGTTATGATGAAAAAAATCGACATTAAGATTCTTGATTCGCGCATTGGTAAGGAATTTCCTTTACCGACTTATGCCACACCGGGTTCTGCAGGCTTAGATTTACGCGCCGTATTGGATACCGCAGTTGAACTGCGTCCGGGCGAAACCACCCTGCTGCCTACCGGCCTTGCCATTCACATCGGCGATGCCAATCTGGCTGCAGTTATCCTCCCACGCTCTGGTCTGGGCCATAAGCACGGTGTGGTATTGGGTAACCTGGTTGGCCTCATCGACTCCGATTATCAGGGGCAACTGATGGTGTCAGTCTGGAACCGCGGTCAAACCACTTTTACCATTGAGCCAGGCGAGCGCATTGCCCAGATGGTATTCGTTCCTGTTGTGCAGGCTGAATTTAATCTGGTTGAAGACTTTACCAGCAGCGAACGCGGCGAAGGTGGCTTTGGTCACTCAGGACGCCAGTAAGAATCTGTTCAACATCGCGGTGCAGGGCCGCAGGATATTGAACAGATCCTTATTTATATCAAACCGATACAATAAAAACTCAATGATACCCCACCGCTTTTGAATAGCAGGGCATCGCCCGTTGCTGCGCGAAAGACCAAGGTTCAATAAGCCGCGAAATTTCTCGATTACGCGGCAATTGTTCGGTTTTTAATATATTTGAGCCGTTTTTAGCAAGGGTCTATTCAGACATGGCAGAAAAAGAAAATACTAAAAGGAACCGGCGCGAGGAGATTTTGCAGGCGTTAGCACAAATGCTTCAGTCCAGCGATGGCAGCCAGCGTATTACTACGGCCAAGCTTGCCGCCAACGTCGGCGTTTCCGAGGCTGCACTTTATCGCCATTTTCCTAGCAAAACGCGGATGTTTGACAGTCTGATCGAGTTTATTGAAGACAGTTTGATCACCCGAATCAACCTTATCCTGCAGGATGAGAAAGAGACCCTAAATAGGCTTCGTCTCATTCTTCTGCTGATACTGGGTTTTGCTGAACGTAATCCGGGCCTGACCCGTATTATGACCGGGCATGCGTTAATGTTTGAACAAGACCGCTTGCAGGGACGCATTAATCAGCTTTTTGAGCGTATTGAAGTTCAGCTACGTCAGGTCTTACGCGAAAAGAAAATGCGCGAAGGTAGCGGATTCAGCACCGACGAAACGCTGCTCGCCAGCCAGCTGTTGGCATTTTGTGAAGGGCTGCTGTCGCGTTTTGTCCGTTCGGAATTCAAATATCGCCCGACGCAGGACTTCGACACCCGCTGGCCGCTGATTGCCGCGCAGCTGGTATAGCCTCAACGTCACAGACATAAAGCAAAAAAGGGCCATTGGCCCTTTTCTTTTGCATCCTTTTCAGACGCAATTAGATGCCGTACTGCTGGCGATAAGCGCGAACCGCTGCCAGATGGTCAGCCATCTCCGCCTTCTCTTCCAGATAATCAATCAGATCAGCCAGCGTGATGATAGAAATCACTTTGCAGCCGTAGTCGCGTTCAACTTCCTGAATAGCCGAAATATCGGCACGGCCGCGTTCCTGACGGTCCAGAGAAATAAGCACACCGGCCAGAGATGCATTGTTCGCGTTGATAATTTCCATCGATTCACGGATTGCCGTACCGGCGGTTATCACGTCATCTACCAACATGACTTTACCCTGCAACGGGCTGCCTACCAACGTGCCGCCTTCGCCGTGGTCTTTTGCTTCCTTGCGGTTAAAGCAGTAAGGCACGTCGCGCTCATGCTGCTCGGCCAACGCCACAACGGTGGTGGTCGCGATAGGAATGCCTTTATAAGCCGGGCCAAACACCAGATCGAAGTCGATGCCTGAATCAATCAGGGCTTCGGCGTAGAAACGGCCGAGCAAAGCCAGGTCGCGACCGGTGTTAAACAGGCCTGCGTTAAAAAAGTAGGGGCTGATACGGCCAGACTTCAGGGTAAATTCGCCGAATTTCAAAACCTGCTTGTTCAGTGCAAACTCAATAAACTCGCGCTGGTAGGCTTTCATAGGTGCTTTTCCTCGTGTTCTTTAATCTTCTTACTGGCCTGAGGGCCATATACAAAAAAGGCGACTTAAAAATAAAGTCGCCTTAAATAATTACTCTCCCAGAACCGCCTTCTGCGCCTGGAAGATAGTATCGATACCCCCTCGAGCGAGGGTCAGCAAGCTCAGCAACTCTTCGTGGCTGAACGGCTCGCCTTCTGCGGTGCCCTGGACTTCGATCATACGACCGTCTTCCATCATCACCACGTTCATATCGGTTTCAGCGGCGGAGTCTTCAACGTATTCCAGGTCGCACAGCGCTTCACCGTTTACGATACCAACGGAAACCGCAGCCACTAAACCTTTCATCGGGTTAGCTTTGAGTTTGCCCGCGGCGACCAGTGCGTTTAAGGCATCGGCCAGTGCAACACAGGCACCTGAGATTGAAGCAGTACGCGTACCCCCGTCAGCCTGCAGGACGTCGCAGTCCAGCGTGATGGTGAACTCACCGAGTTTTTTCAGATCAACCGCCGCACGCAGAGAGCGGGCAATCAGACGTTGAATCTCCAGAGTACGGCCACCCTGTTTGCCTTTCGCCGCTTCACGCGGGTTACGGCTGTGGGTAGAACGCGGAAGCATGCCGTATTCGGCGGTGATCCAACCTTGTCCCTGACCTTTCAGAAAGCGAGGAACCCCTTCTTCAACAGTCGCGGTGCAAAGGACTTTGGTGTCACCAAATTCAACCAAAACAGAACCTTCAGCGTGTTTTGTGTAGTTTCTGGTCAGGGTAAGTGGGCGCACTTGTTGTGCATTTCGGCCTGCTGGACGCATGGGGTAATTCTCCGGCTCGCAAATCATAGATGGCTGCGCATTATACGGGCTTCGTGAGGTAATGCCTATCATGACGGGTGCAGCGAGGCTATAATCCTTGCATCTTTACATTAACAGGTACACAGACATGATCCGTAGTATGACCGCTTATGCCCGACGTGAAATCAAGGGTAACTGGGGAAGCGCAGCGTGGGAACTTCGCTCCGTTAACCAGCGTTATCTTGAAACCTATATCCGTCTGCCCGAGCAGTTTCGCAGTCTGGAGCCGGTTATTCGTGAACGCGTTCGCGCCCGTCTGACGCGTGGCAAGGTGGAATGCAACCTTCGTTTCGACCTCGACCCTAGCGCGCAGGGCACCCTGCAGCTCAACGAAAAGCTGGCTAAACAGCTGGTTGAAGCCGCGCAATGGGTCAAGATGCAGAGCGATGAAGGCGAGATTAATCCGCTGGACGTGCTCCGCTGGCCGGGCGTGATGGTTGCCGAAGAGCAAGATTTGGATGCTATCAGCAATGAGCTGCTGGTTGCGCTGGACCGCGCGCTGGACGACTTTATTCTGGCCCGTGAAAGCGAAGGTGCGTCACTGAAGACCCTGATTGAGCAACGCCTTGATGGCGTGAGTGCCGAAGTGGTGAAGGTCCGCGCCCAGATGCCAAACGTCTTACTGTGGCAGCGCGAACGTCTGGTCAGCAAACTGGAAGACGCGCAGGTTCAGCTTGAAAACAACCGTCTGGAGCAGGAACTGGTGCTGATGGCGCAGCGTGTTGACGTTGCCGAAGAGCTCGATCGTCTCGAGGCTCACGTTAAAGAAACGCATAAAATCCTCAAGAAAGAGGAAGCCGTTGGCCGCCGTCTAGACTTCATGATGCAGGAGTTCAACCGCGAGTCGAATACCTTGGCGTCCAAATCTATTAATTCTGACGTGACCACCTCAGCCATCGAGCTGAAGGTGCTTATCGAGCAGATGCGAGAACAGATTCAGAATATCGAGTAAACATTCAGGAACTATCACAAAGACGCAAAAAACCAATAAGCTCGCCATATGGCGGGCTTTTTTATTATCAGGAGCTATCATAAAGACGCATTAAAGCGCATGATTATGATGTACACAAAGGTGTACCCAAAGCGTTTTAGGTACATCACTTTGGGTACACCCCCCTATTCAATGTTTAGGTAGTCGTTATGGCAAAACTTACAGACATGCAGATCCGGGCGTGGATAAAGGCCGGGGAGCGTTTCGAAGGCCGGGCAGATGGCAATGGGCTGTACCTGCGACACAGAGAAGCAGACAGATCACCTACATGGCGTTTTCGCTATAAGTTCTCGGGGAAGTCCCGCGCCATGCTCATGGGTTCATACTCTGAGATATCACTGTCCAAAGCCCGTGAAATGGCCAAAGAGCTATCAGCACGTGTTTCACTGGGATATGACGTAGCCGGGGAGAAACAGGAGCGGAAGGCCGAAGCCTTAGCGAAGATAGAGGCTGAGAAAAATGCCATGCGTGTTTCAGAGCTGGCCTCTGAATACTTTGAGCGCCAGATCCTGCCACGCTGGAAACACCCGGATATATTGCGCCGTCGCATCGACAAAGACATAAACCCGCATGTCGGTAATATGAAAGTTGAGGACGTGAAGCCGCGCCATATTGACGACATGCTCAAAGCTATCGTTGACCGCGGAGCGCCTACCATAGCAACTGACGTTCTCCGCTGGACGCGACGCATATTCGATTACGGTATCAAACGGCATGCGTTAGAAATTAATCCGTGCTCGGCGTTTGAGGTGTCCGATGCTGGTGGCAAAGAGGTGAGCCGTGACCGGTGGTTAACTCGCGATGAGCTAATCCGCCTGTTTGCCGGCATGCAGACCGCAAAAGGGTTTAGCCGGCAGAATGAAATCACGTTTAAATTACTACTGACGCTTTGCGTACGCAAAATGGAATTGTGCGCCGCGCGCTGGGAAGAATTCGACTTGGACAGTGCAATATGGCACTTACCCGAGGAACGCAGCAAAAACGGTGACGCAATAGACATTCCCTTACCCCCACCAGCAGTTGGATGGCTGAGAGAGCTACACACATTCTCTTGCAACAGCAAATGGGTACTACCAGCCAGGAAGATGCAAAACAGAATGATCCCACACATTCAGGAAAGCACTTTACCAGTGGCCCTGGCTAAAGTTCGAGCCGAGCTACCGGATGTGCCAAATTTTACCATTCACGATTTTCGGCGCACTGCTCGCACGCACCTAGCAGCTATAGGCATTGATCCGGTTGTGGCTGAACGTTGCCTAAACCATCGCATTCGAGGGGTTGAGGGGATTTATAACCGTCACCAGTATTTTGATGAGCGCAAAACGGCTCTTGCACAATGGGCAGAATTGTTGGTGGCATTGGAAAGCGGTGATGATTACAACGTTACTCCTTTAAAAATTAAACAGGTTTAATAATGAAATTGCTTGGAAAAAACATGTTTGAACGCCTGACATCTCAAAGGCTCGTTACCATTACTGAGGTTGTTAACGCTCTTTATGGAATTAATCCAAATACAAAAACCAAGCAATTACCGCCTGAAATTTCTGAGGAGGCCCAAGATATAAGGAAGGCAATTTTAAGAAATATCAGCACCCTGTCTGAAAGAAAAATTTCTATTTCAGAAGAGTTAGACGCTGATTATGTTTTTGGTGCTTCATATCAATTTCTCAGTAAGGGCATTACACCAGATGAAGTTATAGCGCGAGTGGATGAAGCAATACTTGCACTCCTAAATTCAAATGGCTGGGAAAATAAAATGCTGGCTTTCGGTGGCCGGTCTCTCGTCGAAGAGATGTCAAAATCGAGGAAGTCCGGTAGAGGTGCTCACAGAGTTAACGACGAGCAAAAAAGTACAGATAAAACACTGGCATTGTTGATCATGCTTTTGACTGAAAAACATCCTAGTAAGAAATACGGGTCACCGAAAAAACCAAAAATAAGTGAAATTTATTCAGACCTTGAATCGATGGCTAACACTTGGAACATCTCAGATAAAGGTATAAAGAAATCAACATTCTACAATAAAATTAAATTTGCACTGAGTTCTGTAAGTTCAAACGATGACTGAGTTTTTGATGAAGACGGTTTTCGTAACTAAAGGATTTTATTGATATCTATTCGATACTTAATAAGTATCGAATAAGTACATCACTTAAAAAATAAATCATTAAATACAATGAATTACAATAAATAGCATGGGAATGGAAGCTACATTTTTTCAATGGAAATAGCTTATTTTAATAGAAAATCAATTTCTTTTAATAGATTCTTTTCTTAATAGAAATTATGAATATCAAGAGTTTAGTATTGCCATAACACTTTACGACATGGCAAAACAATCTATGAAAGCACAAAATCACTCACTATCTGCCCTCCCAACCACAGGCATGATCCGGCCAAAAAATTTGGCCTTGCTGTTAGGTATCAGCGAATCGACTATATGGCGCAAGGTTAAAAATGGCACACTCCCGCGGCCAATCAAGTTATCAGAACGTGTTTCGGCGTTTGATGCGATAGAGATTAATCACTGGCTGGTGGAGTGTCGCGGAGAGACTTTGTAATGCCTAAAAATACTCACAGCGAGGCAGGCATTATCGAACAGGTTAGCACCAAAGCTAATGCCGCAATTCCCATTACCAAGCCAGCGCCAAAGAAGCACCGCGCACGCTGCTTCATGATGCGCACTGGAGTTGAGGGCTGGACTGAAAACGACATTCTCCGCTATTGCCGCTTATCGTCTGGGCGTAACTACGCTACCGAGCTGGAACGCCGCCTTGATATTCAGCTTGAGCGTATTGACGAGAAGAACACAGACGGCATCGGCTCACATCTTCGCTATCGCTTCTCCTGCAGTGCTGATGTGATGCTAGTAATCCAATTGGTCAGCCGCAACGCTGCTACTGGTGGCTATCGTGGGCTATCACAAGCTGAAATCAGCGACATCCTCTCACTCTACCCAGACGCCTTTACCGCCGCCTAACGGAGCCTAACAAATGAAAATCGAAAAAAGCAGATTAACTTCTGAGGCCACCCCTCAGCCATCCACCAGCCCGAACGGTATTTTCAACGCTGATGAAGGTGATATTTCGGTGATTAAATTCGAAGGTCAATCTGTCCGCATCGTGAATGTTTACGGTGAGCCGTGGTTCGTTGCTAAAGACATTTGCGAGGCATTGGGAATTACCAACTCACGCGACGCCTTAAAATCCCTCGATGGTGACGAAAAGAATACCGTAGCTTTAACCTACGGTAATCGTGGCAACCCAAATCACGGTGTTGTAGCAGAGTCAGGATTTTACAAACTCATTGCACGCAGCCGTAAAGCCACAACGCCCGGCACATTCGCTCACCGGTTCACTAACTGGGTATTCCGCGACGTGATCCCATCTATTCGTAAGACTGGCGCATATGGCGTGCCGTTCGCCTTTCTGAATGACCATAGCAAACGCAAAGCAGCCTATATCCACAAGGCCAGTAAGCGCGGTTCAGATCTTCAATCTTGTAAGACCGAAAAAGCCCGACTTACAGCAGAAGAGGCCGAACTCTGGCGCAAGTATCAGCCAAGATTGCTGGAGGTTCACTAATGAATGCCGCCCAGAAAGCAGCCTTTTTGTTGGCTGGAAACTTAACAATACTTAACATTCAGAACCGGTCAAAATCTGACATGGAATTTAATTTTGGTGCCTGGGTGCGAGGACTGGAAGGTTTTTCTGACATTACAACGCGAGGCGGTAAATTTTTCCAGGCCATAAAACAGGGCCGTGTATCTGGCACGGCTCCAAGCAGAGGTGAAGATACAAGTCAGTCTGTATTTACTTCTATTTTTGCTGTACGCCGCTGGCGGCGCTTGATTTCACTTTTAGCAGCCGCTATCAAAAAACCTGCCGTGCTTTCGCCTTCGTCTTTTAATTTTTCGATCTCTTCTAAGTCAGTCAAAGGAAGTCTGACTGAAACTTGTAGTGAACGATTGTTTTTCCTACCTGTTGCCATTACTGATGCTCCTGTCTTTAGGTGGTGTTCAGTATACACAGGAAAATTATTCGTAAAAGCCTTGAGGTGGTGTTCACCATGTTATACATTGGTGGTGTTCACCTTGTCCACAGGTAAAGAACAGGTAATCCACAAAATAGCGAAGCCCGGCAGTGCGTCAACACTAACCGGGCCTCTTACCAAACCGTTATATGAGGTAACAGTTATGGCTGACTCACAGCATACCCAAACTCGCCCCAAATTTCAGTACCGCTTTTTAGCACTGGATCGAGCTAATCGCCGGGCAACTCCCTGCCGCCTCACAGTAGAGGCCAGTACCGAGCATGAAGCCCGCCTGATTTTGTGCGCTCACTTTATCTTGTCTCTTGCCGCACGTTTGCCTGTTAGTGGGAGTGCACATGAATAACTCGATCCCGATGATTAACGTTGATTTACCCCTTTCATCTGATTTTTCCGGACGGATTTTGCTTTACTTAGAAGGTGGCCATGTAGTTGCAAACAAGCCTGTGCTTGAAGATGAAATGGTGGGTTCCGTCGAGCTTTTCACGCAGTTACTCCAGCGTGCCGGATATCGTGTAGAAGCCAACTGCAAGGAATAAAAATAATGAAACCATTAAATACCAGGCTGATATCTGGGGGATCTGCTCGACCTGAGATCCGCCCCGGCGATATTTGGCAAACCAGCGCAGGCGTGAAAATCATTATTTCCAGTGTGACACCCGGGCGGGTGACTTATACCCGTGAGGGTTATGAACATCCCTGCATTTCGCCGGTGGAGAATTTCTATCGTGCCTATTTTCCAGTTAAACCGGGCGCTATGACGGCCTGGTGTCAGGAAAATAATCCATTGGAGAAAGTGAAGAAATTAAAGGCACTCATCCAGGCGAAGCAAGAGGGTAACAAAAGTGCGAAATATTGACCTCATCCGCGAAGTTACCGTTGCCGCCGCCGGGCGCTGGCCTGACGTGCTGTCACTGGCGGGCATTACCGTGCCCAAGTCTGCGCGGCAGCATGCGGCCTGCCCGGCATGCGGCGGCAATGACCGCTTTCGATTCGACGACAACGGACGCGGTAGCCACTTCTGCAACCAATGTGGTGCCGGTGACGGCCTTGACCTGGTGAAAAAGGTGAATCACTGCGATACCACCGAAGCGGCGCAGATACTGGCGGGCGTGATGGGTATTGATTACCGGGCAATTGAAATTAATCCCGAAGCAGCCAGCCAACGGCGAGAGCAATTGGTGACCGAACGCCAGCAGCGGGAGCAGGAGCGCCACCAGCAATCCGTAGCCGATGATGCACGCCGCCGGCAAACTTTTCAGCACAAGTATCAGGCATTGGCCGTGCAGGCTCAGCCAGGTGAAAGCGCATACCTCACCGCTAAAGGGCTGACGGGCTTCCCGTTCCCCATTATGGATGACGGTGCTCTGCTGCTGACGTTGGTCAATGAGTCCGGCACCATTGCCGCCGCGCAGACCATCACCGCCAATGGTGTGAAAAATCTGGTATTCGGTTCAGCCAAGCACGGGGCATACCACGCCGTAAACGCGCCTGAGCACCCGCAGGGCATCATTATCACCGAAGGGCTGGCAACGGCCCTCACCTTGAGCCTGATGCGTCCCGATGCGCTCACCGTGGCCGCCATTGATGCCGGTAATCAGTTACCCGTGGCCGAGCTGATGCGTCGCCGCCATCCCGATGTGGGGATCATCATCGCGGCAGACAATGATTGGCATTATCCAGGAGAGTTGGATAAGCGCGGGAAGCCAAAAGTTAACACCGGCCGCATTCAAGCTGAGAAAGCGGCTTTATCCGTGGCTGGCGGCGTATCGCTGCCACCGACAGAGCATAAAGCCGATTGGGACGATTACCGGCAGCACAACGGCGTACAAGCCGCGGCACGGGCATTCCATGATTCGATATATCAACCACAGGGTACAAACGTGAAACCACAGCTACAGGCCATCGACGGCGGTAAAAAGCCTGGGCAAAAAGATGACCTCCTCAAGCCCCGAGTGGAAAGCCGTAAGGACGGCGTGTTTTGGGTATCACCTAAGGTTGATAAAGAAACCGGCGATGTCATCAATAACGAAAGCTGGCTCAGTTCTCCGCTGGCGGTGGTCGGTATTGGTGAAGACGACAGCGAGCGTTATTTGGTCCTGAGCTGGAAACCGGAGGGCAATCAGCGTAACCGTATTGAGGCGGTACCCATGCGCGATATAGGCGAGCGTGAAGGCTGGGCAAAACTTCGTGCCGGTGGTCTGTCTATCACGGCAAAAAGCAGCCTAAGGGCGATTCTGGCCGATCACCTGCAACTTAGCGGTAATCGTGAGATGTGGGCCATTGCTGGCGCAACAGGCTGGCAGTGCGGGGCTTATATCATGTCTGACGGTGAGGTTATCGGAGAGCCGCTTACACCCGTCCTTTTCAATGGGCGTTCCGCTGCGGCTAAAGGGTACACCGTGAAGGGAACCGCTGATAGCTGGCGTGAGAGCGTTGCCAGGCTGGCGCAGGGCAACCCATCAATGATGCTGGGCATTGCCTGTGCGCTTGCCGCCCCGTTGATCGGTATTGCAGGTGCTGAGGGTTTCGGCGTTCATTTGTTTGGTGGTTCATCCGCAGGTAAAACGACTACCGGTAATGCCGCCAGTACCGTTTACGGTGAGCCTGACGCACTGAAACTTACCTGGTACTCAACCGCGCTAGGGTTAGTGAACGAGGCAGCGGCGCACAATGATGGTTTTATGCCTCTGGATGAAATAGGACAGGGAAGCAATCGCCGCGCGGTCGCAGATGCTGCCTATGCCCTGTTCAATGGCGTGGGTAAGATCCAGGGAGCCAAAGAAGGCGGCAACCGTGATGTAAAGCGCTGGCGGGCTATGGCATTCAGCACCGGTGAAATTGATATGGAAAGCTATATCCGGGCAGATGGGGGCAAAGTGAATGCCGGTCAACTGGTGCGATTGCTGAATGTCCCGATCAGCAAAGCGATGGTGTTCCACGGATTGCCAGACGGTAAATCTCACGCAGATGCCATGCGGGATGCCAGTAAATCGAATTATGGCGCCGTGGGGCGTGAATGGATTAAACAACTCGCCAGCCAGAAAGAGGCCTCAGCCGAAGCGGTACGGGTTGCCGAACGGCGCTGGCTGGGACTGCTGCCCGAGGAGGCCAGCGAACAAGTGCGCCGCGTCGCTTCGAGGTTTGCCGTGCTGGAAGGGGCGCTAATTCTTTCCCTGCAGCTTACCGGTTGGGATGCTCAGGAATGCCGTGACGCACTCCAGCATAGTTTTAACGCATGGGTAAATGAGTTCGGCATGGGGAACAGGGAGTCGAAAGCGTGGGTAGAGCAGACAGAATCATTCCTGCAGCGTTTTGGGTACAGCCGTTATTTGCCACACCCTAATGCCGACCCGCGTGATCTCCCTATAAAAGACCTGGCCGGATACCGGGTAAAAAAACCTGACGGTGAAACGTTGGTCTTCCACACCTTCCCTGCAGTCTTTAACGACGAAATTGCCACAGGTGCCAATGCGGCAGCTTTCGCGCAAGTGTTGGCTGATGCCGGGATGCTAGATAAGCCGGCCAAAGGTGTGACACGAAAAACATTGCGCATAGACGGGAAGCAGCCGCGCTTTGTGGTATTGATGTTACCCGAGGACGGTGAGGATTAATTTCTCATGTGAGAAAAAGTAGGTCGGTTCGGTCGGGTCAGTCGGTTCAATTTTTTAGTTCCATGATTTGTATGTGTTTATTTATTAAGATTGAACCGACCCTGAACCGACTTTAATCCGATTGAACCAACGTTGTTTAAAAATCCCTTTCCTAGCTGGTGGAGTGAACCGACTTAACATAGTGATGAACCGACCCCTAAGTCGGTTCAAAATGACAATCAATACCTATTAATATCAAAGTATTAAAAAATTGAACCGACTGACCCGACCGAACCGACCTACTTTTTCTTATATATAAGCAAATTTCTAACCGATGGATCTGAACTCAATGATAGAAGATGCACAAAAGCTCATAGAAAACTCAATTAAAGACATGCTATTAGGCAACGCCGCTTTAACCTTTCTGTTTGCCATTCCACTAGCATACATTGTTCAAAGCGGCCCCACGGTGGGGTTGTTGGGTCTCACGCTCTTTGTTACTCCCTCGATGCTCGCTGTGATTGTTTTTGTTATATCCCGTATTCACAGTTATGCAAATGTGTACTTTGAATCCAAATGGGCTAAGTGGGGCTATATCATTTACGCGCTTGTATCGACAGAGTTATTGATGATTTACTCTATTGTTCAGGTAGTAAAAATGTTGCTTAAGAGTCATTGAGGGCAGACAGATCCGCATGTACGTGTTGAACTTTCTACCTGAGGATGGCCAGCCAGATTAAGGTATATTTTATACGCACGTAGTTTAAGTGTTGGTTCAGTGATAAAGGTTTATTGATTTATATGTATTTTATTTTCAAAACTGAACCAACAGATTGCTAATTTTAATCAACATTCAAAGATGACTGTTGTTCTAGTTGGGGAATGGTGAGTTAGCTCAGTAAGTTTCTGGAAAAAAGCCGGTGTAGTCACCGGCAATGTCTGTCGAGAATATGTCGTTATAAGGATTAGTGGTTGACTCAATCAGTATCGAGATTAGGAAGCATAATTCTTTCGATTAAACTCAATGCTTTCTTATCACGTTCGGCAAAATATTTTGGCGCATATTCAGGAAGCCAAACTTCATTGAAATGGGCTTTGAAATCAGCTAAATATTCATTTGGGTAGAGCCTAACCGGAAATGTTCTACCATCGGGGTATTCGTGATCATAAGTTGGGAAGTTTTTTGGTTCCACATTTCTGTTATCTCTTAACCACTTAGAAAATACTCGACCCTGAGAAATATCGGGAACCATCTTTTCGGGAAGAGTGTATCCAGCCTGCTCTAATGGGGCAACGAGATTGAAAGTTAACTCATTGAGCATGGAGAAATGTGTGTGAGGTACCCGACCTCTATTCACCATATACCTTTTCAAATGGATAGGCAGTTCAGCAGGAGTTTTTTCTCCTGTCATCCACTCTCGAACCCAGCGAGAAACCTGAACTGCAAATTTAGGAGATAGCCATTGGGCAAGATTAATTGCAATATCAGGGTGTACCCAAGTACCCTGATTCTCCGCTCTGCCTCCTTTAAATGATTGAATTAGTTCCGATATGGGAATTCCCATATCGCTTGATAATTCATCAAAAAAATCTTGGGTACTTTTAAGTCTTGTGTAATCTGCTAAAAGTTTGTTAGCAGATTTGCACATAGCTGTCGCGTTTATATACCCATCTTTGGTGCGAAGATGAATTACCTCGCCATCAATCTCTCTAGCGATCAAAGCAAGTTGAAACTGTGTCATGTCCGATCCTTCTGCTGTGAAATTATCTTAATCTGCTGGCAACTAACTCATTACTTTAAAAAACTAAACAGACTGATTGCATATGAACGCCAGTCAAACGTCTCTTCATTCCTCACCAAAAAAATATGTTCTATCAGTTGCGCATCCTTGGAAGACATCCCATCCTGGGTTGGTTCTAATTTTTTAAACGCATTGTGGCCGCAACACAGCCATTCACATGAGAATCATCCTAACCTGGCTAAGTTACATCAGCCATCCTGATAAATTCTCAGTGTTTTATCTAAAGCTCTATGAGCACATGAGAAACATTCAGGGACATGAGGCTGTTATGTAAATTATTTAGGCTGGTGTTCCCTGGAGATGCGTGACGGTGCCATTAGATGAGCTGGATTCAGCATTTAATCCTGGCTGGCCTCACGTTCTAAATTCATCTTCAAAATGCCCATATGCTATCTATAGGCAGGAGTCGTATGTTCTGCCTAACGGGCATAATCATTGCACGCAGTGAGATCTCTACTAGCAGACGCAACATCCTTAACTGACAATCAGTAAATTCGATCCTCACCATAAAATCATTTATCCCTTTTTTTGCAATAATGATCATCATTGTTGCGATATTTGCAATTACAATGACTGCTGTATATAAAAACATGAGGGTAACGAAATGCGGCAATCGACAGTAAAACCAGTATTACTCAGTAAGCACCAGATCGACGCCATCCGGCAGATTCAGGAGCAGGAACGCGCCCATTCACAGCTCGGTGTGGCGCCATCAATTCACGTCATAGCCCGCCAGCTGATGGACAAGGCTCTGGAGGGCATGAAACGATGAGTGAGGCCGTGATTATTGAGTTCAGCAGAAAACCCTTATGGAAGCGTAGCATGGCTGTTCATGAGGCGGGACATGCGGTTGCGGCCTGGCTAAATGGCGCTATTAATATTGAAATCTCACTGGCTGATGAGTTTCGTATTGCAAAAGGCAGCAGCGGTAAAATTTCAGATGATTGCCGCGCTGTCTGCTTTCATGATACCTACAACGCGCGAACTTATATTCTTGTAGATATGATAATCCTCTTTGCTGGCGTTATGGCTGAGCACCTCTACAGTGATGAGGATCCTAAGATTTTACTCAAAAAGAGTGGCCGGGGTGATGCTGTGGATATCCAAAAGCTTTTGGATGAACACCGACAATCTGGCGCCATAGAGGATGAATGCCAGGCGCTCTATGGCCGTGCTTATTCCTTATCACTGGAGCTGGTTAAGCGATACTGGTGGGAGATTATCGCCCTGGCTAAGCTGACTGAGAATTTTAACTACATCCCGTACAATAAAATCCGCAGCCTTCTAGGTATGTTTCCTTCAATGAACCAAGGTTTTAATATTTTAAAGGAGCTGGAAGCGTGAGAAAGATGCTTGCGGCACTTATTAGCCTAGCTGACCTGCCCCCGAGATTAGATACAACCGTCAGTTAGTAATGTCGGAACCTTCACTCTCAGAATTACCCTTTCT
>NZ_MRWE01000021.1 GCF_002093665.1 Rouxiella badensis | reverse complement strand
TTTTCTTACTGAAACATAATTAGGTGTTTAGTAGCATTTTCGATGTAGATTAAGCTCACCCTCAATGGAACACTGCGTTCAGACACAGGAGACACCAAACTATCAACAATAGTTCTGTAAATTATTGTAGGCAGTGGCAAGGTGTCCAAATAACTCCAATGAGGGTAATAAAATAATGATGAAGCGCAACATTCTTGCAGTGGTAATTCCAGCCTTGTTAGCTGCTGGCGCAGCTAACGCAGCCGAAATCTATAACAAAGACGGCAACAAGCTGGATCTGTACGGTAAAGTCGACGGTCTGCATTACTTCTCTGACGATTCAAGCAACGATGGTGATGAGACTTACGTTCGTTTCGGCTTTAAAGGCGAAACGAAAATCAACGACAACATCACCGGTTACGGCCAGTGGGAATACAACGTTCAGGCTAACAATTCAGAAGGCAATGACGCACAGGACGGCAACAAAACGCGTCTGGGCTTCGCTGGTCTGAAATTCAACGAATACGGTTCATTCGACTATGGTCGTAACTATGGTCTGATGTATGACACCATCGGCTGGACCGATATGATGCCAGAATACGGCGGCGACTCTGGTTACTCAGATGGTTACCTGTCTGGTCGTTCTACTGGTGTTGCAACTTACCGTAACCACAACTTCTTCGGTCTGGTTGACGGTTGGGACTTCGCCGTTCAGTACCAGGGCAAAAATGACCGTACCGGCGACGACGTTCTGCGCGGCAACGGTGACGGCTACGCGCTGTCAACCTCTTACACCTCTTCAATGGGTCTGGGAATCGTAGGTTCCTGGTCTGAGTCTAACCGTACCGATGCTCAGAAAGCATTGACCTACGGCGAAG
Source organism: Rouxiella badensis (assembly GCF_002093665.1). Classification (GTDB taxonomy): domain Bacteria; phylum Pseudomonadota; class Gammaproteobacteria; order Enterobacterales; family Enterobacteriaceae; genus Rouxiella; species Rouxiella badensis. The sequence continues at coordinate 83,752 of NZ_MRWE01000021.1, read as the reverse complement.
ACAAAAACAAAGCACGCAGCTGGGGTACCGCGGTTAAGTATGATGCGAACAACATCTACATCGCTGCTCTCTACACCGAAACTCGCGATGCGGCTCGTATCACCAACAACAACCTGACCACTGATAACGACGGTTTCGCTAACAAAGCGGTGACCACTGAAGTTATCGCTCAGTACCAGTTCGACTTCGGCCTGCGTCCGTCTATCGCCTACGTTCAGTCTAAAGGCAAAGACATCGAAGGTATCGGCGATGCTGACCTGTACAAATACTACGAAGTTGGCGCAACTTACTACTTCAACAAAAACATGTCTACCTACGTTGACTACAAAATCAACCGTCTGGACGACAACAACCCACTGGGTCTGGCAACCGACGACGTTGTTGCCCTGGGTCTGGTATACCAGTTCTAATTTAGCCTAAACGCAACGCCTTCGGGCAAAGCAACAGGTTAAAGAAACAGGCAGAGCTTCGGCTCTGCCTTTTTTATGTCGCACCGTATTTGCTTTCTTCCTTTATAAATGCGCCGTTCTTCGCGGTAAATTCTCATCGCTTATGCCCTTTTTGTTGTCCAGTTTCATCAGAAACTTTAATGCTGAAGCCCTGCTCACAACTCTGCTTTCTTTTTCTCGCAAACGGTTGGCAAAGAATAAATCTGGCGGTAACCTGAACGCCTCTTTCTGTTGATAACAGGTCATGGAAGTATCCAAATGTTTGAAAAAATCACTGCCGCGCCCGCTGATCCGATCCTGGGTCTAACCGATCTTTTCCGCGCTGACGATCGTCAGAATAAAATCAACTTGGGGATTGGTGTCTACAAAGACGAAACAGGTAAGACGCCGGTTCTGGCCAGTGTTAAAAAGGCCGAACAATTCCTGCTGGAAAACGAGACTACTAAAACCTATTTAAGCATTGACGGTCTACCCGATTTCGCTCATTGCACTCAAGAGCTGCTCTTTGGCGCTGACAGCGAGATAATTCGCGACAAACGTGCACGCACGGCTCAAACGCCGGGCGGTACGGGCGCACTGCGCATTGCGGCTGATTTCGTGGCCACGCAGACCACCGCGACACGCGTCTGGATAAGTAACCCAAGCTGGCCTAACCACGTCGGCGTGTTTTCTTCGGCAGGCCTCGAAGTCGCTGAATACAATTACTACGATGCACAAAAACACGCACTGGACTTCGACGGCATGCTGAAAAGCCTGAGTGAAGCCAAGGCGGGCGACATCGTGCTGTTCCACGGCTGCTGTCATAACCCGACCGGCATCGATCCTACCGTCGATCAATGGAAACAGTTGGCGGATCTTTCCGTGGCTAACGGCTGGTTGCCCCTGTTTGACTTCGCGTATCAGGGGTTCGCTAAAGGTCTGGAAGAAGATGCTCAGGGCCTGCGTATTTTCGCCGCCAAGCATGACGAGCTGCTGGTTGCCAGCTCCTATTCCAAAAACTTCGGCCTGTACAACGAACGTGTCGGCGCCTTCACGCTGGTAACCCGCGATGCAGAAAACGCAGACCGCGCATTCAGCCAGGTGAAATCGGTTATCCGCACCAACTATTCCAACCCGCCGGCGCACGGAGCTTCCGTGGTTGCGACCATATTGGGTAACCCTGCTCTGCGTGCACAGTGGGAGCAAGAGTTGAGCGACATGCGTCAGCGTATTCATCGTATGCGCCAGCTGTTTGTGACGACCTTGCAGGAAAAAGGCGCGAAGCAGGACTTCAGCTTTATCATCGAGCAGAACGGCATGTTCTCCTTCAGCGGCCTGACCAAAGATCAGGTACTGCGCCTGCGTTCCGAATTTGGGGTGTATGCGGTGAATTCCGGGCGTATCAACGTAGCCGGTATCACGCTAGACAATATGGCGCCGCTGTGCGAAGCCATCGTCGCTGTGCTGTAAGCGATTTTTAGACACTAAAAAAGCCAGCCGGTAACGCCGAGCTGGCTTTTTTTATGCATTATCGTCGAGACGTTTTAAAGAAACGGGTTGTTCAGTCTTTCATAGCCCAGCGTCGACATTGGGCCATGCCCCGGTAGGAAAACAATATCATCCCCCAGCGGCAGCAGTTTGGTTTTGATCGAGTTAATTAAGTCTTCATGGTTGCCACGCGGGAAATCGCTGCGCCCCACGCCACCTTTGAAAATCACATCTCCCGAGACGGCAAATTTGGCCGCCTGGTTAATAAAGACGATGTGTCCCGGCGTGTGTCCCGGACATTCGAGTACGGTCAGTTTTTCTTCACCCACCTTCACCACGTCGCCTTCTTCGAGCCAGACGTCCGGCGTCAACGCGTCGCAGTGCTCGAGACCAAACATGCGGCTTTGTTCCGGCAGGCCAGCCAACAGGAACTGATCTTCTTTGTGAGGACCGACAATCGGCACCTGATAATAAGCGGCTAATTCTGCGGCAGCGCCAACGTGATCGAGGTGTCCGTGAGTTAACAGTACCTGAGTCAACGTTACGCCCAATGCGGCAACTTCAGCTTTGATCTTTTCGGCGTCGCCGCCGGGGTCGACCAGCGCGGCCTCATTAGTTTTAGGGCAGGAGATAACCGAACAGTTCTGGCTGAAAGCCGTAACAGGAATAATGTGATATTTCATAGGGCTCCACAATAATCTGGCCTAAAAATAGGCCAGATTAGATATTACGCACAGGATCAGGACCAGCTTCGATTGGGTCCAGTATCGATGTGCACAAAGTCACTTCGTGGATAATATCCTACACCACCCATCCGCATTTTTAATGCTGCTTTGCGGATATTTGCCAATTCAACGCCCTCAATGTGGAAATCCATCGCTCTGCCCAGCGTGTGATAGCTGTGTTTGGCGACGCCACTGCCCGGCTTGCGCAGCATATTATTGGTCGCCAACGTACGATAGCCCGAAACGAGCTGTACGGGTTTGTTGGTGCCAAGCGCAATCTGGAGACGATAGAGGTGATCGAACAGTTGAGGGTCGATGTTTTTAACCTGACCGCCAGCACGATAATCGCGGAACAAATGATTCAGTCGTGCCAACTCGTCCCTGTTGTATTGCTTACCATCAAAAAACTCAGTTTTGAGGGTTTCACCAGTGTGGAGGTTGTTAATCACCAAAACACGAGGTCTTGGTGTGGCAAGCATGGCAAATGCATCGTTTGGGAGCATCGCCATACCCATGGCAGCACCGCCAAGTGCCAGCCATTTTCGACGATATTTATCTATTTGGTCCATGTAAACGTAATTACCCGATAGCTATATCTAAGAGAAGGTTGTAATAAAGGGCCAATTTCTGACCCCTCGCAACCATAACCGCCTTGATTAGGTGAGTCAACCGGACAAAACAGGCTTTGAGAAGCCTGATTTCGCCGGATGTCTCAGGGTCAGGTCGGTATTTCAGACAGTTATCAGGTTAAAATTACTGCATTTATTACAGCAATTTTTCGGCTTGTGATGAGATTTGCGCGCCAGATCGCGCGGTGGAATCATAATTGTAAATATCTGTTCTAAACTGCGGCTTACCATCTTCTGAGACCCAAGCCGTTAAATAGAACAATTTAACCGGTATATGATGCCTAATTGGCACGAATGTCGTGCTTCCGCCCTTCACTGTCGACGAAATTCTTGCATCATTCCAGCCCGTGTCCTGCAACAGCATATTGGCCAGCTCAGAGGCCTTATTGACGCGCACGCAGCCCGAACTCAGGGCACGGACATCACGCTGGAACAGATTATGATTCGGCGTATCGTGGAGATATATCGAATCTGAACTCGGCATGTTGAACTTGTAACGACCCAGCGCACTCATCGAGCCCGCCTGCTGGCGCACACGATACGGGAAGTGGTCAGGTGAGATCATGCTCCAGTTAATGGTAGAAGGATCGACCACCTCGGCGTCATTGCTCCAGCCGGACAACAGCGTAAATCCGTGCTTTTGCAGATATCCCGGGTCACGCATCAGCTTCGGCACAATGTCTTCCCGCACCAGCGAGGTCGGCACATTCCATGGCGGATTCAGCACCACGTTGCTTAGCACGCTGCTCATCAGCGGCGTTTTACGGCTCGGACGGCCAACGATGACGCGAGACGTCAGTACTTCACTGCCGTTCAAATAGTATTTCAGCGAATAGTTGGGAATGTTCACCATGATGCCAGTGTTTACATCACCCGGCAGAATGCGCAGACGCTGGATATTTAGCGCCAGCAGCGTCGCACGGATCCGCGGTGAGGCGTTAAGCCATTGGCGCGTGCTCGGCCCGATAACACCGTCTGGCTCCAGGCCTTGCCACTTCTGGAAACGTTTCACGGCCTCTACCAGCTGCGGCGTATAAATGTTGTCGGAAATCACCACAGGTGCGGCCGTTGCCGTTGTCGTGCTGCCCTGCGGCGCATCAGGCGTCGGAGCGGGTAATACGTCATGCACCGACGTGGCTGACGGACTTACCGCCGGGGTCGGTTTCTGGGTTTTTTCGGCCGTTTCGTCTACCGAGAAATCCTCAACGTTATTATTGGTCGGATTTTGGGCGATAGTTTCTGCAGTAGGCGCAGGCGTAGAGTTATCGGTGACGTCGACCATCGACGCACTGCGAGACAGGATCTGGCGCAGCGCAGGCACATCATTGCTCACCTGCCCCGGACGCAGACTTGCCGGGCTGGTCATCTGCGGCCAGGCTTGAGTATCCGCCAGCAGGTGCTTCAGCGCGGCATGCATCTTTTTATACTGCGGATGCTGCGGTTCTAGCGTGGTCACAAAGTGCTCGGTGGTGCCATGACGCACCGCCAGCTGCCACTGATTAATCACGGTCAACGGTGGCGTGGTCATCTTGTACGGCGTATTGCTGTATAGCCAGTTGCTGCCGTTAACCTCGACCCCGCTGGTAAACTGCAGATAACCGAGCATGGCATCTGAGAGCACCACGTCACGTGACATACCGGTGACTCTTGGGTCGGTCAACCATCTTACCCATTGGGTAAACTGCGGCTGAATGCCGGAAAGGGCCACCTCAGCCAGCTGCTGCTGGAACTGATGGACCGCCTCCCGATCTTGCCACAGGGGCTGCATATGATTGGCGGCGTAGAGCGACGCCAGCGTAGAAAGGTAAAGCGGCTTCACACCCGCTGGCAGCTCGGCCTGAAGTTGACTAAAGCTTTGCACGCTGGATAGCGTGGTGGTTCGGACCGGCATTCTTGGTACAGCCGCATAGCTCTGGGTTAATGGGGCAATACTCGCTGCCAATAAACTACTGGCCACCAGCACCCTGAGAGACTCTTTACGCTTAAGCATCATCCCCTGCCTCACTTAAATACCACGATGAAATAACTGCCGGAATACTCAAGCAAACTGCCCATAGATTAAGTATATAGACAGAATCTTAACTTTGCTCAGGTCGACAAGATAATTGCCTCCTCAGTCATAAGAAGACTCTATGTTACTGGCTGGGCGAATTAAAGCCTTACACCCTGCTTTATTATTTCAACCTGGTTGAATGTTTAAAAAAACGACAATAAAAACAAAAAGCCTCAACCCATATTATTTGGTCGAGGCTTTTATTTGAGCAATGATTTTGCTGCTTTTTTTTGCGAGTAAATGTTGCAACCGGGGAGCAACAATATTGCAAATAAGCGTTACAGACGATAATTAGCCTTCAGCGGCTATATTCGCCTCACTATTTTCAATAGCCGGAAGTTCTGCCGCAAAACCTCTCAGACCGACCACGTGAACGTGCTCGGTATTCTGGAAGACTTTACGCACCAGTTTATAAGTGGTGCCTTTTTCAGGGCTGATATTTTCCGGTGCTGCGATAATAAGCTGCATCTGCAAACGGTCGCACAGCTCGAATAACGTGGCGATGGATTTAGCATCCAGACGTGCGGCTTCATCGAGGAACAGCAGACGACAAGGAGAAATATCCTTACCGCGCAGGCGGCTCGATTCGTCTTCCCAGCTCTGCACCACCATCACCAGAATGGACATGCCAGTACCGATAGCCTCACCGGTCGACAGCGCGCCGCTCTCTGCACGCAACCAGCCATCGGAACCACGGTTAACTTCCACTTCCATCTCGAGATAGTTACGGTAGTCCAGCAGCTCTTCACCGATGGTCTGCGGCGTACGCTGCCCCATATCAATCTGCGGATTCAGACGCTGATACAGCTTCGCCAGCGCCTCGGAGAAGGTCAGACGATTGCTGGTGAACAGGTCCTGATGCTGCTCCTGCTGTTCAGACAATACGTCGAGCAGGCCAGAATGCGCCTCCCGCACGTTGACGTTCAGACGTACGCTCTTCACCTGTCCGAAGGCCACGGCCTGCAGACCCTGGTTCAGCATGCGAATACGGTTCTGTTCGCGCTGAATAGTTTTGCGGATGATGTTCGCCACGCTCTTCGAGCTAATGGCCAGCTGCTGTTCGCGGGCGGTCAGCTCTTCGGTCAGGCGGCCCAGTTCAATTTCCATCTGTTCGATGGCTTCGACCGGGTCGTCGGTGCGGATAATATCCTGACGGATACGCTCACGCAGGTGCTGATACACCGCGATATAGAACTGAATCTTGCGCTCAGGGCGTTTCGGGTCTTCGGACAAACGCAGCACGTCGCGCAGGTGTTCGTTGTCAGAAACGGCGAGGCGCAGCGCACCCAGCGATTTATCCGACATAGAACGCAGCTCGTCGCCGTTCATATAAGCCAGCTCACGACGGTGCAGACGGCGCTCAACGCCATTGTCTTTCACCAGACGCATTACCGCACACCATCCCGCTTTCGAGGTGACAACCTGCTCGCGGCTCTGATGATAATCGCGTTCAAGCTTGCGCAGTTTCTTCTGCAGATTGTCCATCTCGGCTTCACAGAAGGTAATCTGTTTCTCGAGCTGATTGCAGCGGGCACGGTTGGTACTGAGTGACTGATGCAGCTCATCGCGACGCGCACGGGCGCGCGCTTCGGCGTTAGGGTCGGCCTGCACGCCGATGTCCTGTAGTTCCTGGCTCAACTCTTTAAGCATGTCACGCTTGGCTTCGAACGAACTCTTCAGCGACGCCAGAACCTGGCTGTACTGAGTCAGCTGCGTCTGATGCTGGCGCACCTGCTCACGGGCGCGGCTTCGGTCGGCCTCTGCGCTTTCAAGACGGCTGCGCAGTTTGTCGTTGAGATCGGCATTTTCGTTCAGCATGCCGGCAGAGTCGGTATAGCTGAAGTGCGCACGACGCTGCACCACTTCTGTCAGGGCAAACGCCTGCTGCTTGGCCAGACGCTGCGCGTGCTGCGACTGGGCATAATCTTCTTTCAACTGCTCGTGCTGCTCGGGGTCACTCTGCAATACCGACACCAGCGGCTCCAGCTTGCTCAGAGACACGCCGTGCTGCTGGATAAAGCGGGCAGCATCCTGCGCTTCTTCGAATTCTTCACGAATTTCTTCAACGCGGTCGATTAGCGTTTCGTCACACAGCAGGCCAACGCGAGGTTGCAGCTTGTTAAGCAAAGCCACCGCCTCCTTCGCCTGCTCGTACTGCTGGCGCTGCTGCTGATTCTGGCCTTCGTGGGCGCTTAACGCACGCTCAAGCTCGCCGCGACGGGCGCTGAGTGAGCGGATATCGGCTTCAGGGTCGGCATCAAACGCGACCGCGAGGTGGCTGCCGATGAAACGGCTGAAGGCCTGATGCAGGCGCTGAATTTTCTGTACGTCGAACGACAGGTTCGCGTAACGCTCGGACAGAGTTTCACGCTCTTTGTGCAGCACTTCTAAACGATTTTCACGCGCAGCGCGGCCAAACAGCGGCACCTCAGGGAAGTGCGAGTAGCGCCACTGACGGTCACCGGTTTTAACCAGCACCGCGTTTTGCATTTCTTCAACGGCAAACACGCTGTCATCGAAGGACTGTGGGTCGCCTTCGACCAGATACAGGTCTTCCGGGCAGTCGTCGAGACCGTCGAGCTGATCGCGGATGCGGGAAAGGTCGGGCACCACGATAGCGTGGCGAGACGGCCCATAAAGCGCGGAGAAGTAAGGCGCGTCGTCGATGGTCACATCGTCATAAATTTCAGACAGCAGCACGCCGCCGAAACGTTCGGCAAGAGCTATCATGCGCGGATCTTCTGCGCCGCTCGGTTGGCTCAGACGGGTAATCTGCCCTTCAATTTTGCGCTTGCGGGCAGCAACCTGATCGCGTTCAACGGTGGTATCACGCTCGGTTTCGAGCAGCTGCTGCATAAACTCGGTGACCTGCTGACTGCTTTCCAGCGGCTCTTTGCTCTGCTCGCTCAACTGACTTAGTGCGTCCTGCGCCGCCAGCCAGACAGGCGCGCGGGTAGTCAGTTCACGAATACGTGCCTGAATCTGCTCAAGCTCCTGACGCATCTCCATGCGGCGTTCACCGGCCTGAGAGACTACGCTGTATAGCTCTTCAATCTGTACGTCAAGCTCGCGCTGAAGTTCGTCGAGATCCTCCGGCTGCACGTCTTGCCCGGTACGCTTGCAGAAATCCTGCAGCTGGCGCTCGGCGTCCTGTTGCTCGCGCAGACGCCCTTCCAGCTCGGCGAGGCGCATGCGCAGAGGCTCTACGCGCTCGGCCTGATGCTGCTGGGAAGACCAGTCGCGCAGCAGTTCGCGCGCGGTTTGCCAGGCTTGGCTGCGGCTCACTTCACCGGCGATTTTCACCACCAGCTGGTAGGCATTTTCAAACTGACTGTGCGCAGCCTGGGCGACGCTCATCTTTTGTTCGAGCATCAGCAGAACTTCTGTCGCTTCCTGCTCGCGACCGTGGAAGGTTTCCAGCCAGTCTTCACTGTTTTCAACGGTCAAATCAGGCAGCTGACAGAGCTCGCGTGCACGCTCAATGGCCTGCAACGCCTGCTGATACTGAATGGCGCGCGTCTGCTGCACGTCCAACGCCTGCTGGTAATCAGCGAGCTGGCTTTTCAGTTCATCAACTTCAATTTCGGCGGCTTCGGCGCGGGCTTCATGCTCGGCGTGAAGCTCGCTGGCTTCGGCAACCACCTCATTCTGCTCTTCGAGACGGTAGGTCAGCTCTTCTAAATCGGACTGATAGCGTTCGATTTTTTCCTGCTGGCGCATCGCGGTCTGCACCAGATTCAGGTGATCGCTGGCGGCCTGATAGTCGGTTTCGAGGTCGCTCTGAGCGCTACTCTGCTCGGACAGTTCGCGCGCCATTTCGACGTGGCGATACTGTTCGCTGGCCAGCTGTTTACGGCTGGAAAGCAGCTCATTACGCAACACCAATGCCCCATCGAGATGGATGCGACGATCGTTGGCATGACGCATATAGTCGGCTGAAACGTAGGAAGTCGCCTCAGAAATCAGATGCTTGAACAGGTCGCGGTCCGACTGGGTGACGCGAATAGCTTCGAGCGTCATGCGGTTTTCGCGCAGCGCAGCTTCCATGTCCTGGAACGCCTTACGCACGCCGCTGTTTTCTGGCAGCAGGTAGTCACGCAGCGAGCGAGTAATGGCGCTGGAGATACCGCCGTACAGCGAGGCCTCAATCAGGCGATAGAACTTGCTGCGATCGGAGGCTGAGCGCAGGCGACGCGGGATAACGCCCAGGTCGAACATCAGCGAGTGGTAGTCGGTGATGGAGTTGAACTGCTTGAACTGCACCCCTTCCATCTCTTCGACGCGGTCTTTCAGCTCCTGGAGAGAGAGTACCCGCGCCTGACGGTCACCTACGGTCTCGGTCAGGATTTCAGTCGGTTGTACCGAGGTCGGCAGTCCCTGAATGGTAAAGGGCTTGATGTCGACCTTGCGGTCACGACCGGCTACCTGCTGTAGGCGTACGCCAACAATTACGCGCTGGTGGCGAGAGTTGACGACGTCGAGCGCGGAATAACACACGCCCGCACGCAGTTTCCCGTGTAAACCTTTGTCACGCGAGCCCGAGGTCGCCCCGGCTTCGGTCGTGTTACGGAAGTGCAGCAGGGTCAAATCGGGGATAAGCGCCGTGACAAACGCGGCCATGGTCGTTGACTTGCCCGCACCGTTACCGCCGGAAAGCGTGGTCACCAGTGAGTCGAGGTCAAAGGTCCTGGCAAAAAAGCCGTTCCAGTTAACCAGCGTCAGTGAGCGAAATTTACCGCGTTCAATCATTCCTGTTCATCCTCTGCACCTTCTGGCCCATGGTCTGCCTGCGCTTCACCCTCTTCGCTCTCATCGTTGAGCGACAAGCTGCTTTCAATTGGCATCGCTTCGCCGTCGCGGATCATACGCAGCTGCGCTTCACGCGCGTCATCACCGCTGCGAACGTCTGCGCCAAAGCGGAACACGGCTTCGGTAATTCTAAACTTGGTGCTGTCAGGGCCCATAAAATAAACCATGCCAAGTCTGCGCAGGCGGTTGAGCGACGTCCTGACTTTTTCCTGAAGTTTTTGACGGTCGAGATCTGAACCGGTAGAACGCTGGTTAACGTATTTCAGCAGTTTGCTTTCATCCGCCAAACTCAGCAATTCATCATATAACTCTTGCTGAGTGAAAATGCCTTCATGCGCCAGACGCTCAGGACTCAGGTATAGATAACAAAGAATTTTACCGACCATCATGTCCAGCTCAGACAATACCGAGCGTGGGATTAGCGTGGTGGAGCGCGGACGAAGGTAGAAAAACCCTTCAGGCGCGCGGATAAGTTCTACGCTGTAACGACTGTAGAAAAGCTCAATCTCATCCTGATAATCCATCAGGAAAGCGTGGTTATCTAATTCATCAATACCGATATGACGGCCAGAACGAAGCTGACTGTCGAGAGCCGGAAACAGGGAATTAGCCAACGCCTGTGCCAGCTTGGCTGGCATTATTTGTTCAATATTTGTCGATGACATGGGCCTGCACCTTGGCTCCGTAATCATTGATTGCCTGCCACTGTGCCGGCAACCCTGAAAAATCTGCTTCAGCCACACCAAGGCGTACTGCCTGGTCGACCATGATTCGCGCAACGTCAAAATGGCGCACGCGAGGATATTGTTCGAGATAATCGCGCATCACCAGCCCCAGATTCAGCGGCACTTTGTCCTGCTGATAAACCCGCAGCGCCTCTTCAATCAAGGCGGCAAGCTGTTCGCGGATCTCGCTGAACTCTTCAAATTCGAGGTCTGGAGGAAGTTCGCCGGTGACCTCATCGCTGCGCAATGCCAACTCTTCGTCGCGCATGTCGAGCAGGCGATCGGCGTTGGCAAAGGTGAGGGTCCACGGATTATCGAAGTAATTTTGCACCGAAAGGCGCAGACGCTGAGCGAACACGCGGTTTTTATCCATATCGATAGCGGTACGGATAAACTTGTGCACGTGACGGTCATAGCCAATCCACAGGTCAATCGCCTGCTGACCCCAGCTGGTAATGCGGTCCAGTTTGTTTTGCAGGTCGTAAACCAGCTTGTCGATGAAACCGAGATCCGGTCCGCTCAGCGTGGCATCCTGAATGCGCAGTAGATGCGCCTGAAGCAGATCGCCTGCGGCCTCAAGCGTGTCCTGAAGTTCACGCAGCGTGCCCGAGGTTTCAGACAGCAACAGCTCACAGCTAGAAATGGCCGCACGCCAGTCCTTGCTCAGTAGCGCAGCGATATCGTCTTTCACACCCTGCTGCTGTTCGTCCATGATGCGTTGAGTCATGTCGATACTGTCGAAGATTTCTGCGACCGAGTATTTAAGCGGGGCAAAGACGTTGCGATGCCAGTGGAATTCGTCACCGCCTTCCTCGGCTGCATCCGCCGCGCGTTTAAGTTCTTGAGCAACGATGGACAACTGCATAGAGAGGCGCAGCGTGGAAAACTCACGCTGGCGAATGTAGTAATCGGTGATGCCAATACCCAGAGGCGTCAAACGATAAATCGCGTTACCGTCTGCCTGTTCACTGACAAAGCGGTTAAGCAACCGTTGGCGCACCATATCATTGATAGCGTTGTTGGCGCGTACGGTAATGGTTTCGTTGGTTTGCTCAAACCCCTTGCTAACGTGGCGAAACGCATCAATCAGTTCGCCCTCGCTCATTTCTCCGTCAAGACGCTCGCCGTTGAGGGTGGCAATCGCCAGAAGAAAAGCCAGTCGCTCCGTCGGCAATGAAATTGAGAAATCATTTTTACGTGCCCAGGCCACCAGTTCGGGGACAGTCTGGGAAAATTCACTCATAATTCGTCCTTCCGGTCGGGTTTGTGCGCCATCACGTGGATGTATCGCCCCAAACTAACAAAAGGCTCCTGTCGGCAATAACGCTGTTCCAGCGCCAGAAGCTCGTCAAAATCCTGTTTATGCTGTTGCCTGTTACGCAGATAATCGTGGAATACTCTCACGCCGGTCTTGCCGGTAATCTGAAGTCCCATTTCCTCTAACCACCGATAGACGTTTTCTGGCTCCAGTGGATAGTCGGGCAGCAACGAGCTTTTTTTTATTTTGGGTAACCCTGCTTCGACATGGCCAAAATTACCCAGCACCATGTGGCGCATCAGCAAACCTTTGACGTTATAAAACATCAGAGAAAGTGCGCCACCGGGTAGCAGACAGTCGTTCAAAGCCTGAAGCGCCTGCTGCGGTTCTGCTAGCCATTCGATTACAGCATGAAACAATATCAGATCAACCGGCTGTTCCAAATACTGTGCAACGTCCTGAGCGGGGCATTGTACAAATTGCATGTTGTCGCTCACACCTTTTTCGGCGGCGGCGGCCTGCGCCCGCTTGATCATCTCACCGGAAAGATCGCACAACAATACCTGATGTCCTAAAGCGGCCAACTCGCAGGCCATTTGCCCTTCGCCACCGCCGGCATCAAGTATACGCAAAGGACGCTGTGGAAGCTTGGTTAAAAGTTCACGCAGGTCCTCTCCAAGCACCGCCTGGCGAATACGTCCTTTGGTCGTTCCGTAGATATTGCGCGAAAATTTTTCTGCCATATCATCGAAGTTGCGACCCTGGGGAGACGGTTCTACCGTCACTGTACGTTTTTTTTTGCTCAACTTTTTGTTTTACCAGTAGGCAGACAAACGAATTATGGTGCTATTTTGGCACAGGCTGGCAGAGAATAAATCATCCTGACCAAGAATCTCACCCGGATGCCGTTTTTTCACACAAAAGGACCGATTATCTGATGTTTTTTGCCCTGAAAAAATTTGTCGGCGGCTTAATGATGCCATTACCCCTTTTACTGCTAATGATGGCGGTAGCACTGTGCCTGCTCTGGTTCAGCAGAAGGCAAAAAACGGGAAAAGTCATTTTTTTGGTCAGTTGGTTGCTGTTGGCGCTGTTGAGCCTGCAACCCGTCGCCGACAGGCTACTGCGACCGCTGGAAAATACCTTTCCAACCTATCGCGGCCAAGGGCCGATTGACTATGTCGTGGTGCTTGGCGGCGGCTATACCTACAACCCTGCGTGGGCGCCCAGTTCAAATCTCATCAGCAACAGTTTGCCTCGAGTGACCGAAGGGATACGTATCTACCTGATGAATCCGGGAGCTAAGCTCATCTTTACCGGCGCGGCGACGCCGACGAATCCGGTGAGCAGTGCCGCAACGGCAGCCAAAGTGGCGGAAAGTCTGGGCGTTCCTGCGAAGGATATCATCACCCTCGACCAGCCAAGAGACACGCGTCAGGAAGCCCAGCAGGTGGCGCAACAAATTGGTCATCAACCTTTCGCGCTGGTCACGTCGGCCAATCATCTGCCGCGTGCGATGGTGTTTTTCCAGCAACAGGGTTTAGCGCCAATTCCGGCACCGGCCAATCAGCTGGCGATAGACTCACCGCTCAACCTGTGGGAGAAAGTCCTGCCACAGTCGCTTTATCTGTCTCATTCAGAAAGAGCCTGGTACGAAACGTTGGGGCGCCTGTGGCAGAAGCTGACGGGCAACGACGTGCCCAAACAGTCGGTTAGCGCCACCTCACAGTAGCGCGAGTCCGTTATTTATTGGCAAAGAAGGCGCGCACACGCTGCAGATCTTCTGGTGTATCGACACCCACGGAAGGAATTGCTTTCGCTACTGCCACGTGGATCTTCTCGCCATACCACAGCACGCGCAGCTGCTCGAGGAGCTCGATTTTTTCGAGCTGGCTCGGCTCCCACTGGACGTAACGGCGAATAAAACCGGCGCGATAGGCGTAAATGCCGATGTGGCGCAGGAAAGTATCGCCGATGGTCTCTTTCGAGCTGGCAAAACGCTCACGTTCCCACGGAATAGTGGCACGCGAGAAATAGAGCGCAAAGCCCTGTGCATCCATGACCACTTTCACCGCGTTGGGGTTAAACGCCTCTTCGGCGTCTTCAATCGGCACGGCCAGCGTCGCCATTCCGGCACCGCACTGTGCCAGGTTATCGGCGACCTGACGAACGATCACCGGCGGGATCAGCGGCTCGTCGCCCTGCACGTTCACGATGATTTCATCGTCGGCGAACCCGCATAGCTCGATAACCTCAGCCAGACGCTCGGTGCCAGACTGGTGATCAGGGCGGGTCATACAGACTTCCCCCCCCGCGGCTTCAACGGCGGCTTTGACATCCGGATGATCGGTCGCGACGATAACGCGTGAAGCTCCCGACTCGCGGGCGCGCTCCATGACGTGAACAATCATCGGTTTGCCATCAATGTCGGCCAGCGGCTTGCCGGGCAAACGGCTAGAAGCATAGCGAGCAGGAATAATGGCAACAAAACTCATGGATGGATCTCGTCGGCAGAGAGTGAACGCGCTTCTACTTCGAGCAGCACGGGAATACCGTCGCGAACCGGGTAGGCCAGGCCGTCTGCTTTACAGACCAACTCTTGAGATTCTTTGTTGAAATACAGCTTGCCGTTGCAAACAGGACAAGCAACGATTTCGAGTAAACGATGATCCATAGATCCTCCGTGAGGCGTAGTTAGAGCACTCACTTGCGTCAAAAAACGGACGACAGGTAAGTCATTATGGTGACAGAGGATAGCACAGCGCCTACCCGCCGTTAACTGTTCGGGCTTAAGAAGTTTTTGCGCGGATATTGCGAATTCTATTAGGCAGGCGTATGATTTTTTTGTGACCAATGTCACATAAAAACACTTACTCAAGAGCCAAGAAATGAAACTTTTCCACAAAATTATCGCTATGTTCGCCAACTTCAGCAACTAATGCGCGTTGGTAACGGGTAAACGGCTGCCGACTGCAGCCGTTTTCTATTTACGCCTCCTGCCAATGTCTTACGGCAACAGACTCCAGCCCTCTTCCCAAAACGTTTTCAGCACCTGCGGAATATTGCCCAGTGTCACCTGAGTCGCCCCCTGCCAGCGCGCAAAGCGGCTAATCGCCTCGGTAATATCCTTCACCCTGCGCGGCCCAATGTTAACTCCCGGTTCAAGATGCAGACTTTTTATCTCGAGAATCCCCTGCTTACGGTGCATTTTGGCATCTGTACGGCCAATGATTTCACCACGATTGAGGATAGGCAGGGTGAAGTAACCGTATTGCCGCTTGGCCTCGGGGGTATAGCACTCGATACGATAGTCAAAGTTGAATAGTTCAAGCGCGCGCCGACGGTCCCAAACGACGGGGTCAAAGGGTGACAACAGCGTGGTAACGGTAGAGGTTATCTTGCCTGCCTCGGCCTCGGCCAAAAGGCGGTGCAGAGACTGATGAACATACAGCGGAGAGCTGAAACCGGCGACCTCGACGGGCGTAATAAGGCCGAGATCCAGAAGCTGGGCAGTGAGTTTTTTGCTGTTGACGCGCTTTAGACGATAATAGTCCGCCAGCCACTCTATTCGAAAGATGCCCAGCGCCTGCGCCGAGCGGCAGAGCATGTCGAACTCGGCGTGTTCCTGACTCAGCGTCTGGGTTGCGTCGTCCCAATGCGGCAATATATTGCTACGCAGGTCGTAGACGCGGTGGAAATTACGCCGTTCTGCCACCATCAATTCACCGGAGGTGAACAATGTTTCCAAATGGCGCTTGTGCGGCTTCCAGTCCCACCAGCCGGTGCTTCCTCGCTTATCCAGCGTAAAATCCGCCGAACGTACCGGTCCTTTTTCAGCAATATGATCGAGCAGACCCTTGATGTCAGATTCGTGCTTGTCGAACCAAGCCTGATTAAATTTCCAGCCCATGTTTTGCGGATTCAACATACGATGACGCAGCAGACGGTAATCTTCGACGGGGATAAAGCAGGCCTCATGCGCCCAATACTCGAATATTTTGCGCGCTAAAAGCGCCTCTTCGAGCCATTCGGAAGGGTAGTTTCCAAGGCGGCTAAACAGCACCAGATAAGGGCTACGCGCCACGACGCTGATGGTATCAATTTGCAGAAGCGCCATTTTTTTGATAGCAGAGAGCAGATCATCAGGTTTCGCCTGACGTTTTAGGGGATTTTGCAGCTGTTGTGCGGCGAGATGTAGCGTGCGCGCAGTAGAGAGGGAGAGGCTTGCAGTAGGCATATCGATATCCGTCAAAGGATTAGGTTGCGGATATCGATAGCATATTTTTGTCAGGGGGTAAAATTCACCGCCGCTGAACTTGGCTTAGAAGGCAATAACGTCCGCTGCCGCCGGGCCATGAGTCGAACTGTTGTAAATGGTGAATTCTACACTCTGGCCTGGATTAAGCGATTTATTACGCGTATTCGCAATGGAATTACGGCTTACATAAATCTCTGAAGTACCATCGAGTGGAGAAATGAAACCGTAGCCTTTAGCCGGGTTGAACCATTTAACTAAACCCATTTTTAACATCATAATTTTTATTTCCTTAATTTCGGGCATCCATGACAACGCTTTTTATTATTGTTCGGATGCGTTTGCCCATACTAAAGTTGTTCTTATAAAAAACCTCTAATGAGCAAATTTTGAACCCACCATTGGGGCAGGCATTTAGTCGAGTCAATCGCCACTTCACTGTAGCTTGTTGAATTTGACAACAAGAACAGATGAGAGTTCACAGAAAGTAACCCATTTCATTTTGCCGTAAGGCAACGATGGCCATTTTTATAGAAAGAATACTTATGGGGGGTGATGGGAAGGTTCGTCTTTTTAGCGGAATCAAACTTTTGGTGGAAACAAACAGGAAGATAACGTCTTGGGAGGAACAAATTCACTATAGGGTTAACAACTTTTTGTTGTTAACGATACTGCCTCATAAATAGCTCTGTAATCACAGGCCGTGCGGCATTAACTCATATAATGCTACGCAGGTCAAGTTTTAATCACGATTTCGTGACTAACGAGCTGATGCCTTCAAGCAACGAGGTCGCACCAGGTTCTGAGAGGTATGCATCAACCGGCAAATACCACCAGTTGGCCTGCGCAAAACTACGGCACTTCACTGCATCCTTTTCAGTCATCAGCAAGGTTTGATTATCAGCGGCCAATGCCGCGAGCTGCGCAGACTGGTAGGCCTGATGATCGGCAAAGGAAACTTCACGCTGCGTATGAACGCCGAGCTGGTTGAGCGTGGCAAAGAAACGAGGAGGATGTCCGATACCCGCCATCGCCACCACGTCAGACAACGTTTGCGCCTGGCGCTTCTCGCCGGTCAACACGTTCACCACGTTCCCGGCCTGAAGCCGCATGCCTATCTCATCGCCCTGCCCCTGACCGTCGCCGTTGACGATAATCGCATCGACGCTTTTCAGCCTTGAAGCTCTTTCACGCATCGGTCCGGCAGGAAGCCAGTGGCCGTTGCCGAAACGGCGCACGCCGTCAACCACCACTATTTCGAAATCACGCTGTAATGCGTAATGCTGTAGCCCGTCGTCGGTCACGATAATGTCGACAGAAGAGTCTTTCAGCAGGGCTTTGACGGCGTCGGAACGCACGGGAGAAACGGCAACCGGTGCGCCGGTGCGCTGAAAAATCAGCACCGGCTCGTCACCGGCCTGTGCCGTAGACGTCCCCTCATCAAGTATTAAAGGATAGCTTTCAGCCTTGCCACCGTAACCACGTGAAACGACGCCAACGCGTAATCCCCGCTGCTGCAGCTGCTCGACGAGCCAGATAACGACCGGAGTCTTACCATTACCTCCGGCAGTCAGATTACCGACGATCACCACGGGAACCGGTGCTCGCCAGCTTTTCTTCCACCCTTTTTTATAGCTAAAACGCAATACCAGCGTGATCAATCCATACAGCCAACTGAGTGGCAGTAACAGCAGATAAAGTGCCGATTGACCCGACCAGATGCGCGCTATCATTGACCAAACTGCATCCGGTGAAGCTGGGCATAAGCCCCACGTAGCTCAAGCAGTTCGCTATGCGTTCCGCGCTCAACCACTCGACCATCTTCGACAACCAGGATCTGGTCAGCTTTTTCGATGGTAGAAAGACGGTGCGCAATCACCAGCGAGGTACGGTTTTTTTGCAGTTCGTCGAGAGCAGACTGAATCGCACGTTCGGACTCTGTGTCCAGCGCAGAGGTTGCTTCGTCGAGGATCAGAACCGGTGAGTCACGCAGCAGCGCACGCGCAATCGCGATACGTTGGCGTTGTCCGCCTGACAGCAGCACGCCGTTCTCACCGATGACCGTATCAATACCGTTATCCATTTTGCTAATGAAATCCATGGCATGTGCCATAGTTGCGGCCTTGATAACGTCTTCACGGCTGTACTTTTCAGTACGTGCATAAGCGATGTTGTTGGCAATGGTGTCATTAAACAGATGCACGTTTTGTGAAACCAACGCAACCTGATCGCGCAGCGACGCAAGCGTGTATTCGCGCAGGTCGTGGCCATCGAGCAGGATCTCACCTTCCTGAATGTCGTAAAAACGGGTCATCAGGTTGGCAATCGTTGATTTTCCAGAGCCTGAACGTCCCACCAAAGCAACGGTTCTGCCTTCAGGAATTTCAAAAGAGATGTTTCTAAGGGCCGGTTTTTCGCTTTTGCCATAGCTAAAGGTGACATTTTTGAACTCGATGTCGCCTTTTGCGCGCTCAACGGTCAGCTTGCCTTCGTCTTTCTCTTGTTCCATATCGAGGATACTGAACAGGGTCTGACAGGCTGCCATACCACGCTGGAACTGGGCGTTAACGTTGGTCAAAGATTTCAACGGACGCATCAGTGCGATCATTGAGGAGAAGACCACGGTGATTGTACCGGCAGTCAGCGTTTCCATCACGGATGGGAAGCTCGCGGCATAAAGCACGAAGGCCAGCGCCAGTGAGGCAATCAGCTGAATGATCGGATCAGAAATAGAAGATGCAGAAACCAGACGCATGCCCTGACGGCGCATGTGGTTGCTGACTTTATCAAAACGCTCGGTTTCAACCGTCTGACCACCGAAGATAAGCACCTCTTTGTGCCCTTTCAGCATCTGCTCGGCACTGGTGGTTACCTGACCCATGGTGTTCTGCATATTCTTGCTGATATTACGGAAACGCTTGGACACTACGCGAATAACCGTAGAAACGATAGGCGCGATAATGACCAGAATGACCGACAACTGCCAGCTGTAGTAGAACATCATGATGAACAGGCCGATAATCGACGCCCCTTCACGTACGACGGTGACCAGCGCGCTCGAGGAGGAGGAAGCAACCTGCTCGGAATCATAGGTGATACGTGACAGTAGCGTTCCGGTGGACTGCTGATCAAAGAAGGCCACTGGCATTCTCATCATATGGCCAAACAGCCGGCGACGCATTTGCATCACAACTTTTCCGGAGACCCAGGAAATACAGTAACTTGAAACATAGCCACTGACCCCACGCACCAGCATCAATCCAATCACGACCAACGGCATCCACAGCAATACGGAGCGATCGGTTTTACCAAAGCCGTCATCCAGCAGAGGTTTTAGCAGCGACAGCATGAGGGTATCACCGGCGGCATTGACCACCAGCGCGATAGCGGCGGCAATAAGCCCGGCTTTAAAAGGTGTGATCATCGGCCAGAGGCGACGGAATGTCTGCCAGGTGGAGAGATCTTTATCATTCATCATGCAATTAACCAGCAGCGAAATAAACAGCGGCCTATTCTACGCATTATCTCCTCTAACGCCAAACCACTGATGATACCAACGTGGCACTAATTGATCACGCAGGCCTTTAATTACCCAATAATTGTTGAAAAAAAACGCACTCAACTGCCCTGCACGTGAAGTATCGTGCCAAATCATCTCGTTTTCGCGATATCGATTTTTTATTTTTTGCGCCGGTAAACGCCATACGTTGTAGCGAGACGCCGAGGCGATAGCGACTTCTGCCCCCGAGGCTCGCAAGAAAGGCCCGAAGGAGGAGGTGTTACTGCCGTGATGTGGAACCTGCAGTAAATTAACCTGTAACCTCGCCCTGCTCTGCTTTACCAGTACAGTTTCGGCAGCACGCTCAATGTCGCCGGTAAGCAGCACGCTAAATTTATTATCGCTGACGCGTACGACGCAGCTGTCATCATTGCCGGCATGGTCTTTCAGCGCGGGGGGCCAGAGCACCTCAAAATCCAGTTCCTGCCACCGCCAGCGCTGTCCTTTCACACAGGGTAAATTTCCTTTAAAAGAGGTCCGCAGACTGGCAGAAGGAAAAGCGGCGCGCACCTGTTTGGTTCCTCCGTTGTGGTCCATGTGGCTATGGCTGACGATTATCTGATCGAGCACGATGTTGCGCCACTGAAGATAAGGCAGGATTTGCATCTGCGCCTGGGACCCCGTCTCCCAACGGTTTCCGGTATCATAAAGTACGCCTCGCCCGTTCTTCTCGATTAATACTGCCAGTCCATGCCCTACGTCCAACATATCGACGCGCCAGTTTTCCCGAGTCGAGGATTGTCGCCACAGCAGCATCACGCCGCACAGCGCAATGACGTCCATCGGATAGGTTTTGATCCATCCCATACGCCAGATTATGATGCCCAGCCATCCTGTCAGGCTGAAAATAAGCACGTTCTCACCTAACGGTAACCAGTAGTTTTCCGCCTTGTTGAGCCCAGCCTCAACCCAATCAAGGCTAATATCGGCGAGCGTCCACATCGCCTGAGTAACGGGAAAGGCAATATCATAGGGGAGAGGCGTTAAAAAGAGCGCCGCTAATACCAAAGGGACGGTAAAAAGCGATACAATCGGCACTGCCCAGAGGTTGGCGAAAAAGGATGCGCTGCTCAACCCATGAAAAATCCCAATTTGCATCGGCAACAGCAATAGGGTCATTCCTGCCTGAAGATGCCCCCAGCGGACCCATGCCCAGTACCAGTGCCGCGCATATCGACTCGGTAAGGGCACCCACTGAAACCAGAATATCAGCCCGGCGACAGCAAAACATGACAACCAAAAACTGTCTGAAAGAATGCTCAATGGGTCGCTAACCATAAGCAACGCCACGCCCCAGCTCCATACTTGCCATGCGGTACAACGCAGACGGCACAGCTTGAGCAACTGCCAAAGTGAAATCGCCAACGCGGCACGCATTGCAGGAGGATTAACCCCCGACAGCCAGGTATAAAACAGCATCGCCAACCAGCTAACAATGAGCGGGAACCGATAGTCTATCCAGCGGAGCGGCAGCAGAAACTGTGTTGCACGCGCCAACAGCCAACCAATGAGTGCCGCCACACCAATATGCAGACCAGAAATAGCCATCAGATGCGCTGTGCCGGTGACCTTATACAGTTGACTCAATGGTTTGCTGATAAGCCCTCGCTCACCAAACGCTAGAGCAAGTAGCACCGGCATATTATCCAGCGTGGTGATTTGCCGCTGTACGTCGCTAATGATCTGCTGGCGTAAAGAACACCCGGCGGTTATTCGCTCTGCCGAGTTAATACGCCCACTTAGCGTCTGGCGATTGGCAACCGCCCAACGCTGACCGTCAAAACCGCCGAGGTTTAACTGGCTGTGCACCGGCCTCAGACTCATGGTGAGCAACCAACGCTGCCCGGCACAGTATCCTTGAGGAAAACCCTCACTGGAGACTTTCGCCGCAAGCGGCGGAAATACCCTGACGCCATTGACCTCTTTTAAGGCGATGAGGACATTGTGTTTTTCCTCACGCTGCAAAAAAGGGCTTTCAATGCGCGCCACAACCTGCTGCCTACCGCCGCTAAAGTCTCGCGTTTGCTGCAAAATCTGATTTCCGTTTGCCGTCGCCCAAAGCAGTCCCAGCAGCGCAATGCAAAACAGTTTTGTGCTGCGATAGGGCAAATACCCGGCGATGCAGGCAAGGCAAAATAACGCGATGCACTGATAGCTGTCGGGCAATATCGGCAAAACCGTCAGCGGAAGTATCCCTGCCACTAATGCCAGCGCAGTCTGGGTATAGGTGATATTAATGATGCCCATCCTTAATTGCCTCCGCCACAGGGAGGGTATGCGGCAAGCCGCGAACTGAGAGGACGAGTGTTATTGAGAGACCTATGAGGCGCAATCGGCAAAAGCGGAGGCTGGGAAACGTTGCCCAGAATAAATAAATAAAAAACAGGCTTTTAAAATATGCGTCCGAAAGCAAAAAAAAACGGTGCCCGTGAGGACACCGTTTTATTCGCTATAGGCATACATCTAAGCTAAGGACGAGTCCTTAACCATAAATGTTCGCACGGTCACGCAACTCTTTACCTGGCTTGAAGTGAGGAACGTATTTGCCGTCCAACTCAACTTTGTCACCCGTTTTAGGGTTGCGTCCCACGCGCGGAGCACGGTAGTGAAGAGAAAAACTGCCAAACCCGCGGATTTCGATGCGTTCTCCATCAGCTAAGGTTGCAGCCATATGTTCAAGCATCTCTTTCACGGCATCCTCAACGGCTTTCGCCGGGACATGAGAGTGCTGGCCAGCAAGTCTTTCAATGAGTTCAGACTTGGTCATATAACCTCCAAGCTTTGCAGCTAAACTACCGTTATAGAAGCAGCTCCATCATGGAGCTGCGTCCCGTTATTACTCGCCTTTTGCCGCTTTGAACGCTTCAGCCATAGCGTTAGAGAAGTTGCTTTCGTCTGGCTTGTTGTTAACCACAGCGATTGCATCTTTCTCGTCTGCTTCGTCCTTAGCACGGACGGACAGGCTTACAACGCGGTTCTTACGGTCAACACCGGTGAATTTAGCTTCAACTTCATCACCAACGTTCAGAACCAGAGTTGCGTCTTCAATACGGTCGCGAGAAGCTTCAGAAGCACGCAGGTAACCTTCTACGCCGCCTGCTAATTCAACTGTAGCACCTTTAGCGTCAACTGCAGTTACTTTACCAGTAACAATAGTACCTTTCTTGTTTACAGACAGGTAGTTATTGAACGGGTCTTCTGCCAGTTGCTTCACGCCCAGGGAGATACGCTCACGCTCTGCGTCAACCTGCAGAACCACAGCTGCGATTTCGTCGCCTTTTTTGTATTCACGTACTGCTTCTTCGCCTGCAACGTTCCAGGAGATGTCAGACAGGTGAACCAGGCCGTCGATGCCGCCGTCCAGACCGATGAAGATACCGAAGTCAGTGATTGACTTGATTTTACCTTCAACACGGTCGTTCTTGTTGTGGGTTTCTGCGAATTGCTGCCATGGGTTAGCTTTACACTGCTTCAGGCCCAGGGAGATACGACGACGTTCTTCGTCGATGTCCAGAACCATAACTTCCACAACATCACCCACGTTAACAACTTTGGATGGGTGGATGTTTTTGTTGGTCCAGTCCATTTCAGAAACGTGTACCAGACCTTCAACGCCTTCTTCGATTTCTACGAAGCAGCCGTAATCAGTCAGGTTGGTTACACGACCAGTCAGCTTGGTGCTTTCTGGGTAACGTTTAGCGATAGCAACCCATGGATCTTCGCCCAGCTGTTTCAAGCCCAGGGAAACACGAGTACGCTCACGGTCGAATTTCAGAACTTTAACAGTGATTTCGTCGCCAACATTCACGATCTCGCTTGGGTGCTTAACGCGCTTCCAAGCCATATCTGTGATGTGCAGCAGGCCGTCAACACCGCCCAGATCAACGAAGGCGCCGTAGTCAGTGAGGTTCTTAACGATACCTTTAACTTCCATGCCTTCCTGCAGGTTTTCCAGCAGTTGATCGCGCTCAGCGCTGTTCTCAGACTCAATTACTGCACGACGAGAAACAACAACGTTGTTGCGCTTCTGGTCCAGCTTGATGACTTTGAACTCAAGATCTTTGCCTTCGAGATGCAGCGTGTCGCGAACAGGACGCACGTCTACCAGTGAACCTGGCAGGAACGCACGAATACCGTTCAGCTCAACGGTGAAACCGCCTTTAACTTTACCGTTGATAACACCGGTAACAGTTGCAGCTTCTTCGTAAGCTTTTTCCAGCATCAGCCATGCTTCATGACGCTTAGCTTTTTCACGGGACAGCAGGGTTTCACCGAAGCCGTCTTCTACCGCGTCCAGCGCAACATCAACTTCGTCGCCAACCTGGATTTCCAGTTCGCCCTGTGCGTTTTTGAACTGCTCTGCCGGAATAGCAGACTCAGACTTCAGACCGGCGTCAACCAGTACAACGTCTTTGTCGATAGACACGACAACACCACGGACGATGGAACCCGGACGGGTTTCGATTGTTTGTAAGGATTCTTCAAAGAGTTGAGCAAAAGATTCAGTCATGTTGATAATCTTTAGTTTCTTAAGTTTAACGTCCATCTGGCTTCATGCTGGATGGGGTTGTTTCAAATGCCCCACTACCGTCCTGGCGGCGAGGTTAAAAAAAACTGTAGCCAAAATAGGCACTGACCCTGTTCTTTACAAAAAAAGAATGGAGCAGCACCCATAATAGCTCGAATCACCGGGTTTGTTTTTGCGGCAATCCTAGAATTTCAGTGGCATAAGCCAACGCTTTTTCGATAACTGCATCGATGGACATACTGGTTGAATCCAGCATTAATGCATCTTGAGCAGGCACTAAAGGCGCTATAGGCCGATTACGATCGCGGTCATCCCGCTCTTTTATCTCGGCTAAAAGACGTTCAAAGTTAACACTAAAGCCCTTTTCCTGCAACTGTAGCATTCTTCTGTTTGCACGTTCTTCAGGGCTGGCGTCGAGAAAAATCTTCACCGGCGCTTCCGGGAACACCACGGTTCCCATGTCTCGGCCATCGGCAATCAGGCCAGGCATCTCTTTAAACGCACGTTGGCGGCGAAGAAGCGCTTCGCGAACGCGCGGAAAAGCAGCCGCCTGTGACGCGGTATTGCCTACGGTCTCGGTGCGGATCTCGTGCGTGACGTCCTCACCTTCCAAAATAACGTTCAGGTGTCCGTTATTCGCTACAAAGCGAACGTCGAGGTGGGCAGCGAGCGGCACCAGAGCCTCTTCTGACACGATATCAACCTGATGATGCAGCGCCGCAAGAGCCAGAACACGATAAATTGCACCGGAGTCCAGCAGGTGCCATCCAAACGCCTCAGCCAGAGCCTTACACAGTGTGCCTTTACCAGCACCACTTGGCCCGTCAACGGTTATCACTGGGGTTATAGACGAAGTCATAGCCGTCATTCTCTCTCCTTTCGGTGGGGAAAACCCCTCATCGTTAGCCCAACGGGGCTAATTCAGGTGCAGCATTATACGCTGCCTTTAGCCGAACTGTTACCCCGCATCACTATGTTGCGGAAAATAAGCTCACTAACGGGGCAAAACTATTCAACAATTAGGCAAAACAGAGATTATTTAAGCATAGCGGCGGCAGGATGACTGTGCGAAAAAGAAAAAACGGACATCCAAGGACGTCCGTTTTGAAAATTTCAGCAACTTAAGACTTTTTAAGCCGGAGTGCTGAGGGAGGCGAGACGGTCAAAATAGTCTGGGAACGTCTTAGCCGTGCATTTCGGGTCAAGAATAGTAACCGGCGTGTCTGACAACGCCACCAGCGAGAAGCACATCGCCATACGGTGATCGTTATAGGTGCCAATCTCGGCAAAGGTCAGCGTCGCAGGCGGCTCAATGTGAATATAGTCTTCACCCTCTTCGACCGTTGCCCCCACTTTGCGCAGCTCTGTCGCCATAGCCGCCAAACGGTCAGTCTCTTTCACGCGCCAGTTATAGATGTTGCGCAGCGTCGTCGGGCCCTGAGCAAACAGCGCCGCAGTGGCGATAGTCATGGCCGCATCAGGAATGTGATTCATGTCCATATCGATGCCGTGCAGCTCACCGCGAGTACATTCGATGTAGTCTTCAGACCAGGTGACTTTCGCGCCCATTTTCTCCAGCACATCGGCAAAGCGAATGTCGCCCTGCATGCTGTTCTTACCGATACCTGTTACGCGCACGGTGCCCCCCTTGATAGCCGCCGCCGCCAGGAAGTAAGACGCAGAAGACGCATCGCCCTCGACCAGATAGCTGCCCGGAGAAATATAGCTCTGGTTGGCCTGCACGCGGAACTGCTGATAATCCTCGTTGACCACGGTCACACCGAAGGTTTTCATCAGGTTGAGGGTAATGTCGATATATGGCTTCGAGACCAGGTCACCCTTGATGCGGATAAGGGTGTCATTTTCGGCCAGCGGTGCAGTCATCAGCAAAGCGGTCAGGAACTGGCTGGATACGCTGCCGTCAACGCTGATTTCGCCGCCTTTGAAGCCACCGCGCAGGCGCAGTGGCGGATAATCGGTTTGCTCGAGATAGTCTATTTGCGCGCCGCCCAGGCGTAATGCGTCGACCAGATGGCCAATCGGGCGCTCTTTCATGCGTGGCTCACCGGTCAGGACCACGTTCTGCTCACCCAGACACAGAGCCGCGGCCAGAGGACGCATCGCCGTACCCGCGTTACCGAGGAACAGCTCGAGGGAGTCGGCTTTAGGGAAAATACCACCGAGGCCGTCAATCTCGCAGTGAGTGCGGTCTTCGGACAGGCGGTGTGTCACACCCAACTGGGTCAGGGCGTTCAGCATGTGGCGAACGTCATCGCTGTCCAGCAGATTAGTCAGGCGAGTGGTTCCCTTGGCGAAAGCAGCCAACAAAAGCGCACGGTTGGAGACACTTTTCGAGCCAGGTAAGTTGATTGTGCCGTTTACTCGCGCAACAGGTTGTAGGGTCAGGGCTTCCACAATTTCTCCGTACATCGGTATTAGTTTAAAAAAACATAACCCCGGATTTAGGCCGGGGTTATTGTTCAATCAAAAGCATTTGTAAAAAATAAAATGCAAATCAAACAGTTAGTGAAACTTCGACTTAGCCGTGACGTTTTTCGAAGTCGCTCATGAACGCGGTCAGCGCCTGAACGCCTTCCAGCGGCATCGCATTATAGATGGAAGCACGCATGCCGCCTACCACACGGTGACCTTTCAATGCGTGAAGACCGGCTTCAAGTGATTCTTTCAGGAAGACGGCATCCAAAGCAGAGTCTGTCAGCTGGAACGGCACGTTCATGCGTGAACGGTTAGCGTCAGCCACCTGATTACGGTAGAAACTGCTGTTGTCGATGGTGCTGTAAAGCAGCTCGGCCTTGGCCTTGTTGCGTTTTTCGATTTCGACCAGACCGCCCTGCTCTTTCAGCCATTTAAAGACCATGCCAGACAGGTACCAGGCGAAAGTCGGCGGCGTGTTGAACATGGAGTCGTTCTCTGCCAGCACGGTATAGTCGAGGATAGAAGGCAGCTCTTTACGGGCTTTACCCAACAGATCGTCGCGGACGATAACCAGCGTCAGTCCCGCAGGACCGATATTTTTCTGCGCGCCGGCGTAAATAACGCCAAAGCGGCTCACGTCGATTGGGCCGGACAGAATGGTTGATGAGTAGTCGGCAATGACGACTTTATCGCCAAAATCAGGCATTTCGGTGATAGCCAGGCCGTCGATGGTTTCGTTCGGGCAGTAGTGAACATAGGCTGCGTCTTTGCTGAGTTTCCACTCGCTCATTGGCAGCAGACCACGTTTGTCACCCTGAGTGGTGGTGATGTCGATGACGTTCGGGGTGCAATATTTCTGCGCTTCTTTGACCGCGCTGTGCGCCCAGTAGCCGCCGTCGATATAGTCAGCGGTGGCTTTGTCGCCCAGCAGGTTCAGTGGAATAGCAGCGAACTGGGCGCGCGCGCCACCGTGACAGAACAGCACTTTATAGTTCGAGGGGATGTTCATCAGGTCACGAATATCCTTTTCGGATTCCTCGGCTACCTGAATAAACTCCTTGCTACGGTGACTGATTTCCATCACCGAGGTACCGAGACCGTGCCAGTTACAGAGTTCTTGTTCAGCACGACGTAAGACTTCAGCCGGGATCATTGCCGGACCTGAGCTAAAATTATAAACCTGAGTCATTTCCCCTCACCACTTCTCTTTGATAGCTACTTGAAAGCCAGTTGAGTTGTTGATAGTTCGCCACATTGAATCGTTTGCGTTTATCAACAACCAGTTTATCGGTTTTATCACTGGTCACCACCGGCTGCAATTGTTATTCACCAAAGATTAATAATCAGTAATAAAATTCATGTCGGCGGCCGTCATATTCTTTTTCCTTAGTGGCATGAATACGTGGAGCTCAGGTCAAAAACCCCGTATCATTGCGCGTTTTTAGAACGCACAAAAGTGAACTCAATGACGCAAACTTTTATCCCTGGCAAAGACGCGGCGCTGGAAGACTCCATCTCCCGTTTTCAGCAAAAACTCACCGACCTCGGCTTCAATATTGAAGAGGCCTCGTGGCTGAATCCGGTCCCGCACGTCTGGTCCGTGCATATCCGCGACCGCGACTGCCCGCTGTGCTTTACCAACGGCAAGGGAGCCAGTAAAAAAGCGGCATTGGCCTCGGCGCTGGGCGAATATTTCGAACGCCTGTCTACCAACTACTTTTTCGCCGACTTCTATCTCGGAAAAGATATTGCCGAAGGCGATTTCGTTCACTACCCAAATGAAAAATGGTTCCCGATCCCGGCCGACAACAGTCTGCCTGCGGGCATTCTCGATGAGCGTCTGCATGCGTTCTATGACGCAGAGAAAGAGCTGACCGGCAGCGAGTTGATCGACCTGCAGTCCGGCAATGCCGATCGCGGTATCTGTGCCCTGCCGTTCACCCGTCAGTCAGACCAGCAAACCGTCTACATTCCGATGAACATTATCGGTAACCTGTATGTCTCCAACGGCATGTCTGCGGGTAATACCGCTAACGAAGCGCGCGTTCAGGGTCTGTCAGAAGTCTTCGAACGTTATGTCAAGAATCGCATCATCGCTGAATCTATCAGCCTGCCGGAAATTCCTGCCGACGTGCTGGCGCGCTATCCTGGCGTCGTTGAAGCGATTGCCAAACTGGAAGAAGAAGGCTTCCCTATTCTTTCTTACGACGCCTCCCTGGGCGGCGAATATCCGGTTATCTGCGTCGTGCTGTTTAACCCAGCCAATGGCACCTGTTTCGCCTCCTTCGGCGCTCACCCTGACTTCGGCGTTGCGCTTGAGCGTACCGTTACCGAACTGCTGCAGGGCCGTAGCCTGAAAGATCTCGACGTGTTCACTGCACCGACCTTCGATGATGAAGAAGTGGCAGAGCATGCGAACCTTGAAACCCACTTCATCGACTCAAGCGGCCTTATCTGTTGGGACCTGTTCAAGCAGGACGCAGACTATCCGTTCGTTGACTGGAGCTTCAGCGGGACCACCGAAGAAGAGTTCGCGACGCTGATGGCTATCTTCGACAAAGAAGACGCCGAGGTTTACATCGCCGACTATGAGCATCTCGACGTTTACGCTTGCCGCATCATCGTTCCAGGCATGTCCGATATTTACCCTGCCGAAGACCTGCTGCTGGCTAATAACAGCATGGGCGCCCACCTGCGCGAGCAAATCCTGGCGCTTCCGGACAGCGATTTCGCTCCAGAAGAATATCTGGAAATGATCACCCAGCTGGACGACGAAGGTCTGGACGACTTCACCCGCGTTCGTGAACTGCTAGGCATTGCCAGCGGTAAAGACAACGGCTGGTACACGCTGCGCATTGGCGAGCTGAAATCTATGCTGGCGCTGGCCGGCGGGGATATGGATCAAGCGCTGACCTGGGCTGAATGGGCGCACGAGTTTAACGCCTCCGTTTACAGCGCAGAACGCAACAACTACTACCGTTGCCTGCAAACGCTGCTGCAGCTGGCGCTTGAGCCAGAGCGCGAAGCGTCTCAGTACTACACGGCGTTTGTTAAGATGTACGGTCAGGAAGCCGTTGACCGTGCTTCTGCTGCTATCAGCGGTGAAGAGCGTTTCCATGGCCTGTTTGCGGTTGACCCCGAGCTAAAAGCGCTGCCAGCGCATCAGGGTCTGCTGGCCGCTTACGAAAAATTGCAGGCCGCCAAGCGTCGTCACTGGTCAAAAGCCTAAGGCTTCAGCCTGATCATTGACTCCATCAAACCGGCGGGAAACTGCCGGTTTTTTATTAGTACGTTATGAAAAATAAGCCGGTTTTCACGACCTCGATTCCAGTGAAAAAAAAAATTGGTTTAACTGCTTTGACTCTCCGAGCAAACAAGCGTTAAATATCGCAAAATTGCTCCCTGACATTAAAATACGCTGCAAAGCGGCACTTTTATATTTCAAAATAACAGACAGCCCCAAAGGTTCGTACCGCAGGGTAATTTCTGATTATTGCATATAATTCAATGAACAAGCGCAATAACCTCAGGTTACCTTCAACATTTTTTGCAAGAATTAAAAAGTTTTTTTACATTAAAAATCATAAGGTTAACTATAAAACTACGTATTAAAATCCCGCAACACTCCCTCGTTCAGACCCGACTTATGATCCAAATCAATATCTCAACTACACTACGTTGCTAATATCTTTCTTGCAGTGCATGGCCCTTCATAAGAGAGAGTTAATGTGAACGCTGACAACCCCTTCAATTTATTATTACCCGCTGCCACAGCAAAAGTTGCTGAAGATGCAGGGGTGTACAAAGCCACTAAGCAACCTATCAAAACTTTTTTCCTGGCGATAACCGCTGGCGTCTTTATTTCGATAGCCTTTGTTTTCTACCTGACCTCAACCACCGGCACTGCCGCCGTGCCTTTCGGCTTGGCAAAACTGGTTGGGGGCATCTGTTTCTCACTCGGCCTGATGCTGGTGGTGGTCTGCGGCGCAGACCTGTTTACCTCCACCGTGCTTATCGTCATCGCCAAGGCCAGTGGCCGAATTACCTGGGGGCAGCTCGCACGCAACTGGGCAAATGTTTATATCGGTAATCTGATCGGTGCGTTGCTGTTTGTCGCGTTGATCTGGTTCTCCGGCATGATGATGACCGACAACGGTCTGTGGGGACTCAACGCACTGCAAACCGCCGACCATAAAATGCATCACACCTTCATCGAGGCCGTTTGCCTCGGCATTTTGGCCAATCTGATGGTCTGTCTTGCGGTGTGGATGAGCTACTCGGGCCGCAGCCTGATGGACAAAATGTTCGCCATGATTCTGCCGGTCGCGATGTTCGTTGCCAGCGGATTCGAACACAGCATCGCCAACATGTTCATGATCCCACTGGGCATCGTCATCAAATGTTTCGCGCCAGCCAGCTTCTGGCAAGCCGTTGGCAGCGCACCAGAGAAGTTCGCCGAACTCAATATCACCAACTTTATCGTCGACAATCTGATCCCAGTGACTATTGGCAACATCATCGGCGGTGGTCTGCTGGTCGGCCTGACCTACTGGGTCATATATCTCCGTGATGAGCAGCCTCACTAATATCCGACGCGGCTTGTCTCAAAATTTTTAAACTTGTTTTCAAGTTATCTCGATAACGCAATTTCTTGAAAAATCAAAATTAGAAGGTAGGTACAAAATGTCTAATCTCAATGAAAAATTGACCTCTGCATGGCAAGATTTTACCCCGGGAGAATGGCAGACCGAAGTTAACGTTCGCGACTTCATTCAGAAAAACTACGCCCCTTACGAGGGTGACGAATCTTTCCTGGCTGGCGCAACGCAAGCGACCACTACCCTCTGGGACAGCGTCATGGAGGGTATCAAGCAGGAGAACGCCACCAAAGCGCCTGTGGATTTCGATACCGACCTCGCCTCCACCATTACCTCGCACGATGCGGGATACATCAATAAATCGCTGGAAGCCATCGTCGGCCTGCAAACCGACGCGCCGTTGAAACGTGCCATTATCCCGTTTGGCGGCATCAAAATGGTTGAAGGCTCCTGTAAGGTCTATGGCCGCGAACTTGACCCACAGTTGAAAAAAGTCTTCACCGAATACCGTAAAACCCATAATCAGGGCGTATTTGACGTTTACACCAAAGACATCCTTAACTGCCGCAAATCCGGTGTACTGACCGGTCTGCCTGATGCCTATGGTCGTGGACGCATCATCGGTGACTATCGTCGCGTAGCGCTTTACGGTATCGACTTCCTGATGGCTGACAAACTTGCCCAGTTCCAGTCTCTGCAATCTCGTCTCGAAAATGGCGAAGACCTGCAAATGACGCTGCAACTGCGCGAAGAGATTGCCGAACAGCATCGTGCGCTGGCTCAAATAAAAGAGATGGCCGCCAAATACGGTTTCGACATTTCAGGACCGGCTAACAGTGCACAAGAAGCCGTTCAATGGACCTACTTCGGCTACCTCGCCGCAGTAAAATCGCAGAACGGTGCAGCCATGTCGTTTGGCCGCGTGTCCACCTTCCTCGATATCTTTATCGAGCGCGACATCAAGGCCGGTAAGCTGAACGAAGAGCAGGCGCAGGAGCTGATTGACCATCTGGTGATGAAACTTCGCATGGTGCGCTTCCTGCGTACGCCAGAATATGACGAGCTGTTCTCCGGTGACCCAATCTGGGCGACTGAGTCTCTCGCCGGGATGGGCGTAGACGGCCGTACTTTAGTGACTAAAAACAGTTATCGTTTCCTGAATACTCTCTACACCATGGGTCCGTCACCGGAGCCAAACATGACCATCCTGTGGTCTGAAAAACTGCCGGTGAACTTTAAGAAATACGCCGCCAAAGTGTCTATCGACACCTCATCCATTCAGTATGAAAACGATGATTTGATGCGTCCGGATTTCAACAATGACGATTATGCAATCGCCTGCTGCGTAAGTCCGATGATTGTCGGCAAACAGATGCAGTTCTTTGGCGCACGCGCTAATCTGGCGAAAACTATGCTGTACGCCATTAACGGCGGCGTGGATGAAAAGCTGAAAATTCAGGTTGGCCCTAAAGAAGCGCCGATGATGGATGAGGTTCTCGACTACGATAAAGTGATGGAACGTATGGATCACTTTATGGACTGGCTGGCGAAACAGTATGTGACCGCACTGAACTGTATTCACTACATGCACGACAAATACAGCTATGAAGCCTCGCTGATGGCGCTGCACGACCGCGACGTCTATCGCACCATGGCCTGTGGTATTGCTGGGCTTTCAGTCGCCGCCGACTCACTTGCGGCCATCAAGTATGCCAAAGTCAGCACGATTCGTGATGAAGACGGTCTTGCCGTAGACTTTAAAATCGAAGGCGAGTACCCACAGTTCGGTAACAATGATTCACGCGTTGATGATATCGCCTGCGACCTGGTTGAACGTTTTATGAAGAAAATTCAGAAACTGCCAACCTACCGCGATGCCGTAGCGACCCAGTCAGTGCTTACCATCACCTCAAACGTGGTGTACGGTAAGAAAACCGGTAACACCCCAGACGGCCGTCGCGCGGGTGCACCGTTTGGTCCAGGCGCTAACCCAATGCATGGCCGTGACCAGAAAGGCGCGGTTGCCTCTCTGACCTCGGTAGCCAAACTGCCGTTTGCCTACGCGAAGGACGGAATTTCCTACACCTTCTCCATTGTGCCAAACGCACTGGGTAAAGATGATGACGTGCGTAAAGCCAATCTGGCGGGTCTGATGGACGGTTACTTCCATCACGAATCGTCTATCGAAGGCGGTCAGCATCTGAACGTTAACGTAATGAACCGCGAGATGCTGCTGGAGGCCATGGAAAATCCTGAGAAATTCCCTCAGCTGACTATCCGCGTTTCAGGCTATGCAGTACGCTTCAACTCACTAACCAAAGAACAGCAGCAGGACGTGATTACCCGTACCTTTACTAAAACGCTGTAAGAGAGTGATGAGTTAATCGCTTCGTTCTTTAAGGCTCCGCTCACGTGGAGCCTTTTCACATTGGAGAACACCCGCAATGTCTGTTCAAGGTCGCATCCACTCCTACGAATCTTGCGGTACCGTTGACGGTCCCGGTATCCGTTTTATCGTCTTCTTTCAGGGCTGCCTGATGCGTTGCATGTATTGCCACAATCGCGATACGTGGGACACTCACGGCGGTAAAGAGATCAATGTTGAAGACCTGATGAAAGAGGTGGTGAGCTATCGCCACTTTATGAACGCTTCCGGTGGCGGCGTGACGGCCTCGGGCGGTGAGGCCATTTTGCAGGCAGAGTTTGTTCGCGACTGGTTCCGCGCATGCCATACCGAGGGGATTAACACCTGCCTCGACACCAACGGCTTTGTGCGCCGTTATGATCCGGTCATTGATGAACTGATCGACGCGACCGACCTGGTGATGCTTGACCTCAAGCAGATGAATGACGAAGTCCACCAGAAGCTGGTCGGCGTATCAAATCACCGTACGCTGGAGTTTGCGCAGTATCTGGCAAAACGCAATCAGCGCACCTGGATCCGCTATGTCGTGGTTCCCGGCTGGTCAGACGATGATGAGTCGGCGCATAAACTCGGTGAATTTACCAAAGACATGACCAACATCGAGAAGATTGAGCTGCTGCCGTATCACGAGCTTGGCAAGCATAAATGGACTGCGATGGGCGAGAAGTATGGGCTAGATGGCGTGAGTCCGCCGACGAAAGAGATTATGGATAGGGTGAAGGGAATTTTAGAAGGCTACGGCCACAAAGTGATGTACTAAAGTCCCTGGTCTCTGGAGCCGCAGCCGGGTTGGCTGCGCTCAATCACCCGAATCACTGACCTATATCAGCTCATCGGGATGAGTTCTCTTGCCGCCTTGTTGCGACGAAAATGAGTTTTCCTGTTAACTGATTGATAATTCAGGCAGTGGCAACAGGGGTAGACTGATGGTCCGCCTTGCGCAGCAGCATCACCAGGTAGACCAACGCCACCGCGGCTATCATCACAAACAGTACGCGGTCAGAGTAGTTCTGCATCAGCATTGCAGTCATTGAAGGACCGGCCAGGCTTCCGATGGTATAACTCATCAGCAACGCCTGATTCATGGCGACCAGCTCGTCGGGGTTCACCTTTTCACAGGCCCAAGACATCGCTACCGGATACAGCGTAAAGCCTGCACAGCCGAGGATGAACAACGCGGGCGCCATTGCATAGCCGCTGAGCATGGCGATACTGCCCAGAATGACCACAAACACCTGAACCCGCAGCACCGTCAAACGACCATAGCGGTCAGCGAGACGCCCAACCGGCCACTGACCGATAATGCCGGAACTTACCAGCAGTGCCATCCAGTAACCGACGTCCGCATCGCTTAACCCGCGATGAGCCAGGAACAGCGGCATCAGGCCGTATAATGAACCCAGTACAATACCCGAAATCACACAGCCGTTAATGCCCAGACGGGCGCTGCGGCGTTTGAACATAGGCCAAATAGAGATGTGTGGCTGTTCGCTGTCCTGATTGGCGATGTGCGCAAACAGCAGTGGCAGCATAGCGACCACAATCAGTCCGGTTACCCACGGGATAACGGTAAACAGTTCGGTCGAGACTTTGCCCAGCAGCAGTTGCCCGGCTACGGTGCCGATATAATAGACAATCATATAGGCGGCAAGCAGCTGCCCCCTATTTTTAACCGTGCCGCTACGCAGCAATGCGCTCTCAACGACTACCCAGATTAACGCACAGCCCACACCGGCCATAAAACGCCAGCTTATCCAGCCCAAGAAATTCACAGACAGTGCCAGACCGGCGGTCGCCACGGCGAAAAGAATGCAGGAAAGCTGATAACTGACGTTAAAGCCCAGGCGTTTAATCAGGCGGCCCGCTATCAGCGTGCCGACTAAATTACCTGCATAGTATGAAGAACTTACCAGCCCAACTTTCCAGGTGGGCAGGGCTTCATGCGTCAGCCATAAAGGGACGAGGGTGCTCAAAACCGCAATGGACACGGTCAACAGTAAAAGGCCACAGAGCAGCAATAGCACCGGGCGAGAGTAAGCAGACATAGGGAATGAGCGACCAGAAATACGATGAAATTGCGCGCATAATGCCACTGGCCGGATAAAAGTCAATTGGGCGAAATCACTCCGCCGCACAATCTGTATTTCTATGATTTAAATAACTAATCAATCACTAAACGTTGCCGCTAAGTGTCAAAAATAAAAAATGGGTATCAAAATGATAAGTAAGGGATTTATTCAACAGGCGCGCTAGATATTTGATAAATATTTAAGTTGTATTCCCGTTTCGATTAAAAAATATCGCCGATGAAGATCATCGCTCTGCCCTGTTCCCTTACGCCTAAAAACAAAGGCCAATCGTGTAAGCGATCGGCCTTTGTGAATGCAAGGGAAGGGGATTCTTTACCCGGTAAATTAACCGATGAATTCCAGTCCACGCATATAAGGACGCAGAACTTCTGGTACCGCAATGCGGCCGTCTGCCTGCTGGTAGTTCTCGAGAACCGCAACCAGAGTACGGCCCACTGCCAGACCAGAACCATTCAGGGTATGGACCAAACGGGGTTTCTTCTCGGTTTTACTGCGGGTACGAGCCTGCATACGACGTGCCTGGAAATCCCACATGTTTGAGCATGAGGAGATCTCACGATAGGTGTTCTGCGCAGGCAGCCACACTTCCAGATCGTACGTCTTGCAAGAGCCTGCGCCCATATCACCGGTGCACAGCAGCATTTTACGATACGGCAGGTTCAGCAGTTGCAGTACTTTCTCGGCATGGCCGGTCAGCTCTTCCAACGCCTGCATGGAGTCTTCAGGACGGACTATCTGTACCATCTCGACTTTGTCGAACTGGTGCATACGGATCAGACCACGGGTATCGCGACCGTAAGAACCGGCCTCAGAGCGGAAGCACGGCGTGTGCGCAGTCAACTTGAGCGGCAGAGATTCTTCTTCAAGAATTTCGTCGCGCGCCAGGTTAGTCAACGGCACTTCGGCAGTTGGGATCAACGCATAGTTGCTGCTGCCCGCTTCTTCGCCCAGTGGCTTGGTATGGAACAGGTCTTCGCCAAATTTCGGCAACTGACCGGTACCAAACAGTGAATCGTGGTTCACCAGATACGGCACGGCAGTTTCGATATAACCGTGCTGCTCGGTGTGCAGATCGAGCATAAACTGCGACAGCGCGCGGTGCATACGGGCAATTTGCCCCTGCATCACAACGAAGCGAGCACCGGTCAGTTTAACACCGGCGGCGAAATCCAGGCCACCGGCCAGTTCGCCAAGGGAAACGTGGTCGCGAACTTCAAAGTCGAATTGACGCGGCTCGCCCCAACGGCTGACTTCGAGGTTTTCACTGTCATCTTTACCAACAGGAACGCAATCATCAGGCAGGTTTGGCAGCGCCTGAGTGACTTTGTTCATATCTTCCAGCAGTGCTTCTAGCTCGGATTTAGCCGCGCTCAGCTTGTCACCCAGTTCGTTAACTTCCTGACGCAGGGCATCGATGTCTTCGCCGCGAGCCTTGGCCGCACCGATCGATTTCGATCGTGCATTCCTTTCAGCCTGAAGATTTTCCGTTTCAACTTGCAGCACTTTGCGACGCTCTTCTTGAGCACGCAATGCTTCTACATCGAGTTTAAAACCTCTGCGAGCGAGTTTTTCTGCAACTGCGTCTAGCTCATTACGCAGCAGATTGGGATCGAGCATGCTAATCCTGTTAGTTTTGAATTAAATAAAATTTTGATGGCACATACTGCCTGAAACGGCAGCATGTCAAAGAGTTATCAGCGATAACCTTACCGCAACAGCAAATTTATCGGTAGCGTTTTGTCGGGCTATTTTGATCTTGTTCAGCCAACCACGCCAGCTTTTCTCCGATTTTTCCTTCCATGCCGCGTGCGGACGGATAATAGTACTGCGTTTTGGCCATCTCAGGGGGGAAATAGTTCTCGCCAGCGGCATAGGCGTTGGGTTCGTCGTGCGCGTAGCGGTACTCTGCCCCGAGGCCCATTTCTTTCATCAGCTTGGTCGGCGCATTGCGCAGATGTTCAGGCACGTCAAAATCGGCCTGCTCTTTGGCGTCACGCATCGCGGCTTTGAAGGCGGTGTAAACGGCATTGCTCTTCGGCGCGCAGGCAAGATACACGATGGCCTGAGCGATAGCCCTTTCACCCTCCGCCGGACCAACGCGGGTGAAGCAGTCCCAGGCAGCTATCGCCACCTGCATACCGCGCGGATCGGCGTTGCCGACGTCTTCGGACGCGATAGCCAACAGACGCCTTGCCACGTAAAGCGGGTCACCCCCGGCGGTAATAATCCGTGCATACCAGTACAGCGCCGCATCGGGTGCCGAACCGCGCACTGATTTATGCAGCGCAGAAATCAAATCGTAATAGCGATCGCCCTTGTTATCGAAACGTGCGCTGCGCTCGCCCGAGATCTCTTTCAGCAGCTCCGGCGTCAGTATTCTTACCCCGTTAGCATCGACTTCGGCCATATCCGCCATCATTTCGACGCTGTTCAACGCTCGGCGAGCATCACCGTTAACCAACTCGGCCAACATACGGCGCGTCTGCGGCGGAATACGAATATTTTGCCCCGCATAGCCACGGTCGGCATTGCTCATCGCCTGATCGATAACCTTCTCGATATCGTCTGGGGTCAAGGCTTTCAGCAGATAAACGCGGGCACGTGACAGCAGTGCGGAGTTAAGCTCAAACGAAGGGTTCTCGGTTGTCGCGCCAATGAAGGTGATGGTGCCGTCTTCAATGTGCGGCAAAAAAGCATCCTGCTGACTTTTGTTGAAACGATGGACCTCGTCAACGAACAGAATGGTGCGGCGGCCTACGTCACGGTTCTGACGCGCTCGCTCAATCGCCTCGCGGATCTCTTTGATGCCGGACGTCACCGCAGAAATGCGTTCAACGTCGGCATTGGCGTAGCGACCAATGAGCTCGGCCAGCGTCGTTTTTCCCGTTCCCGGCGGTCCCCACAGGATCATGGAGTGCAGTTGCCCCGCCTCGATAGCGCGCGGCAAAGGTTTTCCGGGAGCCAGCAGATGCTGCTGACCAATATATTCAGCCAGCGTTACCGGCCGCATTCTTGCGGCCAGTGGCTGAAACTCATTGTGGGAAAAATCGAGTGACAGATTGCTCACCAAGTCCTCACTGACGCTGATCGTCCAGCGTGACGCCTTTAGGCGGAGTAAATTTAAATTTAGCATCATCGACGGCGGCATTTGGCTCGCCCTTCAGCGCGTAGGCGCTACGCTGCCCGTCTTGTTCAATCGCGGTAAAGCTTTTGATGGTGCCGGTCGGGGTGACGGTAATTGAGAATTGCTTCAGGTTACCGGTCGCCGATTTCGGAGTCAGATTGAAGTCATCCCCCTTTTGCGAAACGTTATATTTTGCCCAGTCGCTGCTGTCGTTACGAGTAATCAGCATGAACGGCGTATTGCCGGTGGCATTTTTAAGCCAGGTCGCCGTTACCTGCTCAACGAACGGGTTGTAGAACCACAGCGTCTTACCGTCTGAAACCAGAATGCTTTCGTCCGGCGTTGTCATGTGCCAGTTAAACAGGTTCGGACGCTTCACCCACAGTTGGCCTTCTCCCTGCTGGATATTGGAACCGTCATCGCCGGTTACGGTTTGCGTAAAGCTGGCGTGGAAGGTATTCAGCTTACCGAGGCGGCTCTTTAAATCGCTGCTGGCGTCGGCCAGCACAGATCCTGAAATAAATGCGGTCAATAAACAGCTTACGGCTAATAATTTCTTCATTGTTATTGTTACCTCAAAATCCATTGCGAACAGACGACCTCTCCCAACAATTGGGGGAATACCCGGGAAAACAACCCCAGGAGCTAAACTTTAGCGAAGCAAGGGACGCTTCGATAGCTCAATCGTCTGAGAAGGTTAGCTTTTACGATTCTTTGCATTTGCTGAAATAGCCAAGGGCCGCATTCGCGGCCCTTGAGAACTCCCCACTTATTCGTGAGGAGGCGGTGCAAGAACTTCACGGTTACCGTTGTGTCCCGGTGCACTGACAATAGACTGCGCCTCCATTTGCTCAACGATTCGCGCCGCACGGTTATACCCGATGCGGAACTGACGCTGAACGCCGGAGATCGATGCACGACGTTTTTCAACCACAAACTCCACGGCCTGATCGAATAACGGATCAAGCTCCTCGCCCTCCTCCAAACCGGCCGCGCCGCCTTCGCCCTCTTCACCGCCCTTGATAATGCTGTCGATGTATTGAGGACGCCCGCGCGCTTTCCAGTCTTGAACGACCGCGTGCACTTCCTGGTCGCGAACGAATGCGCCGTGAACGCGGATAGGAATCGATGAGTTAGGGGCCATATAAAGCATGTCACCCATCCCCAGCAATGATTCCGCGCCGCCCTGATCGAGTATAGTCCTCGAGTCGATTTTGCTCGAGACCGTAAAGGCGATACGGGTTGGGATATTTGCCTTGATTAGACCGGTGATAACGTCAACCGAAGGACGCTGGGTCGCGAGAACCAGGTGAATACCCGCCGCACGTGCTTTCTGCGCCAGACGAGCAATCAGTTCTTCGACCTTTTTACCTACGGTCATCATCAGGTCGGCAAACTCGTCAACCAGCACGACGATAAACGGTTCTTTCCCGAGCTTTCTCGGCTCGTGACCCATGCTGTCGCTAGGCTTCCAGAATGGATCAGGGATTGGCCATCCCATCGCTTCCGCTTCTTTAATCTTCTCGTTGTAACCGGCAAGGTTACGCACGCCAAGCGCCGACATTAGCTTATAACGTCGCTCCATCTCACCGACACACCAGCGCAGCGCATTAGCGGCATCTTTCATATCAGTGACCACTTCGGTCAACAGATGAGGGATGCCTTCATACACTGACAGCTCGAGCATTTTCGGGTCGATCATGATAAAGCGCACGTCTTCCGGCGTGGCCTTATACAGCATGCTGAGGATCATGGCGTTAACGCCCACCGATTTACCGGAACCCGTAGTACCGGCTACCAGCAGGTGAGGCATTTTCGCGAGGTCTGCCACCACCGGTTCTCCGGCGATGTCTTTACCCAGTACCACGGTCAGCGGAGAGGGATCGTTTTTAAACTGCGGGCAATCGAGCACTTCGCGCAGGTAAACCGTCTGACGCTTTTTGTTTGGCAGCTCCAGGCCGACGTAAGGCTTGCCTGGAATAACCTCGACGATACGTACGGCCACGGTAGACAGTGAACGTGCGAGGTCGCGAGACAGGTTTGAAATACGTGCCGCTTTTACGCCCGGTGCCAGATCAAGTTCGAAACGGGTGATGACTGGGCCAGGCAGCTTGTCGACCACTTCGGCCTTGATGCGATAGTCATTCAGACGGGCTTCAATGAGCTGCGCCGTTTGCTCAAGCGCAAACATGTCGACCGGTTCTTCCGTTGCCGGGGCCGAGGTCAGGAGATCAAGGCTTGGCAATGGCGTGGTCGGTCTGCTGACAGGATGCTCGTTACGCATCAACGCAGGGTGAATTAGGCTGTCCATCTGCGGTTTCTGCGGCTCGACGGGCTGCGAAGTCTCAATCGGCGCAGAAGGTGCACTTTGACTGTAGGCAGAAGGTTGCCTTGACTCATCAACCTGCGGAGAGAGCGTAAATAGCGGCTCGACCGGCGTATCGTCAACCAAGTCAGCCATCGGAGAGAAATTGAAGGCGTCGTGGGTGCTAATATTCTGGCTCGACACCGGGCTCACGCGCGCAGCCTGATCGTACTGAGGCACTTCCTGACGGAAAGTGGTCTCCTGATAAGGCTGAACGTGCGCCTGCTCAGGTTCGGCAGTTTGGTAACGCGCCTGCTCACGTGCGGCAAATTCCTGACGCAGTTGAGCCTGTAACAGCGCATCTTCATCGTCTACTGTTTCTTCGCTTGCCTGTTCGAAAGCCTGGCTTTCGGTCTGGCCGTAGCGCTGATTCTGTTGATCGACAAATGCCTGCCTGAGCGCGGCTTCCTGCATCGCCTCTTGGTCCTCAACCGAGTGGGATGCAGCCTGCTCTTGCTGAGCCTGTGCTTCCTGCGCACGGCGTGCGGCTTCCTGCTCCTGCTGCTCGGCGATACGTTGCGACGGCAGCTTGATGCCATAGGAAGCTAGCTCACGGCGCGTTGGCAGCTTGACAGGATTCGGACGAGGTAGCTCAGGGCCGAAGCCTTTCTTGATTTGCGGATTCTCATCACTGACTGCGCTGAACGCGGGCATAAAGGTATTGCCAGCCTCGGCGGCGGCAGATTTCCCTGCCTGCGCCAAACCGGTTGCCAGCGCCGCCGTTGCGGCAATACTCGCCACTTCTGGAGCAGCATTGAAATCAAACGGTGAACGCTCGTGATGCGGTTCAGTGACCTGATTCCAGTCGCCCAACTGCGGCTCATCAAAGCGACGAGAAGTCGCGGAAGGCTGAACGTTTCTCGGTGCAGGCGTTTCTTCCGGCAATTCGAAGCTGTAAAGCGGTGGCGTTTCTGGATGTCCAGGCTGTTGCGCATCGTTGACGGCCGGCGTCGGTGCCTGCTGTTGCACGGGTAAAGGTTGCACAGAGACCTGTTGAACAGATGAATACTGCTGTACCGGGGCCTGTGGCTGCACAGGTGCCGGCGTGACGGCAGCAGGTTCCTGATGCACAGGGGCGACCGGCTCAACCTCAGACTGCGGCGCAGCATTAACCGCTGCAGCGGCCTGAGGTGCGACCGGCGTGCCGTGCACTGAAGGCGCGGAGAACAGGACGTCATCGTCTTCGGCAGCCAGAGCGGCGGCAGACACAGCAACCGCTGGCGCAGCGGAAACCGGCGCGCGAACAGGATGTTCTTCGTCGTCCAGCAGCGGATCGTCATGGTCATGGCGATCGTCGTAGTCGTAGTCGTCGTCACGGCGAGAGCGGTTGGTCATAAAGGTGGTCACCCCTAGCACCGCGCCGCCAATTTTCTCGGCGATCGTCAGCCATGACCAGCCGGTAAACAGCGTCAGACCGGCGGCCCACACGCAAAGCAGCACCAGCGTGCCCCCTACGTTGTTGAACCACGGCGTCATGGCTGTGCCCAGCAGACTGCCTATCACGCCGCCAGAAGCGAAGTAATAGAGGTCATCAATGTTAAGTGACGCAAGACCGCATGACGTAATAACGAGCGCCAGCGTCCCTATCAGACGTAATGACAGAGTGAAAAAGTCGATATATTCCTGACTGTCTCGCTGGCGGAAAGAGGCCCAGCAAAGGCAGATCATGATTGGCGGAATGGCATACGCCAACACGCCAAAAATGAAGAATAGCGTATCGGCCATCCAGGCTCCGACACCGCCACCCAAATTATGGATAGGACCGTGCCAAGAGGTTTGAGACCAGCTCGGGTCGGACGGATTGAAACTGAGTAGTGCTGCCATAAGGTAAACAGCAAACACCGCTACCACAACCAGCAAGGCCTCCAGAATACGGCGGCTGCTGCTGAGTTTTTTCAGGGTAACGTCTTTATCTTCTGTATATTCCTGGCTCAAGAAAGGCTCTCCAGGTTCCTGTGAACTGAAATAGCGATAGCGCCGAGAAAAGTTCCCGACGCCAGAGCTGTATGGATACACAGGAGTGTAGCTAAATTAATTAGGTTTTGCACCTGTACCTTTTACTTACCGAGTCTTAATGACCAGGCGGTTAGTCTGTTTCACTTCTTCCATTACCACGTAGGTACGGGTGTCGTTAACGCCAGGTAAACGAAGCAGCGTTTCGCCCAGCAGTTTACGGTAAGCAGACATGTCAGGTACACGGGTTTTCAACAAGTAGTCGAAGTCCCCAGAAACCAGGTGACACTCCTGAATATCTTCTAGTTTTTGTACTGCTGCATTGAATTGCTCAAACACATCC
Organism: Rouxiella badensis; assembly: GCF_002093665.1. Classification (GTDB taxonomy): domain Bacteria; phylum Pseudomonadota; class Gammaproteobacteria; order Enterobacterales; family Enterobacteriaceae; genus Rouxiella; species Rouxiella badensis. Next base: position 39,961 of record NZ_MRWE01000021.1, on the reverse strand, counting down.
GGTGCACCACGGTTGAGGGTAATCTCAACGAAAACCAGCAACGAAGCATCCAGATAGTGTGGATTAAGCAACGCAGTGTACCCATGAATGAAATTCTGACGTTCCAGACGACGAACGCGTTCCAGACATGGCGTAGGCGACAAACCTACACGCTTGGAAAGCTCAACGTTAGAGATCCGGCCATCCTTTTGCAGCTCATTAAGAATGTTACGGTCAATGCGGTCGAGATCTTTTCCCGGACGTTTCTTGTTATCTACCATTATTATTATCTCTCTGATGTCCTTCCATGCACTTGCCATACCCTAACCAACTTCAATGTAATAAGGGTTTATCCTAAGCGAAGACCTGTTTTTTATAGGTTGCGACTCACCTTAAGACGTCTTGCCCCTGTCAGAAGAAAACGAATTTTTTTAGTGAAGCCAAAAAAAGAAATAACGCTAAGTGACTAATTAGGCGCAATAAAACCTAAACTCGTAGCTGCCGATGTCTAAAAAGTGAACACTGCAATACCCACAACGGGTAAACCGGCATCACATTGCGTAATTTTGAGACACAAGCTGGCGTTTAATTTCTTCTTACCTAGATGTTTTCGCAAATGCACAGCGGATTGTCAAAGCAAAAGAAGCAAAATCAGAAGAACGTGCCAGATTGAAAACCCTCAACGTCCTTTTTCGCTGTCTTTTCAGATTGAACAATAACAAAAGTAAAAAGAGAAACTCATACCAAAATCATTTTTACCTGCGATTACAGGTAAAAACTATCAGACAAATCGCTAACAACATCGGAGTATGCTTTTTTTACGCCGCACTTTTCCCTACAATCCCTATCATCACGTAGTTCGCCATCACGGAGATGAATTTCCCATGGGTACAGTAAAACATAGTAAGTTATTGATTTTAGGCTCCGGCCCTGCGGGTTACACCGCCGCAGTTTATGCTGCGCGCGCCAACCTGAAGCCGGTTCTCATCACCGGCATCGAAAAAGGCGGTCAATTGACCACCACCACGGAAGTGGAAAACTGGCCGGGAGATCCTGAAGGTTTAACTGGACCAGGCCTGATGGAACGTATGCACGAGCACGCGGTAAAATTTAATACGGAAATCATTTTTGACCATATTAATCGCGTCGACTTCCAGACTCGCCCGTTCCGTCTGTTCGGTGACAGCGAAGAGTACACCTGTGACGCGCTGGTCATCGCGACAGGCGCATCGGCACGCTACCTCGGTCTGCCTTCAGAAGAGTCCTTCAAAGGTCGCGGCGTTTCTGCCTGCGCAACCTGCGACGGTTTCTTCTATCGCAACCAGAAGGTCGCGGTGGTCGGCGGCGGCAACACCGCCGTTGAAGAAGCACTTTATCTCGCCAATATCGCGTCTGAAGTGCACCTGATTCACCGTCGCGAGAACTTCCGCGCCGAGAAAATCCTGATTGACCGTCTGCACGACAAAGTTGCCAGCGGTAAAATCGTGCTGCACACCAACAAGACGCTTGAAGAAGTTGTCGGCGACGAGATGGGTGTAACCGGCGCCAACCTGCGTGACGTACACAACGGTGAAATCAGCAGTCTGGACGTTGCCGGTATGTTTATCGCCATCGGCCATAGCCCGAACACCGGCATCTTCGGCGGTCAGCTTGAGCTCGAAAACGGCTACATCAAAGTGCAGTCAGGTATCCAGGGCAACGCGACCCAGACCAGCATTCCGGGCATCTTTGCCGCAGGCGACGTGATGGACCATATCTATCGTCAGGCAATCACCTCTGCCGGAACGGGCTGTATGGCTGCGCTGGACGCAGAACGTTATCTCGACGGTTTAGCACAGGCTAACGTCGAATAATGTTACGCACTGGCAGTGAATGTTAAACGTTCTGATCTGCTAAGCATAAGGCGACCCTCGGGTCGCCTTTTTTGTTTGTAAATGCAGCATTTTTTTGTAAAAGTCGGGTGTGTTCAGCGCCATAAAGACCCTGTAGAATGTGCGGGATTTCCGGCCAACACGGAAAACAAAGGACAATCGCACTCTCACAGTGCTTTTTGAGATTATGCGTTCTGCATTCGCCTTATCTGGGATGAATAAATCTGGGATGAACAAAACACGGCAACAAGAGTTAATCCGCTGGCTCAAGCAACAAAGTGCGAGAGCAAAGCGCTGGATCCACCTTTCCATGATGCTTGGCCTGTTGTCTGGTCTGCTTGTTTTAGCGCAGGCCTGGCTGCTGGCGGGGCTGCTGCACAGTTTGATCATCACCCACACGCCGCGCGAGACGCTGTGGCAAAGCTTCCTGTTTTTAGCATTGACCTTTTTGCTGCGTGCAGGGGTGACCTGGCTACGCGAACAGGTCGGCTTTGTCTGCGGTCGCGTTATCCGTGAGGAGATGCGCCGGCTGGTATTGGACCGCCTGCACGTGCTCGGCCCGGCGTGGATCAAAGGCAAACCAGCAGGAAGCTGGGCGACGCTCATCCTCGAACAAATCGAAGACATGCACGACTACTATGCACGGTATCTGCCGCAGATAGCGTTGGCGGGTATTATTCCGCTGCTGATTCTGGTTAGCCTTTTCCCGATCAACTGGGCCGCTGCACTAATTTTGCTGGCGACGGCGCCGCTAATCCCCCTTTTCATGGCGCTGGTGGGCATGGGGGCGGCCGATGCCAACCGCCGCAACTTTCAGGCACTGGCCAGGCTTAGCGGGCAGTTTCTTGACAGCCTGCGCGGCCTGGATACGCTGCGCCTGTTTCACCGCGCCGACGCCGAAATCCGCCAAATTGAGGAGTCCACCGAGAACTTCCGCGCGCGAACGATGGAAGTGCTGAGACTGGCGTTTCTCTCCTCCGCCGTGCTGGAGTTTTTCGCCTCGATCTCGATTGCCGTCGTGGCGGTTTACTTTGGCTTCTCCTATCTCGGCGAACTCGACTTTGGTCATTACGGCACACCAGTGACCCTGTTCGCCGGATTTCTGGTGCTTATCCTGGCCCCAGAATTCTTCCAGCCGCTGCGCGATCTCGGGGTGTTTTACCACGCCAAGGCACAGGCGGTTGGGGCAGCAGAAAGCCTGCTGACGTTCTTGACCGCCGAAGCAGAACAGCCGATGAAAGGTACCCAGTATTGGCAAAGCAGCGGCCCGGTCGCACTCGAGGCCGCGGGGCTGCGAATCTTCTCTCCACAGGGACAGCAAATTGCCGGCCCGCTGGACTTCAGCGTACCCGCAGGACGCAGTATCGCGATTGTCGGCCTCAGCGGTGCCGGCAAAAGCTCTCTGCTCAATGCCCTACTCGGCTTTATGCCGTATCAGGGGCAGCTTCACGTCAATGGGCAGGAGTTGAAAGACATCATCGCGACGCAATGGCGGCAACAAATAAGCTGGGTGGGGCAAAATCCGCATCTGCCCGAAGAAACGCTGCGCCAAAACATTTTGCTGGGTCAGCCGAATGCCAGCGAAGCACTGCTTAAAGAGGTCATTGCACGCTCATACATTGACGAGTTTCTGCCGCGCCTGCCGGAAGGCCTTGATACCGCTGTCGGCGAAGATGCGGCTCGCCTGTCGGTTGGACAGGCACAGCGCGTCGCGGTGGCTCGTGCCCTGCTCTCCCCCTGTCAGCTCCTGTTGCTCGATGAGCCCGCTGCCAGCCTTGATGCAGACAGCGAGTCTCGCGTGATGAGCGCAATCAACGCGGCGGCTAAAAAGCAAACCACGCTGCTGGTCACTCATCGCCTTGAAGAGGCTGCGCAGTACGACGAGGTGTGGGTGATGGACAACGGTCTGCTGGTCGAAAAAGGCAGTTACCAGCAGCTGAGCACTCAGGCGGGGCCTTTTGCCAGACTGCTTGCCCAGCGGAGTCAGGAGACGCGGTCATGAAAATTTTGCTGCCCTATCTTGCACTGTATCGCCGCCACTGGGTGCGCATGGCGCTGGGCGTTGTGCTCGCCATAATCACCCTGCTGGCAAGCATCGGTTTGCTCAGCCTGTCGGGCTGGTTCCTTGCCGCTTCAGCGCTTGCCGGACTCGCTGGTCTGTACAGTTTTAACTACATGTTGCCTGCGGCCGGGGTTCGCGGCGCGGCAATATTTCGCACCGCCGGGCGCTATGCCGAGAGGCTGGCAAGCCACGACGCCACCTTCCGCGTGCTGGCACATTTGCGGGTGTTTACTTTCAGCCGCCTGCTGCCGCTTTCTCCAGGTGGACTGGCTGGCTTTCAAAAGGCTGAACTGCTCAATCGACTGGTGGCCGACGTCGATACGCTTGATCACCTCTATCTGCGCGTCATCTCGCCGCTGACTGCTGCGCTGGTAGTGATTGTGGGGGTAACCCTCGGACTGAGCTATCTCGACCTGCAGTTAGCGCTTACCCTCGGCGGAATTATGCTGGCACTGCTGGTGCTGCTGCCGATTATATTCTACCGTGCGGGCCAACCTATCGGCCGCGACCTGACTCAGCTTCGCGCTGAATATCGCACCCAGCTTGGCGGATGGTTGCAAAGTCAGTCCGAGCTGGTGATTTATGGCGTTGAGTCGCCGCGCAGGCAACAGCTTGATGATATCGAACGACGCTGGCTTAACCGTCAGGCTCAGCAGGCTAAACTTTCCGCGCTCTCACAGGCGTTGATGATTGCCGCATCTGGCCTGACGCTTTGTCTGCTGCTGTGGCTGGCCGCAGGCGGCGTGGGATCGCTGCCTGAGCCGGGTGCGTTATTGGCCCTGTTCGTCTTCACGCCGCTGGCGGCCTTCGAGGCGCTTGGGCCGGTGGCCGGAGCCTTCCAGCATTTCGGACAAGTGATGGCCTCTGCCGAAAGGGTGACGCAGATTGTTAGCCAGCGGCCCGCCGTGGTGTTTCCTGTCACGGGCGCATCCGTGTTGCCTGAGACCAGCATTTCGATTCAGGGAGTGAGCTTTGCCTATCCCAATCAACCCTTGCCGGTGCTGGAAGACATCAGTCTGGACATCCGCGCCGGGGAGCATGTGGCGCTGCTGGGTAAGACAGGCTGCGGCAAATCCACGCTGGCACAGCTGTTGACCCGCGCCTGGGACCCTCAGGAAGGCCGTATACTGCTTAACGGCGTTTCATTAAGGGAATACCAAGAATCTAACTTGCGCAGCATGGTGAGCGTTCTAAGCCAGCGGGTGCACGTTTTCAACAACACACTGCGGGATAATCTGCTGCTTGCCGCGCCCGCGAGCCACGACGAACGTCTTGCCGAAGTATTACGCCAGGTTGAATTGGGCAATCTCCTCGATAACGACGGGCTCAACGCCTGGCTTGGTGAAGGCGGTCGCCAACTCTCCGGCGGCGAACAGCGCAGGCTTGGGTTGGCGCGCGCGCTGCTCCACGATGCGCCGCTGTGGATCCTCGATGAACCGACGGAAGGGCTGGACGCAGCAACCGAACGCCATATCCTTGCTCTGCTTGAGACGCTGGGTCGGAATAAAACCCTGCTGATGATTACGCACCGACTTGCAGGCCTCGACAAGATGGACCGCATTTGTAAAATGAGCGCAGGTCGCATCGAAGGACACCTTTAGCCCACAACCTCATCTATAATCAGTAGATTATCTTTCGCGTTTACGGGGAGCTACGGCTCCCCTCCGATTAGGAATTTTATGCGTTTGGTGCAGCTCTCACCCAATACCGTCGGCTTTCCCAGCCCGGAAACCGCCCTGCGTCAGCCAAACGGCCTGTTGGCGATAGGCGGCGATTTAACCCCTACTCGCCTGCTGTCGGCCTATTTTAGCGGTGTGTTTCCCTGGTTCGAGCCGGGTGAGGCTATTCTCTGGTGGTCCCCGGACCCGCGTGCAGTATTGTTTCCAGAAGAGCGCCATATCAGCCGCAGCCTGCGTCGTTTTCTGCGCCAGACCGAGTATCGTTATACGCTGAACCATGCGTTCGAACAGGTTATTGCGGCCTGCGCCGAAGAGCGAAGCGAAGGGACATGGATTGGGCCGCTGGTCAAAGAAGGCTATCTGCAACTGCATAAAGCGGGGCAGGCGCACTCCATAGAGGTGTGGTCGGGCGATGAACTGGTGGGCGGAATGTACGGCGTTGCGGTCGGTGGATTATTTTGCGGAGAGTCGATGTTTAGCCGCCGTTTGAACGCTTCCAAGTGCGCAATAATGACTTTTTGCCAATATTTTACCCGTAATGGCGGAGAACTGATTGACTGTCAGGTTCTCAACCCTCACACTGCGTCGCTGGGTGCGAGAGAGATCCCACGCCGCCAATTTTTGCAGCAGTTATCCAGGCTTTCCCAACAACAGTTGACGCCGGGATGCTGGTTGCCACAAGACTTACCCCCACATGACGTTGATTTGCCATCCCTCCTAAAGGAATAGGGAATGAGTGCGGAAAACGCCAACAATTCTTTACATAATGTGGGTTTTTCGGCATTATCTTGCCGGTTAAAAACTATGGTAGTAACACCTAGAGGACTCGATGGCCAAAGAAGACAACATTGAAATGCAGGGCACCGTATTGGATACGTTGCCAAACACCATGTTCCGCGTGGAATTAGAAAACGGACACGTGGTCACCGCACACATCTCCGGTAAAATGCGCAAGAACTACATCCGCATCCTGACGGGCGACAAAGTCACTGTAGAGCTGACCCCGTACGACCTGAGCAAAGGCCGCATTGTCTTCCGTAGCCGCTGATAGGCTCACTCATCGCTGATTTATCTCGCGATACCTGAGGTTGCCCCATTTCGCTCTTCCCACTTTCAGCAATGAATGTTGGCGAGGGCGTTTTGTGGTTTCCGCAATCCGGTGAAAGCCGGGCGTAAAAAAGGCGATGTTTCCATCGCCTTTTTTCATTTTACAGCTTCAGACAACGTTGCTTAGTGCACCGCGCCCTCTTCCTTGATTTTCTGCGCACTCATAAAGTGATAGGTCAGCTTGTCGGCCGATTTATCAAGGGCCACAGAGACCGATCCCCCGTCAACCAGTGAACCAAACAGCAGTTCATTAGCCAACGGTTTCTTCAGGTTTTCCTGAACGATACGCGTCATTGGACGAGCCCCCATCGCGCGGTCATAGCCTTTAACAGACAACCAGTCGCGAGCTTCATCGCTAACTTCAAGCGACACCCCTTTTGCATCCAGCTGTGCCTGCAGTTCGACGATGAACTTGTCGACAACCTGCTGGATAACCTCAGGAGACAGGTGATTAAACCAAATCACGTTGTCCAGACGGTTACGGAACTCAGGGGTAAACACTTTCTTAATCTCTTCCATTGCGTCAGGACTGTTGTCCTGATGGATAAGACCAATCGATTTACGCTCTGTTTCACGCACACCGGCGTTAGTGGTCATCACCAGTATCACGTTGCGGAAGTCTGCTTTACGGCCGTTGTTGTCGGTCAGTGTCCCGTTATCCATGACCTGCAACAGCAGGTTAAAGACATCGGGGTGCGCTTTCTCGATTTCATCGAGCAGCACGACGGCGTGAGGATGCTTAATAACCGCATCGGTCAACAGACCGCCCTGATCGAAACCAACGTATCCTGGAGGTGCACCGATCAGACGACTCACGGTGTGACGCTCCATGTATTCCGACATATCGAAACGCAGCAGCTCGATATCCAGCGCTTTCGCCAGCTGCACCGTAACCTCGGTTTTCCCGACGCCGGTTGGCCCCGCGAACAGGAAGGACCCGACAGGCTTGCGGTCCTGGCTCAGACCCGCACGGCTCATCTTGATAGCTTCGGTCAGCACTTCAACCGCAGTATCCTGTCCGAATACCAGCATTTTCAGGCGATCGCCGAGGTTTTTCAGCACGTCACGGTCGGTAGCTGACACGGTTTTCTCTGGAATACGGGCAATACGGGCAACCACGCTTTCAATATCGCTGACGTTGACGGTTTTCTTGCGCTTGCTCACCGGCATCAGTCGGGCACGCGCGCCAGCTTCGTCAATCACGTCAATCGCCTTGTCAGGCAGATGACGATCGTTGATGTATTTAACCGACAGCTCAACCGCAGCACGCACCGCTTTAGCGGTATAACGTACGTCGTGATGCGCTTCGTATTTGGTTTTCAGACCGTTGATTATCTGAATCGTCTCTTCAGGTGAAGGTTCGGTAATATCGATTTTCTGGAAACGGCGTGCCAGCGCGCGATCCTTCTCAAAGATACTGCTGAACTCCTGATAAGTCGTTGAACCAATTACGCGGATCTTACCGCTGGAAAGCAGCGGTTTGATCAAGTTAGCCGCATCAACCTGCCCACCGGACGCAGCGCCCGCACCGATGATCGTGTGGATCTCATCGATGAACAGAATGCTGTTCTTGTCCTGTTCAAGCTGTTTCAGCAACGATTTGAAGCGTTTTTCGAAATCGCCACGGTATTTGGTTCCTGCGAGCAGTGAACCGATATCCAAAGAGTAGAGCGTACAGTCAGCCATGACTTCCGGCACGTCACCCTGTTCGATACGCCATGCAAGGCCTTCGGCAATTGCCGTTTTACCTACGCCGGATTCCCCCACCAGCAGCGGGTTGTTTTTGCGGCGACGGCACAGCACCTGAATAGCGCGTTCCAGTTCTTTATCACGGCCAATCAGCGGGTCGATTCCACCAACGCGCGCCAACTGGTTAAGATTTGTGGTGAAGTTCTCCATACGATCTTCCCCTGCCGACTGCTCTTCGTTAACCGGGTTCTCCGCATTGTTCGGAGCCTGGCTCGCTTCGTCTTTACGCGTACCGTGGGAGATAAAATTCACCACGTCAAGGCGGCTGACATCGTGCTTACGCAGCAGATAAGCAGCCTGAGATTCCTGTTCACTAAAGATGGCAACCAGCACGTTAGCGCCGGAAACTTCACTTCGGCCTGAAGACTGCACATGGAAAACGGCGCGCTGTAGCACACGTTGGAAACTCAACGTAGGCTGGGTATCACGCTCTTCTTCACTGGCGGGTAAAGTGGGTGTGGTCTGTTCGATGAAGGCTTCCAATTCCTGACGTAAGGCCACTAAATCGACCGTACAGGCCTCAAGCGCTTCACGAGCTGCAGGGTTGCTAAGCAACGCCAACAGCAGGTGCTCGACGGTCATAAACTCATGCCGGTGCTCGCGGGCTCTTGCGAAAGCCATATTGAGACTGAGTTCAAGTTCTTGATTGAGCATAGGCACCTCCCAAATAGATTGCCTTAATCAGGCTTTTTCCAGCGTACACAGCAACGGATGCTCGTTCTCCTTAGCGTAGCTATTCACATGTGCAACTTTGGTTTCGGCCACTTCTGCGGTGTAAACGCCGCATACGGCTTTGCCCTTATAGTGCACAGTAAGCATCAGTTGCGTTGCACGTTCAATATCATAAGAAAAGAACTTTTGCAGTACGTCAATCACAAATTCCATTGGTGTGTAATCGTCGTTGTTTAATATAACTTTATACATAGATGGCGGTTTTAGCTCATCCTTTTGTTTGTCTGCCGCCAAATGTTCGAAATTTTGCCAACTTTGATTGTCGCCCATCGCCTGTCCACTACCTTTACATTTGATATCTGTTGGATAAGGTTGATTCGACACATGCCGAAAGGGTTAACCTCGCCTCTCATCATGGTCACTAGATTACTCCAACCATTTTATCATTTTTTAGTCATCCTTGCCGAAGGACATAAAATAGGAATTTTTTCTGCCCGATCGACGCAAAATTTGCCTAAAAAATCTCAATATCGTTACCTGCTTCAAACTTTGATGAACTGCTAGCGTTAGACAAATAGCCATCTCTTGACGTCCAAGAGTAATACACTAGAGTGTAAATTTATAAGCCGGATGAGCTGTTATTCATCCCCTTTTTCGCGTATTTTTCAGCATCATCACGCGTAAATTCAGGCTTTATCTCTTTAACTATTACTTCGACCATAGTCATGAGAGGGATGTGAGAGCATGGAGACGGGTACTGTTAAATGGTTCAATAATGCCAAGGGCTTTGGTTTCATTTGTCCTTTGGGCGGAGGTGAAGATATCTTCGCGCACTACTCCACGATTAAAATGGAGGGTTACCGAACACTCAAAGCTGGACAGCAGGTCAGTTTCGACGTTCATGAAGGCCCCAAAGGAAACCATGCAAGCATTATCATTCCATTGGAAACTGAAGTGGTCGCCTGACGACCCCACTCAACCCCGGGTGATAACCGAAGACAATCCTGCAAACTTTATAAAATACCAGTCACTCATTGGCTGGTATTTTATTTATGGGGGATAACATTCGCAGGTTCAAGCTTTGCCATCAAAAAAATTTATTTTTTGTTTAATATTCTCGTCATTCAGACTAATCCGTTTCAACGTAAACCATCTATAAACAATCCGCTAAGATATATTTTAGCCCATAGTGCCGTTGTTATCTGGTTTAAAATCTAGCTGTTCAAATGGTTCCAATATCATTTATTGGTTACCGAACATGTCAATCTTAAGCTTTCCGGCTTCTCGCGTTAGAGCACAGTCTGGCGTCGCACTAATATCCTCATTAATTACCGGGCAATTTATTCCGGGTAAGATGTGGAGCAAACCTTTCTATCGCATAAAGTTTCTGGCGCGCTGCCTGGTTTATCCACGTTCGACCCTTAAATTAATGAATGACATCGCATCTCATCCGCTTAAAGACGAGATCTTGATGGCACAGCCTACTCTGCCCTGCAAGGTCCATCGCCCTTATCTGGCGGTGAATATGACGCGGGAACAGCACGTCAAAGGTTTGCGCGATCACTACCGCTATATGCGCGATCGCATGCCGATTACGATGCAGATTGGGCATCTGGGTAAAGATTCTCTGACGCTGGCAACGATAATTGGCAAAGACGACAATGCTTATTCTATCAGCATGAATGCTAATCATCATTTAGACAAAGAAGGGGAAGTTACCCTTATGTTTAATAATGAAATGGGTATCCCGCTGGCGAATATTACCTTTGCACTGATTGATTATAAGAAACAGTCAACGTTATTTATCGGGGCATTGCAGGGACCCGGCCAACAGGTCGAACATCAGCAAATTCAAACTGCGACCAAAGCCTGCCATGGCCTGTTTCCAAAACGGATATTAATGGAAGCCGTGCTGCTTATTGCCGAGAAACTAAATATGTCGCAGGTGCTTGCCGTGGGGAATCAAACTCATATCTACGAAAGCCCGCGCTATAACAAACGTAAACAGTTTGTCTTTGCCGATTATGACGCCTTCTGGGAGACGCTAGGCGCACATCGTCATCCCGAGGGTTATTTCCATTTCCCACCGCAGGTGAGCCATAAATCGCTGGACGAAATCGCTAGCAAAAAGCGCGCCGAATATCGACGCCGCTACCAGTTGCTCGACGAAATGGAGACCCAAATCCGCGGTAAATTCGCGTAATAAGCGCATCCTCAGGAGCTGACACAAGTCAGTAACTGGGGTAAGCGCGCAGCCAACGCCGTGGCAGCGCCAGGCAAGAAGGCCATAGCCAAGTCATTGGTGCTGCAACAAGGCGGCAAGTAAGCGCATCCCCAGGAGCTGACACAAGTCAGTAACTGGGGTAAGCGCGCGCAGCCAACGCCGTGGCAGCGCCAGGCAAGAAGGCCATAGCCAAGTCATTGGGGCTGCAACAAGGCGGCAAGTAAGCGCATCCCCAGGAGCTGACACAAGTCAGTAACTGGGGTAAGCGCGCGCAGCCAACGCCGTGGCAGCGCCAGGCAAGAAGGCCATAGCCAAGTCATTGGGGCTGCAACAAGGCGGCAAGTAAGCGCATCCCCAGGAGCTGACACAAGTCAGTAACTGGGGTAAGCGCGCGCAGCCAACGCCGTGGCAGCGCCAAGGACGAAGGCTATTAGTCGGCACGCCCACGGGCGAGCCATGCCACTCGCGAAAACATCTGCTTTAACACCGACGGTACCGCACTGTTACCCCGCCCCGACGCCGACATCGCTACCTCGATGGCTAAATCCGGTTTCGAGCTGCGGTGCACCGCCTTTTCGATGATATGACGTGCGGAAATGGGAGCGTGCTCCGGCGTTCCCGCCGCGCGACGATAGACGTCTTCAAAACCATTGCGATAGAGATAGTTTTCAATGTCCAGCGCTGGCAATGCCGTCAAGCGGTCGCGCAGAATATCGTCGTGATTCTCTACCAGACTGGCCACCGTTGCGGCGTATTTTCTGCCCGCTTCGTCGCCGTCCACCAGCACGTGCCACTCAATCCCCATCTGACGAGCAAAACGCAGCAGCGGCTTAAGCCCGCTTTGTGCAAACTCGATCACCTTGATGCCTTCCGACTCAAAATTATAGCCACACTGGCGTGCCAACTGGTTCAACAGCCAGACCTCGGTTTCCCCCTCCACCAGCAGCCAGCAGCGTGCAAACAGCGACGAAGGACGGCTATAGCGGATATGAAACGCGATGCGGCGACTGTCTTCAGAGCTCATGCCCTGTGGCCCAATGCTGTATGCCGCGACCTTGCCCGACTCCCTCACCAATCTGCATATCTGCTCGACCGGTACCAGCGACAGCAGGTCGCCCGAGTTGGTGGTAGTGATGCGCTGTAGGGGAAGCTGTTCGAGCAGCCCCCACGCCACAGAAAGCATGATCGGATGCAGGCGCGTTTCCGGGTCCTCAATCAGCAGCAGTGGGCGCGCATCGGGATGCAGCGCAACCGACCCCTTGGCCTGGAGCAGCGTCGAAAACATCGCCAGCAGCATCACGCGCATACTGCGACTGTTAGGTTCAGCAATCATCTGGTTAATGTTATTCAGCGATCGCCATGCCTGACGGCTCTCCGCCCTGCCGTGGCGCTTTTGCTGCCAGGACTGACGGCTTCGATTACGCTCGTCGACGGCAGAATTTCCGCCCTGCGTAATGCTGTTCATCCCAAAGTAGTGCTCGAGCAGCTGTTGCATCGCCGCCAGACCTTGCCGCAGTTCGGCATTGGTCAACGCCTGCGGATTATGGATCAGGCTGCGCGTCAGTTCGTCGAGTTGCTTGGCCATTTTACCGGCATCCTGCTGCAACTGCGGCGCAAGATCTTCCTTACGGATCCGTCGAACAAAACGCGCATCGCGAAGGCGTAAAACAGGATGGAGTTTGATCAACACTTTGGCCAGAGGATCAATGGTACTGAGCGCCAGCGGTTCCCCGTTGGCGGCCAGAAACGATCGCCACGTCGCCACACTGCCGTCGTTGTCCATCTCACCTTCAAGCCGATAATAGATGCGATTAAGACGATCTTCGCAGCGCACCCAGAGCGGTGACAGTGGGTTGAATCGCGGGGACATGTGATTGCCTGGCTGGTTCTCACAGAAGGTGAAGACGACGTGAAGATAACGCTGTTTTTCCTGCTGTTCACCGGCCGGGAAATGAAAATCCTGTTCCTGAAAACAGTAAAGCTCCGGCTCTGGCGATAACAACAGCGTCAGGGCATCAAGCAGGCTCGATTTACCCCACGCATTTTCCCCCAACAGAACGGTGTTAGTGTTAATAGTGCCCAAATTGGCCTGTCCACGCTCTTCATGGAGCGAGTCCAGCGCCACCCCACGCCGGTCTGGCTGGGTCAAGGTCAGCGAGAGACGGTTAATCCCCCGAAAACCGACAATATCGATATGCTCAAGATACATTGGCACCTCCCGTGCGACTATTTTCTGGTCCGGTTCCCGCGTTGAGCATGGCTATAAAAAAGGGCGCTGTTACAATGCTTACCATTATTACAATACTTCGAATTATCACAATAACGAATGGACTCTGTTAAAAATGTACTCTGGCTTGTTAATTATTCTAGTCCCGCTAATCCTCGGTTACCTCATTCCGGTTAAAAACCGCCGCCTGCTGCACACGGTCGACAGGCTGCTGAGCGCCATGGTGTATGTGATCCTTTTTATCATGGGCGTCAGCCTGGCATTTCTCGATAACCTAAGCGCCAATTTACTGATGATTTTCAAATACACGGCGGTTTTTTTCGTCTGTATTTTTGCCGTCAATTTGATTGCCCTGTGGCTGCTCGAACGTCGTAAGCCGTGGAAAACCCAGTTTCGTCAGGAAAAACTGCCCTCTCGGCTCGGCATGGCGCTCGACTCACTGCGCCTGTGTGGCGTCGTGGTCGGCGGCTTTCTGCTGGGTCTAACGCAGTGGCACTGGCTCACCTATGCCAGCGAAGCCAGCGAGGCGGCGCTGATCTTTCTGCTGGTGATTGTCGGCATCCAGCTGGGCAATAGCAGCCTGACGCTGCGTCAGATAATCCTTAATCGCCGCGGAATGATGGTGGCAACCGTGGTCGGCGCAACGTCGCTCGGCGGCGGACTGCTCGCTGCACTGCTGTTGGGATTACCGCTGAAAACCGGGCTGGCGATGGCCTCCGGCTACGGCTGGTATTCGCTCTCCGGCATTGTATTGACCGATGCTTTCGGACCGGTGATTGGCAGCGCGGCCTTCTTTAACGACCTGGCGCGCGAGCTGTGCGCGATTATGCTCATCCCCACGCTGGTGCGCAGCAGCCGCTCCTCGGCTTTGGGCCTGTGCGGTGCGACCTCGATGGATTTCACCCTGCCAGTGCTTCAGCGCAGCGGCGGGCTGGACATGGTTCCCGCCGCCGTGGTGCATGGGTTTGTGCTCAGCCTGGTCGCCCCCGTCCTGATGGCGGTATTTTCATCCTGAAACGCCGATAAAATCTTATCGTCTATGCTTACCTCCAGAAGTTTTAAATTTATTGATACCGCAGAAAATTTCTCAGCGGCTTGAAAAATCTAAAAATACCGGAGGGATTCATGAAACAAACCGTAGCGGCATTTATCGCGAAAACGCTCGAAGAAGCTGGCGTAAAAAGAATTTGGGGCGTGACCGGCGACTCGCTTAACGGCCTGAGCGACAGCCTTAACCGTATGGGCACTATCGAGTGGATTGGCACCCGCCACGAAGAGGTCGCGGCCTTCGCCGCCGGTGCCGAGGCGCAGATTACCGGCAAGCTTGCGGTCTGCGCCGGTTCGTGCGGACCGGGCAATCTGCATCTGATTAACGGGCTTTACGACTGTCATCGCAACCGCGTGCCGGTGGTTGCCATCGCTGCGCATATTCCCTCCAGCGAGATAGGCAGTGGATATTTTCAGGAAACACACCCAACCGATATCTTTCGCGAATGCAGCCATTACTGTGAGCTAATAAGTAACCCGGAGCAGTTGCCTCAGGTGCTCGCCATCGCGATGCGTAAAGCGATTCTCGGCAAGGGCGTCTCGGTTATCGTGCTGCCGGGCGACGTCGCCCTCAAGCCCGCGCCTGAAGAGGCCAGCACGCAGTGGTATCAACCGCTGCCGCCGGTAGTCCAACCGCAGGGTTCAGAGATTGCAAAGCTCGCCGAACTGCTAAACGGCTCCTCCAATATTACGCTCATGTGCGGCAGCGGCTGTGCGGGTGCCCATCAGGAGGTAGTCAAGCTTGCCGAAACGCTGAAAGCGCCGGTGGTGCATGCCTTACGCGGGAAGGAATACGTCGAATGGGACAACCCTTATGACGTCGGCATGACCGGTCTCATCGGTTTCTCTTCCGGTTATCACGCCATGATGAACGCCGACACGCTGGTCCTGCTCGGCACTCAGTTCCCGTATCGCGCCTTCTACCCGACCGATGCCAAAATCATTCAGATTGATATCAATCCGGGCAGCATCGGCTCACACTGCCACGTTGATGTCGCCCTGGTGGGAGACGTGAAATCTACGCTCGCCGCCCTGCTGCCCGGCCTGGTGGCTAAAACCGACGCCAGTTTTCTGGATAAGGCGCTAAAACACTATCAAGAAGCGCGCAAAGGGCTTGACGACCTGGCGACCCTCAACGACAAGCAGCCGATTCACCCACAGTACCTGGCTAAACAGATTAGCGAGTATGCCGCCGATGACGCGATATTTACCTGCGACGTTGGCACGCCAACCGTCTGGGCCTGCCGCTATCTTAAAATGAACGGCAGACGCCGCCTGCTGGGCTCCTTCAATCACGGATCAATGGCCAACGCCATGCCACAGGCTATCGGCGCGCAGGCTATCGACAGAAATCGACAGGTGGTGGCGATGTGCGGCGACGGCGGATTCGCCATGCTGATGGGAGACTTCCTCTCCATCGCCCAGCACAAACTGCCGGTCAAGCTGGTCATTTTCAACAACAGCTCGCTGGGATTCGTGGCAATGGAGATGAAGTCCGGCGGTTATCTGACCGACGGCACCGAGCTGGAGAACCCGAATTTCGCTGCTATTGCCGAGGCCTCCGGTATTAAAGGTATTCGTGTCGAAAAGGCTTCGCAGCTTAATGCCGCGCTGCAAGAGGCCTTCGCGCACGAGGGTCCAGTGCTGATTGATGTCATCACCGCCAAGGAAGAGCTGGCGATGCCGCCGCAGATCAAAATGGAGCAGGCCAAGGGCTTTAGCCTCTACATGCTGCGCGCGATTATTAATGGTCGCGGCGATGAAGTGGTTGAATTGGCTAAAACCAACTGGTTACGCTGAAGAAAACCCTTCCGCATTGCGCATATTTATAGGTATATAGTGGAAAGAATATTCCACCGAGGGGCGTATATCGCCCCTTTTCACCCCCCAAAGTTCAGGCCATGAGTGAGAGGAAGCAACGTTGATCGATTTACGCAGTGACACCGTTACGCGCCCAAATGAGGCTATGCGTCAGGCCATGTACCAGGCCGAGGTAGGCGATGATGTGTATGGCGATGACCCGACCGTCAACGCCCTTCAGGCACTGATCTGTGAGTTGACAGGCAAAGAGGCCGCCCTGTTTCTCCCCACCGGCACTCAGGCCAACCTGGTGGCCCTGCTGACCCACTGCCAGCGCGGTGATGAATACATCGTTGGCCAAAAAGCACACAACTATATGTATGAGGCCGGAGGCGCAGCGGTACTCGGCAGCATTCAGCCACAGCCGCTGGACATGGCCGACGACGGATCCCTTCCCCTCGACAAAGTCGCAGCAGCTATCAAAATTGACGACATTCACTTCGCACGTACCCGCCTGCTAAGCCTAGAAAACACCCACAGTGGCAAGGTATTGCCGCTGGAGTATCTGAAAAAGGCCTTTGAATTCACGCGTGAAAAAGGGCTGGCGTTACATATCGATGGCGCGCGCATCATGAATGCCGCCGTCGCACTCGACGTGCCGCTGAGTGAGATTACCCGCTATTGCGACACCCTGACCCTCTGCCTGTCGAAAGGGCTCGGTGCGCCCGTAGGCTCCTTGCTGGTGGGCAGTAAAGAGTACATTCATCGCGCCAATCGCTGGCGAAAAATGACCGGCGGCGGCATGCGTCAGTCGGGGATTCTGGCGGCGGCGGGAATCTATGCGTTGGAAAATAACGTCCAGCGCCTGAAAGAAGACCACGATAATGCCAAATGGCTCGAGCAGCAGCTGCGCGGCATTGGGCTGGAGATCGCCGTCCCCGGAGCGCAGACCAATATTCTCTATGTGCGTCAGTCAGCGGAACAGGCGGCGAAGCTGGGCCCATGGATGCGCGAACACGGCGTGATAATCTCGTCAGGTCCGCTGACCCGTATCATCACTCACATCAATATCAGCCGTCAGGATTTACAGAAGGTTGTCGATTTATGGCAACGTTTTCTGACTAATCAGGCGTAATACGCTGCCCGCAGACCGAATGGAAGCAGGGACGTCGCTCTCCGTCTGCGGGCGCTTTTCTTCACACTGAAAGAGCAAAATGGAAGATGCCAACACTCAACGCAGAGACCCGCGTCGTCGTTCTCGGCGCCAGCGGCTACATCGGCCAACACCTTGTCCCCTATTTGACTCAGCAGGGTTATAAGGTTACCGCTGCCGCAAGACGCCGAGACTGGTTAGTCGCGCAAAAATGGCCGGGCGTGCGCTGCTGCTTTGCCGACGTATACCACAATGCCAGCCTGCGCGATGCGTTCGCAGGCGCTGACGTGCTGATTTATCTGGTACACGCCATGAGTGATGACGAGGATCTGTTCGAGAAAGAGCGTCAAGCGGCGCAGAACACCCTGCTGGCACTCAAAGACTCCTCGATAAAACACGTTATCTACCTGGGTTCAATGCAGCCGGAGAAGCCCTTTTCACCGCATTTGCAGGCACGCAAGTTGACCGGTGACCTGTTCCGTCTGGGCCCTATTCCGGTCACCGAGCTGCGGGCGGGCATCGTCATTGGCCCGGGCGCTGCGGCATTTGAGGTGATGCGCGACATGATTTACAACCTGCCGGTCCTGACTCCGCCAAGATGGGTAAGAAAACACTCGTCCCCGATAGGCCTCAACGACCTGCTCTACTACCTCAACGGGCTTATCGAGCATCCGTGCGTCGCGCATCGTATTTTTGACGCCGCCGGACCGGAATACATGAGCTATCGTCAGCTGATGGAGCGTTTTATCGCGCTGAGCGGCAAACGCCGCTGGCTGGTGCCGATCCCTCTGCCCACGCAGCTGCTGACGCTGGCGTTTCTCGGCCTGTTGACGTCGGTGCCAACGCCGCTGGTTCGGGCGCTGATTCAAGGCCTGAAGCAGGACCTGCCCTCCGACAGCGATGCCCTGCGCCAGCTTCTACCTCAGCCGCTGACCTCAATTGACGAGGCGATTAATCTGGCGCTGGCGCAAGAGGAGGAAAGCGTTTTGAACACCCCTGAGTGGGGCAATGATCCGGACGCACACCGCCGCTGGCGCAAGGGTTACGGTTTCTATGCCAAACAGGTGGGATTCCGTCTCGAGACCTCGGCGTCACTCAACGGTCTGTGGTGGGTTATTCAACAGCTGGGCGGTGAGGAAGGGTTCTTCTTTGCTCCAGGGCTGTGGCGTTTCCATCAAAGAATCGATCGGCTGTTAGGCAACAAAATACCACCGGGTCGGCCCGCGAAGGCTACACTTTCGGTCGGGGACAACGTGGATGGCTGGAAGGTTATCAGCAAGGTATCAGAAAAATCACTGACCCTATTGTTCGGCATGAAGGCTCCGGGGCTGGGCAGGCTGACGTTTACGCTGAAAGACCACGGCGAAAGACGCAGTCTCGACATTAGCGCCTGGTGGCATCCGGCCGGCGCGCGCGGTCTGTGCTACTGGTATGCAATGATGCCTGCGCACCTTTTCCTTTTTCGCGGCATGGCGAAAAGAATAGCCAGTCTGGCGCGGCAAAAAGACCGGCGCGGTCACTGAAAAAGCGGCCGGTCTATTTTGCAGGCAAACGCACCGGCCAGCGTCACAAGTTATCCTGTTTCTCATTGCATAGCGTTGAAATTCGAGAAAGAATGGCCGCCTATTTGCCAGGGGTCTGTTTAGAGACCGACTGCAACGACATTTTCACGGAATTCGGATATTTATGAAGGTATTGGTTACCGGTGCAACCAGTGGTCCAGGCCGCAACGCAGTAGAATATCTGCGGAGAAAAGGCATTAAAGTCAGGGCAACCGGCCGCAATGCGGCAATGGGTCCATTACTGGAAAAACTGGGTGCGGAATTTATTCATGCCGATTTGACCAATCTGGTTTCCTCAGAGGCAAAAGTGCTGCTGGCAGACGTCGATACGCTATGGCACTGCTCGGGGCTGAGCGCGCCGTGGGGGAGCGAGCAGGCTTTCGAACTGGCGAACGTCCGTGCGACGCGTCGCCTCGGCGAATGGGCCGCCGCCTATGGCGTAGAGAATTTTATCCATCTCTCCTCGCCGGCGATTTATTTCGACTTTCACCATCATCGCAATATTAAAGAAGACTTCCGCCCTGCGCGGTTTGCCAATCAGTTTGCCCGCAGCAAGGCGGCTGCCGAACAGGTGATCACCACGCTGGCGCTGTCGAATCCGCAGACGCATTTCACTATCCTGCGCCCGCAGGGGATTTTCGGCCCGCATGACAACGTGCTGCTGCCGCGCCTGCTGCAAATGATTAAATATGGCACCCTGATGCTGCCGCGCGGCGGAGAGGCGCTGGTGGACATGACCTACGTCGAGAATGTGGCGCACGCGATGTGGCTGGCGACCGAGAGTCAGAATCATGAGTCAGGCCGCGCCTACAACATCACCAACATGCAGCCGCGTCCGCTAAAGACGATTATCGAGCAGTTGATGGCCGGGCTAGACGTGAAATATCGCATCCGCACCGTGCCTTATCCGTTGCTGGACATGATGGCGCGCGGGATGGAGAAACTGGGACGCAAGCAGCACCGCGAGCCGATGCTGACCCACTACAGCGTCGCCAAACTCAACTTCGACGTCACTCTGGACACCCAACGTGCCGAGACCGAGTTAGGCTATCACCCGATTGTCTCACTCGACGAAGGCATCCAGCGCACCGCGCTGTGGCTCAGAGACCACGGAAAACTGCAACAGAAGCAGGGTATTATCAGTCACCCGAATTAATTTGCCGCCGACGGATACTGTTGTAACAGGGCGTCCGCTATGGCTTCACTCTCCGCATCCGGATTTCCGCGATAGTCACGCTGCCTGAAGTGCATCTGAAACGCCGCTACCACCCGACGCTGCTGACGCGGCGTCATATCTTGCGTCACTGGATACCCATAGCGCGCCAGTTTATCCAGTAATCCCGCCATCGGCACCGACTGCTGCGGGTCACGTCCGTGCAAAAATGCCTTCACGCGCCACGCCTGCGGCCAGGCACCGACGCCCTTCTCCGCCAGCTGCTGCCACGGGAACAGCGGACCGGGATCTTCTTTGCGCTGTGGCGCAATATCGCTATGAGCAACCACGTCCTGCGGCTGTATCTGATAGCGTCTGACGATGTCCCGGCTCAGCGAGGTGACCAGTGCCACCTGTAACGCAGGGTAAGGATAGAACTGACGCTCGAGCAGGCGCTGGGTAAAGCCTTTATTCTCAAGCTCGATGCCTATCGAGGTATCGTTAATATTGGTTCTGCCGCGCCAGCCGCTCTCGCCCGCGTGCCAGGCACGCATCGACTCAGGCACCAGCTGCCAGGCAACGGGCTGGCCGTTAACGATCGGCGGTTGCGCAGGAATAAGATAGTGGGCGCTCACGTGCTCGTCGGTCAGCGTATTCAACGCGGTATGAAAATCTTCGGCGGTATAATGAATCACCAGAAAACGAATACGCTGGTCCGCGCCCTGCGCTTGACGTGATTTTTCCAGCACATAGTCGCGATGCGGCGTTACGGAAGAGGATGACTGGCATCCCGCCAGCAGCATCAGGCTGCCAAGAATGATGGCCTCACGCCAACGTATTGAAAAACGCCTCATTTCCATCCTTTCCCGGTTTATATTTTGGTTTGCATTTGCAGTGTAATGCGTCTGAGGTGTATACAAAAATAACCAGCTGTAACACCTCGTTAACGATATCTTATGCTAAGTTTATGATTCAGGTTGCACACAAATAAATTTTAACCCTCCTTTGTTGCATAACTATGCTACAGAGGGTACCCTCTGCGGCATTAATGGCTATTCAGTATTTGCGCATGAGTATTCAACTAAACAGTATTAACTGCTTCTACGGAGTCCACCAGGCACTCTTTGACATTACGCTTGACTGTCCTGCGGGCGAAACCTTGGTGCTTCTGGGGCCAAGCGGCGCGGGTAAAAGCTCACTTCTGCGGGTTCTGAACCTGTTGGAAATGCCGCGCTCAGGCAACCTGCAAATTGCGGGCAATCAATTCGACTTCCAAAAGAAGCCGGACGAAAAGGCTATCCGTGAACTGCGTCAGAACGTCGGTATGGTATTCCAGCAATACAATCTGTGGCCACATCGCACAGTGCTGGATAACCTGCTCGAGGCACCGTGTCGCGTACTCGGTTTAAGCAAAGAGGCCGCGATGGCGCGCGCCGAAAAGCTCTTGACCCGCCTGCGCCTGAAAGATTTCGCCCAGCGTTATCCATTACATCTGTCCGGTGGGCAGCAACAGCGTGTGGCGATTGCCCGTGCGCTGATGATGGAACCTCAGGTCCTGCTGTTTGATGAACCGACGGCCGCGCTTGACCCTGAAATTACCGCACAAATCGTCAGCATTATTCGTGAGCTGGCCGATACCGGCATTACGCAGGTTATTGTGACCCACGAAGTAGAGGTCGCCCGTAAAACGGCAACACGCGTGGTGTATATGGAAAATGGCCGCATCATCGAACAGGGTGATGGCAACTGCTTCGCGCAGCCGCAGACCCGCGAGTTTGCCAGCTATTTATCACACTGATTTGCCCCTTTTAGATTACATATGGAGTAGTTTGCAATGAAAAAGCTCATTATTGCGGCTGTTTTAGCCGGTGTCAGCCTGTCTGCTAGCGCGGCAGAGACCATTAATTTCGGCACCGAAGCGGGTTATGCTCCGTTTGAATTCGTTGATTCAAACAACAAGATCCAAGGCTTCGATATCGATCTGGCCAACGCCATGTGTAAACAAATGCAGGCGACCTGTACCTTTACTAATCAGTCGTTCGACAGCCTGATCCCTAGCCTGAAATTCCGCCGTATCGACGCGGTTATCTCGGGTATGGACATCACCGCCGAGCGTCAGAAACAGGTTTCCTTCACCAACGCCTACTATGACAACACCGCGACCTTCTTCGCACAGAAAGGCAAATTTGCCGACCTGGCTGCGCTGAAAGGCAAGCGTGTAGGTATTCAAAACGGCACCACGCACCAGCGTTTCCTTCAGGACAAACATCCTGAGATCACCGCGGTGCCTTACGACAGCTATCAGAATGCCGTGCTCGACCTGAAAAATGGCCGTATCGATGCCGTATTCGGGGACACTGCCGTAGTGCATGAATTCATCACCAAGAACCCAACGCTCAGCACCTTGGGCGAGCCTGTTACCGACAAGACCTACTTCGGCAACGGTGTGGGTATCGCGGTACGTAAGAACAACACCGAGCTGCTGGGTAAAATGAACGACGCACTTGCGAAAGTCAGACAAGACGGGACTTACAAAGCGTTGTACACCAAATGGTTCACGCAATAATCTCACTATCGATGATTGAACTCCAACCTCTGCTAAGCGCCGCCGGGATGACCGTCGGCCTTGCCATTTGTGCACTGATCCTGGGCCTGTTCCTGGCGATGCTGTTTGCCGTCTGGGAGTCTTCTCCCTGGAAACCGCTGAGCTGGCTGGGCACCGCCTGGGTGACGATTTTGCGCGGCCTGCCGGAAATTCTGGTGGTACTTTTTATTTATTTCGGCTCTTCGCAGCTGCTGCTGACGCTGTCCGACGGTTTTGACCTCAATCTTTATCTGTTCCAGATCCCGGTTAAACTGCCACTCGATAATTTCGAGGTCAGCCCCTTTGTCTGCGGTGTGATTGCACTGTCGTTGCTGTATTCCGCCTATGCGTCACAGACGCTACGCGGCGCGCTGAAAGCGGTTCCTCAGGGACAATGGGAGTCGGGTCAGGCGCTCGGCATGCGTAAGACGGCTATCTTCTTCCGGCTGATTATGCCGCAGATGTGGCGCCACGCCCTGCCCGGCCTCGGCAACCAATGGCTGGTCTTGCTCAAGGATACCGCGCTGGTGTCGCTCATCAGCGTCAACGATCTGATGCTGCAAACTAAGAGCATCGCGACGCGCACCCAGCAGCCCTTCACCTGGTATGTGACGGCGGCGGCTATCTATCTGGTCGTTACCCTGTTCAGTCAGTTCGTCATTAAACGCATCGAACTCCGTACCACCCGCTTTGAACGGAGTGCTTCCTGATGTGGGACTATTTGCCTGAAGTATTGAAAGGCCTGCATACCAGCCTGACGCTGACCGTGGCGGCATTGATTGTCGCGCTGCTGCTGTCGTTGCTGTTTACGGTTATCTTGACGCTTAAGGTACCGGTACTGAATCCTCTGGTACGCGGCTATATCACGCTGTTCACCGGTACGCCGTTGCTGGTGCAGATCTTCCTGATTTACTACGGTCCGGGGCAGTTTCCGTCTATTCGCAACATTCCGTGGTTGTGGGAAATGCTCTCCCAGCCATGGCTTTGCGCGATGTTTGCCCTGGCGCTGAACAGCGCGGCCTACACCACCCAGCTTTTTGCCGGTGCGGTCAGGGCAATTCCGGGCGGTCAATGGGAATCTTGCCAGGCGCTGGGCATGTCAAAGGCGCAGTCGCTGCGTATTCTGCTGCCGTTTGCGTTCAAACGAGCACTGTCGTCTTACTCGAACGAAGTGGTGCTGGTGTTCAAAAGTACCTCACTCGCCTACACCATCACTCTGATGGACGTCATGGGACACAGCCAGCAGATGTATGGTCGTACCTATGACGTGATGGTGTTTGGCGCGGCGGGCGTGGTTTACCTCTGCGTAAACGGTCTGCTGACGCTGATGATGCGCCTGATAGAACGCCGCGCGCTGGCTTTCGAAAGAAGAAACTGAGTCAAGCTTCCAGAATGAATTTCCTGGCATCATAAAAAACCCGAAGATATTTTTATCTTCGGGTTTTTTATCTCTTATAGTGCCCTTATTAATCGCGCAGGATTTCCTGCATAGGTGCCTTTCACGGTTATAGGTTTCACTACCACACTGCCTGCGCCAATCACTGCGCCCGCGCAAATGGACGGTGTGAGGATCGTCGCCCCACTGCCAATAGTGACGTTATTTCCAATGAGGATGCTAATCCAATTCCCGGCATCGGGATCGGGTGCACCGCCTTTAAACAAATCATTGGCAAAGCTCACGTTGTGGCCAATAAAGCAGTACTCGCCGAGGATGACATTTTCACAGATAAACGTATGCGACTGCACACGGCTTCCTTTACCGATGACGCATCCTTTCTGAATTTCGACAAACGGGCCGACGAAGACATCATCCTCCAGGGTGCATCCATAAATATTGGATGGCATAACAATCGTGACATTTTTTCCCGTCGCCACGTCGCGAACACCGCTCTCGATGATTTTCATTAGACACTCGCCCTCCATTTGATGACCAAAACCTGCGAGACATCTCGCAATTTGCCAAGTTATTGCATCAATTTCATAAATATAGTGATACTTGTCACACAAGAAACACTAAAAGCGTCTTAGAATAGCCTGCCAAAATGCTACCAAGGATGTCTCCATGCACACACGTTTCATCGATGCTTATGCTGGCCTGCCCGCTCCACTGCAATCTGCCCTTGAGCCGATACTCCGCCATGACGACTTCCCCGCGATGTTTACCGCCGCACAGGTCAACCAACTTAAATCACAAACTGGACTGGACGACGCCGCGCTGGCCTTTGCCCTGCTTCCTCTGGCCGCAGCCTGCTCGATTGCCCCTATCTCAAACTTCTACGTCGGCGCAGTCGCACGTGGCGTGAGCGGCAATCTGTACTTTGGTGCCAACATGGAGTTTCGTGGCGCATCAATGCAGCAAACGGTGCACGCAGAGCAGTCTGCCGTTACCCACGCCTGGATGCGTGGTGAAGCCCAGCTGGCCTCGATTACGGTCAACTACACCCCCTGCGGGCACTGCCGTCAGTTTATGAATGAACTCAACAGCGGTACCGAACTGGCCATCCATCTGCCAGACCGCGCCGTGGCTACGCTGGGTGACTATCTTCCCTACTCATTCGGCCCGCGCGACCTTGAGATTGCCACCCTGCTCATGGACAGCGTCGACCACGGTTATCACGATGCCGAAGGCGATGCACTGGTAGAACAGGCGTTGTCGGCCTGCAACCAGAGCCACGCCCCTTACAGCCAGTCGCACAGCGGCGTGGCATTAGAGAGTGCCAGCGGAAAAATTTATACCGGCCGCTACGCCGAGAACGCCGCATTCAACCCGAGCCTGCCACCGCTACAGGCGGCACTGGTGGTACTGAATTTGTCGGGCGAGAGCTGCCTGACGATTCGCCGCGCTGCGCTGGTGGAGAAGAAAGATCCGCTCGTTAGCCAGTTTGACGCAACCCGCGCAACGCTTAAGGCGCTGGGCTGCGATCAACTGCAGCACGTCCAGCTCTGATTTACTTTATAAATCAACACGCCCCATAATGCAGGGCCATTGTCAGATGGCCCTGTCGATTCAACTATTCATTAACGAATTTTCAACATTTCCCCCCATTCCGGGCTAAATAATTGAGTTGGCCCTTTCACCTCTGCTAAAGTCCTTGAGTCACACAACGCTGTTAAAAATCGATGTGACCATCGCGCTTTATTAACTTTGCCTTTCCCGCCTTTCCGAGACCTGAAGAGTAAATCAATGGAACTTGAATACGAAAGTAAACGCCCACTCTATATCCCTCATGCCGGCCCAATCCTGCTTGAGTTTCCGTTATTAAACAAAGGTAGCGCCTTTAGCCAGGAAGAGCGCGCCAGCTTCAACCTTCACGGCCTGCTGCCGGAAACGGTTGAAAGTATCGAAGAACAGGCCGCTCGCGCCTATCGCCAGTTTCAGGACTTCAAAACCGATATCGATAAGCATATCTACCTGCGCAACATTCAGGACACCAACGAAACCCTGTTCTACCGTTTGATCGACGAGCATCTGAGCGAGATGATGCCGGTGATTTATACTCCGACCGTGGGCGCTGCCTGTGAGCACTTCTCCGAGATTTATCGTCGCGCGCGCGGCCTGTTCATCTCTTATCCGAACCGTGAACACATCGACGACATGCTGCAAAACGCCACCAAGCAACACGTCAAGGTGATCGTGGTTACCGACGGTGAGCGTATTCTCGGACTGGGTGACCAGGGCATCGGTGGGATGGGGATCCCTATCGGGAAACTGTCACTGTATACCGCCTGTGGCGGCATTAGCCCGGCGTACACGCTGCCCGTGGTGCTTGACGCAGGCACCAACAATCAGCAGCTGTTGAATGACCCGCTGTACATGGGATGGCGTCATCCTCGCATCACCGGTGACGAATACTATGCGTTCGTCGATCAGTTCATTGAGGCGGTGAAAGTTCGCTTCCCGAACGTACTGTTGCAGTTTGAAGACTTCGCGCAGAAGAACGCCATGCCGCTGCTCAACCGTTATCGCGAAGAGCTGTGCTGTTTTAATGACGACATCCAGGGGACCGCTGCGGTCACCGTCGGCAGCCTGTTGGCCGCCAGTCGCGCGGCGGGCAGTCGTCTACGTGACCAGACCGTGACCTTCCTCGGCGCAGGTTCTGCGGGCTGCGGCATCGCCGAACAGATAGTGGCGCAGATGAAATCTGAAGGCCTGAGCGAAGCAGAAGCCCGCGCCCGCATCTTTATGGTTGACCGCTTTGGCCTGCTGACCGACAAACTGACCAACCTGCTCGACTTCCAGAGCCAGCTGGTGCAGAACAGCGAGAATCTTAAGGACTGGGACGTCGACAGCGACAATATCTCCCTGCTTGAGGTGGTACGCCACGCGAAACCGACGGTGCTCATCGGCGTCTCCGGCCAGCCAGGCCTGTTCACTGAAGAAATTATTCGCGAGATGCACGCCCACTGTGACCGTCCTATCGTGATGCCGCTGACCAATCCAACGTCACGCGTTGAGGCCCATCCGGCCGATATCATCAACTGGACCGACGGGGCCGCGCTGGTCGCTACCGGCAGTCCGTTCGCGCCTGTCAGCTATAAGGACAAGGTCTACCCTATTGCCCAGTGCAACAACTCCTATATCTTCCCGGGTATTGGGCTTGCGGTCATCGCCTCTGGGGCCAAACAGGTAACAGACGGCATGCTGATGGCAGCCAGCCGCGCACTGGCAGACTGCTCACCGCTGGCGACCGATGGCGTAGGCTCACTGTTGCCAGACGTGAACGACATTCAGGGCGTATCAAAATGTATCGCAATGGAAGTCGGCAAAGCGGCGCAGGTAGAAGGCGTGGCGCAGGTCACCACTGAAGACGCGCTGTCCAAAGCCATTGAGCACAACTTCTGGATACCGCAGTACCGTACCTATAAGCGCACGTCGTTCTAAGCCGCAGATTACCTCGTTGCCGCATTAACGGCTGAGTCGTAGGTGCGGTAGCAAGGCGGTAAATTTAAAAAACCCGATGAGCTTACTCAGGTCAGTGATTCGGGTGATTAACTGAAGCCAAGGCGGCTACCGCGCCAAATACCCAGCATCCCGTTTAAAAAAGGAGCATGTGACATGTTCTAAGCCTTCGCTTATTGCGTCGGCCGGGCAGGTAAAGTAGCCTTAAACCCTTCGCCTCCCTTCACAGACTTAAAGGCAATTCCATGATTAAGCGGCTAATAGTAGGCTTTATCAGCATCGTAGTATTCATGCTGGTTGTCGCTATTGGGCTGGACCGATGGATTAGCTGGAAGACCAAAGACTATATCTACGATGAAGTGCAGGCACTGCCGCATCGCCAGGTCGGCGTCGTATTGGGCACCGCCAAATATTACCGCACCGGCGTTATCAATCAGTATTATCTCTACCGCATCCAAGGGGCGATTAACGCTTACAACAGCGGCAAGGTAAAATATCTGCTGCTCAGCGGCGATAACGCACTGCAGAGCTATAACGAACCGATGACCATGCGTCGCGACCTGATGGCCGCGGGGATCCCTTCGAGCGACATCGTGCTCGACTACGCAGGATTCCGCACGCTGGATTCGATTGTGCGCACCCGCAAAGTCTTCGACACCAACGACTTTCTGATTATTACCCAGCGTTTCCACTGCGAGCGGGCGCTGTTTATCGCCCTGCACATGGGAATTCAGGCGCAATGTTTTGCCGTGCCTTCACCTAAAGATATTCTGACAGTGCGCGTACGTGAAATCTTTGCCCGTCTGGGCGCGCTGAATGATCTGTATATTTTGCATCGCCAGCCTCGCTTCCTCGGCCCGCTTATTCCTATCCCAGCCGTGCATCATATTCCTGACGATGCGCAGGGCTATCCTGCCGTCACCCCAGAACAGGTTGTCGCATTGCAACATCAGTTAGCCGCCGAGAAAAAGGCCGAGAAGAAAGCAGCAGAAAAAACGCCCCCCGCCGTCGCGCCTCCAGCCGCAGCCGGTAAATAGCAGGCAAAAAAAAGCAGAACACAAATCCTGTGTTCTGCCGTTAAAGGGCTTCTGTAACGTACCCGTTTCGGGTGCGTAAAACTGTAAGCTAAAGCTTACTTCTTCTTGGCATACTTCAATGAGTCGAGCGCAACGGCGAAGATGATGATGCCGCCTTTGATAATGTACTGCCAGTAAGGGTTCACGCCGATATAGGTCAGGCCATAGTTGATGACGGTAAAGATAAGCACACCGGTCACCACGCCAGCCACAGAACCGACCCCGCCCGCAAACGACACGCCGCCGACCACGCAGGCCGCGATGGCGTCCAGCTCATACATAAAGCCGAGGTTATTGGTTGCACTGCCGATACGCCCCGCCTCGAGCATACCGCCGAAGGCATAGAACACACCGGACAGCGCATAGATCATGATCAGGTTAAGCGGTACGTTAACACCCGAAACCTTCGCCGCTTCAGGGTTACCGCCAATGGCAAAAATGTTTTTGCCAAAGCGCGTTTTATTCCACAAGACCCAAACGAAGGCGATAGCAATAATCGCGTAGAAGGTGATGTAGGACAGCTTCAAGCCGCCGAGGCTAATAAAGCCTTGTGCGAAATGCGAGAAGTGTGAGTCAAAACCCGCAATCGGCGAAGCGCCCACGTAGTCGTAATACAGCGAGTTAATGCCGTAAACAATAATCATGGTACCCAAAGTGGTTATAAACGGCGTCACGTTGAGGTAGGCGATAATAATGCCGTTGACCAGACCAATCACCGCGCCAATCAGGCAGACGGCAAGAATAACCAGCGGAATCGGCACCACGTCAAGATGCGGGAACACCTTGTTGACGTTGTCCATACCCTGCAGCATAGTTGCCGCTACCACAGCGGCCAGACCCACCTGACGGCCGGCTGAAAGGTCGGTACCCTGGGTCACAATCAGCCCCGCCACGCCCAGTGCGATAATGACGCGCACGGAAGACTGGGTCAAAATGTTGCTCAGGTTAATCAGGCTCAGGAAAGTAGGATCCTGAAAAATAATAATGGCCAATAATACAAACAGTACAACGTAAATCCCGCCCTCTTTAAGATAAGTGAGCATGCTTTTCTTATTTAACGCATTCATAATAAGAACCCTTAGAAATTAGAGGTGCAAGGATGCAAGGCGTAATATTTCATTCTGCGAAGTACTTTTTGTTTCAACAATACCCGCGACCTGTCCATTGCTCATAACCAGTATTCTGTCAGTAATACCCAACAATTCTGGCATTTCGGAAGAGATAATAATAATGCCTTTCTCTTTCTTTGCCAGCTCTGTTATTAACTGATAGATTTCAAATTTTGCACCCACGTCGATACCGCGCGTTGGTTCATCCAACATCAGTATTTCTGGCTGGGTCAATAACCACCTACCAATAATAACCTTCTGCTGATTACCGCCTGAAAGCGAACCAATATTGGTTCTATGCCCAGGTGTTTTAACACGCATGGAGTCAATAACCCATTGGGTATCGCTTTTCATACGGTTATTATCCAGCAGACCGATTTTATTCTTATAGTTACGAATATTCGAAATCAGCGAGTTAAAACCAATATCCAGATAAGCATAAATACCGGTTGAACGACGCTCTTCCGTCACCAGAGCAAAGCCATGATTAATGGCTTCATTCGCACTATTATTGTTAATTTTTTTACCGTGAAGCTTAATGGTTCCCTCTAGCTTTTCACGAATACCAAATAATGTTTCCACAATATCGGTGCGCTTGGCGCCTACGAGCCCGGCGATACCGAGAATTTCACCCTTATGCAAATCAAAAGAAATGTCACGAATTGAAGGCTGACGCAAAGAGGTCAGATTCCGTACCTCGAGAATAACCTCACCCGGTTTGTTAAGGCGGTCGGGGAAGCGTTGGCTTAGAGAGCGGCCAACCATCATCGAGATTATCTTGTCCATGTCCAGCCCTTCGAGCGGCTGAGTAATAATCCATTGTCCATCGCGCAGGATGGTAATTTCATCACACAGCTGGAAGATCTCTTCCATCTTGTGAGAAATATAAACAATGCCGCAGCCTCTATCTTTCAGCTTACGAATAATCGTGAACAGATGATTAACTTCTTTTTCGGTTAAAGAAGACGTTGGCTCATCCATGATGACTATTTTTGCATCGTAGGAAAATGCTTTCGCTATTTCAATCATCTGCATTTGAGAAACAGATAACTTACCGACTTTCTCGCGTGGATCGATATCAATATCCAGCTCATCAAAGATGGCCTTGGTGTCATGATACATTTTGTTCTGATCGACGAAAATGCCTTTCGTTGGATAACGACCCAGCCACATGTTATCCATAACGGTGCGCTGCAATACCAGGTTTAATTCCTGATGCACCATCGAAACGCCCTGCTCTAATGCTTCTTTCGAGCTTTTAAAATTAACTTCCTTGCCCTGAAAAAGAATGGTCCCTGAGTCCTTACTGTAAATACCAAACAGGCATTTTAATAATGTAGATTTACCCGCGCCGTTCTCACCCATCAATGCATGAATGGAGTGTGGACGAACTTTTAAATTCACATTGTCTAACGCCTTTACGCCCGGAAATGACTTATTAATTCCGCTCATTTCCAGCAGCCACTCGCGGGGCTGTTCCGTATTAAGACTGGCCATAGCGCTACCTAAGTAAATGAAATCTGGCTAAAGGATAAAATTGCCGGTCAGAAATAACCTGACCGGCTGACCTAAGCGACATAACGCAAAGTAGGTTTACTCAAACTGCTTTGTAAAACTTGCTTAAAACATGCCACTGCTTTTAGCTTATTAGCCGTTTGACTTATTTTTGTTTCTTCAGGTCAAAAGTGTTGGCTGCAATATCTAAACAAAAAGAATTCTGGACTATTGCCGCCTTAGCAAAGGCGCTAGAGCGGCAAGAAGAACGAATTACTTCACAAACTGAGAGAGATTGTCTTTATCAACCGGTACATAGGCGACACGCACAACTTTATCAACAATTTTCCACTTTGTGCCGTCTGCCGCAGGTTTGCCTTCGGCCAGATTTTTAGCCAGATCAAAGGTCGCTTTTGCCTGGTTTTCCGCATCGTTCAATACGGTACCGGCCATCGCACCCGATTTAACCAGAGCCAACGCTTCCGGTAAGGCGTCAACGCCGAATACTGGAATATTGGTTTTGTTGTGGGCTTTCAAGGCTTCAACCGCACCCATCGCCATCGCATCGTTGTTGGCGATCACCACTTCAATCTTGTTGGCGTTAGGACCAGAGAACCAGGCGTCGGTCTTGTCTTTCGCCTGTGCGGTGTCCCACATGGCGGTATCAAGCTGAAGCTGCTGGGTCTTGATGCCCTCTTTCTCGTTCAGCGTTTTGATAACGTAGGTGGTGCGCGCTTCGGCATCCGGGTGGCCCGGTTCGCCTTTTAACAACACATACTGAATGACGCCGTCTTTATTCAGGTCCCATGACGGGTTGGCTTTCCAGTGTTTGGCAATCAGCTCACCCTGGATAACGCCAGATTCTTTGGAGTCGGTGCCGACATAATAGACCTTGTCATAGCTGTCCAGCGCCTTACGAGAAGGTTCTTTGTTGAAGAACACCACAGGAATACCGGCAGCACGGGCTTTTTCGATAACAACCGGAGCAGCAGCGGGGTCAACCAGGTTGATAGCCAGCGCTTTTACGCCTTTGGCAATCAGTACGTCAACCTGATCGTTTTGCTTGGACTGGTCGTTCTGTGAGTCATTCATCAACAGTTGAACGTCCGGAGCCGCTTTTGCATCTTTCTCGAGATCTTTGCGCAGGCCAGACATAAAGTTGTCATCGTATTTATAAATAGTGACGCCGATACGGGTGTCTGCGGCATGGGCAACAGAGCCAAACATCATGCAGGCAGCCAGTGTAGCCAGGGTGAAAACCTTCTTATTCATTGGTATCTCCGGTTTTTATGTAGGGGGTACAGAATTTGGCGTCCACCGCTCTCTTATGAGAAGTCGATTCTCTGGATGCCTGTCTTCCTTGACGAAGATCTTCCGGAATTGCTTATCATCACTGTTTTAGTTTTTTGCTACTGCATTGCCTGTCGCCTGATTGCCATAATCGACAGGCAGAATATTCATTGCTACCGTCATTCATTCAAAATGATACAGACGGAATCATCTTGAAAACGAATGAATCATAATAGGTGCGATGTTAATAAACTGTGAAAGTTCTCACATATTGAAAACGGTTACATCCTAATAAATTCTCAGGGAGTGACCGGTGCCACACTTTGCCACGGCGCCACAGAATGCCGCCTCACTAGCGTCGGCATAAAGCAGTGTGAGACCCCCGCAGTGAGCTGATTTGCCGCCCCCTGAAGCGCCAATTCGGTCGCCAGCGTCGCCATCGAAATAATGGGATAACGCACGGTGGTGAGTTTTGGGCTGGTATATCGCGCAATCGGAATATCATCGAAACCGATCAACGAAAAGTCATGAGGAACGCGAATTCCGTTCTCTTTCAATACGGCAAGCGCTCCGGCGGCCATCGAATCGTTGTAGGCAAACACGGCGCTGAGGTGCAGATTGCGCCCAAGCAGTTCAACCATCGCCGCCTCGCCGCCCTGTAAATCGGGTGAACCCGACGCACGCCAGGTTTCAAACGGGGCCTTTTCGCCATGACGTACCTGCTGCATTGCGGCGACGTATCCCTGAAAGCGCTCTTCTTCATCGGCAATGCCGTGGCTTGAGCCGATATAGCCGATTCGCTGATGCCCTTGAGAGATCAACAACTTGGTCGCCATCTCTGCGCCAACCACATTATTGAGCGAGACGCAGCGATGTTCGTAACCGCTTACTACCCGGTTAACCAGCACCATACCTGGAACCTGCTCCATGAACTGAGCCAACTCAGCGTCACCTAACGCTTTTGCATGGACAATCAGTGCGTTACAACGCTGGCGGATCAGCACTTCAATGGCATGACGTTCTTTCTCCGCCTGATGATAACTGTTGCCGATCAGAACGTATTTGTTGTGCTGCTGGGCGACGGTATCGACGGCCTTAACCAGCGCGCCGAAGAAGGGATCGGAGACGTCCATGACCACTACGCCGATGGTATCGCTGCTTTGGGTTGCCAACGCCTGCGCGTTCGCATTCGGTCGATAGCCCAACGTCTTGACCGCTTTGAGCACCTGCTCGCGCGCCTCTTTGCTGGCAATTGCTGGATTATTCAATACCCTGGAGACGGTGGCGACAGAAACGCCGGCCAATTTGGCCACATCACGAATGGTAACCATAGGTCGCTCCGCTGGTCGTTAACAGAGGCCGACGGAAGCAAAAAAGAGATGAACCCCGGGCAGAAGATAAGAAGTCTGGCAAAAGAGAAAGTACAGTGATCATACGGTTTTCCTGTTTTAGTGTAGCGATCGGCTTGCTCTGCACGACCGCTATCCTAAACGCTTTGACGACAAACCAGCGTGAATTACGTCACAGCTCAGAAAACGTTTACATACAATTTTGCAACTTTTATCGCAGCATCACATTCAGTCTATCAATGTGTTCCATGATGTGACTCGCCCGCCGCCTGAGCGGTCAGTTTGCGCCATAGCCACTCCATCGGCCCCTGACGGAAATAACGCAGCCACACCCGCGTCACGGCCAGGTTGATAGCCCATACCGCAGGCACTAACGCTACCAGCTGTAAGCGGTTGAAATGCTCATAAAAACCGAGAGTATTGAAGAAAAAGGTGCAAATCAACGTTTGCAGCAGATAGTGAGTCAGTGCCATGCGCCCGACCTGAGAAATCCGGTAGACCCAACGCTGTTTGACCAGCTGCGGCCAGAAACCGTAGCAGAGCGCCAGATAGCCCACTGCCTGCATCAATGCGCCGATTTCACGCGGTGCCTGTAGATAAAAACCGCTCCAGCGGTATGACCAGCCGGTATGCCAGGCAAAAACTACGGCAGGAATTTGGATGGCCAATGAAAACGGTAACAGTATCGCCGCGAGCTGCAAATAGTGAGCGGGGCTAAATTGCCCCTTCAGCCAACCGCTGCGCATCAGGCTTGCGCCCATTAGCATTGCCCCGCCCAGCTCCCAGCCGTACTGCACGGCCACCGAAATCAGGCTGGAAGAGAGGAGATCAAGGCGATTATTGATTGCCTCAATGCCCCCTTTGAGCCGCCAGAACTGTTCATACTGTAGCTCCGCGTAGCCCGGCAGCCAGTATCCGCCGGGATCGGGTGAAGAAATCAGCCCAAGCAGCACGAGTATGCCGACGCCCGCCAGATACAACACGACGCCGGTGCGAAAAAGTGACGCATTGCTTTTTGCGTCACGAATCAGTCGCCAGAACACCAGGCCGATCAGCCCATAAGACAGCAGGATATCGCCATCCCAGAAAAATATCGCATGTATCAGCCCGCAGAGCAGCAGTAGCGACAGCCTAGACTGGATCCACGCCTTACCGCGCGGCAACAGCAGGTAAAGGCCGCCACCAAACAGCATGGCAAACATCATCAGGAATTTTCCCTGCGCGACCACGTCGAGTATCGCCCAGGTCCAGGCGTTGCTCGCTGAAGGTTCTCCCGCATAGGCTGGATTCAGATAAGCGGCTTTTGGCAGGCCGAAGGAGCTAATGTTGAGCAGAAGAATGCCTAAGATGGCAATACCACGGGCAAAATCCAGCGTGGCAATACGTGGGCGCATTGATGACGTCCTGTTGCGGGAAAGATCCATAGACTAACGGCACCCATAGGGTGCCGCAAGTGCTGACGCTAAATAACTATTTATCAATCAATTACAGAAGTAATTAGTTGTGACGAATAGTCCGCAGGAATTCCTGACGTGTATTTTGGCTGGTTTTAAACAGGCCGCCCAGCGAGGTGGTGGTCGTCGCACTGGTCGCGTCACGAATGCCGCGCGCTTTCACACAGTAGTGAACCGCGTCAATCGATACCGCGACGTTGTTGGTACCCAGCAGCGTCTGCAACGCGACCAGAATTTGCTGAGTCAAGCGTTCCTGCACCTGAGGGCGCTGGGAGAAGAACTGTACGATACGGTTGATTTTGGACAGACCAATCACCGAATCCTTAGGGATATAGGCCACCGTCGCTTTACCGTCGATAGTCACAAAGTGATGCTCGCAGGTACTGGTCAGGGTGATATCACGTACTGAAATCATCTCGTCAACCTTCATCTTGTTGGTAATGACGGTGATTTTCGGGAAGTTTGCGTAGTCCAGACCGGAGAAGATCTCATCGACGTACATTTTAGCAATACGCTTCGGCGTCTCGGCTAGGCTGTCATCGTTCAGGTCAAGATTAAGCAGTTGCATGATACCGGTCATGTGCTCCTCGATCCGCGCTTTGCGTGTCTCGGCGTCTAACGACGGCTCTTCACGCAGGGGGGTTTCAAGACCGCGGGCAATCAATGCCTCATGAACCAATACAGCTTCTTTACTCAATGTCGCCATTCTCTTTTTCTCCAGCAGTTATTATCACCATGACGTGGATCACATCAAAGTGAGGTGGCCTACTTTAGTTGACTCCGTCCACAGAATCCAGTGATTGTCCTTCATGATGGCTGAAATAGCCGCAAGTTATCAAACTCGCTTAATAACCAACGCGCCAGCGAGCAGGAATCCGGCAATGGCCACATAAAGCGCGGGGTCAAGATGGTGCGTTAACGAGGTCGAAACCGCCGACAGCAGCGGTCCCATCAATTGTCCGATGGCATAACCGGTCGTCAGCAGACCCGCCAGATAACGGCTGTGCGTCGGGGCCAGTTCGCGGCTATATTGCAGCGCCAGCTGCACCACGCAGAGGAAGCCACCGCCGGTCAGCACCGCGCCAATAATCAGCCCGTTCACGCCTGGAACAATCTCGGCGCACAGCACGCCTATTCCCTGCAACCACAGTACGACGGCCAACCGCTGGTGGGTTTTGAGCCAGTGACGCGTCAAGATACCGAGGGCAATGCCTACCATCGCGGCACCGCCAAACACCGGCCAGACAAACTGGGCGAACAGACTGTCGGGGAAACGCGCATTCGCCATCTGCGAGAAAAAGGTCGCCGGAAGAATGTAGCCAAAGCCCGCGAGGCTGTAGCTCACGACCAGACGTTTGAGGACTGGCGTCAGCGTCAAAGGCGCAAGCGTGCTATTGGGACGGTGCAGCTCCCCAGCTCGCGGAAAATTACGGGTCACTAACAGCGTCAGAATCAGCGCCAACGCGCCATAAACCGCCCAGGCTTCGGCCGCACTCAGCGCCATGCTGTGAATGCCGACGGCCAGAATCCCGCTCAGGAAGATACCCGCGCCCGGCCCCGCAAAAACGGCGGCGCTCATCGCCGGGCGGCCCAGCTGCGCAAGACGTTCATTACACCAGGCGGCAACCAGAACCATCGCCCAACCGCTGGTCCAGCCTATCGCGAAACGCACGACCGAGTGCCATACTTCGCCGGTAATCGTTGCCGAAACTAGCGTCAGGACGACCGCCCCCCAGACGCCAATCCACAAGCGGCGCTCCACGTGACGCGTCGATTTCATCGCGTCATAGGCACCAAACAGGTAACCGAGATAGTTGAATGCCGCCACCAGCCCGGCGCCGGTCAGAGTAAACTGATGTTCGGCAATCATCAGGGGAACCTGTGGCGTAAAGGCAAAACGCCCTATTCCCAACGCCACGACAAAGGCCAGAAAACCCGTTAACGCAACACGAAATGCCATACCTACCTCATGCGATTTTTTTATAGACAGGTGAACCCTGATTCAATGCTTCTAATAAAAGCTTTTAATCATAATGGCGCAAAGATAGAATCACGAATAGTGAATAATACAAACAAACTTCGTGACGATAAGTGAACAACCTATGGATCTTACCCAGCTACGAATGTTTTGCTGCGTGGCAGAAACCGGCTCGGTGGCGCGTGCGGCAGAACAGCTGCACCGCGTTCCCTCGAACCTGACCACCCGCCTGCGCCAGCTTGAACAAGAGCTTGGCACAGATTTATTTATCCGCGAGAAACAGCGTCTGCGGTTGTCGGCTCTCGGTCACAATTTTTTAAGCTATGCGCAGCGCATTCTGGCATTGAGCGACGAGGCGCTGGCACTGACTCATACCGGCGAACCGGCAGGGCAATTTGCGCTTGGCGGGATGGAGAGTTCGGCGGCAACGCGCCTGCCGGGGCTGCTCGCGGCCTATCACCAGCGTTATCCGCAGGTTGCTCTCTCTTTGACCACTGCCACCTCGGGCGAAACCATTGAAGGTGTACGTTCGGGGAGACTGGCGGCGGGGCTGGCCGACGGTCCGATAAGCGACGATGACCTGCACGGCTGCGTCGCCTTCCATGAGCGCATGGTGATTATTTCCCCTCTGGGTGAAGCGCCGATGGTCGACCTGCCCGGCCGGCCGGGACATACGGTATTTGCGTTTCGCCCCAGCTGCTCTTATCGTCAAAGGCTGGAGAACTGGTTAAAGCACTCGGGGCTACAGGCGAACACTACGATGGAGATCCAGTCATATCACTCAATGATGGCCTGTGTCGCCAGCGGTGCCGGCATTGCTATGCTGCCGCAAAGTCTGCTGGCGCAGTTGCCTGGCGCAGAGCGCGTGCAGGTTAATGAGATAGAGGATGAGTTTGCTGAGACGGCCACCTGGCTTTTCTGGCGTCGAGATGCTTTCGGCCCGAACGTAAGGGCCTTGAAAGAACTGATTTTGGGGCAGCAGAGTCCCCCCGTTTCCACGCATTGATTTCAAAAATACTAAAGGAGTAACAGATGAGCATTTCGATAGAACTTCTGGAAGAACACCGGATGTTCGACGGTTGGCAACAGCGTTACCGTCATTTCTCCAGCAGTTTGCAATGCAGCATGACCTTCAGCATATACCTGCCACCGCCGCGTGATGACAGTCCGCCGCCGGTTGTTTACTGGCTGTCGGGTCTGACCTGCAACGACGAAAACTTCACCACCAAGGCAGGCGCACAGCGGATTGCGGCCGAACTGGGTATCGTACTGGTGATGCCCGACACTAGCCCGCGCGGCGATGACGTGGCCAACGACGAAGGCTACGACCTGGGACAGGGTGCCGGTTTTTATCTGAACGCGACTCAGTCACCGTGGGCGGCGCACTTCCGTATGTACGATTACCTGATAGACGAGCTGCCGTTGCTGGTGCAGGAGCACTTTAACATCAGCGATCGTCAGTCAATTATGGGCCATTCGATGGGCGGCCACGGCGCACTGATGCTGGCGCTGAGGAATCCGCAGCGCTTCCGTTCTGCCTCAGCCTTCGCACCGATTGTGAACCCTTGCCAGGTCCCCTGGGGACGTAAAGCCTTTACCGCCTATCTCGGCGCAGATGAAAGCCAGTGGCTACAGTACGACAGCTGTCATCTGCTGAGCAGTTTACCGTCAGAGCAAGAGACCTTCCCGATCCTGGTCGATCAGGGTGATAGCGATCAGTTTCTTGCCGATCAACTCCAGCCTGCCAAACTTGCCGAGCTTGCCCGCCAGCGCGGCTGGCCACTACAGCTGCGCGTTCAGCCCGGCTATGACCACAGCTATTATACGATTGCGAGTTTTGTGGAAGATCATTTGCGTTTCCATGCAGCGCGGCTTTTTTAATTCTTTAATTTCTGGATCAAGGGCATGCGCCTTGCGCGCTGGGCAATGACTCTGACCCGCCAAGGAGGGCTTGAGGCAAGCCCTCCTCAAAGTCTGTATTTTAATTTTTTGTGGACCCACATCAGCAGTACAGAAGCGATACTCGACAGCACGAGCACAAAGGTATTTTCGTCTACACGTGGAGTATGTTGTTCGTAAATTGCCATGAAGAATGGGTGAATAACAAACAGAGCCGTTTAATAATTGGCAAGTCGCTAACCGTTGCCATTAATGACTTTATAATAAAATAAAGAACAATCCCCACCCGTCCCAAGCAGTTTAGATACCATAACGTTCCATATCCACCAGCAACGTAATGATAATCCATTTTAAATTGGCACCTGCAAACTACCCTTAACCAATGCAAAGCCGATTGTGGGATCTAGGGCGGCTAATATATCAAGATGAATTAAAACGTTGCTATAAGCCAAGACTGCTTATAAGTAGTCCAGCGATAAATTTCTCACTGAGTATCCTCTAAACCCTACGACACTGTAGCTAAATTTTTAAATTAATAAACAA
>NZ_MRWE01000020.1 GCF_002093665.1 Rouxiella badensis | reverse complement strand
CAATTGTAACTTACTGTTAATAATGAAAACTTTTTATAATGATGTATCAAATCACTGATAATTGATGATTTTACAAGACAGACTGCTGCTGTTGATTTTTTGAGTGCGAAATGGCGGCAGTTTGCTTCTTTGGAATATGAAGAAAATTTTCGCTTCGGATTTCAGTAAGGGGGGCTGTTAGAGGTCAAAGGAGAGGGCGGTGTCTGACTTAGGCCACCCGCAGCGTTCGCTGCAGGTGGAAGCAATGTCTCATAGGAGGACTACTGGCTTTCTTTTTTATCTAAGTGCATACGCAGGTGATAAATTTTGGGTATGAGACATGGGGTCGATCATTCAGACGTGTTAAACAACGTTGCCGAGAACGCTGTAAACGCCTTGCTCAACGGTTTTAACACCATTGCTCAGGTCAGGAGAGATTGCACCGGTAACGCCGTTTACTACGTTGAATAATGTGTCGATCAAACCGCCGCCTGCTACTTGTTCAACTTCTTTAGTGTCCAGTTCTTTCATGATAACCTCCGAAATTATTAATAAAGGCTGAATGGCGCCCTGTGTGGTTGTCACTCATCTTATCTACTGCAGCATTGAGTTTTTTCCCGCAGGACCCTCAATAACTGTATACCATTTCCCGATTTTGGTTGCTAAACCAGGTTGTGGGGGTTAAGAAAAGGTTAAAATTTCTCTTAACACGGCAAACATCGCAGATTCTTCTGTTGTTGACGATGAAGAATCAGGACGTCAACAGAAAATTCACCTGCTACCTGGTGATAACATCATCCGTCCCACAGGTAAGAATTTGTCGTATTAAAAAACTCATAAGCACTATGAGTAGGTTCTATTGCTAATTAACAGCTACAGAGCGAGAGGCAAGTCTGCGTAAGTACCCTGTTCAACGACTTTGACGTTAGTGCTGGCAGAGGGGGCGGCTAAAGAGACGACGTCGTTAACAACGTTGAATACTAAATCTAACGCACCGCCGCCTGCGACGCATTCAGCTTCTTTAGTCTCGAGTACTCTCACAATAACCTCCGAAATTAATAAAAATCACTGTGTTAATTTATCGCCGTGACAATAGATCCCCAATACGTGTAGGGTTATTAATCTGAGTTGGATATTAATACCCATACGTAATCAAGATTGTAATAATTACATTGTGCTACCAAAAATGAGAGTGGCTTATTTTTAATACGCACTGTCGCCCGGCTTTAAAAAATCTTTACTAATATTCATGTTGCCGAAAATTTATGTACATCTGTCATTTAACGATTATTTATGCGCAAAATTCAGGCAGCAAAAATTATCCGTATTAAATTTGCCGAAGTTTGCACAGCGTAATACGCTGCAATTCAGAGAACTACATCAAGATACTTTTGAGGTAACCCCGCCTGCAGTTCAGGCTACAGGCGAGGTAATGTCACATGCTCGTAATTCAAGAAAATCCTGATGGGTTACGAGTATGAAACATGTATTCATGCGTTACTGTTTTATTAGAAAACAGCTTGCAGTGCAGACGCCAGGCCATCAGCGACGCCGTTAACGCCTTCGACAACGCTTTCAACAGCGTTTGGAACAGTCGTTGTTACCAGCTGGTTTACCAGTGGAGATACAGCGTTCGCTACATCACCCAGCAGGCTAGTTAAAAGACCGCCACCAGCAACCTGATCCACTTCAACAGTGTTAAGTTCTTTCATAATAAGCTCCATAATAGTTGAGTAATGTTTATGCATTGTGGCGTATTACGGCAGGAATATAGTGATACCACTCCTTTGTGACCACGAATTTACTTTACCTTATCTTATTGAATTTGGCTCTATTTTGGTAAAAAAAGTGTAAAATATCTCACTTAAAAAAATAAGACGGAGATTATTCTGAAATATAATAATAAACCAAGTTAAAGAGGGAATTGAAGAGTATATTCCTAATCATTGTGAGGGATAGAGAAGACATAAGGTAATTTTACTAATGCAATTTCATTACTATTTATATGCCTTAAGTAAATAAGCATTGTGCTGCTTTCTTAATCGTTTGGCTATTGATTTAGTCAGACTGCCATCTAAATGTAACTTATTTGTAACCGAACGCTGTTTGCAGGGGAGGCTGCGAAATTTCTTTTTTCGTCCGTATAACGCAGAATCTGCTGTCAGCCTGAGCGCATTCCCCACAAAAAATTCCACATTACCGGTAGAGTAATTTGAACCCCCGAGTTACTGCGCTTAGTGGAGAAAACATGCCGCAACTGTCCCTGAAAGAACCCTCTCTTTACCGCCAGCAGGCTTTTATCGCCGGACGCTGGGTGGACGCTCACAGCCATGAAACCCTCGACGTCGTGAATCCTGCTAATGGGCAGGTGATTGCCAAGGTTCCGGCTATGGACCAACAGGACACCCGTGAGGCCATTCAGGCCGCCGAGGCTATTCGTCATGAGTTTGCCGAAATACCGGCAGCAGAACGTGCCGGGATGCTGGAGAGATGGTATCAGCTGATCCTCGACCATACTGAAGACCTGGCGATTATTATGACCGCCGAGCAGGGTAAATCGCTTGAGGAGGCGCGGGGTGAAGTGCGCTATGGTGCCAGCTTCGTCAAATGGTTTGCCGAAGAGGCAAGGCGCATCTATGGCGAAACCCTTCCTTCGCCGACGCGCGACCGCCGCATTCTGGTGCTTAAACAGCCGGTGGGTATCGCCGCCGCCATCACGCCATGGAATTTCCCGATTGCGATGATTACCCGCAAATGCGCACCCGCGCTGGCAGCGGGTTGCCCGATTATCGTTAAACCCTCCGATCTCACGCCGCTGTCGGCCCTGGCATTGGCTGAGCTCGCTTCACGGGCCGGTATTCCGGGCGGCGCGTTGCAGATAGTGACCGGTATGCCACAGGGGATTGGGGCAGAGCTGACCGGTAATCCGCTGGTGCGTAAACTGTCGTTCACCGGCTCGACGCGCGTCGGACAGCTTCTGATGCGCCAGTGCGCCGACTCGGTAAAACGCCTAAGCTTTGAGCTAGGCGGTAATGCTCCCTTTATTGTCTTTGACGACGCCGATATCGACTTGGCTATTGCCGGTGTGATGGTAAGCAAATTCCGCAACGGCGGCCAGACCTGCGTTTGTGCCAACCGAATTCTGGTACAGCGCGGTATTTATGACCAGTTCGCGGCCCGCCTGGTCGAGGAGACCCGCAGGCTCAAGGTCGGTGACGGGTTTGCCGAAGGCACGCAGATTGGCCCTTTGATTAACAAATCGGCGGTAGAGAAGGTCAATCGCCACATTGACGACGCGTTGAGCCAAGGCGCCCGCCTGTTGACGGGGGGGATTGCCGAGAACGAAGGAAATTTTGCCAAACCCACGGTATTGGCCGACGTGAACGCCAGTATGCTTATTGCTAATGAAGAGACCTTTGGCCCCGTTGCGCCGCTGTTCTGCTTTGATAATGAACAAGAAGCCATCGATTTAGCCAACGCCACGCCGTTCGGTTTAGCGGCTTATTTCTTTACCGAGAATTTGCGCCGTTCGTGGCGCGTAGCGGAAAAACTTGAATTCGGAATGGTGGGATTAAATACCGGATCGGTTTCGCTGGAAATAGCGCCATTTGGCGGAATAAAACTTTCCGGAATAGGTCGAGAAGGGGCGAAAGCGGGAATTGAAGAATATCTTGAAATGAAGTCTTTCCATATTGGCGGCCTTAACTAAATCATGACGATTTAACTTCTGCGCATTTTTCATTTTACTCCCCAACACGGCGGCTAACTCTTAACGGGTAGCCGCTTTTTAACCTCTTTAAATACCGACCGCAAAATATCGTGGCTTATCAACGTCTCAGCGCGGGCCGACGCGTCCTTTCTCAGTGCAATCCTATTTTATCTTATAAAATAGCAGGTTAATGAAATTCGCTTCCCGCGTGCCGTTTATTTTGGTGCAAGCGGAGGCGATAAAATCATTCATTTGGTGCAGCAGGTTATCTTTGGCAGCGGGACAAAAATGCAAAAAACGGATCTGTGAAGTTTTGAGCTCCTACACGGCATAAAACGTTTTTTCGGCTGTGCATACCGCATTTTAAATTTTCCGTAATATGGCACGCTTTATGCTTATAAGTATTTAGCCAGTGATAAAAGTGATGTTCTTGGCGGTTTTTCCAGGCCGCAAAGTAATAAATTTATCGATAATGACGTTGAGTGGTAAATAAACAGCTTAAATGCGGCTTGGTTAATGTTTGATCGCTCCGTCATTGGTTAAAAATATTTTCTGCGTCGCCGACGCCGACAAATTTAAGCCCTGTAAATAAGAAGGAATTGTTAATTATGTTGAGTTTTGATCCTGAAAAAGTGCCTTTACCCGCCGGGCACCTGATTGGTGGCAAAATCCACGTCGGCCACGGCGAGCGCATTAGCGTCAACCGCCCCTCCGACGGACAATTCCTTGGCGATATCCCGGACGCTGATGCGGCACTGGTCGACCTAGCCGTCACCAACGCTCATCAGTCCTGGCGGGAGAGTGGCTGGGGAACCCGCTCGCCGCGCGAACGTGCCAGGGTGTTGCGCCGCTGGGCCGACCTGATAGAGGCCAACGCCGAATCTCTCGGCCGGCTTGAGGCGGTCAGTTCCACGCGCCCAATTTATGACGTGGTGAATCACGAAATTCCTTTCACCGCCGAGGCGATTCGCTTCTATGCAGAGTGCTGCGACAAATACAGCGGCGACGTACTGCCAACCCGCGACAGCAGCCTGGGTATGCTGGTGCCTGAACCCTACGGCGTCATTGGCGCTATCACGCCGTGGAACTTCCCGCTGTCGATGGCCTCGTGGAAGCTGGGTCCGGCGCTGGCGGCAGGCAACGCCGTGGTGCTCAAACCTTCCGAACTGACACCGTTCTCCAGCGTGATGCTGGCCGAGCTGGCGATAGAGGCCGG
Organism: Rouxiella badensis; assembly: GCF_002093665.1. Lineage (GTDB taxonomy): Bacteria > Pseudomonadota > Gammaproteobacteria > Enterobacterales > Enterobacteriaceae > Rouxiella > Rouxiella badensis. Next base: position 83,303 of record NZ_MRWE01000020.1, on the reverse strand, counting down.
TTTGCCAGCAGGCGTGCTGAATATTGTGCAGGGCCGCGGGGTGAGCTGCGGCAGCGCGTTGGTCAACCATCCGTTGGTCCGCAAGGTGTCTTTTACCGGTTCTACGGCGACCGGCGCACAGATTATGAGCCAGGCGGCGCTCAACGGCATGAAGCCGGTCACCCTAGAACTGGGCGGTAAAAGCCCACAGCTGGTGTTTGACGACGCCGGTGACCTCGAGACGGTGGCGGCGCGTATCTTCCGCGGTTTTACCGCTAACGGTGGGCAGGCCTGCGTGGCCGGAACCCGGTTAGTGGTGCAGTCCGGCATCGCCGAGGCGCTGACAGGCAAGCTGATTGAACTCTGTGAAAGCGTCGAGCCGGGGAATACCTGGCAAAGCGCCTGCCGCTACGCGCCTATTATCGACGCGCGTCAGGCGAAGAAGATTCAGTCCATCGTACAGACCGCCATTGACGAAGGAGCGCAGCTGCTGGCCGGGGGGGAATTCTTCCCGGATACCCAACAGGGCTACTTCTTTAAACCGACGCTGCTGGCGGGCGTCGGCGCAGACTCTGCGGCCGTGCAGGAAGAGATCTTTGGTCCGGTGTTGACCATCCAGACCTTTGACTCCGAAGAGCAGGGGCTGGCGCTGGCCAGTCACCCGCTCTACGGTCTGGCGGCGGGCGTGCATACCCTCAATATCGAACGCGCGATGCGCGCCATGCGCCGCCTCGCAGCGGGGACCGTGTGGATCAACCGCTACGGGCGCTCGGGCGATTTTATTATCCCGACCGGCGGCTTTAACGGCTCCGGCATCGGCAAAGACCTTGGCCGTCAGGCGTTCGAAGCCTGTCTGCGTTACAAAAGCGTACTGATTGATTTTTAAAACTTTCCACTACCTGTCACACGACGAAAACTATCGGAGAAGGGGATTATCATGGCGGTATTCAAACCTAAGTTTATTACTTTCGACTGCTACGGCACGCTGATTAACTTCGACATGGCCGGTGCGGCGAGCGCAATTTTTGCCGACCGCGTCAGTGCTGAAGAGATGTTGGCTTTTACCACCGACTTCGCACGTTACCGTATGGACGAAGTACTGGGCGCGTGGAAACCTTATCCCGACGTGGTGTGTCAGGCGATCGCCCGCACCTGCAAGAAATGGGGCGTGGAATATAAAGACAGCGACGGTGCCGGTATTATGGAGGCCTGTGCGACTTGGGGCCCGCATCCTGACGTGCCTGCCGGTCTGGCAAAGGTTGCCGAGGCGTTTCCTCTGGTGCTGCTCTCCAACACCATGAATGACCTGATTACCCACCACGTGCCGCGTCTCGGCGCACCGATTCATCGCGTCTTTACCGCCGAGCAGGCGCAGTCCTACAAGCCAAGAATGCGCGGTTTCGAATACATGCTCGACGAGCTAGGCTGTGGTCCTGAAGACATTCTGCACGTCTCCTCAAGCCTGCGTTACGACCTGATGACCTGCCATGACATGGGCATCAAAAACAAAGTCTGGGTTAATCGTGGTCATGATCCTGCCAACCCTGCCTACGGCTACACCGAGATTAAAGACATCGGCGGTCTGCCGGGCGTGGTAGGGCTGTAAGTCACGTCACCGTGGCAAAAGGCATGCACTAAACGGCGTGCGGTCAGGAACACATAGGATGAGGCACAGGCATGAAACTTGAATCATTTTGGCAGGCTACGGCGCCGACGTTTACCGGCGCAGCCAGCGGGGAACTCCCGGCGAAGGCGGATGTTGTGGTGGTCGGCGGCGGTTTTACCGGCCTGTCCGCGGCCTATAATCTGGCGCTGGCCGGTGTTGACGTCGTGGTGCTTGAAGCGGGCGACGTTTTGAGTCAGGCGTCCGGTCGTAACGGCGGGCACTGCAACACCGGGGTATCACAAAACTTTGCCTCATTGGTTGAAAGTCTCGGTCTGGAGCAGGCATCCATCTATTACCACGCCTACACCGAGGCGGTAGATTACGTGCAGTCGATTGTCAGAGACGAGGCAATTGACTGCGATTTTATCCGCACCGGCAAACTCAAGCTGGCGAGTAAGGCCAAGCATTTCCCTTCTCTAGTGAAAACCTACGAGCTGCTCAAACGCACCGTAGACAGCAACGTCGAGCTGATTGATGCCAGCCATATTCGCGACGAAGTGGGTTCTGACGCCTTCCACGGTGGGCTGTTGCAAAAGGGCGGCGGTCAGATGCACATGGGCAAGTTTGGCATCGGTCTGGCTCAGGCGGCGGCCGAAAAGGGCGCGGCTATTTATCCGCAGACCCCGGTCACCGGCTTACAGCAGATTGACGGGCACCGCTATCGCGTTAGCACCTCGCGCGGCGACATCGACGCCGGACGCGTATTACTGGCGACAGGCACCTCCGACAAGGGGCCGTTCTCATGGTTCCAGCGCCGTATCGTGCCGGTGGGCAGTTTTATCATTGCCACCGAACCGCTGGCACCCGCCAAACTTCAGGCGGCGCTTATCAACAACCGTACCTATGTTACCTCCTTGAATATCGGGAATTATTTCCGCACCACCGCCGATAACCGACTGATTTTCGGCGGCCGTGCGCGGTTTGCGATTAGCAACCCGACCTCCGATGCCCGCAGCGGCGGCGTATTGCGCACGGGGCTGGGCGAGCTGTTCCCGTCGTTGGCCAATGCCAATATCGACTACTGCTGGGGTGGCCTGGTCGACATGACCGCCGATCGCCTGCCGCGCGCCGGTGAGCATGAGGGGCTGTTTTACTCAATGGGCTACAGCGGCCACGGCACGCAGATGTCGGTGTACATGGGCAAGGTGATGGCGGCGTTGGTGACCGGCAAACCGGTAAGCAATCCGTGGCAGCGCAGCAACTGGGCGGCGATGCCGGGATACTTTGGCAAGCCTTGGTTCCTGCCAGTGGCGGGCCTGTATTACAAAGCCAAAGACAAGGTGTCTTGAGTCGGCGGCACACAGCAATGCACTGGATTTTCTTGATCAAAAACAACAGCTTTTTTCGGTAAATACCGCATTCGGGGAGATTTCAATGAGTAAATTTCGTAAAGAATCAGGTCCAGCAACACCGAAGTCTGCTTCAAATTTTTCTGAGATCAATATCTCGCGCCGCGGCATGATGAAAATGTTCTCCGCCGGGGCGGCGCTCAGCACCGGCATCATCAGCCTGCCAAACGGAGCCTGGGCCGCCGAGGCCACGCCGGTCAAGGGCGGTAAACTGCGCGCCGCGGCCGCTAACTCCTCGGCCGCCGACACCATGGATCCCGCCAAGGCCAACAACAGCGGCGACTACATGCGGCAATATATGTTCTACAGTGGCCTGACTGAGCTGGACAGCAAACTTATCCCGCAGATGGGACTGGCCGAGTCGATTAGCAGCAGTGACGGTGTCACGTGGAGCATCAAGCTGCGTCAGGGCGTCACCTTCCACGACGGCAAGTCGCTTAACGCACAGGACGTGGTGTTCTCGCTGTCGCGCCATAAAGACCCTGCCGTGGCCTCGACCGCGATTTCACTCGCCAAACAGTTTGCCAGCATCAAGGCCGTCGGCCTGATGGAAGTGGAACTGGTACTCGAGCAGGCAAACTTTGACCTGCCGTCTATCCTCGGCACGCCAGCGTTTCTTATCCTGCAGGACGGCACCAAAGATTTCAGCAAGGCTGTCGGCACCGGCCCCTATGTCTGTAAAGAGTTTACCCCGGGAAATCGCACCCTCGGTGAGCGCAACAAAAACTTCTGGAAACCCGGCCTGCCGCACCTCGACGAGGTTGAGCTGCTGGGCGTGACCGACCAGGCGGCGCGCGTCAATGCGTTGCTGTCCGGTGAGCTGCACTTCGTCTCGACCATCAGTTCGCGCGACGTAAAGCGTATCAACGGCTCGGGATCCTGCTCGGTATTGGAGAGCAAGTCCGGCATGTACAGCGACCTCATTCTGCGTCAGGACGCACCGGTCACCGGCAATCCGGACTTTGTGCTGGCGATGAAATATTTGCAGCCGCGCGAACTGCTGCTTAAAACGGCGCTTCAGGGGTTTGGCACGGTGGCCAATGACCATCCGGTTCCACCTTGGCATCCGTATTTCAATAAAGACCTGCCGCAGCGGCCTAATGATCTCGACAAAGCGAAGTTTTATCTCAAGAAGTCCGGGTTAGTGAAGCCGAGCCTAGAAATCGTCACCACCGATAATATCGAAGGTGCGATGGAGGGGGCGCAGTTCCTGCAACAGCTCGGCGCACAGGTCGGAATGAACCTCAAGGTGCGTCGTGTTCCCTACGACGGTTACTGGTCGCAGCACTGGATGAAGCATCCTATTTCATACGGCTCGGTCAACCCCCGCCCGACGCTGGACCTGCTGTTCAGCCAGTTCTACAAGTCAGACGCCCCCTGGAACGAGTCCGGCTGGAAAAACCCGCAGTTCGACCAACTGGTGACTGCGGCACGCGGTGAACGAGATCAGGCCAGGCGCAAGCAGATGTATGGCGATATGCAGGCGCTAGTCTATGACCACTGCGGCACCATTATCCCGCTGTTTATCAGTTCGTTAGACGGCTACAGCAACAAGGTTAAAGGGGTGGAGTCTTATCCCTCCGGCATGATGATGGGCTATCGCTTCAGTGAGTTCGTCTGGTTGGCATCCTAATCTGGAGGCAGTTATGAATCAGCTTATCCTGTTACTTATTCTTCGTCGTATTGGTTCGGGCATTTTGACGCTGTTTATCGTCTCGGCGCTGGTCTTTATCATTACCAGCATGCTGCCGGGCGATGCGGCGCAGCAGCTGCTGGGGCAGGCGGCCACGCCGGAAACGGTCGCGGCACTGCGTGAGCAACTGGGCCTGAATCTGCCGATTTGGCAACGCTATTTCGAATGGCTGGGCGGCATGCTGCACGGCGATTTCGGCAAGTCGTTCGCCAACGGTTTACCGGTCGCAAAAATGGTCGCCCAGCGTATTCCCGCCACCTTCGAGCTGGCCGGGATTACCACGCTGGTGTCGGTGCCGCTGGCGGTAATCATCGGAATTACGGCGGCGATGAAACGGGGTTCGCTGATTGACCGCATGCTGGTGGTGGGCACTATGTCGGTGGTGGCCGTCCCTGAGTTTTTGGTGGCGACCGTCTCCGTTATGGTGTTTGCGGTGCATCTGCACTGGTTCCCGGCGATGTCGCTGGGTTCCACCAATCAGAATTTTCTGGGCTACCTGCAGGCGTACGCACTGCCGGTCTTTACCCTCTGCTGCGTGCTGGTGGCACAGATGGCGCGCATGACGCGCTCTGCCATCATCAACCAGCTCGACAGTTCCTATCTTGAAATGACCCTGCTGAAAGGCGTGCGTCCGCTGCGCGCCGTGCTGCGTCACGCATTGCCCAACGCGGTCGGGCCGATTGCCAATGCCATCTCACTGAGCCTGTCTTATTTGTTTGGTGGGGTGATTATTATCGAAACTATCTTCAGTTATCCGGGCCTGGCGAGCCAAATGGTCGATGCCGTGAGCAATCGCGACCTGCCTATTGTGCAGCTGTGCGTGATGCTGTTCAGCGGCTGCTATCTGCTGCTACTGCTGCTGGCCGATATCGCCACCATTGCCTTCAATCCGAAGCTGAAACAATAAGTGACTTTCCAGAGGGGACTCAGTGATGCGTAAAACAGTTGTGGTGTTAAAAACGGCGCTGAACTTCTGGCGTTCGTTATCCAACGCCGGGCGAATCGGTCTGGTGATTACCCTGTTCTGGCTGTGCATGGCGCTGTTGGGTGGCTGGCTGGCCCCCTACAGCGTGGAGGACATTGCGGGCGGCGGCATCAACGAAGGCTTCAGCCGCGCCTTCCTGCTCGGTACTGACTACCTCGGACGCGACATGCTGACCCGCGTTCTTTATGGCGCACGCTATTCGATTGGCCTGGCGCTGTCGGCCGCCATTCTGGCCAGCGTCTGCGGCACGTTGCTGGCGCTGCTGGCGGCGATGTCCGGCAAGTGGCTGGAAGAGCTGCTGGGCCGTATCAACGACGCCCTGTTGATTATGCCGGGGAAAATTATGGCGCTGCTGATGGTGGCAGTATTTGGTTCCTCGCTGCCGATGCTGATTCTGACGGCGGTTATCACTTATTGGCCGGGTGCCTACCGTATCGCCTACGCCATGGCCTCGAACCTGCGTTCGATGGACTACGTGCAGGCCGCGCATCTGAGGGGTGAAAGCAAACTCTATATCGCATTAACCGACGTGCTGCCGAACATGCTGCATCCGATGCTGACAGATTTTGGCCTGCGCTTCGTCTACATTGTGTTGCTGCTCAGCGGCCTGAGCTTTCTCGGGCTGGGCGTGCAGCCGCCTTACGCTGACTGGGGCACGCTGGTGCATGAAAACCTTCAGGCATTGTTTGATGGCTCTCCGGCGGTGTTGGTACCGGCGGTGGCGATTGCCAGCCTGACCATTGGCGTGAATCTGTTTATCGACAGCCTGCAAACGCGTCGCGTGATTAGACTCGAACTGGAAGAGGAGGCGGCATGAATACATTTCCCATTCATTCAAAGCCGGGTGTGAAGGACGTAACGCAGGCCACGCGCAACGAGGCCCCTGTGCTGGTCAGCGTCAGCCAGCTTGAAGTGCAGGCCAAAAATGAGAGCGACGAGCAGATTGTGCTGGTCTCTGACATCAGTTTCGACGTGAAAAAGGGCGAGGTGCTGGCCCTGATTGGTGAGTCCGGCTCCGGTAAGACCACCATTGCGCTTGCGCTGATGGGCTATGCGCGTCACGGCTGTAGGATAACGCAAGGCACGTTGAACGTGGCGGGAACCGACGTCACGGCGCTGTCTGCTCGTCAGCTCAGCGAGTTTCGTGGCTCGAAGGTCGCCTATATCGCCCAGAGCGCGGCGGCGTCGTTTAACCCGGCAATGCGCTTGATGGATCAGGTTATCGAGCCGGTACTTATTCACCACACCATGAAACGTGCCGATGCCGAGAAAAAAGCCGTCGAGCTGTTTCGTGAAATGGCGCTGCCGTCGCCGGAAACTATCGGTCAACGTTATCCGCATCAGGTTTCTGGCGGTCAGCTTCAACGCGTGATGGCGGCGATGGCGCTGATTGGCGACCCGGAGGTGGTCATTCTCGACGAACCGACCACCGCACTCGACGTGACCACTCAGCTTGAGGTCCTCAAGACCTTCCGCCGCGTCGTCAAACAGCGCGGGACGACGGCGATTTACGTCAGTCACGACCTGGCTGTCGTGGCGCAGATGGCCGACAAAATACTGGTGCTATTGAAAGGGCAGATTGCTGAATACGGCACCACGGAAGACCTGCTGACGCGGCCTGCGGCTTCCTATACCCGCAGCCTGCTCGACGCGGCGCGGCATAAACCGCGCAACAGCCCGTGGAAACCGGAAGACGCGCCGGTCAAATGTTTGCTTGAGGTGCGTGACTTGGCCGCCGGATACGGTCCGCTGGACGCCGACGGTAAACCTAAAATTAGCATTCTGCAGGACATCAATTTCAAACTCTATCCGGGCCAGGCCATCGGCATTATCGGGGAGTCTGGTTCAGGAAAAACCACGCTTGCGCGGGCGATTGCTGGCATGATTTCTCCCAGCAATGGCTACATTTTGTTTAACGAGAGCTATCTGGCGGGCGAGATGTCTGCCCGCAGTCCGGACGAGCTGCGCCGGGTGCAGTTTGTGTTCCAGATGGCCGACACCGCACTGAACCCGAGTCAGACCATTGCCAGCATCCTGAAGCGCCCTCTGGTGTTCTTCCACGGGCTGCGCGGCAAGGCGCTTGATGCGCGCCTGAAAGAGCTGCTTGATCTTGTCCGCTTGCCGCACAGTATTCTGCATCGCAAGCCCTCGGGGCTGTCCGGCGGTCAAAAGCAGCGCGTCAATTTGGCGCGAGCGCTGGCGGCAGAGCCGGATCTTATTCTCTGCGACGAGGTCACCTCGGCGCTCGACTCGGTGGTTGCCGCAGCGGTACTGGACCTCATCTCCGAGCTGCGTCGCGAGCTTAACGTGTCGTTCCTGTTCATCAGTCATGACCTTCACGCCGTACGCTCGGTCTGTGACGACATCATCGTGGTGAAAAACGGGCAAATGGCGACCCAGGTGAGCCGCATTGACTACGACAAGACTTCCAGCAGCCTGTATTACGAAAGACTGAAAAGGGCGGTGCCAGAGCTGCGGCAAGGCTGGCTGGAGGAGCAGGACGGCAGTACCGAAGAGTCGATCAATGCCGAATAAGCTTTGCATTAATTTCGATAAATCCGCCACTTGATACAGTGACGTAAATCATCTCTATTGAATTAACCCCTTGCACCAGAAGATGCGTTTGAGATAAGGAAAAGCATTCGATGCCAGCACCGATCAGGTTTGTACAAGACAGTCATCTCTTCCCCGACGCGGTTGACGTTGTGGTCATTGGCGGCGGCATCGCCGGTGCCGCCACCGCCTATGAGCTGGCGAGAAAGGGCGTTTCCGTCGTATTGCTTGAAAAAGGCATGATTGGCGCGGAACAGTCGAGCCGTAATTGGGGCTGGTGCCGCCAGCAGAATCGCGATGAGCGTGAACTGCCGCTCTCCATCCACGCCCTGCAACGCTGGAAAGCGCTGAAAGAAGAAACCGGCGAAGAGCTCGGGTTTCGCAACACCGGGCTGGTTTACGCGACCAAAAAACAGGAAGAGATAGACGCCTGGGAAAAATGGGGGCAGATGGCAAAAAATTACGGCATGCACAGCGAAATCCTCACCGCCGCGCGGGCCAAAGAGCTGACCCAGGGCAGCGTCTCCCATTGGCTGGGGGGCGTTTATTCCCCGACCGACGGCCACGCCGAGCCCTCGCTGGCGGCCCCTGGGCTAGCGATAGCCGCCCAAAAGCTCGGCGCACTGGTGTTCCAATACTGCGCTGTGCGCGGGCTAGACGTCTCTGCCGGTTGCGTGAGCGGCGTATGGACCGAGCGCGGACTGATTCGCGCGGGTTCGGTCGTTTGCGCGGGGGGGGCCTGGAGCTCAATGTTCTGTCGCCGCCACGGCATCGACCTGCCGCTGGGTAACGTAATTGGCACTGCAATGCGCACTGCACCGGTCGAGCAGGTGATCAAGATGCCGCTCTATACCGAAGGTTTCGCCTGTCGCCCGCAGCTTGACGGCAGTTATACCCTGTCTGTCTCCGGCCGTGGCCGCGTGGCGATAGGTCCACAGGGTCTGCGTTACTCGAAAAAGTTTTACCCGACCTTTCAGGCGCGTCGCAAAAATCTCAAGGTGCATTTCAGCCCACGGGCGTTCCTTGAGGGGCCTGAAGCCTTGGGGTCGTGGCAATTTGATGGCCGATCGCCGTTTGAGAAGGTGCGTATCCTTGACCCCGAGGCCGACCATGCCATGGTAAAAGAGGGCATAGAGGCGATGCGCCGCGAGTTTCCTGCGCTTGGGGCGGTGAGGGTGGTGCAGTCCTGGGGCGGCATGATTGACAGCACGCCCGATGCGGTACCGGTCATCTCCAGCGTCGATAAACTGCCCGGCCTGTTTATCTCTGCGGGCTACAGCGCACACGGTTTTGGCATTGGACCCGGTGCGGGCAGCCTGATGTCAGATCTGGTGACCGGCAGTACGCCGGTCGTGGACCCAACGCCTTTCCGCTTCGATCGTTTTAGCGACGGCAGCGATATTAAAAAACCGGGAATGATGTAAATGACAGCACAGCTTTCACCTTCTTATGCAGAAATAACGCTGCGCGAAATGACGGCGGCTGATTTACCCGCCTGTCACGGACTCTCTCAGGCCGTATCCTGGTCGCACCGTCTCGAAGACTGGCAGCTGGCTTTCCGCTGTGGCAAAGGCTGGGTGGCCGAAGCCAACGGGCGCGTGGTGGGCAGCGCACTTTACTGGGCGTGGGGCAAAAAATACGCCACCCTCGGGCTGGTTATCGTCAGCCCTGACTTTCAGGGGCGCGGGATGGGCAAAAAGCTGCTCGTCACGCTGCTGGGCAAGCTTGAGGGTAAGACCGTGCGCCTGCATGCGACCCCGGAAGGTAAACCCTTGTATGAAAAGTTGGGTTTTGTCACCACCGGCGAGATTCGCCAACAGCAAAGCCGCGAACTGCCGCCGGTTACTGCGCCAGCCTTGCCCCAAAACTGTCAACTGCGTGAACTCAACGCCGAGGATGCGGCCACTCTCAGCGAACTAGACGGTCTCTCCAGCGGCATGCAGCGCCTTGCGCTGTATCAGGCGTTGCTTGAGACGGACTCATCGCATACGCAAAAGGGCCAGTTGCTGACGCGTGCGGGTAAGATTGCCGGTTTCGGTTTGCTGCGTCAGTTTGGGCGCGGGTATGCCATCGGACCGCTGATTGCCGACAACCTTGACGATGCCAAAGTGTTGGTTCGCCAGTTACTGAGTGAATGCAGCGGAAAATTTGTGCGCGTTGACGTCGAAGCGGACTCGGGTCTCGCCGAGTGGCTCGAGGCGCTGGGTCTGGCCTGCGTTGACCGGCCGACCACCATGTATAAAGACGGTGAGCCGCTTAAAGCCGCTGGCGGATGGCGTAATTTCGTGCTGGCAACCCAGGCGCTGGGCTAAGGGAGCAGGATGAAAACGATTCTCTATAAGTCTGAGCCGGTCCGGGGGGAACACTGGCAGAAACTTCTCGCCGACCTCGCCCCCGAATATCGTTTTGTGCAATGGAACAGCCTCGATTTTAGCGACGGTGACCCGGAAATCTTTGCCGAAGTGGATTATCTGGTGGCCTGGGTGCCGCCAGAAAACATCGCGCAGCGCATGCCGCAGCTTAAAGTTCTGTTTTCCGTTGGTGCGGGAGTCGACCAGTTTGATTTGACCCAGCTTCCCGCATCTTTACCGGTGGTGCGAATGGTTGAGCCTGGCCTCACGCAGGGTATGGTCGAATATGTCACCTTGGCTGCGTTGGCGCTGCATCGTGACCTGCCGCTGTATCTGCAACAACAGAAACAGAGCCTGTGGAAGTCGCATCCGGTGGTCAGTGCAAACAAAAGACGCATTGGCGTGTTGGGGTTGGGTGAGCTTGGGCAAGCGACACTTAATATGCTGAAGAATTTTGGTTTCGAATGCCACGGGTGGAGCCGTTCGGGCAATACGCCTGAGGGCGTGACCGGTTGGGCGGGCGTTGAGCAGCTGCCGGCATTTCTGTCGCACTGCGATATTATGGTTTGTCTGTTGCCGCTCACGCCGCAGACGCGCGGCATGCTTAATGGCGAACTGTTTGCCCGCTTGCCAAGGGGGGCGGCGCTGATTCAAACCGGGCGCGGGCAACAGCTGGTGGCAGAAGACCTGCTCGCGGCACTCGACAGCGGCCATCTTCGTGCGGCAGTACTGGACGTAACCGACCCTGAGCCGTTACCTTTGGAGGACGCACTGTGGTCTCACCCGGGTGTGTGGATAACGCCGCATATCGCCAGTCAGACCCAGCCGGAAACTGCCGTCACGGCGCTGTTGGCCAACCTTCAGCGGTATGAGCAAGGGCAGCCCATGCAGGGTGAAATCGATAAAACCAAGGGATATTAATATGAGCCGTACTGCCGTGAATGGCGATAATTGTTTAATTAATGGGTCTTTGATTAAAGAAATCCTGCCGCGCCTCGTTGCATTGCGCCACGATCTGCATGCGCACCCCGAGTTGGGTTTTAATGAACACCGCACGGCCAAAGTCGTTGCCGAGTTTCTGCGTGAGTTGGGGCTTGAGGTTCATGAAGGCGTTGGTAAAACCGGCGTAGTCGGGGTGTTACGCAAGGGCAGCAGCGGGAGAAGCGTAGGCCTGCGTGCCGATATGGACGCCTTGCCGATTATCGAACAGGGGACGCCGGACTATGTCAGCACCCATCAAGGCGTCATGCACGCCTGCGGCCATGACGGCCACACCACCATGCTGCTCGGCGCCGCGTGGCTATTGTCTAAAACTGGCGATTTTGACGGTACGGTAAACTTTATCTTCCAACCGGCCGAAGAGGGGCAGGCGGGGGCGAAAGCGATGATTGACGACGGACTGTTTACCCGCTTCCCCTGTGACAGCGTTTTCGCCGTACATAATTGGCCAGAACTGCCCGTCGGCGTGGCGCAGACGCGTCCTGGCCCTATCATGGCGGCGGCCGATCGTTTCGACATTCGCGTTTATGGCGGTGGCGGACATGCGGCTCAGCCTCACCTTTCTCCTGATACTATGCTGGCGACCAGCGAACTGGTGGTTCAGCTGAATACCGTTGTTTCCCGCTGCATCGATCCGACCGACCCAGCGTTATTGACCGTCACGCAGGTACACGGGGGATTCTCGCACAACATGATCCCCGCCGAGGCGACCATCACCGGCACGGTACGCAGTTTCGACCTTCGTACACAGGATATTATCGAAGCCAGCCTGCGTCGTATTGCGGAACATGTTCCTGCGGCCCACGGCCTCGATGCCGAGGTGAAGTATCACCGCTATTATCCGGCGACAATCAATAGCGAAGCCGAAGCCGAGGTGGCGTTACGCGCGGCGAAAAATGCCGGACTACAGGCCAGCTTCGCGCCAAAACCGGCGCTAACGTCTGAAGACTTTTCGTTTATGTTGCAGGAAAAACCCGGCGCCTATCTGTGGCTCGGACAGGGCGACGGCAGCCCTAAACCGCTGGCACCGCTGCATCATCCAAGATATGACTTCAATGACGATATCATTCCGGTGGGGGTGAGGTGGTTTGTAGAGGTTGTATTAAGTCAGCTAATACCTGACTCGCCGGGCGACTGCCCAATAAATCCGTCGATTTCTTCTTAAATTTGCAATTAAAAAACCATTTGCGATTAAAGAAAACAACTGCCTTTTAACGCCCAATTACCGCATGATATTTTTTCTGAACCGCCATTACGGCACGAAATAAACGCATAGATTGAGATACTGAATCAAATTCTGACAGCGCCCGAATTAACTGGATGAGGTAATGCTATGCACAATGTATTAAATACACTGCCCGTAATTGAAGATGATACTGACTGGCTTGCGCTTCGCCAACAGCACGTTCCGCGTGGGGTGGTAACCGCACACAGCCTGGTTATCGCGAAAGCGAAAGGCTCAGAAGTGTGGAGCGATGACGGTCGTCGTTACCTCGATTTTGTTGGCGGCATCGGCGTATTAAACGTTGGACACAATCATCCTGAAGTGGTTAGGGCCGTTCAGCGTCAACTGGAAAATGTCTCCCACGCCTGTTTTCAGGTCGTCGCCTATCCTCCCTATATTGAATTGGCAAAACGTTTGAATAAAGTGGTTGGAAAGGGGGAGCATTATAAATCAGTACTCTTTACTTCCGGCGCTGAGGCCGTTGAAAATGCGGTTAAAATTGCGCGTTCTTATACTAATCGTTCCGGCGTTATTGTCTTTGACGGCGCTTTCCACGGGCGCACATTATTAGGCTGTGCGCTGACCGGAATGAGCCAGCCTTATAAACAAAACTTCGGGCCTTTCCCCGGTGATATATATCGTATTCCTTATCCGAATGCATTCCACGGTATTACGCCCGAGGACTCTCTAAAGGCCCTCGATACCCTTTTCGCCACGCAAACTCTGCCAGAGCGCGTCGCGGCTATCCTGATTGAGCCGGTTCAGGGCGATGGTGGATTCTTGCCAGCGCCTAAGGCCTTTATGCAGGCACTGCGTGACCTGACCCAAAAACACGGCATTCTGCTGGTCTGTGATGAAGTGCAGACAGGCTTTGGTCGCACCGGCAAGATGTTTGGCTTCCAGCATTCTGACATCACGCCAGACTTGATAACCGTGGCGAAGAGCCTCGGCGGCGGCTTGCCTATTTCGGGCGTCGTGGGTAAAGCAGAAATCATGGATTCTCCAACGCCGGGCGGGTTGGGAGGCACTTACGGCGGTAATGCGCTGTCCTGTGCGGCGGCACTGGCGGTGCTAGACGTGCTCGAAAACGAGCGTTTACTCGAGCGTTCGGTGAAGCTGGGCCAACAGCTTGAAACGCGCCTGCGCCAGCTGGCAGAGAAGTATGCCTGCATCGGTGAGGTGCGCGGCGTGGGCTTTATGCAGGCGGTCGAAATCGTCGATTACGATACCGGCAAACCGGATGCGGCGCTGACCGAGAAAATTCTCAGCTGTGCCTGCGACGCTGGGCTGTTGCTGATTAAGTGCGGTCTGTATCGCAACACCATTCGCTTCCTGGCGCCTTTAGTGACCACCGATGCTCAGCTGGAGGAGGCAATGCACATCTTTGATATCGCGCTGGCACGAGGAACGGGCCGTTTGGATTAATTTTTCTCCAGATATTTCATAGACTTTTATTACAAAGCGGAGGCAAAAACTCTCTGCGCCTGGCGCTGGTATTTCACTGCAAAAGCATGGTATATCCTATTCATGGCTTTTATGTGAATTCAGGGTCGAATCAGGTGCAGAGGGAAATCTGCTCTTTATTCCCGGTCGACGCTCAAGAAGACAGTGAGGTGCTATGAACGGCTTTTTAAAACTTGATCGCATCGACATCAATATACTGGTTCAACTGCAAAAAGATGGGCGCATTAGCAACGTCAACCTTGCGGATGCCGTCGGTTTGTCGCCTAGCCCTTGCCTCCAGCGGGTTAAACGCCTCGAAAGTGCAGGGTATATCACCGGTTATGAGGCTCACGTCAACCTGCCTAAAATCACCGACTCGGTGACGGTGTTTACTGAAGTGACGCTACAGGGGCATCGCCGTGAAGAGTTCTCCCGGTTTGAAAACTGCATCCGCGAATATGACGAACTGATTGAATGCCACCTGATAACCGGCGGCTATGACTATCTGCTGCGTTTCATCACTCGCAGCATTGAACACTATCAGGAAGTGATAGAATCTTTACTGGATAAGAATATTGGTATCGATAAGTATTTTAGCTATATCGTTATAAAATCCCCGATCATCAAAAGTAGCGTCCCACTGCGCACGTTGCTTACCCAACAGATGCAAAACACCAATTAATCTCATCTTTTTCCAATAGCACCCGACGCTAAAATAGCGCCGGGTGCTATTATTTCAGTCTGATGCTCATTTTTTTACAATTTTGTGGTTTATTTTCGTTTTGTGATCGACAGCATTCTTGATTGCAGCGCAATAAACGAATAAGGTTTGTCCTATGGGCCTTATTTATGTATGGCTAAACAAATTCTCAACCCCGATCAATCCTCAGTGAGGGAGAAGACACTAATAAAGTTATGGCAAGGTTAATGAGCGGAGGTATTGGATGGTGTTAACCCGAGATTTTCTGCGTAACGCAGACTGCAAAACAGCATTCGGCAGCATTGACGAGTCAATCTTATTGACCGCAGAGCAACGCTCGGCCTCGCTTGACTGTGCTCTGGCGAAAAGACCGGATAAAAGCCCGGTGTGGATCTTCGGCTACGGCTCGCTGATGTGGAATCCTATTTTCGATTCCGAAGAGTCATGTCCTGCAACGCTCAATGGTTATCATCGTGCCTTTTGCCTGCGCTTGACCGCAGGGCGTGGATCTCATGCTCAGCCCGGCCGTATGCTGGCGCTGACCGAAGGCGGCAAAACAACGGGTCTTGCGTTCAGACTGCCGGAAGACAAGCTGCGTGAGGATCTTGAACTGCTGTGGAAGCGCGAGATGCTTACCGGCAGCTACTGTCCGACCTGGTGTGAGCTTGAGTTGGCCGACGGGAGAACCGTCACGGCGTTGGTGTTTATCATGAACCCGCAGCATCCGTCGTTCGAGTCAGATACGCGTTATGAGGTGATTGCGCCTCTGATTGCCAAGGCCAGCGGTCCACTCGGGACCAATGCGCAATATCTATTTGCGCTGGAGAAAGAGCTGAAGACCTACGGCATGAACGATGACTGCATGAGCGAACTGGTTAATCAGGTAAGAATGTTATTAGGTATCTCGACAAATCCCACCACGGACATTCAGCTCATTTAGATAAGCCATCGGGTATAATGTGTATCCAACCCTTATTCGCTCACCCGCAAACGCCCGAAATACCCTAAGGTTTTCGGGCTTTTTTATAAATGTTTTCCGGTGTAAGGGTTAACCGTAGCGTGGAGTAGAACTTCTTCGGTGAGCCGGTGCTGGGGGCGCGCATCAATGTTAGCGCCACGCTGACGGATCCGGAGATGACCCAGACCCGGAGCGGGGACGGGAGGGGCATGACACAGGCCGACCCGCGTGAGTTTAATTTTTCTGCGACCTACGATTTCTAATATAGCCTTCACTGCGGTGTTAATTCACTGTGGTTTTTATTATTCTTTCATTATTCGCTTATTTAAATAAACTTTACTTTCCTATTGCATCACGCCCAGCATTACCCTTTTTATCTGCCAAATGGTTGCTTTGTATCTTGTGCTGGTATAACCGCCATTACATAATGATATCGTAAGTTAATAATGCCTTATAAGCACTCAGCTATTACCGGAAAAACGCAGTGAGTGCATAAAACCAAAGTTCATTAATGGGTAAGTCATCATTTAATTAATTTGGAAATAAATGCCATGAGCGATTTTTCAATATTACCGAACCCCGGCACATCAATCATTTCTTCATCATCAATGCCAATGTCGAGGCCCGACCCTCAGTCATTTTTAAACAATATTACCCACGTCAGTCAAAGCACGGAGGTCACCTGTTCACAGGGCCCTGCCTGCTTGCCTTCATCGAGAAAGTCAAAGATTGGTAATGAACAAACCACCTTTATAAATAACCTTATTCAACAATCAGGATGTGCTAATAACGTCGTTGAGGCCGCACGCGTCTGGCTAGATAATAAGCAAGAACTTGAAGCGTTACACATCTCAAGAGGTACTCTGGCAGAGCTTTGTAGCGTGCCACAAAAGGAATTATTCGCCCGTATCGGCAAGCTTGCCGTGCTGTCAAAGCTCGCGAAAATCAAACTTTCAGATGAACAACAGAGCATGATCACCAGGATCAGTGACGCCACAGGATGCAGGAGGAACCGGGCTCTCACCTCCGTTGCATGGGAGAAAAATAAAACCCAGTTGTTAAATAATAATATAGACGTGAAATTATTTGCCAGCAGGTGCGACGTTAACCCTCTGTCACTGGTGTGTTATATTTCTCAAAAAAAAAGGTGCTGGAAGCGGCTTGATAGCAATATCAGGCAACAGGTAGATAAACTCATTAATACTGCCGGGTGTAAAGGCGTCCCTAGCTTGGCTTCCGAGGTGTGGTATGAAAATAAAAAGACCTTAAAACAACTTGGGGTATCGAATATGGTATTTTGCTTTCGCTGTGGTGTGAAGACGCTTGCTATTAATACCGACCTGAGCATGCTTAATTATGTACCGCCGTCAAAAGAACCTGATTTCACGCCGCAACAGCGAGCACAGGTCGACAAGATTATTGAGGCGACTTCTTGCCTGAGCAATCCGGTGCTGGCGGCAAATGCCTGGGTTAAAAATCTGCAGCTGATGTCCGAGATGAACATTCGGCAGGAAGCCTTCGCTAACGCCAGTAGAGTCAATGCCACAGACCTGTTCATTAAAATACAAAAAGAGCGGGCACGCACCCGAGCATTGACAGAAACGCAACACGCGCTGCTGAACCGTATTGCCGTTAAAACCCGCTGCTGGCATTCCTCTACTAAAAGTGCCTGCGCCTGGCTGGATAATGAGCAATCTATTATTAAAGAAGATATTTGGCCGATAAATTTTGCCGAATTCTGTGGGATCAATTTAGACACATTTGGCTGGAGGATTGCCCGTGAAAGACGCGACAGAGTCATTCCTACCTCGGCGCAGCTAAGAGTTACAGAAGAAATAATACTCGCTGAGAACTCTGGAGGTAAGCCGTTAGAGACGGCCCAGGCCTGGGATAAAAATAAAAAAAGTCTGCTCGACGCCGGATTGACAGCCTGGCAATTTGAATATGCCAGTAAGGTCTGTTCCGGCACCATTTCATCACGGATTAGCTGTGTTTATAGGCCGCGAAAGAAAGGCCAGAAAACCCCGCAGTGGCGTTTACTGCATGAAAAACGCCTGCAGGAACAGCAGCAAGTGATGGATGCCATCATTCTGAGCTCGAATTGCAGAAAAAACCTCAACAAAAGCACGCTTGCCTGGATAGAAAACCAACAAAATTTAGCGGATCTAAAGATAAGCAAAGTGCAATTTTCCCGCCGCTGCAATATTAATCCACAGTCATTGACCTCCTCGGTCAGTCGATTAAGAAAAAACAATGGCAGTTGCCCACCCCGGTCCGCTCAATATCTTCCCCCTGTGCCGCCGACGGGCATAAAAACGGGACTCGCCGCCGTTCGCGCTCAACTCGGGCGGGTCGACAGGCCCTCAATTAACAACTCACTGCCTATCCTTCGCCACCCTGATAATCCTCAGCACAGTTTGACGCTTGAAACGCTGGGCCTAGATGTGAATGCCAATGTCTCACAAATCAGGGTGACCCATTGGGGTAGCATGGAGCAAGTGTTTGCACGGTTACCCATTCTGGGACGCCTGAAATTGAAATCTAGACTTTTCATAGAATTACATCGACAGCTGTTGGATGAAAGAGGGCAGAGCAAGCCTATGAGTACGCTGATGAGCAATGCCGGAGAGCATCGTCTTGCTAACGGGGAGGACGGAATTATTAATCTGGATACGGGGGTGGTTAACCCCGGCCCAGCACCGGTGCCCATCAATACGGTATTGGGATTTTACGCGGGTTTACTGCTCGATAGTGCTACTTCACAGAAAAGGGTGCGTCAAACAGGAGCGGCAGAATTGAGCACTGATGCCTTTCAGGGCGGCAATATCTTACGCAATATCAACACCGGTAGATTGCCCGGGGAGCCGCCGCTGGCCGAAAATAATGTCGCCGCCGTTCAGGTTAATTCGCGGCTTATAGCCTACATCACTACGCGTGATATTGCGGCGGGTGAAGAATACTTCGTTGATTATGGTGTCCATTACAACCCTCTGTTTGGCATCGAAAAGGCCAGGCAGAAACAGCTCGCCGCCGGACGTCTTTAATTAATCTGGGAATAAACGCCATGAGCGATTTTTCAATATTATCGAACCCCGGCACATCAATCATTTCTTCATCTTTAATGCCACTGTCGAGGCCCGATCCACAATCATTTTTAAACAATATTACCCGCGTTAGCCAAAGTACTGAGGTCACCAGTTCACAGGGGTATGACGGTTGGCTTTCCTCTGGAAAGCGAAAGTTCGGTAATGACCAAATCAGTTTTGTACATAACCTCATTAAACAATCAGGATGTAACAAAAGCGCAATCAAGGTTGCGCGCGTCTGGTTGGATAATCAGCAAAAACTTGAGGAATTACGTATCTCGAGAAGTTCGCTGGCAGAACTTAGTGGGGTAAAAAAGAAGACGCTTTACGCTAATATTTCTCAACTTGCCATTGATTCACGGCTGATGGAATTCCCATTCTCAAATGAACAGCAGAGCCTTATCGACAGGATCATTGACGCCACTGGGGGCAGGGGTAATTTAACTCTCACCGCCGCTGCCTGGGAAAATAATAAAGATCTGTTGTTAAAAAATAAAATTGATCTGCGATTATTTGCCAGCAGGTGCCGCGTCAACCCTCATTCACTGATGTGTTTTATTTCTGAAAAAAAAAGGGACTGGGAGCGGCTTCCTGAAAACACTAGGGATCAGTTAGAGAAATTAATTAAAACCGCCGGGTGTAAAGGGATCGCTGACCTGGCTTCCGAAGTTTGGTATGAAAATAAAGCGCTGTTTAAAAAGCTTAGGGTTTCTAATAAGGTATTTTGCTTTCGCACGGGTGTGAAGACCATTGCTATCAATACCGACCTGAATATGCTTGATTATGTGCCGCCGTCAAAAGAGCCTGATTTCACGCCACAGCAGCAAGAGCAGATCGACAAAATTATTAAGGCGACATTATGCCTGAGAAGCCCTGCGCTGGCGGCTTACGCCTGGGTTGATAATCAGCGGTTGATGTCAGAGATGAATATCGGGCAGGGAGCCTTCGCTAACGCCTGTAAAGTGAATGCCCGACACCTGTTCATTAAGATACAAAAAGAGCGAGAGCGCACCCGACCACTGACAGAAACGCAAGAAAAGTTGCTTAACAGCATAGCCGTTACAACCGATTGCCAGGACTCATCCGCTAAAAGTGCCTGTGCCTGGCTGGACAATCAGCAATTCCTAAAGAAAGAAGGCATTTCACAGGCAAGTTTTGCCGATTTCTGTAGGATCAATTTAAAGACACTGGGCTGGAGCATTGCCCGGGAACGACAGGCCAGAAAGAACCCTTCACCGACGCAGGAAAGTTTTGCAGAAGGCATAATTCTCAAAGAAAAATGCAGGGGTAAGCCGTCAGAGACCGCGCTGGCCTGGGAGAAAAATAAACAGAGCCTGCTGGACGCCGGATTGACCGTCTGGCAGTTTGAACGCCTGTCTGGCGTCCTTATTGGCACCCTTTCATCACGGATTACCCCTATGTATCGGCAGCGAAATAAAGACCCTGACACTCCCGAGTCGCGTTTATTGCGTGAAAAACGTCTGCAGGAACAGCAGGAAGTGATGGATGCCATCATTCTGAGACTGGATTGCAAAAATAAGCTGATTAACAGCAAGCTTGCCTGGGTGAATAATGAGCAAAGGTTCACTGCGCTGGGGATAAGCAAAGCGCAGTTCTCCCGCCGCTGCAAGATTAACTCACAGTCATTGACCTCTTCAGTCAGTAGGTTAATAAGAAATAATGGTAATCACCCGCCCCCAGCCTCTCAATCTATACCGCCAGCGCCGCCGTTGGTTATAAAAACTGAAAGCGCCGCCAACCTGGGGATCATGGAAATTACTCTCGATGCCTTGGGTAACGAATTACGCGCCACCGTTCGTGCTGAAGCTAGGCTGGTCGACAGACCGTCAATTGACAACTCCCTGCCTATTCTTCGCCATCCTGATAATCCTCAGCATAGTCTGACGCTTGAAACGCTGGGGCTTGATGCGCATGCCGAAGTTACACAAATCAAGGTGACACATTGGGGCAGCATGTGGCAGGTGTTTACGGGCTTACCCGTTCGGAAACGCGAGACGTTGAAAGCAGAACTTTTGAAAGAATTACACCGACAGCTGATGGATGAAAAGGGGCAGAGCGCGCGTATGAATAGGCTGATGAGCAACGCCGGATCGCATCATCTTGCGGCCACTGGGGATGAAATTATTAATCTGGGTATGGGAGTGTTTAACCCCGGCCCTGCGCCGGTGCCCGCCAATACGGTGCTGGGATTTTACGCGGGTTTACTGCTCGATAGCGCCGCTTCACAGAAAACGGTGCGGCAAATAGGGACGGTCAACGGCCATTCTCACAGTTGGCAAACCCGAACGGAGAAATTGAACATTGATGCCTTTCAAAGCGGCAATATCCTGCGCAATATTAACACCGGTAAATTGCCTGCTCAGCCGCAGTTAGACGAAAACAACGTGGCCGCCGTTCAGGTTAATTCGCGGCTGATAGCCTACATCACTACGCGCGATATTGCGGTGGGTGGAGAATACTTTGTTGATTACGGTGACCACTACAATCCTCTGTTTGGCATAGAAAAGGCCAGGCAGGAAGAGCTTGCCGCCGGGCGTCAGCCCAAGACGGAACCCGAGGTGCTCACCGCGACGACTATCTACGGCGTCAATGCCTTTGAACCGCCGGTAAAAAGGCATCGACTCGAGTCAGTTCATAACGTGCTGGATGAAGCCCAATGAGCGATTTTTCAATATTACCGAACCCCGGCACATCAATCACTTCTTCATTGTTAAGGCCTCAGCCAAGGCCCGATCCTCAGCCATTTTTAAACAATATTATCCGCGTCAGCCAAAGTACTGAGGTCACCAGTTCACAGGGGCCTGACGGTTTGCTTTCCTCTGGAAAGCTAAGGCTCGGTGATGAGCAAATCAATTTTGTAAATACCCTCATTAAACAGTCAGGATGCAGAAAGAGTGGTATTAAGACAGCGCGTGTCTATTTGCTTAATCAGAAAAAATTTGAGGAATTATGTATATCGAGAATTTCGCTGGCAGAACTTAGTGGGATAAACAAGAAGACACTTAACGCCAATATCTCCCAACTGAACATTAAGTCACAGCTGATGGAATTCCCACTCTCAGAGGAACAACAGAGCCTTATCGACAGTATTATTGACGCCACAGGATGCAGGGGGAACCTGAATCTAATCGAGGGTGCCTGGGAGAAAAATAAAGCCCAGTTGTTAGATAATAATATAGAGGTGCGATTATTTGCCAGCAGGTGCGACATTGACCCTTATTCACTGGTCTCTTTTATTTCTGAAAAAAAAAGGGGTTGGAATCGGCTTAATAGCAATATTAAGGCTCAAGTAGATGAACTCATTAAAACCGCCGGGTGTGAAGGGATCGCTGACCTGGCTTCCGAGGTTTGGTACGCAAATAAAAAGTTGTTCACGCAGCTTGGAGTATCGAATAGGGTATTTTGCCATCGCTGTGGTGTGAAGACCCATGCTATCAATACTGACTTGAACATGCTTGATTATGTGCCATCGTCAAAAGAGCCTGGTTTCACGCCACATCAGCAAGAGCAGATCGACAAAATTATTAAGGCGACTTCATGCCTGAGAAGTCCTGCGCTGGCGGCTTACGCCTGGGTTGATAATCAGCGGCTGATGTCAGAGATGAACATCGGGCAGGAAGCCTTCGCTAACGCCTGTAAAGTGAATGCCCGACACCTGTTCATTAAGATACAAAAAGAGCGGGAGCACACCCGGTCACTGACAGAAACGCAACGAAAGTTGCTTAACAGCATAGCCGTTAAAACCGGCTGCCGGGACTCATCCGCTAAAAGTGCCTGTGCCTGGCTGGATAATCAGCCATCATTTAAGAAAGAAGAGATCCTGCAGACAAGTTTTGCCTATTTCTGTGGGATCACTTTAAAGGCACTTAGCTTGAGTGTTGGCCGGGAACGCCAGGCCAGAAAAGACCTTACACCGACGCAGGAGAGTCTTGCAGAAGGCATAATTCTCAAAGAAAAATGCAGGGGTAAGCCGTCAGAGACCGCGCTGGCCTGGGAGAAAAATAAACAGAGTCTGCTGGGCGCCGGATTGACCGTCTGGCAGTTTGAACGCCTGTCTGGGGTCCTTATTGGCACCCTTTCATCACGGATGAGCCTTGTGTATCGGCAGCCAAATAATGCCCCTAACACTCACGAGTCGCATTTATTGCGTGAAATACGCCTGCAGGAACAGCAGGAAGTGATGGATGCCATCATTCTGAGACTGGATTGCAGAAATAAGCTGATTAATAGCAAGCTTGCCTGGGTGAATAATGAGCAAAGGTTGACCGCGTTGGGGATAAGCAAGGTGCAGTTTTCCCAACGCTGTAAGGTTAACTCACAGTCATTGACCGCGATGATCAGTAGATTAAGAAATAACTGTGACAAACGCCAGCCCCGGACAGCTCAACTTGTTATCCCCGAGTTGGCGGCGGGCATGCAAACTGGACGCGCCAGCGTTCGCGCTGAAACCAGGCTGGTCGACAGGCGCTCAATCGACAACCCATTGCCTATTCTCCGCTATCCTGATCACTCTCAGCACAGTCTGACTCCTGAAACGCTGGGGCTTGATGCCAATTCGGATGTCTCACAAATTAAGGTGACAGACTGGGGCAGCCTGGACCAGGTGTTTAGACGGTTGCCGCCTCGGGAACGCGAGAAGTTGAAATCTAAGCTTTTGATAGAATTAAATCGACAGCTGAGGGATGAAAAGGGGCAGGACGCGCGTATGAATACGTTGATGAGCAACGCCGGAGAGCCTCGTCTTGCTAACGGGGAGGACGGAATTAATAATCTGGGTATGGGGAAGGTTAAACTCGCCCCTGCGCCGGTGCCCGCCGATACCTTGCTGAGAGCAGAACCCGAGGTGCTCACCGCGACGACGACCTGCGGCGTCAATGCCTTTGAACCGCCGGCAAAAAGGCTTCGGTTCGGGTCAGTCACCGCGTTCCCTAAAAACCTTTCTTAAAAACCGCAAAACTCTCTTTGGCCATCCCGTGCCCACCTCCTGCAAATAAGCCATATTGCTTGAGGTGGGGTTAGGCAGATGAACGCTTTGTATTGCCTGAGCCCTGATGACACAGGCTTTTTGCGGCTATTATGCCCGTTTTGCTCGACATATAACCATTCTCATTACGTTATGCAAAATTTGAATAACCATAGACCTCAAATGACTTTATTGTCGCTTCATAACTGCCATACACTCCCAAAATCATTAGCAACTTCGCTAACTTAAAAGAGCGTTAATCAATGAAAAAAATAATTCCTTCAGTTCTTTTTGCAGCCATTGCTGCCTCTTTTAGCGTACAGGCGGCGACGCCAGCCAACACTTTGGTTATTGCACAATCTCTTGATGATGCGTCGAGCTTCGACCCGGCTCAAGGCTTCGAACTGACTACCGTGCAGGCATTCACCAACGTTTACCAACGTCTGGTGCAGTCTGACCCAACTAATCCTATCGATTTGAAGCCAACGCTGGCGACCTCATGGCAGGCGGGAAGTGACAACAAGAGCCTGACCTTTACCCTGGATCCGAAAGCGACCTTCGCCAGCGGTAATCCATTAACCGCCGACGACGTGGTTTTCTCACTGTCTCGCGTGGTGAAGCTGAATCTTGAACCCTCCTTCATCCTGACCCAGCTAGGCTGGAACGCAAAAAATGTTGACGGTTTCCTGACCAAGATAGACGCACAGCACGTGAAAATTAGCTGGACTGAAAACGTCAGCCCGAGCTTTGTGTTGAGTCTGCTCTCTGCGCCGGTTTCTTCGATTATTGACGCTAAACTGGTTGAGCAAAACGCCAAGGGTGACGATCTCGGCCACCAGTGGTTGAGCGACCATTCCGCAGGCAGCGGCCCTTACAAAATTCGTACCTATATTCCACATCAGGTGCTGGTGTTGCAGGCAAACCCAAGCTCGCCGGAAGGCGCGCCGAAGATCCCGACCGTGTTGATTAAAAACGTGCCTGATGCGGCCGCTCGTCGTCTGCTCATTGAGCAGGGCGATGCTGATATGGCGCGCAACCTGGGTGCGGATCAGATGGCTGGCCTGCAGGGTAAGCCGGGCGTTAAGCCGCTGGCTGTGCCATATGCATCACTGTACTTCTTGTATTTCAATACTAAAGCCTCCCCAGCGTTAGCTAACCCGGCACTTTGGGAAGCGGCTCGCTACCTGTTTGACTACGACCATATCGCCAAGGATCTGCTGAAAGGCCAGTTCCAGGTGCATCAGGCGTTCCTTCCGGACGGTTATTTGGGCGCATTGAATGACAACCCTTACAAGTTTGATCCCGCCAAGGCCAAGGCGATTCTTGATAAGGCGGGGCTGAAAAACGTAAGCTTCACCATCGCCGTGACCAACCAGCCGCCGTATCTGGATATTGCTCAGGCGTTGCAGGCCAGTTTTGCTCAGGCAGGCATCAACGTTAAGCTGGAGCCGGGCGTGAGTTCGCAGATTTCACTGAAAGTGCAGTCACACGACTTTGACGCGACGCTGTCTTCGTGGGGGCCTGACTACTTCGACCCTAACACTAACGCCTCTGCCTTTGCCTACAATCCGGAAAACGGCAGCAAGACGCTGGCGTGGCGTGCAAACTGGAGTATTCCACAGCTGAGCAAGCAGACGCTTGCTGCGACGGCCGAAAACGACAAGGCTAAACGTGTAGCGGATTATCGTCAGCTGCAGCTTGCCGTACAAAAAGACTCACCGTTTGTTATCGGCCTACAGGCGCGCAGCCTGATTGCCGTGCGCGACAACATCAAAGGCTACGTGCAGGGCATTAATCCTGACATGGTGTTCTACAGCAAGGTCACCAAGTAATGATTCAAACTACTCCTCCTGTCGGTCTGTTCCGACAGGGTTGGCGTTGGTCAGGCCGCCTGCTAGGCGGCCTTGTTTCTTTAATGCTGACCCTGCTTGGCCTGCTGGCCTTTACCTTCGCGCTGTCACATCTTGCGCCGGTTGACCCGACGATGCAGATTGCTGGCGATCACGCCAGCGAAGCGACCTACGCGCAGGTGCGCAAGGATTTGGGGCTCGACCAGCCGATGCCAGTCCAGTTCTGGCGCTACCTCGAGCATCTGGCTCACGGCGATATGGGCATGTCGAGCATGACCGGTCAGCCGGTTTCCAGCGACCTGATGCATACGTTCCCTGCGACTATCGAACTGGCGACCTGCGCCATTCTTTTTGGTGCATTTTTCGGCATTATCCTTGCGCTTCTGTCGGTCTATAAACCCGGCAGCTGGCTTGATAACATCGTGCGTCTTGTCTCGCTGCTCGGCTATTCTGTGCCTATCTTCTGGCTCAGTCTGCTTGGACTGCTGCTGTTCTACGCCGTGCTGCACTGGGCCGGTGGCCCTGGCAGGCTCGACGACGCCTATCTCTATACCATGGAGCCGCGCACCGGCTTTGTGCTGATTGATACTTGGCTGTCGGGCGACCGCGACATGTTCTTCAACGCTATCCGCCACATGTGGCTGCCGGTAACGGTGCTGGGCCTGCTGTCGATGGCGGGGATAACCCGTCTGCTGCGCGCCTCGATGCTCGGTGAAATCAACAAAGAGTATGTGATCCTCGCACGCTCGAAGGGCGCTGGGCGCGTCCGGGTGTTGCTGTGTCACGTGTTTCCCAACGTCTTCGGCACGCTTATCACCGTGCTCAGCCTGTCCTACGCCAGCATGCTTGAAGGCGCGGTGCTGACTGAAACGGTCTTTGCCTGGCCCGGCGTTGGCCGCTATCTGACCACCGCACTGTTTGCCGCCGATATGCCGGCCATTTTGGGCTCGACGTTGCTGATTGGCAGCAGCTTTGTGCTGCTCAATGCGCTGGCCGATGCGTTGACCTATTTACTCGATCCGCGAACCCGGTAAGCCTATTTATGACTCCACTGACTCCTGAACAACCGGCGCTGGCTCGCGTCGCACCCGGCCGAGGCGCGCGTCGTGTGACCACGCTTTCCGTGGGCACCGTGCTGGCGGTAATTTTGCTGCTGGCCGCGCTGTTTGCACCCTGGCTGGCCCCTTTCGACCCGAATATTCAGCATATTGAAATCCGACTCATGCCGCCATCGGCACAGCATTGGCTCGGCACCGACGGTTTTGGCCGCGACCTCTTGTCGCGGGTGATTTATGGCGCGAGGCCGACGCTGCTGCTGGTGTCGCTGATTTTGCTGCTGACGATTCCCTTTGGTTTACTGATTGGCATCAGCGCCGGTTATCTCGGTGGCTGGGTTGAACGTATTCTAATGCGCTTCACCGACATCGTGCTGTCGTTGCCCAGTCTGGTGATGGCGTTGGCGCTGGTGGCGATTTTGGGGCCTGGTTTGATGAATGGGGCGTTGGCGCTGGCCTTCACCAGTTGGCCGCCGTTTTCCCGTCAGGCGCGCGCCGAGACGCTTGCCCTGCGTCGTAGCGACTATCTTGCCGCCGCGCGTATGCAGGGGATTGGCGGTTTTCGCCTGATGTTTGGCCATATTTTGCCGCTCTGCATGCCGAGTGCGGTCGTTCGCGCCGCGCTCAGCCTCGGCGGGATCATTCTTTCCTCCGCCGGTCTTGGCTTCCTCGGGATGGGCATTCAGCCGCCGACCGCCGAGTGGGGGTCGATGGTCGCCGAAGGCAGTAAAGTTATCTTTGACCAGTGGTGGGTGGCTGCAGCACCCGGCGGGGCCATTCTGTTCGCCAGTCTGGCGTTTAACCTACTGGGCGATGGCCTGCGCGACAAGATGGATACCCGTCATGGCAATTAATTCAACCACACCGCAAGCGGCGGGCGCAGATTCAAACCTGCTGATCGCGAAAGATTTGACCGTTTACGTTCCCGGTCCTCAGCCTATCGAGCTGGTGAAGTCAATTTCATTCAGCGTGGGTCAGGAACGTGTAGCGCTGGTGGGCGAGTCTGGCTCGGGCAAGTCGATGACCGCCCGGGCGCTGATGGGCCTGCTGCCAAGCCCTTGTCAGATGCAGGCCAGCCAACTGACTCTCGGTGGGCAGGATTTAACCCGCCTGAAGGAGCGTGAATGGAATCCGCTGCGCGGCAATCGCATTGCGATGGTGATGCAGGACCCGAAACACGCGCTCAACCCTGCGCAGCCTATCGGCAAACAGGTTGAAGAACCGCTGCGCCTGCACGGGCGCTTCAGCCGCAGTGAGCGCAAGGAACAGCGCCTCGACATGCTCAACGCCGTTGGCCTGCCTAATCCAGCGCAACTCAGCAAGCTTTATCCGCATCAGCTTTCCGGCGGTATGGGGCAGCGCGTGATGCTGGCCATTGCGCTTATCAATCGTCCGCAGTGGCTGGTGGCCGATGAACCCACCTCGGCGCTGGACTATGAAATGCGCGAGCAGGTGCTGAAACTGATTGAGCGTCTGGTTGACGAGCGCAATATGGGACTGGTGCTGATTAGCCATGATTTACAACAGGTTTCTCAGTATACCGAACAGGTGATGGTGATGTACAAAGGGCAAATTGTTGACCGTCTTGCCTCGAGCCAGCTGGCGCAGGCGACGCACCCCTATACTCATACGCTGTGGTCGTGCCGCCCGAGCAAAGCCACGCGCGGCGAAATGCTGCCGGTGTTGGACCGCGCGCTGTTGGCGCGCCTCAGCGGGGAGGAGGGCCAGCCATGAGCAGAGAAATTATTGCCCAACTGCATCAACTCAGCGTTTCTCACCGTCAAGGTTATGACGTGCGTACGGTGGTTCATGACGTCGACCTGACCATCAATCAGGGAGAGTGTTTCGGGTTGGTCGGACCGTCTGGCTGCGGGAAATCCTCGCTGCTGTGGGTGCTTGCCGGGCTAAATACGCAGTGGACGGGCGACATGACGCTGCTCGGCCACCGCCTGACGCCGGGCAAACCGTTTACCGGCGTATTGCGTCGCGAGGTACAGATGGTGTTTCAGGACCCGTATGCTTCGCTGCATCCCAAGCACAAACTTTTACGCACGCTGAGTGAGCCGCTAAAACTGCTGAAAGAGCAGGATATTGAGCAAAAAGTGGCGGAAGGTTTCCGCCTGGTGGGGCTGGATCCGGCGTTAATTCATCGTTATCCGCACCAGCTCTCCGGCGGTCAGCGCCAGCGTGTGGCCATTGTTCGTGCGCTGTTGCTCAAGCCAAAACTGCTGTTGCTCGATGAGCCCACCTCGGCGCTGGACATGTCGGTGCAGGCAGAAATCCTCAATCTGCTTAATGAACTGAAGGCGGCCGGGAATTTAACGATGATTCTGGTAAGCCATGATGCCGACGTTATTGACCACATGTGCGATCGCCATGTGACGATGGCGAAGGGAATTGTGCTGGGATAATGGCTGAGACTGACACGGGGCGTTGCTTTATTCTCAATGGCTATATTGTTGTGCAACGGCGTCACTTTTAGTGCAAAAAATCATCACCCCCCGATTGCATCAAGGCTAACTTATTGATTGTCTGAGTAATCGCGGGGCTGAAAATCTTGGCATATAAGCTGCATTGACCTTGGGTATAAACCGCGCCAACGGCGGCCCGGTTCAAGTTTGTGAATAAAAGGCGTCCGTTAGCGTTCAGGGAACTGAGCGCTAACAGGACGCTTTTTTATTGCCTAAACAGGTAATGAGGAGGGGCAGTAACGAAAACGCTTATAACAAGAATTTTCACATCTCTTTGCAATTAAAAAGCTTTCCTGAACTGAGAGAAAGCACCGCTTTGCTATCCTTACTGTTCTTGTGTCTTTTTTATCAAGCAAGGATGTCAAACATGGCTAAATCGATTTCGTTCTATAAAACGGTGGCAGGGCTGGCACTCTGTGCATGGACGTCTATGGCTAGCGCAGCGCCTGCACCAATGTTTACGCTGAGTTCGCCTGCTTTTACCGATAATGGCGTATTGGCAAAGCAGTTTGCCGGCAACATCAAGGCTAATCCCGCCTGTATCGGCGACAATTTCTCTCCTGCCTTCAGCTGGCAGAACGCACCTAAGGGGACCCAAAGCTTCACGCTGACGATTCGCGACGTCGACGCCAATCACGGTCTTGGGGTCAATCATCTGGTGACTTACGGTATTCCGGCCACCGCAACCGGCTTTGCTCAGGATGCGTTAAGCGAGGGTAAAGGCTTCGTCGGCGGGAGGAATACCATGGGACACGGCTACTATAATGGGCCTTGTCCACCGGTCGGCACCGGTTCGCATCACTATATCGTGCAGCTGATTGCCACGGATTTAGCGCCGAACGCGCTGCCGAAAGGCTTAACCTATGACCAGCTGTTCGAGCGGCTTAAAGGGCATGCCATCGACAATGCCACGCTGGTGGCTCGTTTCGGTGAGTAACGGCCGCCTGTGGAGAATAAAAAAGGCCGAACACTGTTCGGCCTTTTGTCGGGTTCTCAAAGAGTTCTCAGGGATATAGCCTGATTTTTTCCTGAATTATTTCTGAGTACCGTCTTCAATCTTCGGTGGATAGGTCAGGTCTGCCGCTTTGCGCATTTTCGCCACTTCTTTCGCCGTGACGGTGGCACCTGCCGGATTACCGAACTGGTTGCTGACGTAGTTGCTGATTTGTGCAATCTGTTCGTCGTTCAGCTGGTTGGCAAATGAAGGCATCATGACTTCACCCTGGTCCATGTGGCGCTGAACGCCGCCGAGGATCACGGAAACCATGTTGCGGCTGTCTGCTGCACCGGTGCTGGTGTGGTTAAACAGCGACGGATAAGCGTGGAAGCCCTTACCGATACCGCCACCTGATTGGCCGTGACAGGCCGCACAGTTGCTGTTGAACAGCGCTGACGCGGTTTTGTCAAACGGAACCGCGTTAGCACGGTCAGCGAACACGTCGGTTGCCGGTTTGCCGAACGAATCACGCGGCTGAGTCTGTTTGTCATCTGCAATCGCCGGAACGGAGCGAATGTAGGTGGCAATTGCGTTCAGGTCGCCGTCGGTCAGGTGCTGCAGGCTGTGTTCAATTGCCTCAGCCATTGCGCCAGAAGCCGAGGCTTTGCCTGCTACATCACCGGTCTTCAGGTAAGTGACCAGATCTTGCTGCGACCAGTTACCGATACCTGCATTTTTGTCTGGCGTGATGTTGAACGCGACCCATGACCCCAGATCACCGCCTGAGAAGGCTTTGCTGTTGTCCATGCCCATGGTCAGGTTACGTGGCGTGTGGCAAGTGCCGCAGTGCTCCATCGCATCGACCAGATAACGGCCACGGTTCCAGTCATCGCTCTTGGTCGGATCGTTCTTCAGCTCGCCCTTATCAAAGTTGAACCATTTCCAGAACGTCATGCCCCAGCGCTGGTTGAACGGGAAGGAGAGGTCAGTCTTGGCCGGTGCCGCATGAACGCCCGGTAAGGACATCAAATAGGCCTTGATTGCCAACACGTCATCACGTTTCATCTTGGTGAATGAGTCGTAAGGCATCGCCGGATACAGCTGCTGTCCGTCTTTACCCACGCCGTCACGCACCGCACGTACAAACTCGTCGTCGGTCCAGTTGCCGATACCAAACTGCTTATCGGAGGAGATGTTAGTGCCATAAATCACACCAAACGGCGATGCCAGCGGATAACCGCCGCCAAACTGTTGGTTCTTAGCCGCATTCGGTGCCGTGTGACAGGCGGTACAGTCTGCCGCGGTTGCCAGATAGGCACCGCGTTTAATCATGTCTGCCGAGCTTGACGCATCGTCTGCAAAAGCGCTGGTCGCGGCCGCCAGAGGCAATAATGCCGCCAGCAAATATTTCATTTTCATTTCCACATCCTCATACGATACCCCTCGGTGGGCTACCGCAGTCCCTTAGAAGAATCAGGCCAGGCTTTTCAGCACCGAGTCAGCCATGCGAAGCGCCAGCGCCGTACCGGTTAACGTCGAGTTAACGGTTGAGGCAGAAGGCATGATGCCGGTACCGGCGATAAACAGGTTCGGGTGATCATGCGTGCGGCAGTTTCCGTCAACCACCGAATCTTTAGGGTCGCTGCCCATAATCATCGTGCCAGTGATGTGCTGGTTGTTGTTGTAAACGCCACGTTTGCTGTAAACCACTTCGGTTCCGCCCATCGCTTCGGCAATCTTCTTGAAGTCAATCATCGACTGGTCATAGCCTTTGTTGACGTACTCAGGGAACTTGTAATACACCTCGAGACGTGGAATGCCCCATTCGTCTTTCTCGGTTTTGCTCGGCACAACGCGGTTTTCCGGCTCTGGCAGCATCTCCAGCAGGCAGTTCAGCAGCACGTAACGCGGTGCCTGATAGGCCAGCTTGTCGTTCAGCGCCTTGCCATAGTAACCCTGTTTCACCAGACGTTCGGTCAGCGTACGCACCGGTGAGGTGTTTGCCAGGTCGACGCGCAGCGCAGAGCGCTCACCGCGCCAATCGCCGTCACGCAGGTTGTTGATACTGCCCGGGCGCATTGGGCCACGGCCAAACCATACCGGCTCGTCGGCAAGGAACTCGACCGACGTGCCCGGGTGGTCCATCAGGTTACGACCCACCATGCCGGAGCTGTTGGCGATACCGTTTGGATATTTCTCGCTGGTGGAGATAAGCAGCAGTTTTGGACTTTCCAAACCGTTGGCGGTCAGAACGAAACGCTTGCCGGTGACCTTGTGGGTCTGTTTCTCTTTATCCAGATAATGGATAGCCACGATGTTGCCGCTGTCGTCAGCCTCAATTTTGTACACCACCGCGTTGGCGATGATGCGCACACCGGCCTCTACCGCTTTGCGCGCAGAGATACCGCCGTGATACTGGGCATCGATAGGGCAGACGGGCATGCAGTTGTTGTTACCGCAGCAGGCCGGGCGACCGTCGTAAGGAATACTGTTACGCGCCTGAGGACCGATACCGACCACGTAGCCCAATGAGGCAACGCGCTCTTTAATGCGCTCAAAACCGTATGACAGCGGGATACCCGGCAGCGGATAAGGCTGTGAACGCGGTGAGCCCAGGTCATCGTCGCCGGAGACACCCATCTGGATCTCGGCTTCCATGTAGTAAGGTTCAAGATCTTCGTAGCCGATGGGCCAGTCGCGACCGACGCCATAAAGGGTCTTGATTTTCATGTCGTTAGGCAGCAGGCGGAAGGCCTGACCCGCCCAGTGCCAGGTGGTGCCGCCGACGCCGCGCAGATACTGCGCCGCATACACGTCCGGACCTTTCTGGATAAGGTAGTTGTTATCTTTTGGCTGGAACTTAGGCTGTGGCGCCCAAGGTTTTGCCGGATACGGTTCGGTGAAGTCACCCTTAAGCGGAGACTGGCGGAACAGCTCTACCGCTTCATCACGCTTGAAGAAAGGACCTGAATCCAGCATCAGCACGGAGACACCAGCCTTGGCCATTTTCTCTGCGGCCAGTGAACCGGCAATACCGGCTCCGATGACGATAACGTCAGCGTTCAATGAATCAGCCATGGGTTGGCGCCTCGCTGTCAGGTTTGTGGATCCAGAAGTTCGGTTCGCCTACCGCGTAACTTGGGGGTAATAAGCTGTCTTTCACTAGTTCGTAACTCACAATATTTTCAAAACCGATACATACCTGGCTGCCCGGTTGACCGACCACGCCCAGATACCAGCCGTTGACCAGCTGCTGATAAAGTTGACCTAACGCCGCAGGCTGCTGCGCCAGAAGCTGATGCAGCGGGTCGCCTACCACGTCGCTGTGGGCGCTGAGCAGGGTCGCCAGCGCGTCGAGCTGAGCGTCTAGCTCGGCGTGATGCAACCAGCTGTAAAGCGCCTGACCCAGATGAGATTCGAGGTTGTCGACGGCCGTCAGCTTTTTGGAAAGCTGCATAAAGTTGTCTGGCATCGTAATGGCTGATGCCAGAGGTGGCGCGGCGTGCGCCAGAGTCCCGAACACACTGCTGCCCAGCAACTGGCTGCCGAGACCGACCGCAACAACGCTGGCAGTGCCGAAGACCATTCGGCGGCGTGAAAGATTGATCATGATTGTCTTCCGTTAGAGGTTATTTCAAAACGCTTGCGGCGGTTTCTGACGCCTGATTGTCAATATCCTGTTTTGGGGTACTCACGCCGACGGCTCCGACAACTTCACCAGACAGCGTCAGGGGGTAGCCGCCGCCGAGTGGAACGGCGTGCGGGATAGCCAGCACTGTCGTTTCGCCACCCTGCAGACGTTGCATAAATTTCAATGAAGGAGCGTGGTAGAGCGCCGAGGTGCGCGCTTTACCGATAGCGGCGTCTACGCAGCCAGCCGGAGAGTTATCCAGACGCTCAAACGCCAGCAGCTTGCCGTCGGCGTCAACCACCGCCACACAGCCGGTGCTGTGCTGTTGACCGATCGTCGCTTTAACGCTGCTAATCACCTGGCGCGCCTGCGCATTGTCGAGTTCAGGATGCACGGCGGCCAGAGCAGAAGTGGCCGTAAACATCAGGCCAGCGGTGCAAAATACAGAGAGAAGACTAGGTTTCATGATCGGTTCCAGTTTTAAAAAAATGAGCAAATGTAAAAAGGTATCGAAGCAAAGGGTTCACAAAACCCTAATTGTGACTGAGTTATTTTTAAATGTTTCGTGGATGTTAATTCACTTCTTTTCGTGGGTGAATAGATCGTTTCGCTGCGAAATTAATTATTTGTCACTGTTTTTCCACTAAAAACCCTAAAAATGGCCCGCAAAGCCTTGTGGGCATTGGGCTTATACATTTTGTGCTATTGCGAACCGTTTGATACGTTATCAGGTGGCGGGATCTAAAAATGTGAACTAAAAGACATTTTTTGTATGGGGTTTTAGTAAAGAGGCAGGGGATTGATACGGATAAAAAACTCAAAACTGTGATCGCCGTCACCCCTTAAAGCATGAGGCCTTCAGGCGATTTAGGCATCAGCAAGAGGGGATTGAAAATCTTCAACAAGAGACATTTTGACATCCTTTTTAAGCGCAATCCTTTTTGTTACCAAACTGTTACTTATTTAACCTTGTATTAAAATCCGCCAGCAGGGTCTGGTAAATGTCTACGCTCTCGAGCAAACGCTCCACCTTGCAATATTCATCGGTCTGATGCGCCATCGCCGGTTCGCCGGGGCCCAGAATGACGCAGGGCGGATTGCCGAGCGCGGCCAGCAGTACCGAGGCATCGGTAAAATAAGGCACAATACGCGGCGTAATGGGCTCAGAATGCCAGGGCTGGCACAGCGCAATGGTGCTCTGGATCCACGGATGCAGGCCGTCGGTGAGCACGGCAGGCAAGTCGATAAGCGGAGTTATTGTGACAGCGTCACTAAGGTGACGTTGTAACCTTTCGGTGAGGTAGTGGTGGTCAATGGTAGGGTCGGTACGTAGGTCAACGTCAAAGCTGGCGCGGTCTGGCACGGAGTTTATATTTAACCCACCGCGGATAACGCCGACGTTTAGCGTCGGTTTTTTCATCAGCGGATGCGGCGGGCCCGGTTCGAAGCCGCGTATTTTACCGACGGCATCCATCGCCAGATAAATCGCGTTGATGCCCAACTCGGGCATTGCGCCGTGCGCCGTTTTGCCGTGTGTTTCGCAGCGCAGCCACAAGGCACCTTTATGGCCGATGACCGGGTAATTGGCCGTCGATTCGCCGACGATCACCGCGGCGGGCTGCGGAAGCCTGATGTCTGGTGAGTCGATAAGCGCGCGTGCGCCATCGCAGCCGGTTTCCTCACCGCCGGTGAGCAGCAACACCACGCCCGCCTGGAGGTTATCTCGCTGTGCAAGACAGGCGACAATAAACGCCGCAATCGCCGCCTTCATATCGCTGCTGCCGCGGCCATAGAGTTTTCCATCAACGATATCACCGCCGAAAGGACTCTGCTGCCATGCGGCATTGCCCAGCGGCACGGTATCAAGATGACCGGAAAAAGCCAGCGGAGGCGTTTTATCCTTAGCGTTTAAATGGGCAATCAGGTTCATTCTGCTCTCGCCAAAGGCGTGAGTTGCTACTTCAAAGCCATGCTGTCGCAGGTACTCCGCGAGCCATAGCATACATTCCTGCTCGTTGCCGGGCGGGTTGATGGTGTCGAAGGCCAGCAGTTTTTGCGTCAGTTCGATGACCGAGAGGTCCGTCTGCATACATTTTCCTGCAATCATAAAGCGTAGGTTTCCCTGGTGTGAGCGAACCTACTGTTGACTAAAAACGCGCTGTGGATTACCCATCAGCAACTGCTCGAGCTGTTCACCGGTAACGCCATGACGGCGCAGGCGGGGAACAAAATGCTTGAGAATATAACCATAGCCGTGGCCGCCGAAGCGGGTCAGCATTGTTTTTAAAAACACGTCTTGAGAGAGTAAAACCTGTTGGATAAAACCCTCGTCGATAAGCTCGCGAATGGCGCGCGCATTCTCCTCGTCAGAGGGGGACTGGGCGCTTTCATCGGCGTAAAAATAGTTCATGCCAATCATATCGTATTCGAGAAATGCGCCGCGTTCGGCGAGGGTGCGCTGATAGTTTTTATCGGCAAAGCTCGGGTTCATGTGGCAAAGCACGGTGTGATGCAGGTCCGCACCTTCTTCGGCCAGAATATCCAATACTTTATGCCCCAATCGCTCCCAGCCGGGCAGATGCACCTCGAGGGGGACACCGGTTGCCGCATTGGCACGACCGGCCGCCCGCAGCGATTTTTGCTCATCGGCGGTAAAGGCGCTCGAGACGCCTATCTCGCCTATCAGACCGGCAATCACTTCCGGCTTGTCGTCAAACCCGCCGACGTCGTAGATTAGCAGATCGGTGAGCGTTTCCAGCGAATGGGTTTTGACATAGGCCGGGTGTGAGGGTTCGAGATAAAACCCGGTGCCCATCACAATATTCAACCCGGTCAGGCGTGAGATACGCTGTAGCGCCTTCGGGTCACGACCGATGCCGATATTGGTCGGGTCAATCACGCTTTGACCGCCCTGAGCCTTGAATTTCATCAGTTCTTCAATTGCCAGATCGACGTCAAAAAGCTGACAGTTATCGCGGCTAGCGAGCGGATTTAACGACAGTTCGCCGAGGTTCTCGATTTTAACCGGCATCTCGGCGATGTGGCGTTCGCTGCAACAGCACGGCGGTACCCACTTCCCTGAGGCATCGAGCAAAATATGTTCGTGCATCAAGGTCACGCCCAGGTCGCAAACCGGCATCGGGCCGAGAACGGTGCTGACATAGCCGCTGGTTACGCCGAGCGGATAGGGGTTGGCATGACGGAAAAGTGAACCTGAATTCATAGGACTATCCTTTGCTCGTTCGGGCGGGATTAAAGATACGGGTGTTCAGCCAGATGGCCAGCAGGATAATCAGACCAGTAGCAATCTGGGTATAAAACGGCGACATGTGCGAGAGGATTAGGCCATTTTGGATAACCGCAATCGACAGCGCGCCGAGCAGGGTGCCAATGATGGTACCGAATCCGCCAAACAGACTGGTGCTGCCGAGCACCACGGCGGCAATGACCTGTAACTCGAACCCTTCCCCTTGATTAGACGAGCCGCTGCCGAGGCGCGCGGTGATGATCATTCCGGCCAGCGCCGCCGACATGCCGCTCAACATGTAAACCCACAGCGTTATCGAGCGGGTGTTGACTCCGGCGCGGCGAACCCCTTCTGCGTTGGCACCCACGGCGGTGATATAGCGGCCAAATCGGGTGTGCGTCAGTAAAATGTGCCCAAAAAACAGCGCCAGTACGCCGAGAATGGCCGGAAGCGGCAGACCGAGCACCCAGGCGCGGCCCAGCCAGGTAAAGTCACTGCCTGCTGGAACAGGGATTGAATATCCCTGGGTCAGCAGCAGCGCGATGCCGCGAAAGACGGCGAGCGTTGCCAGCGTAACGATAAATGCCGGAATTCCCTCATAGGCTATGAAATATCCATTGATAGCGCCGATGACCGCACCGAGCGCCAGACCGGCAACAAGCACCACCGGCCATGGCCATCCCCAGTTATTTAGCGCTATCGCCGACAGCGCACCGACCAGCGCCAGCGTCGAACCCACCGAGAGATCGATACCGCCGGTGGTAATCACTAGCGTCATTGCTGCCGCCACAATCAGCAGCGGGGCGCTCTGGCGCAGAATGTTCAGCCAGTTGTAGTGGCTCATGAAATCGTCGGTGGCGAAGGTGAACGCCGCGCAGCAAAAGATAAAGAAAACCGCGATGCTGACTACGCCGGAATGGTTGTGCAGTATTCGGCGCGACAGCGAATGTTTAATCAGTCGTGGACTGGACATATTCACAATGCTCATGGATTTACCTTTTAGAAGACTCATTGGTGGACGATTTCACGCGCCGAATGTGCTTCAAATTTTTGCCCGACAATCAGATTCACAATGTCCGAAAGGCTAGTGTCCGCGATTTTCCTGTCGGCCACGTTGGTGCCTTCATACATCACCATGATACGGTCGCAGACCAGGAACAGGTCCTGCAAACGGTGGGTAATTAGGATCACGCTGACGCCACGCGCGCTTACGCGTTTCACCAATTCGAGCACCGCTTCCACCTCGGCGACCGCCAGTGCCGCCGTCGGTTCGTCCATAATCAACACCTTCGGCTCGAAGGCGGCGGCGCGTGCGATAGCGATCGCCTGCCGTTGCCCTCCGGACAGGTTGCGCACCAGCAGGCGCGTATCAGGAATGGAAATCCCCAGTCCCTTGAGCATCTCATGCGCCTGTTGGTGCATCTTTTTTTCATCAAGAAACGGGATGCCCAGCAGGCGAGTCTGCGGTTCCCGCCCCATAAACAGGTTACCCGCTACGTTGACCGTATCGCAGAGCGACAGGTCCTGATAGACCATCTCGATGTGACAGCG
The DNA here is from genome assembly GCF_002093665.1 of Rouxiella badensis. GTDB lineage: Bacteria > Pseudomonadota > Gammaproteobacteria > Enterobacterales > Enterobacteriaceae > Rouxiella > Rouxiella badensis. The sequence continues at coordinate 44,590 of NZ_MRWE01000020.1, read as the reverse complement.
CCTGGCGTCGGCGGGGTTAGCAAAGCTGACCTCTTCGCCGTCGATGCGCAGTTTGCCGCTGCTCGGCACCACGGCACCGGCCAGTATTTTGGTTAAGGTTGATTTGCCCGCGCCATTATCGCCGACCAGCCCGAGCACTTCTCCCGGAGCCAGACTGAGATTAACGCCGCGCAGAGAGCGGATTGAACCGTAGGTTTTGGTGATGTTAATCATCTCCACCCGTGGCGGGCCTGACAGGTCTCTGGACATAAATCTGCTCCATCACAAAGGGACGGCGGGCGGCAGCCTGTGTCTTCATCAGGCTAAGTCCTGGATGCGCCGTTATTGGTCATTTCCGATTTTCCTCTCCTTGTAAACCGGTTTACCCAAATGACAAAAATAACGGCGAATCCGTTTTCCCGCTCAACCGATCAACAAAAAATTGAGTATGGATATCTGAGTCGCCGAAAATAAATTTGCACTAACCGTGCCAAGAGTTGAGTAAAAGTTAAGCGATGTGAGTAAGGTAAAGGGGCTTTTTTGTGTTAATTTTATGATTTATATATAAATTATTATTTTAATGAAATTCATCACGGCGGCTTAATTCAATTATCCTCCGGCAAAGGGCCACCATTTTTACTCTGCCCGAAAAGGACTTTTTGCTCTAAAAAGGGGCAAAGGCCCCAGATTGGGGCGCAAAATCAAGGTTTCGGCGGGTAAGCGGACACGGAGTCACGGGCTATCCATGCAACCGGAATTCTCGACACCGTATTCGGGCTTGCGTCGTCGTTTAAACGCTGTATCAGCGCTTCGACCGCTGTACGGCCCAGCTCCCGCGCCGACTGGCGGATGGTAGAGAGCCGCGGAGTAATTAGATCCGAGTAAATCGCGTCATCGAAACCTACCAAAGACAGTGAACCCGGCACGCTAAGCCCTCTGGCTCGCACCCCGTCGAGCAGCCCCAGCGCCAGATAATCGCTGGCAGCGAAGATGGCACTTGGCGGCGTCGGGAGGGCAAGCAGGGTATCAAGCGCCTGCCGACCAAACACCCGGTCGTAGTCACCGTACAGCACGAGCGCAGGGTCGTAGGCGATAGCACCTTTTGCCAGCGCCTGGCGATAGCCCTGATGGCGCTCACGTACGCTCATTAGCTCATCGGGACCCCCGACAAACGCTATCCGGCGATGCCCGGCATCGATAAGCGCCTGTGTCGCCAGTTCACCGCCATGAACGTTGTCTGAAAACACCTTTGGCACCTCGCAGCCGGGCACGTCTTCGTCAATCAGTACCACGTTACGCTGGTCCTTGAGTTCGGTATACAGTTGACCGTTATCGGGGCGGTTGGTGGTAAACAGCAGGCCGTCGACCTGTCGGGTGTCTAGCCAGCGAATAAACTGGCACTCTTTTTCCAGATTATTACGGGTGACGCACAGCACCAGGCTGTATTTATATTCGGACGCCGCCTCTTCTGCCGCGTCGGCAAGTTCGGCGAAGAAGGGGTTGGCAATATCCGGCAGCACCAGACCGATGGTTTCGCTACCGCCCATGCTTAAACGCCGGGCGAGGCTGTTGGCACGATAACCCAGCGTGTTAATGGCGTTTTCGATGCGCTGTACCGTCTGCTGCGGCAGCACAATGCTGTTGTTGAGGTAGCGTGAGACGGTGGCTTTTGACAGTCCCGCCATCTGCGCTACGTCAGATAATACTACCCGTTTATTGGCCATATGTTATCTCTGCTTTCCCGGCGGAAGGGCCTGTGTTAACAGGCTCATAGACACTATTCCTGATATCAGCATCAGCATATTACAAACTGCGGGCCGATACCGAATTTTACTTGTGCTGCGGCTAATGGACCGCAGTGGAAAAACACGCCGTTGAAATATTGTTCTTGACAATTTTTTGCCCGCGTTTAATTGTTATCGCCAGTTTACCCGCAGTATCGTTTTATCGAAACAGTGTCGTTTGGAACGTCGCTTTTCGTATTCTTCGCCCTACATTCTGATATCTGACCCGCCCAAAAAATTTCCTGACAGGCTAATGCCATTGGGAACTCACGCCTTATTTCTTCTCTGCATTTTTAAGGATGTCATTATGTTGACCCACACCGTCAAGAAAAGCAGCGTCTCTAAAACGACTAAAACGGCACGTTCAGTATTGGCCGTCATGACCCTGGGTTTATTATTTTCAAGTGCGGTATCGGCCAAGGAGGCACCGACTTATGCCATGGTGCAAATTAACCAGCAGGCGCTTTTCTTTAATCAAATGAATAAAGGTGCGGCAGATGAGGCGAAGAAAACCGGTGCAAAATTGGTCGTATATAACGCGAATAATAATCCCGTCTCACAGAATGATGCCATTGAGAACTATATTCAGCAGGGGGTGAAAGGAATTATGGTCGACGCGATTGACGTCAACGGAATCATGCCCGCTATCGCCGAGGCGGCCGTCAAAAACATCCCCGTTATTGCCATCGATGCCGTATTGCCTGCCGGACAACAAAAGGCCCAGGTCGGCGTGGATAATATTAAAGGCGGTGAGATTTTGGGTAATTTTTTTACCGATTACGTGAAGAAAGAAATGGGCGATAAAGCCAAGGTTGGGATTGTCGGCGCACTGAATTCAGCGATTCAAAACGATCGCCAAAAAGGCTTTGTGAATACTCTGCAAGGCCACAGTGGAATAAGCGTGGTGGGCGTGGTTGACGGACAAAACATTCAGGACAACGCACTGACTGCTGCGGAGAATCTGATCACCGGCAATCCCAATATGACCGCCATCTATGCCACCGGTGAACCGGCCTTGCTGGGGGCTATCGCCGCCGTAGAAAATCAGGGGCGTCAAAAAGAGATAAAAGTGTTTGGCTGGGATCTTACCGCGAAGGCGATTTCGGGAATCGATCAGGGTTACGTGGTGGCGGTGCTGCAACAGGACCCGTTAAACATGGGCGTTGAGGCGGTCAAAGCGCTAAACAAAGTCGTGGCCGGTCAAGCGGTTCCCAAGACAATCAACGTTCCGGCTACCGTGGTCACCAAGGCCAACGTCGATAAGTTTCGGCAGCAGTTTAAATAATAACTACCCACTGTTTGCGGGGAGTTTGCTGATTTAATTAAGCAGCTCGGCCAGCTCTTGTCGGGTAGGAAAGGCGCTGAGGGTGCCTATTCTGCCGATGGTGATGGCCGAAGCTTTCGCGGCACGCCGCATATCCTTTGCGGATATTGGCGATTGACCGCGCAGCGTGGAAGCAAGCATGACGGCCAGGAAGGTATCGCCTGCGCCGGTGGTATCGGCAACCTTTACCGGCGGTGCGGCAATGCGTTGCAGGCCCTGAGCGTTGAGCAACAGCGCGCCCTCGGCGCCCAGCGTAACAACAACCTGAGAAACACCGGTGTTAAGCAGCGCTTCGGCGGCAGGCAAGATTTCGTTTTCGCCGCTTAACAGCCGCACCTCAAGCTGATTGACGACCAATATATCCGTCAGCGGCAGAAGTTGCGCAAAGGCCCATTTTACCGGCGAGGGGTTGAAGACGGTGATTAATCCTTTTTTCCGCGCAAGGGCAAATACGGCTGCGGTTTTTTCAACGCTGAAGTTTCCCTGCTGTAATACCACATCTCCGGAGTTGGAAAATGACATTGCCTGATTAATGTCATCGAGAGATAAAACATTGGCAGCGGTGACGGTAGTGATATTGGCGTTATCACCATCGGCACAGTTTAATACCAGTGAAGTATCGGTACGACAGTCTCTGGGTGAGGAGGGAAATAATGCCAGATTTTCGCTGGCTATTTTCTCATGGCACCATTTTCCCTGGCTGTCATTGCCGACGGCGGCGATAAGCGTGGTTTTTATTCCACAGCGGGAAAGAATAATAGCCTGATTAGTGCCTTTTCCACCGAGGTCTTGATGCGTCTTGACGCCGTGGATTGAAGCACCTTTAGCCGGTAATTCATCGATAAGAAAAGTTTCGTCAACGCTAATATTACCTACCACGAAGACCTGCATGAAATATTCCTTTAGGAGAGTGAAGTCATGGCATCTATATCAGCAGAAAAAACCAGTGCGATACAAGAAATATTTTCAAGAAACAAAGCAATAATTGGCGTGGTTCACTGTGAGCCATTTCCCGGTTCACCAAATTATCGCGGAAAATCAATTAATCAAATAATGGATATTGCATTAAGCGATGCGCAGGCTTATTTGTCGGGCGGGGTTCATGGGTTGATTATTGAGAATCACGGGGATATTCCTTTTTCAAAACCTGAAGATATTGGTTATGAAACCGCAGCCTTTATGTCGGTGATTACCGACAGGGTTAAAACGGAGTTTGGGTGTCCGCTTGGTATTAACGTGCTGGCCAATGCGGCGATTCCTGCACTGGCTACCGCACTGGCCGGCGGTGCGGATTTTGTGCGCGTTAACCAGTGGGCCAACGCCTATATTGCCAACGAAGGTTTTATTGAAGGGGCGGCCGCGAAGGCCCTGCGTTATCGTTCGCAGCTGCGGGCCGAAAAGATCAAAGTCTTTGCAGACAGCCACGTGAAGCACGGTAGCCACGCGATTGTGGCCGACCGTACCATTACCGAATTAACGCGCGACGTCGATTTCTTTCAGGCGGATGCGGTGATTGCGACCGGACAACGCACCGGCGATAGCGCCACCCTGGACGAAATCGACGAGATAAGTGCGGCTACCTCGCTGCCGCTGTTGGTGGGTTCTGGCGTGACACCGGCCAATATCTGCCAAATTTTGCAGCGCACACAGGGGGTTATCGTCGCCAGTACCCTGAAATACGGCGGCGTATGGTGGAATCAGGTCGAACCGCAACGGGTTAAGCATTTTATGGCTGTGGCACAGGCCGAGCTGGGGGAATAAATCATGCCGCAACGGACAAGTTTTACCGAGCGCCTGCTGGCAGAAAATCAGGAACTCTGGCAGGGGATGCAGCAGCACCGTTTTGTGACCGATATTGAGCAGGGGGTCTTAACCGCCAGAATATTTAACCAGTATCTGGTTTTTGAAGGCGATTTTGTGGCAACCGCGATCAAGATTTTCTCGTATGCGGTCATCAAGGCGCCCGAGATTCGTCAGCAGCGGTGGTTGATTGGCGTGCTTGATGCATTGGCCAACGAGCAAATGGCCTATTTCGAGTGCGTAATGACTAAGCGAAACATCAGTTTAGACGGCTACAGACGCAGCTCGCCTGAGGTTTACCGCTTTAGTCAGGGTATGCTGCGCGCCGCAGAGACCGGCAGCTATGCCGAGATCCTCACGCTAATGTTTGCTGCCGAATGGATGTATTACCATTGGTGTGCGCGGGTGAGTCAGAACGAGATAGAGAGTCCTGATGTGAAAGATTGGGTGGCGATGCACGCAGAGGAAACCTTTATTAGCCAGGCCAACTGGTTAAAAATAGAGTTGGATTGCTGTGCTGAAAACATGCCGGAGCGAGAGAAAATTCAGCTCTCGGAGCTGTATGCGCAGGTGTTGCAGTGGGAAATTGATTTTCACAGTGCGGCTTACGAGGTGTAAATTGCGCCCCCGAAGAGGGGGCGCAAAGGTTTACGCGGTAGGTTCCCAGCTGATGCGGCACTCGTCGCGGCGGAAAATCAATACCCGGCTGCGGTTCGAGATAAGATGCACGTCATAACCCTGGAAGTACAGGCAGAACGATTTTTCCCACGGACCGTCAGGCATTTTCACCAGCAGTCGACCTTCACCGACCGGCACGAGCTTACCGCTGGCACGCAAAGGCCCAATCCCCATCTTCAGCTCGTCGCCTTCGATATCAAAAGCGGCTTTCGATTCCGGGTGGAACCAACGGCCCTGAATCATGTTCAGACAATCATTGGCCTCGATGGGCGCGAAAAAGCGTCGCGCCAGACCGATTTCGCCTTCGATGGCGTCTCCGTTCATCTCTAAACGCATCGGCAGATGCGCAGAAAGCGACACGCTGCTGCCATCTTCGGCCTGATACAAATTCTCGCTGGCCCCCAGATAGCTGGCCACGCCGTTATTTACCGACAGCCAGTAAGGCTCGGCCTTGCTGGCATACAGGCCGTCTTTTAGCGACGTACTGCGCGCGGGAAGCGGGGTCTCAAGCAGGGCAGACATCACCTCGAGCAGCGCCGTAAACGAGGCGGTGTCTTCGCGGTTGGACACCAGCGCGGCGCCCATTTGCAGCTCGGGATGCAGCAGGAAATAAGTTTTATAGCCCGCGTGTGACCCGCCGTGACCGACCAACTGATGCCCGCCGATTTTGCTATGGGCGATCCCCAAGCCATAGGCGGTTGGCGTGCCGTCTTTCAGGAAGCGCGGTTGACTCAGGTGTTTTAACACCCCTGCGCCAGGGCCGCTGTCTTTAAGCAGGCTTTGCAACCAGCTCGACAGTGAACGCAAACTGCCCGTCAGGCTGCCGGACGCCGAGAGATGCAGACCTGCGGCGGCGGTTTTCCAACCGGTTGCCGATTTCCAGTAACCCGGCACCAGATTTGGCACAATATCAAACCAGCTTTCAGGGGCGTGGAACGCGATATCCAGCGGTTGAGCAATGTGGCGCTGCAGCAGATCTTCGAACAAAATCCCTTTCTGTTTCAGAATGGTTTCTACCAAACGGTAGCCGGTGTTCGAATAAGAAATCTCAGTGCCCGCGGCAAAGTTAAGGCTGCCGTCGGTGGCCAGAAAGTCGATTAATGCATCAGCCTCGGTGACGTTATAGACCGATATTCCCAGCAGGGACAGGGTCTCGCGCACGTCGGGTAAACCGCCGGTCATATCCAGCGCCTGACCTAGGGTGACTTTTGCCATCGGGCCTTTAAGCTGGGGCAGATGTTGTCCCAGCGGGTCGTCGGTCGATAATCCGGCATGGCTGCGTAAAAGGGCCAGTGCAGCAAAAATATGCTTGGTTACCGAGGCATAGCGCACGACGCTGTCGATGCTAAACTGCTCACCGGTGGTCAGATTCGCCAGACCGCCGCAGGCTTCACCGCGCAGCGTCGAGCTGTCAAAAAGTGTGATGGCACCTCCGGGCTCTCCCGGCTGGTTCCAGCGTTGGGTGATCTTTTGGGCCGCATCGAGTGCGGCTTGCCAGTTAACACGTGAAGTCATTCCATTATCCTTGGCTAATCTATATTTGGTTAAGCCTCAGTCGATTTCCGGCTCTTCGAGATTCAGACTCAACTTTCTGAGCTCGGCGGTGTGCGGATGTGTAACGTTACCCGCCCGTAAATCGTTCGCACTCACAAGCTCGACCATTTGACCACCGATCATGACTCCGATTCTGGTGCAAAGATGCGTTACGACGGCTAAATTGTGCGTCACCATCACATAGGTCAGCTTTTTTTGCTCTCTGATATCGGTCAACAGGTTCAGAATTTCGGCCTGTACCGAAACGTCGAGGGCGGAGGTGGGTTCGTCGAGCAACAGAACCTGGGGTTCCGAAATCAGCGCACGGGCAATGGCAACGCGCTGGCGCTGACCGCCCGAAAGCTGGTGAGGGAAGCGAAAACGCACGCTCTGCGGCAGGGCCACTTCGCTTAGCGCATCGGCAATGCGTTTTTCAATGTTCAGAAAACCGTGCACTACCAGCGGCTCGGCCAGTATGCGGTCAATGGTTTGACGCGGATGCAGCGAGCCATAGGGGTCTTGAAACACCATTTGTACCCTGCGGTAAAAGCGTTTTGCCCGCTTTGTGGTCTGGGCTTCACCGCCGATGTCCATCGAGCCGGACCAGTGCTGATTCAGCCCGGCCAATGCGCGTAGGATAGTGGATTTTCCAGAGCCGCTTTCGCCCACAATGCCAAAGCTTTCACCATTGGCGACGTGAAAACTGACCCCTTTTACGACTTCGGTATCGCCGAACGAGATGCGCAATTGGTCTAAAGTAATCATGCTGTCTTCCACGCCTCGTCGCGAACCAAAATCGGCAGTCTGTCTCTCGGATGCATCAGCGAAGGCAGGCATTCCAGCAGGCCACGGGTGTAAGGATGTTTGGCGTGGCGCAGTTCGCCCGCCTGTAACGTTTCGACGATGCGACCGGCATACATTACCGCCACGCGATCGCAGAATTTGGACACCAGCGGCAGGTCGTGGCTGATGAGAATCAACCCCATTCCCCGGCTCGACACCAAATCGTCGAGCAGGCGCAGTATTTCGGCCTGAACCGTGGCATCGAGCGCGCTGGTCGGCTCGTCGGCAATCATCAGCTCCGGGTCCGGTGCCAGCATCATGGCTATCATGACGCGCTGGCCCATCCCGCCCGAGACCTCGTGCGCGTAGCGTTCTGCCACCTTGTGCGGGTCACGGATACGCACCTGATCCAACAAGTCGATAGCCGCTTCCATCGCCTGACGTTTGCTGCCGCCCTTGTGCGTCTGCCACGCCTCGGCCACCTGTTTGCCGATGGTCATCACCGGATTCAGAGAATATTTCGGGTCCTGTAAAATAAAGCCGACGCGCTTGCCGCGAATTTGTCGCATCTGCTTTTCACCGGCGTTACGCAGGTCGATACCGTCGAAGGAGAGGGTATCGGCGCGGCATTTGGCGCTGGAGGGCAGCAGGTTCATCAGACAGCGGGCGGTCAACGATTTGCCGGAGCCGCTCTCGCCCACGATGCCGAGCTTTTCTTTGCCCAGAGACAGAGAAACGCCGCGTACGGCGTCAAAGCTGCCGCTGCGGGTTTCAAACGTGATATGTAAATTCTTGATATCGACCAGCATTAGCGTTCCTTAGGATCGAGGACGTCACGCAAACCATCGCCGAGAAAATTAAAGGCCAGCGAGGTGACAAAAATAGCGATTGCGGGAATGAGCGGAACCCACCATTCGCTGAACAGGAAACGTCGTGCGGTTGCAATCATCGCGCCCCATTCCGGCGACGGCGGCTGTGCGCCCATGCCCAGAAAGCCGAGGCTGGCGGCGGTGATGATAATCGAGCTCATGTCCAGCGTGACGCGAACCACCAGGCTTGGCACACACAGCGGCATGATATGGCGCATCACAATGCGCGCAGGCGTTGCCCCGGTCAGACGGCAGGCGGCGATATAGTCGGTGCCGCGTACCTGCATGGTTTCGGCGCGGGCCAGTCGAGCGTAAGGCGGCCAGGCGGTGAGGGCGATGGCGAGAATGGCGCTCTCGATGCCCGGTTTGAGCGCCGCGACGAACGCCAGCGCTAAAATCAGGCGCGGGAAGGCCAGAAACACGTCGGTGATACGCATCAGGATGCGGTCAACCAGCCCACCAGCATAGCCGGCCACACAGCCAATCAGCAGACCGAGTGGGGCGACGATGGCGACCACCACAATCACCATGCCGAGCGTGATGCGTCCGCCATAGAGGATGCGGCTATAGGTATCGCGCCCCAGTTCGTCGGTGCCCAACAGGTGCAGTGCAGAAGGTTTGGCGAGACGGTTGGCGAGATCCTGGTCGCCCGGATGATAGTGCGTCAGCAGCGGTGCGCAGAGCGAAATAGCCAGCACCAACAGTACAGTCACCAGGCCAATCAGCGCCAGCGGGTTGGAGCGCAGGCCAAGCCAGATACGATAGCGTCTTCCCCAAACGGCCTGAGTACGTGTTTTAGGGGTCTCATCGAGCAGCCATGCTCGTGACCCCGTTCGTGAAATTAAGCGGGTCATTTTACGCGAGGATCCAGAAGTCGATAGAGAAGGTCGGCAAGCAGATTGAGCAGCACGTAAATCGCGCCAATCAGCAACGTGGAACCGATGACCGGGTTCATGTCGGCGTTCATCAGAGAGACGGTGAGATACTGTCCGAGGCCCGGCCACGAGAAGACATTTTCGGTCACCACCGCGCCTTCGAGCAGACCGGCATAGGTCAGCGCCAGGACGGTAATCAGCTGCACGCCCACCGTCGGGAAGGCGTGTTTCCAGATAACGCGGCTTGCCGAGAGTCCCTTGGCGCGCGCGGTGATAACGTATTCACCGCTAAGCGCATTGAGCATAAAGGTCCGGGTCATGCGGGTGATGTAGGCCATGCTGAAATAGGCCAGAATCAGCACCGGCTGCACCATGTGCGCCAGTGCGTCCCAGAATGCGCCGATGTCGCCCGCCAGCAGGGAATCGACCGTAAGTAAACCGGTCACCTGTGGGATCATGTCCTGATAAATGATGTCCTGACGGCCGGGGCCTGGCGCAATGCCGAGCACCGAGTAGAAAATCAGCAGGCTGAGCAGCGCGAGTACGAATACCGGCAGGGAGTGTCCCGCCAGACAGACGACGCGAATGGTCTGATCAATCCAGCTTCCCTGACGCGTTGCCGCCCATACGCCAAGCGGAATGCCGATGACCGCGGCGATAATAATCGCCGCGGTGGCAAGCTCGAGCGTAGCGGGGAAGTAGCGCGCAATGTCGCTGGTCACCAGATTCGAGGTTACCGCAGAGCGACCAAGGTCACCGTGAGCCAACTGAACGAGATAGTGGAGGAACTGCATCCAAAGGGGCTGATCCAGCCCCATTTCATGACGTACACGTTCGACAACCGATTCCGGTGCGTTATCGCCAACCGCAGCCAGCACCGGATCTGTCGGCATCACCCTGCCTATAAAGAAGGTAATCACCGACAGGCCAAACAAAGTAAGACAAACGCTGATGCAGGTACTCAGAAAACTGTTGAGTCTCTTGCTCACGCTTTAACAACCTTCTCGTAGGGACTGGTGCTCATGACCGTTAATACCACGCCGCTAATATCATGACGGCAGGCGGCGGTTAACGTCGGCTGGAACATTATCATGAACGGGCTGTTTTCCATGTGCTGGGTTTGTAGCTGCTCATAAAGCTTGATGCGGGTGGCCGGATCCGACTCGTGCAGCGCCTGGGTGCTGAGATCAGAAATGGCCTTGTCCTGCCAGCTACAGCGCCATGCCAGCGTCCGGCTCTTGGCGTTGGTGGTGTTGTCAGGGTTGCTGCAAAAAGCCTCGGCGTTAGAGTTCGGATCAAAATAGTCAGCGCCCCACTGGGTCAGTGCCAGCTGCTGTTGACGGGCACGCATCTTGGTCAGCACCTGACGGCTCTCGGCGGCCAGCAGGGTGACCTTGATGCCGATTTCGCCTAGGTTGGACTGAATCGCCTGGGCAATATCGGCGGAAGGCGAGGCTGAATAGTGGTCGAGCGTGACCTCGAAACCGTTCGGGAAACCGGCCTCGGCCAGCAGCGCCTTGGCTTTGGTGACATCACGTTTGTACATGATGGTGTTCACCGCGGCAGGGAAACCCTCCGGCAGGAAGCTCTGGTGAATTTTGTGGGTCAGCGGGATGATGTTTTTCTGAATACTTTCGTAATCCAACGCCCATTTTATCGCCTGCCAGACCTGAGGTTTGGCAAGGTTAGGGTTGGCGACGTTGGCGGAGACCATCAGGGTACCGGCGATACCTTTACTCACCAGCGTGAAGTTCTTGTCGTTTTGCAGCGGTCGCAGCTGTTCGGTGGTCAGGTTGCGCGCGATATCGACATCGCCTTTTTGCAGCATCAACAGCTGCGCGGACGGGTCAACGATGTGGCGGATAATGACCCGTTCGATTTTCCCGGCGTGAGGATTATTTTTGTTGCTCTCGAGGATCACCGTTTCACTGACTTTCCAGGTACGCAGCTTGAAGGCACCCGAACCGGCGCTGTTGGTTTTCAGCCACGCGTTGCCGAGGTCATCCCCTTTCTGGTTGGCAAGGCAGGCTGACTTCTGTACCACGGAACCCACGTTGGCCGACAGACAGTAGAGCAGGAAGGATTCAGAGGCCGGTTCGGCAGTTTTGATAACCAACGTTTGTTTGTCTGGTGCGCTGATAAACTGCTCGACGTTGTCTTTGGTATAGCCAAACTGGTTGATGATGTAGGCCGGGCTTTTATCGAGTTTCACCACGCGCTGAAGAGAGAAGGCGGCATCTTCGGCGGTGAGCGGCGTGCCGTCGGCGAATTTTGCGTTCGGGTCCATCTTGAAGGTGAAGGTTTTTTTGTCGTCAGAGGCGGTCCAGGAGAGCGCCAGGTCGCCTTCAATTTCGTTCGCTGCGGTAAGTTTAGGTTTAACCAACTGCTGATACAGGTTGCCAGTGACTTCTTCACCGACGGATTCGAAGGCTTCATGCGGGTCAAGGCTGGTAATGATATCGAGCTGAAGCGCCATCACCAGGATGTTTTTGGGCGTGGCTGCGAAGACATTATCGAGGCTGAGGTAAGATAAAACAGGCATTGCTGCGAAACCGGTAATAAAACTACGCCTTGTGACCATGAGGACTCCCATCGTGTTGATATTTAAACTTAAAATTTAATTTTATTAGGTCCTGCCCTTGACTTGTCCGCTGCGCTTTGTCTCTAATGGACGGCATCGCAGCCGCGCCACGATGCGCCGTTTTCACAAGAAAATGTAATGTGAAATTTTGCTCATGCGTGGTGCGATTCAGAAATGAATTGCACCTTTTAAGAGCGAGGCTGAATCATTCCTGTCGTGCTTAACCAAGGGTAGACCTTTTTTATGAATAACATAGTCAGCGCAACTGAAGGCCCGGTACCGGTATTTGACGGACATAACGACGTTTTACTGCAACTTTGGTTAAATCATCGCCAAAATCCGCAACACGCGTTTCTGGAAGGTCCCGCCTGCGGGCAAATGGACCTGGCACGCTGCCGTGAGGCAGGCTTTGCCGGAGGCCTGTTCGCGGCCTATGTTCCCTCACCGAAGCTGCCTGACTTAACGGAAGAAGCAAGTATCGTGCCGGGTTCAGGAATTGATACTCGTTTCCTGTTGGAAGGTACTAATAAGCATCCCGATTTTTCTCCGACGCCAGATTTCAATTCTGCGCGTGACGTCACAATTGGCATGATGGCGTTTTTGCTGCGTATCGAAAAAGCCTCCGCGGGCGCGGTAAAAATTTGCCGCAGCGCGAAAGAAATCCGTGAGTCGATACAAAATCAATCATTAGCTGTGGTTATGCATATTGAAGGCGCCGAGGCGATTGACCCTGACCTCTATCTGCTGGACGTGTTCTACGCGATGGGGCTGCGTTCGATTGGCCCAGTCTGGAGCCGTCCGAACATCTTTGGGCACGGCGTGCCGTTCAAATTTCCGTCATCGCCAGACCTCGGACCGGGACTCACCGAGCTGGGGATTAAGCTGGTCAAGGCCTGTAATCAGAAACGCATCATGGTTGACCTGTCGCATCTGGATGAAAAAGGTTTCTGGCAGGTGGCAAAACACAGCGACGCACCGCTGGTGGCCAGCCACTCTAATGCCCATGCACTCAGCGCTCAGTCACGCAATCTGACCGACAAACAGCTCGAGGCGATTAAAGAGAGCGGCGGCTTTGTCGGCGTGAACTTTGGCATGTCATTCCTGCGCGAAGACGGGCAAAAATCCCCGGACGCCTCGGTGCTCGATATGGTGCGCCACGTCGATTACCTGGTCGAGAAACTCGGTGAAGACAAAGTGGGCTTTGGCTCAGACTTCGACGGCGTAACACTGACACCGGACATGGTCGATGTGCGCGGCCTGCGCAAGTTCGAAGCCGCGCTGCGCAAGGCGGGATATAACACTTCGCTGCTGGAGAAAATCTGCCATAAAAATTGGATTAGCGTGCTCGAAAGAACCTGGGGTGAGTAATTTAAGTTTATTATATTCAATAAATTAAGGTTGAAGCCCTGTTAAAGGGGCCGCGCAGAACAACCCCGCCCGTCAGTTCTGCGCAACCTCATCGTTTCCTGCAAGAGCGTCTCCTCAAGGGGTGAGTGGGCCAGGGGTTCATTGCGCAGCAGGCCGCGGAGCAGGCGCGTGCAGGCCTTCTTCCTCGACAATCGCCGCTTTACCGCTCAGAACAAAGGCCGAAATGAGGGTGAACAGCAGCGCAATGCATCCCAGCATCAGATAAGAAGTTTTGAAACCATAGTTGACGTACATCAGACCTGCCGCATAAGACATACCTATCGCCGATAGCTGCTTGAAGAAGCAGTAACCCCACAGATAAATGGAGGCGGAAAGATTGACGTTAAATTGGGTGGTGATGTATTTGAAAATGCCCACCAGCAGGAACGGCACTTCAAACATATGCAGCGTCTTGAGTAAAATCACCGCCGTAACCGACTCCGCCTGCGACGAGCCTATAATCCGCACCGACATAATCAGTCCGGCAATCAGCAGCGCATTCTTGCCGCCAATGCGATTGATGATAAGCGGCGCAAAGAACATGATGAAAGCATTGAGAAACTCGCCTAGCGTGGTCACATATCCAAACGCCTGGGTACCGGCGTGCCTGTCGCGGAAGAAAGAGGTAAAGAAGTTGGCGAACTGCTGATCGTAGACGTCGTACACGCAGGCAACGCCAACGATATACATCACCAGATACCAAAATTTGCGCATTTTCAGCAGGCCAAGCGCCGTTTTTAGCTGCACCGGGTTATGGTTCAACGCCAGCCCGTCCGCCACTTTTAGCGTATTGCCTTTTTCCGGTTTGAAAAGATAGAGCAAGCCCGCCATGGCGAGCGCAAAGCTTGATGCCAGCCAAAAAGCAAACTGATTGTTGATGGTGAACATATAGCCGACGATAGAGGCGCAGATGGCCCAGCCAATGCAGCCAAACAGACGAGCGCGACCATACTCAAACTGGCTGCGGCGGCTGACTTTTTCGATGTAGGCTTCAATGGCCGGTGACCCACCGCTGCACACCACGCCCAGATAAATCCCGCACAGCAACGCGCCTAAAAAGAAGTTGCTTTGCAGTAACGGCGAGAACACATAGATAAACAGCGGGGCCAGAAACAGCAGCAGAAAGATAATCATCCAAAGCAGATGTTTCTTCAGTCCAAACTTGTCAGTGACGAAGCCAAATACCGGCTGAAATATCAGGGCAAACAGTGCCATGCTGGCGAAGACTACGCCGGTTTGTCGCTGGTCGAGATGATTGACGTCATGCAGCCAAATGGGGAAGAAAGGCATCACCGCGCCAATGATAAAGAAATAGAAAAAACAGAAGGCACCGAAGATCCAAAAATTTTTGTTTTTTAAATAGAACATGGTCCACCGTCCATTTTTGACGGCGCAGAACGGGCCTGCGCCTTATGGGTTTTGATGCAGTAACAGCTTGATTTAATGATTAATGATAGGCAGGGAGCCATGTGCCGTGCGCGTCGATAAGCTCGTCGCAAAGCTTACGAATGTCATCGATAGACAGCTCGGCAGAGGTATGCGGGTCGAGCAGCGCCGCGTGGTAAATAGCCTCACGTTTGCGGCTGACCGCTGCTTCAATGGTCAGTAACTGGGTATTGATATTGGTGCGGTTTAGCGCGGCGAGCTGCTCCGGCAAATTACCGACGTAGCAAGGGCTGACTCCCTGACCGTCTACCAGGCAAGGGACCTCGACACAGGCCTCGGCGGGCAGGTTGGTTATCAGGCCGGTATTCAGCACGTTACCGCCAATCTTATAAGGTTTGTCGGTTTCAATGGCCTCAATGATGTAAGAGGCATATTCATGGCTGCGCTGGTGCGTCAGGTTGGCATCGTGGGTTAGCGCCAGTTTCTGCTGCTGCCACTTTTCAATCTGCTCAATGCAGCGGCGAGGATATTCATCGAGCGGAATATTGAAGCGCTCAATGAGTTGTGGATAGTGACGCTTAATCCAGTAGGGCATGTATTCAGCGTTATGTTCTGAGGATTCAGTGACATAGTAGCCAAAGGTCTTCATGATTTCGTGGCGCACCATGTCATCGTGCTTGCCCTCTAAGGCGTTGGCTCGACGCTTGATCTCTGGGTAAAGGTCCTCACCGTGGCGGCGAATATCCAGCAGCCATGCCATATGGTTAATGCCTGCGATATGGAACTGTACGCCATCGGTCGGCATCCCCACGCTTTGTAACAGCGTTTGCGCGCAGACCTGAACGCTGTGGCATAGCCCGACGGTTTTCACGCCGGTATGACGCAGCATGGCACCGGTCAAAGACGCCATGGGATTGGTATAGTTCAGCAGCCAGGCGTCAGGGCATACCGCCTCGATATCCCGTGCAAAATCAAACATCACCGGCAGCGTGCGCAGGGCACGGAAGATACCGCCAATTCCCAAGGTATCGGCGATGGTTTGCTGTAGGCCGTATTTTTTGGCGATGGCGAAATCGGTGATGGTGCAAGGGTCATAGCCACCGACCTGAATGGCATTCACCACGTAGTCGGCATTCTTGAGTGCCGCGAGGCGATTCTCTACGCCGAGGTAGGGGGTGATTTTCGCCCGTCCGGCGTTGGTATTACGGTTGATATTGTTCAACATGGCCAACGATTCGCTGAGGCGCGCACCGTCAATATCATATAACGCAATATCCACCTCTTTTAATGCCGGGGTCGCCATAATATCGCCCAACACGTTTTTGGCGAAGATGGTGCTGCCCGCGCCCATGAAAGTGACTTTTATCATTTAATCTCTCCACTGCTGCTGTTTTCGATTTGCTGAAACTACGCTGCAATGGCGGCGCGAGATATGGATGAATGTGACCTTGTTATGGTGAAAAATGACTCACCTCGAATAATGTGAGCGAGATCTTGATTTGATGACGGACGCCATAATTTGCCTCGACTACACTGCTAGAACAGGCAAGAAAATCACGGACGTCCACTGATGCATAAGACCTTTACGCTGAATCGCACAGACAATATCGAGTTGAATCTCTATCAGTACGGAGAGGAAGATTGCGATAAGGGACACCGATTTGGACCCGCTGTGCGTCAGCACTATCTATTTCATTATGTGATAAGTGGTGTCGGCGTTCTGCACAGTGAATACGGATCCTTTAGCGTTGCGGCGGGAGAAGGGTTTTTGATTCACCCGCACGACGTGACCACCTACTGTGCCGATGAACGTCGCCCCTGGCACTACATGTGGCTTGAGGTCGATGGGCTGGTGGCCAGCAAGATTTTTGCGGAGTGCGGGCTGAGTCGACAGTTTCCCGTTTATCGGCCCAATCGGCCTGAACAAGGCGCTGACGCCGAGCGCTGCCTGCGGCAGATCATTGCCGACGGGGATGGGCATCGCCTCAAGGTGCTGGGCCTGTGTTACCTGTTCTTTTCTGCACTGATTGGCAATACGCAGCAGGGTATGGCAGAGCAGCATAACGACAAAGCGCAGCACCTGCGTAAGGCCATCAAACAGATTGAAAACCGTTACCATGAAAACCTGACCATCGAGAGCCTGTCGGCTTATTGCAATATCAACCGCAGCTATCTCTGCCGCCTGTTTAAAAGCCAATACGGCATCGGCCCCAAGGAATATTTGCTTAATTTCCGTATGAGCATCGCGGTCAGCCTGTTGTGCAATCAACATACCGCCATCAAGGTGGTGGGAATATCGGTAGGTTATGAAAACCAGCTTCACTTTTCCAAGGCGTTCAAGCAGGTTCATGGCGTATCGCCGGCCAAATGGCGAGAGCAGAATCTTGGGCGGGAGCAGTAAAGGGGGGAGCAGTAGAGGGCGGGAATTTTTTGTGGCAGATTCACCCCCGCTTTCCCCTTTGTCGTGACGGGGAAAGCGTGGGCAGGGCTAAATATTCAACTCAGCGGCTATCAAGAAAAAAGCGTCTGCTTCAGTGCGCGTTCAACGCCTCGAAGTTCGGCCAGCCCGCGCAGTCGGCCAATGGCTGAATAGCCCGGGTTAGTTTTCTTTTTCAGGTCATCCAGCATCTGATGACCGTGATCGGGGCGCATCGGAATAGGGCGTAGATCCTGAGTGCGTTGGCGGCGCTGCTCTTCGGTCAGTATCGCTTTAATAACCGCCACCATATCCACATCACCGTCCAGATGGTCGGCCTCGTGGAAACTGCCCGGCGTCGCCTCGCGCGTGGTGGCACGCAGGTGAATAAAGTGAACGCGGTCGGCGAAGGCAGTAAACATCTTCACCAGGTCGTTATCCTCACGGACGCCGTATGAACCGGTACAGAAAGTGAAGCCGTTGTGCACGCTGTCGACGGTGTCTTTCAGCCACTGCATATCTTCGAGGGTGGAGACGATGCGCGGCAGGCCGAGGATCGGACGCGGGGGATCGTCCGGGTGAACGGCAAGGCGCAGGCCGTACTGCTCGGCAACCGGCACGATGGCACGCAGGAAGTGCGCCATGTTGTCACGCAGGCCCGCCTTGTCGATGCCGTCGTAAGTCGCCAGACGTGCGCGGAACTGCTCCAGGGTGTAGCCTTCTTCGGCACCCGGCAGGCCGGCAATAATATTGGCGGTTAACGTGTCTTTTTCCTGCTCGGACATCGCCGCAAAATACTCTGCCGCCTGCTGCTGTTCGAGGGAGGAGTAATCTTTTTTAGCCCCTTCACGTTGCAGAATATGCAGCTCGAAGGCCGCAAAGGCCGTCTGGTCAAAGCGCAGTGCGCGCGAGCCGTCTGGCAACAGATACCCGAGGTCGGTGCGGGTCCAGTCGAGCACCGGCATGAAGTTATAGCAAATAGTATCGATGCCGCAGGCCGCGAGGTTGCGCATCGACTGTTGGTAGTTGGCAATATGCTGTTCGCACTGTCCGCTGCGGGTTTTAATCTCTTCGTGAACCGGAATACTTTCGACCACCGACCAAACCAGGCCTTTCTCGGCCAGTTCCGCCTGACGCTGTTTGATTTCCTCAATCGGCCACACCTCACCGTTAGGAATGTGGTGCAGGGCGGTGACCACGCCGGTTGCGCCAGCCTGACGCACGTCATCCAACGAAACCAGGTCTTTTGGGCCATACCAGCGCCATGTTTGCTCCATGTTTTACTCCTTGTATTTCATCAGCGCCGCCGAGCGGTGGCGGCAAATGGGTCAGGCTGTTGCAGCCGATTCAATTGGGTTTTTAACGATAAAGAAATAGGACAGCGCACCGGCAAAGGTGACGCATGAGCACACCACTAACGCCCAGTTAAACGAGCCGGTGGTGTCGAGCACCCAACCGGTCACAATCGGCGCAAAAGAGGCAAAGATAAAGCTGCCAAAGTTCTGAATACTGCTGACTGAAGCCACCATGCGCGAAGGTGCGATAATCTGTACCAGCCCCCACGCAGAGGTGCCAGCAAAGTGGATAAAGAACAGCGCGAGGCTGATAAAGGCGACGGCTTCGGCAGTGCTCGAAGACTGGATAACCAGCAGAGTGCAGGCCGCCGAACACACCAGGCCAAAGCAAATCAGCGCCTTTCGGCTTCTTAACAGCGAGTAACCTTTATTGGCCAGTTTGTCTGCCACCACACCATTAACCAGCATGCCAAGCGAGCCAAACAGGAAGGGAATGGCCGCAACCCAGCCGGTGTTAGCCAGACTCAGACCGCGCTCGGCCTGCAAATAGCCGGGCAACCAGGCCAGATAGAGCCAGCCGGTGTAGTTAACGCCGCTGAAGCCTAAAATCATCCCCCAGACGCTGCGACGTTTAAATAATGAACCCCATTCACGCAGGCTAAGGCGGGTTTGGACCAGCGGTTTGCTGCCGCTGTCGAGATAGGCGGTGTCCTCGGCGCTAAGGCTGATTTGATCTCGATTGCGGTACCAGGCGTACCAGCAGAGCGCGATAGCGATGCCCGCCACGCCGATGATAACGAACATCATCCGCCAGCCGAACGCCAGCATCAGGGCGACCAAAATTGGCGGCGCGAACGCCTGACCGAGCGTGGTCGAGGAGTTGAAAATGCCCATCGGCAGGCCGCGGTTTTTGACGTTAAACCAGTCGTTCACCACCTTGACGCCGCTCGGCATAAACGGCGCTTCGCCGATGCCAAGCCCGATACGCAGCATAATAAAATGGCTGAAGCTGTTAACGCTGCCCGCCAGGGCCTGCATCACCGACCAGAACAGCAGGCCGCCGCCAAGCACCACGCGTGGGCCAAAACGGTCGAGCAGAATGCCGCTGGGCAGTTGTGAGATGCCGTAGGAGAGTGAAAACGCCGACAGCAGGAAGCCAAACTCGGTGGCTGAAAGTCCTAAATCACCGCGGATGGCCTGATTGGCAATCGACAGTGACCCGCGATCGAGAAAATTAACGATCCCTGCCATGAACAGCAGGGTGAGGGAAAGGGTCTGAATGCGCTTTATTTTATTCGATCTGGCGAGTGTTTCCGGCAGCACGCTGTCCAGAGAAGAGGTTTGCATAGCCTGTCCTTACTTATGTTTTTTATCGTAGGGTCGGTCAGTAATAATAATCTTGTGGCCCAATCGTCTGCTGGTCAGGCCATCAGGCCTGTGTATAATTCAGCAGTCTGAAGTAAATTAATGTGATCCTTGCTGCAATATTGATCATCCAATAAATGGGGCAGTGCGCGACGAGTCGGGGGCTTAGGCGCTATGATAGACGCAGTCATATTGGCGCGGTATCGGTATCAGAGCCTGATAAATCAGCGCGATAGCAGAATCAAATTCGAGGAATAAAATGGAATTACCAACGCTAAAAGTGGAAAGGCTCTACCGTCAGATTTCCAATCTGCTGATCGGGTATATCAACGGCGGTGAATTTTTGCCGGGGCAGATGATTCCTTCTGAGCGTGATTTGGCGAAGCAGTTGGGCGTCAGCCGTTCATCGATTCGTGAGGCCCTGATTGCTCTTGAGATAACCGGCTGGGTGGAGATCCGCACCGGGAATGGCGTTTACGTCAATAATCCACTGCCGACGCAGTCGACCGCACCGGCAGAAGAGGAATTCAGCCTGCAATCGCTGGTGAAGGCTCGCCAGATTTATGAATGTACCACCGCCGAGCTTGCCGCCTTGAACGGCACCGACGATCAGCGCGAAAAGCTGGCTGAAATCAACCGTGAACTGACGCAGTTGAACATCAACAATCAGGATTTCTTGCAGGAGGATAAACGCTTTCACCTGATGATTAGCGAGATGACCGGCAATGAAGTGCTGCGCGATATGATGGAATATCTGTGGAACAAGCGTGAGTCGGCGCGCTTTGTCCGCCTGGAGGCACACTATGCCGAGACTGACTTTCCGCTGGAGATGAACGCCGACCACCAGGCCATCACCGATGCGATTCTGGCCCGTGACCCGACAGCGGCCAAGAAGGCGATGCAGCTGCATTTGCAACACGTCTATGACCGGTTATTTAATGAATAACCTTCCGCCTCCCTGAAGCGGCGGCGCGCATATTGACCCGAATCTCACTGACCTGCGGTGACTCATCGGGATTATACGGCCGCAGCTCCAGCGACTTTGGCAGTGTGGTGGTCATTGCCAAGGCTTAGCAGGCTTATTTATAAACCTGTTCACCCCAATGCAGCATCCCGCCCAGCATCTGCTTTAACACTGCCTGTAAGGGCTCGGCTTTTTGCGGCGCATAGGGGTACGGCTCAATCTCTTCCATATAGTTACACTGCGCCAGCTCAAGCTGAACGGCGTGCAGGTGCTGGTTGGGCTGGCCGTAGGCGCGGGTGATGTATCCGCCTTTAAAGCGGCCGTTGAGCACGTGGGTGAATTTATCCTGCGCGGTGCAGCAGCCCTCTACCACGTCGCTGAGTCCCGATGCACAGCTAAGCCCACCGTTGGTGCCGAGGTTCAGGTCCGGCAGTTTACCCT
This sequence comes from Rouxiella badensis, assembly GCF_002093665.1. Lineage (GTDB taxonomy): Bacteria > Pseudomonadota > Gammaproteobacteria > Enterobacterales > Enterobacteriaceae > Rouxiella > Rouxiella badensis. Next base: position 23,110 of record NZ_MRWE01000020.1, on the reverse strand, counting down.
CGAACAGGCGTGGGATAACCGAGGCGATAGAGTGTGCGTCAAACAGCATGGCGTAGCCGTGCAGTTGCTTGAGGCGGGCCAGTTCCTGCTGGATCTTTTGATGGTAGGGCTGCCAGATATCGTTCAGATAACCTTGACGCTGTTCGTCGCTCGGCTGCTGGCCTTCTTTGAAGGTCGCACGACCGTCGAACAGGGTATCGGGATACAGCCCGGTGGTGGCCGTGGTGTAAAGCGGTTTGTCATCGGCCGGGCGATTGAGGTCAATCACAAAGCGCGAATATTGGCCGATGATCATGCTCGCGCCCAGCGCCTTGGCAAAATCGTAGAGCTGCGGAATATGCCAGTCGGTATCGGAAAGCGGCAGCGCGGCGTCGGTCAGGCCGCTAGCGACTTCAGGCGTAAGATGGGTCCCGGCGTGGGGAATACTGATCAGCAGCGGCGCGCTGCCCTGAATAAATTCAAACGGATCGGCAAGACTCATAAACGAATTTCTCCTCGATAAACCACGGTGCAGGGCAGTTGCCCCCCCAGCCAATAAACCAGTTCAGCCGGACGCGCGAGCGGCCAGTGTACAAAATCGGCCACCTTTCCGCTTTCCAGCGTGCCGTGCGTTTCCTGTAATCCTAGCGCCTTCGCCCCGTGGCAGGTGATACCGGCCAGCGCTTCTTCCGGCGTCATGCGAAACAGCGTACAGGCCATATTGAGCATCAGGCGCAGTGACAGTGCGGGCGAAGTCCCGGGATTAGCGTCACTCGCCAGCGCCATCGGCACACCGTGACGACGAAACAGCTCAACCGGTGGACACTGGGTTTCACGCAGCAGGTAATAGGCGCCCGGCAACAACACCGCGACGGTGCCGCTTTCTGCCATCGCCTCAGCGTCAGACTCGGTGGCGTATTCCAGATGATCGGCGGAAAGCGCGTGATGCTTCGCCGCGAGGGTGCTGCCGTGCAAGGATGAGAGCTGTTCTGCGTGCAGCTTGACCGGCAGTCCCAGCGATGCGGCGGCGTTAAACACGCGCTCAACCTGGGCGGGTGAAAAGGCCAGATGTTCGCAGAAAGCGTCGACCGCATCGGCAAGATTTTCCTGTGCCACCTGAGGCAGCAGGGTATCGCAGATCAGGTCAATATAATCATCGGCCCGCCCCTTGAACTCTGGCGGCACGGCGTGAGCGGCTAAGCAGGTTGATTTGACCTCAACCGCCTGCGTCGCGCCCAACTCGCGGATCGCTTGCAGCATTTTCAGTTCGCTTTCAACGCTTAACCCATATCCGGATTTTATTTCAATGCAGGTTACGCCTTCCGCCAGCAGCGGACGCAGGCGAAATTCGGCTTGCTCAAGCAACTGTGAGTGGCTGGCATCGCGGGTGGCGTTGACGGTGGAAAGAATGCCGCCGCCCTGAGCGGCAATTTCGGCATAGCTAACGCCGTTGAGGCGCTGTTCGAATTCGGCGCTACGGTCACCGCCAAAGACTAAATGGGTATGACAGTCGATAAAACCGGGGGTCACGATGCCGCCGCCAAAGTCGGTGCGCTGGGGGGCCGAAAAGTCCGGGCATTCGCTGAGCGGGCCGATCCACAGGATCTTGCCGTCTTTAACCGCAAGCGCGCCGTTTTCGATGATGTTGTAGCGCCCGTCGCGCAGGGTGACGAAATCCGCCCCAAACCACAGGCTGTCGCAGGGGGTTTTAGCCGCGAAAGGGGACGCTGAATGCAAGGGTGCCGCCATGAGAATCTCCTGACTGAACGTATCTTGTATAGACAACCACAGGCAAGCTAACGCATAAAATCCCGGGCGGCAAGCGGGAGAGCGATAGCTTTTTCTTATTTCTCAATCTACTGGCCGCCGTGCACAATGGCTTAGCCGTGGCTGGTAAAGCGGCCAAACAGCTGATAGCGCGAGCCGGGATACAGCAGTCTCGCCGAGGTTACCACCTGATTACCGCTCCAGGTGCGACGATGAATCAGCAGGCAAGGCTCGTGCTCTTTGAGCTGCAAATGACCGCTTTGCTCGGCGCTGGCGCTAACCGCCTCCACGCGATGCTCGCCGGAGGTCAGCGGGGCAACCTGCATCAGGTAGTCATAGGGCAGCCGGTTGTTGAAGACGTGCTGTAAGTAATCGGGTGCGGTTTTTGGATTCACGCAGCGTTCTTCAATCTGCACCGGGACGTCATTCTCGTAATGAACGATCTGTGAATAAAACAGGGAGTCGCCGCGTGCAATGCCGAGCTGCAACGCCTGTTCGGCATCCGCCGCGCGAGCTTCACAAATCAGAATTTTGCTGCTGTGGCGGTGGCCGCGCTCGGCGATTTCATCGGCAATGTTGTGCACCTCAAGCATCGGCGTGTAGGCCTTGGCCTCGGCAACGAAGGTACCCACCCCTTGCATGCGGATCAGGAACCCTTCGCTGGTCAGCTCACGCAGTGCGCGGTTGATGGTCATGCGGCTGACGCCAAGTTCGTTGACCAGTTCACTCTCCGACGGCACGCGCTGATGAGGTTGCCATACACCGGTGCGAATCTGGCCGATAATCGCCTGCTTCACGCGCTGATAAATCGGTGCCGGTGTATCGCTAATCGCCGCAGAGAGCTGCGACAGAATTTGCTGTGACACCACCTGTTGTTCCGACAACGATTGGTCAGACATGCCACTTACCTCACTATTATTAAAATTTTCTTCAAAAATCCAAGGTCTGGAGTTTACAGTTCTCAGCGCCGTATGTATATGTATAGACAAGCTGATGAATAAAATCTCAAAAGTTGCTTAAAATTTCTATTTTGCTGTTTTTAACACACTGAATCAGGAAGGCAGCCATGCCCTTATATTTCGCTTCCCGCGCCTTATTGCCTGACGGCTGGGCCAGGGATGTCCGTCTCGTGGTCAGCAGTGACGGTTTTATCACTGAAGCGCTGCCAAACTCCAGCGCCGATGACGCGAGGGTCTTGCCGGGGCCGGTGATTCCTGGCATGCCGAATCTGCATTCTCACGCCTTTCAGCGGGTGATGGCCGGGCTCGCTGAGGTGGCGGGCAATCCGCAGGACAGCTTCTGGACCTGGCGGGAGCTGATGTATCGCATGGTTGGTCGCCTGACGCCCGAACAGGTCGGCGTCATCGCCCGTCAGCTGTACATCGAAATGCTCAAGGGCGGCTATACCCAGGTCGCCGAATTCCACTATTTGCATCATGACCCGCAGGGCAAGCCCTACGCCAATGCGGGTGAGATGACCGCCGCGCTCAGCCACGCCGCCGTGCAGGCGGGGATCGGGCTGACCCTGCTGCCGGTGCTCTACAGCTATGCCGGGTTTGGCGCTCAGCCGCCGCAGCCGGGCCAGCGTCGTTTCATTCAGGACGCCGACAGCTATCTTCGTCAGCAGCAGACTATTGCCTCACAGATTAACGGGTTTGCCACGCAGAATCAGGGGCTGTGCTTCCATTCGCTGCGCGCGGTGTCGCTCGAGCAGATGCAGCTGGTGCTGGCCGCCAGCGACAGTGATTTACCGGTGCATATTCATATCTCCGAACAGATCAAAGAGGTCAACGACTGCCTCGCGTGGAGCGGTCAGCGGCCTATTGCCTGGCTGTTTAATCATCTTGAGGTCGATGCACGCTGGTGTCTTATCCACGCCACGCATCCCGACGGCTCCGAGCTTAAACAGCTGGCTCAGAGCGGGGCGGTCGCGGGTCTTTGTCCAACCACCGAAGCCAATCTGGGCGACGGCATCTTCCCAGGCGTGGATTACCTCGCCCTCGGCGGCAGGTGGGGTATAGGTTCAGACAGCCATGTTTCTCTCAACGTAGTCGAAGAACTGCGCTGGTTGGAATATGGTCAGCGCCTGCGCGATACGCGACGCAATCGTCTGACTACCGCCGAGCAACCCTCGGTGGGCGACCTGCTTTATACGCAGGCGTTAGCCGGTGGCGCACAGGCCTGCGCGATAGCAATCGGTCAACTTGCGGCCGGTTATCGTGCGGACTGGCTGGTGCTGGACCCAGACTGCCCGTATCTGGCCGCGGCAGACGACGGCCAATTGCTCAATCGTTGGTTATTTGCGGGTAATGCCTCACAAATTAAGGACGTATGGGTGGCGGGAGAGGCTAAAATTATTGCAGGCCGTCATCCGCAGCAGGCAGAGGCGGCGGCCGACTTTCTCGCCTTGCTAAAACTCCTGGGCCAGGAGTAGGAGCCACTATGCGTTTCCACGATTCGTTAACCTTTTTCAGCATCGACAGCCTGCCTGTCACACCCTGGCGCAACGGCGGTGGCGAAACCCGCGAAATTATCAGCATGCCGCAGGACGCCAAAGACTTTAACTGGCGCGCCAGCGTTGCCACCATTGCGCAGGACGGCCCGTTCTCGGCGTTTCCTGGCATCGACCGCTCCATTACCTTACTGACCGGCGAGGGCGTACACCTGTTTGCCGAAGGGCAGGTGGATCACCTGCTCACCACGCCCGGCGAACCTTTTGCCTTCTCCGGCGAAGTGCCACTGACCTCGACGCTTATCGGCGGGACCACCACCGATTTCAATATTATGACCCGTCACGGCACTTGCCGTTCGGTGGTCAGCCGCAAGGAGTACGACTTCTGCGCGCCGCTGTTGATGGGAGGCGTGTTGCTGGTGCTCAAGGGCGAATGGCTGTTGCAGGACGAAAAGCGGCTAACCGCTAATCAGGGAGTGGTGTGGAGCAACACGCAGGACGTCACGCTCGAACTGCTGTTGCGCGCCAGGAGTGTCGATAGCCTGCTGCTGTGGGCGGCGATTTTGCCGCTGTGAGCAGAAAGTCATGCGCCAAAATAGCGCGCATGCTGCACCGAATTAATCTCCTTGCCGGATAAGTCTGGTGGATAAACACCCAATAAGGTGGCTGAGAGCCGGTAATTCAATCACCAGCCCGTTTTTTTCGACCTTTCTGACGCGGTCAAAAGTGGCATAAAGTTTGCTGAATCTATAAACCAGCTTGTATAGACAAGAATAGACAGTGGCACGGCTCTCCTCTTCGGCGAGCCATTATTCCAAGACAGGACCTTTCGACGGGAGTGGCAAATGAACAACGTGTTTTCTAAAGCCGGAATGAAAAAATCCTTCACCTTATTGAGTCTGGCGGTGGCGCTGGGGGGCATTAGCGCAGGCGCGGCACAGGCGGCGGATACCCCGGTCGCTATTGGTATTTCTGGCTGGACGGGTTTTGCTCCTCTCACGCTTGCCGACAAGGCGGGCATCTTTAAGAAAAACGGCCTCGACGTCACCCTGAAGAGTGTCCCTCAGCAGTCACGCCATCTGGCGATTGCCTCGGGTTCCTTGCAGTGTGCGGCCACCACCGTTGAAACCTATCTGACCTGGAACGCAGCCGGTGTCGCTATCAAGCAGATAGTGCAGCTCGACAAGTCCTACGGTGCGGACGGCATCGCGGTGCGTCAAGGCATCAACAAGATTTCAGACCTGAAGGGTAAAACCATCAGCGTTGACGCCCCCGGTACGTCTTCCTATTTCCTGCTGGCCTGGATGCTGGATAAAAACGGCATGAGCGTCAAGGACGTCAAGTTGGCGACGCTGGGGCCTGACGCCGCCGCGCACGCTTTTATCGCTGGTCAAAATGATGCCGCGGTGACCTATGAGCCGTATCTTTCCACCATTCGCCAAAGCCCGGACAAGGGCAAGATCCTCGCCACCACGCTGCAATACCCGATGGTGATGGATACCCTGGGCTGTACGCCGAGCTTCCTCGAGAAAAATCCCAAGGCGGCTCAGGCGCTGGTCAACAGCTACTTTGAAGCGCTGGACATGATCAAGAAAGACCCCGAAAAATCTAACGAAATCATGGGTGCGGCGGTGAAGGAAACCGGCAAGCAGTTTGCCGAGGAGTCGAGCTATCTGCGCTGGCAAGATCTCAACCAGAACAAACAATTCTTCAGCGGTGAGATAACCCGCTTCAGTCAAGAGGCGGCAACGCTGCTGACGGAGATGAAGATTCTGCGTAAAACGCCCGATATCAGTACCTTGTTCGATCCTCAGTACGTTAATAACGCCACGGTTGCGAAATAGTCATGAAGGGAGCGTTGATGCAAAGTCCTGTTACTCATGCACCGCAGGAACCCTCCGAGTCAGTTCAACGCGAGCCGGGACCTTTGCCGGCGAGCAAAAAGGTCTGGCATAACCCGATGATGGTTCCGCTGCGGCCCGTGCCCAGCCGCCAACGCTGGTTTTTGGGTTTCTGCTTCTTTGTGGTGTTTTTCGTCGCCTGGGCGCTGGTCACCTTCACCGGCGTGGTGTCGCCGACGTTTTTAGCGAATCCTGCCAGTATGCTGGAAGAGGGCTGGCTGCTGTTTACCCAGTTCGACTTCGCCAATGATATCGGCATGACGGTGATGCGGGTGTTGGGCGGCTTTGTTCTGGCGTCAATAATTGCCGTTCCGCTGGGGATAATGATGGGCTCTTACAAGCTTATCGAGGCCTTCTTCGAGCCGTTCGTCTCTTTTTGCCGCTATCTTCCCGCCTCGGCGTTTGTCCCGCTGCTTATCCTGTGGGCCGGTATCGGCGAGATGCAAAAAATACTGGTTATCTTCATCGGCTCATTCTTCCAGATAACCCTGATGGTGGCCGTGACGGTGGGCGCAGCGCGTCGCGACCTGGTTGAAGCGGCATATACGCTGGGGGCAACCAATCGCAGCGTGGTGCGTCGGGTTATTATTCCCGGTGCCGCACCGGAGATTGCCGAGCTGCTGCGTCTGGTGCTCGGCTGGGCATGGACCTACGTTATCGTCGCCGAGCTGATTGGCTCCTCAAGCGGGATAGGCCACATGATTGTCGACAGTCAGGCGATGCTCAACACAGGACAAATGATCTTCGGCATTATCGTCATTGGCTGCATTGGCCTGCTGTCGGACTTCCTGTTTAAAGCCGCCAACCGTCGCCTGTTTGTCTGGAGCGCATTTAAATGAATAAACCCAAGCTGAGCGTGCGACAGGTTGAACGCATCTTCACCGGCCCGAAGGGCGAGAAAACGCAGGCGCTGCTGCCGGTGGATTATCAGGTCAATGAAAACGATTTTATCACCATCCTCGGGCCTTCGGGCTGCGGCAAATCGACGCTGCTGCGCATTGTTGCCGGCCTCGACCAGCCAACGCGTGGCGAGGTGTGGCTGGACGGCGAACGGGTAGAAGGGCCGGGGGCCGATCGCGGCATGGTTTTCCAGAGCTACACGCTGTTCCCGTGGCTCAGCGTGCAGCAAAACATCTGTTTCGGCCTCGAAGAGCGCGGGGTGAGCAAAGCGGCACAAAAGGAGCGTAGCGACTACTTTATTAACAAGGTCGGGCTGCGTGGTTTCGAGCATCACTTCCCGCGTCAGCTGTCGGGCGGTATGCAGCAGCGTACTGCCATCGCCCGTGCGCTGGCCAATGACCCAAAAATCCTGCTGATGGACGAACCGTTCGGCGCGTTGGACAACCAGACCCGAGTGATGATGCAGGAACTGCTGCTGTCGATTTGGGAGTCGTCGCGCAAAACCGTGCTTTTCGTGACGCACGATATCGACGAGGCGATTTTTATGGCCAATAAGGTCGCGATTTTCAGCGCACGGCCGGGAAGAATCAAGACCGAGGTGGCGGTGGATTTTCCGCATCCTCGTGAGTATCGACTCAAAACCTCGCCGGAATTCATGGCATTAAAGGCCAGAGTAACGGAAGAAATACGCGTCGAGACGCTACAGGCGCAAGAGCACTAGCTTAACGGTAACCGCTTTACAGTCACCTATTTACGGCGGGAGTTTTCCGCAAACGAACCGATATCCCGGGCGGTCAGCCGTCCCGGGAATTTGTTTCACTTAACTTGTCTATACAGGAATAGATTATGGCTTCTTCATCCAAAGATATGACACTTTGCCATCTGCAACCCGGTCAGGTTGATTTGGCCACGCTGCGTAAAATTTATCAGGGCAATGTGCGCATAGAACTGGCTGATTCGGCGCGCGCCGATGTGCTGGCATCGCAGGAAACTGTGCAGCGCATTGTCGAGCAGGGACGCGTGGTTTACGGCATTAACACCGGTTTTGGCAAGCTTGCCCAAACCATGATCCCGGCCGAACGTCTGGCCGAACTACAGCGCAATCTGGTGCTGTCGCACAGCGTAGGGATTGGCGAAGACCTGCCGGACAACGTGGTACGCCTGGTGATGGCAACCAAGGTACTCAGCCTGTCTCGCGGCCATTCCGGTATCCGCATTGAGGTTATCGAGGCGCTGATTGCGTTGTTCAACGCGGGCGTGATGCCGTGCATTCCCGAAAAAGGCTCGGTCGGGGCATCGGGTGATTTAGCGCCGCTGGCGCACCTTTCTCTGATGCTGATTGGTGAGGGTCAGGTCCGCGTTAACGGCGTGAAAATATCTGCGGTGGAAGGGCTGGCGACTGTCGGCCTCAAACCTTTCGTGCTGGGGCCTAAAGAGGGTCTGGCGCTGCTCAACGGTACGCAGGTTTCGACCTCGCTGGCGCTGCGTGGTTTGTTTGAGGGTGAGCGTGTTTTCGCCGCCGGACTGGTGGCCGGTGCGCTGTCGCTCGAGGCGATTAAAGGTTCAGTCAAACCTTTGGATGCGCGTATTCACGAAGCCCGTGGACAAGAGGGACAAATCGCGGTGGCGGCGGCCGTCTCCAGGCTGCTGGCAGGGAGTGACATTGTCACCTCTCACGCGAACTGCGGGCGTGTGCAGGACCCGTATTCGATTCGCTGTGTGCCGCAGGTGATGGGCGCCTGCCTCGATAATCTCAAGCATGCTGCGCGAATTCTGCAAATTGAAGCCAACGCCGCGTCCGACAACCCGCTGGTGTTTGAGAACGGCGACGTGATTTCTGGCGGTAACTTCCACGCTGAACCGGTGGCCTTCGCCGCCGACATTATTGCGCTGGCGGTGGCCGAGATTGGGGCCATCTCTGAACGCCGCCTCGCGCTGCTGCTCGACACCGGTCTCTCTGGTCTGCCGCCGTTCCTGGTGCACGACGGTGGCGTCAACTCCGGCTTTATGATTGCGCAGGTGACCGCTGCCGCGCTGGCCTCCGAGAATAAATCGCTGGCGCATCCCGGCAGCGTAGACAGTCTGCCGACCTCCGCCAATCAGGAAGACCACGTGTCGATGGCGACCTATGCGGCCCGCCGTCTGGGGGATATGTGCTTTAACACCGCTGTAGTGGTCGGCATTGAGGCGATGGCCGCCGTGCAGGGCATCGATTTCAACCGTCCGCTGCGCAGCTCCGAGATTATCGAAGGTGAAATCAACGCCGTACGCGAGAAGGTGGCCTTCCTCGAGCGCGACCGCCTGATGGCGCCGGATGTCGAAAATATGCGCCTGTGGGCCAGCCGTGAACACTGGCCTGAGCCGATTCAGTCCCTGCTGCCAAGCTTTCGTTAATCTTAAAAAATACGTTGAATACTGACGTTTAAATCATGAAGGAGTGAAAAATGAATTCACCGCAGAAAACCGCCGTTGCCCGCGTCATTCGCGCCCCGCATGGCACGGAGTTGAGCTGTCAGAACTGGCTGATTGAAGCGGCCTACCGCATGATTCAAAACAATCTGGATCCCGACGTCGCCGAACGTCCTGAAGATCTGGTGGTGTACGGTGGCATCGGCAAAGCGGCACGCAACTGGCCGGCGTTCGAGGGGATTCTGGCCAGCTTGCGCAGCCTCAAAGAAGATGAAACGCTGCTGGTGCAGTCCGGCAAGCCGGTGGGCATTTTCCGCACCCACACCGATGCACCGCGGGTGCTGATTGCCAACTCCAACCTGGTACCACACTGGGCCAACTGGGAGCATTTTCATGAGTTGGATAAGGCGGGTTTGATGATGTACGGCCAGATGACGGCCGGTTCGTGGATTTATATCGGTGCGCAGGGCATCGTTCAGGGTACCTATGAGACCTTCGCCGAGGCGGGTCGCCAGCACTATGACAGCAACCTGCGCGGCAAGTGGATCCTCACCGCCGGTCTGGGTGGCATGGGTGGCGCGCAGCCGTTGGCGGGCGTCCTCGCGGGTGCCTGTGTGCTGGCTATAGAGTGTCAGGAGTCGCGCATTGATTTCCGTCTGCGTACCCGCTATCTCGACTACAAGGCACACAGCATTGACGAAGCGCTGACCATGATTGAAACGGCCTGCGCCGAGAAGAAGGCCATTTCCGTAGGTCTGCTGGGCAACGCCGCCGACATTATGCCTGAGTTGGTGAAACGTGCGCAGCAGGGCGGATTGCGCCCGGATATTGTCACCGATCAGACTTCGGCCCATGACCCACTCAACGGCTACCTGCCGCAGGGCTGGACGCTCGAGCAGTGGCAAGAGGCGCGTAAGTCCGACCCACAGTCGGTGGTCAAAGCGGCGCGTGCCTCGATGGCCGTTCACGTGCAGGCGATGCTCGATTTCCACGCGATGGGCATTCCCACCGTCGATTACGGTAATAACATTCGTCAGGTTGCTAAAGATGAAGGCGTTGAAAATGCCTTTGATTTCCCTGGGTTTGTGCCTGCCTACATTCGTCCGCTGTTCTGCGAAGGCAAAGGTCCGTTCCGCTGGGTAGCGCTGTCCGGTGACCCGGAAGACATCTATAAAACCGATGCCAAACTCAAAGAGCTGTTCCCGGATAATGCTAATCTAATCAACTGGCTGGACATGGCCCGTGAGCGAATTGCCTTCCAGGGTTTACCGGCGCGTATTTGCTGGCTGGGGTTGGGTGAGCGCCACATCGCCGGTCTGGCATTTAACGAAATGGTGCGCAACGGAGAACTGAAAGCGCCGGTGGTCATCGGTCGTGACCATCTCGATACCGGTTCCGTTGCGTCACCAAACCGTGAGACGGAAGCCATGAAAGACGGTTCCGATGCTGTGTCTGACTGGCCGCTGCTCAACGCGTTGTTAAACACTGCGGGGGGAGCGACCTGGGTAAGCCTGCACCACGGCGGTGGCGTGGGCATGGGCTTCTCGCAGCACGCAGGGATGGTTATTGTCTGTGACGGTACGGAGGCGGCCGATGCCCGACTGGCTCGCGTTCTGTTCAACGACCCGGCCACCGGCGTGATGCGTCATGCTGATGCGGGTTACGAACAGGCGATCGAATGTGCCAAAACCCACGAGCTGAACCTGCCGATGCTCTGATGAGGTCAGGGGTTTGGATTAAAAAGGCGGGCAGAAGAGAGCATCTTCTGGCCGCCTTGGTATTTAACTGGCTAATAACGCAAACCCTGTGAGAGAGAGTGCCGTGTCAGCTGGCACCCATTTATTACGTCACGGCCTTTGAACTGTGGCGCATAAATTGCTTACCCGTTCCCATCGGCTACTACCCGGTAGCCTGCTAACATCACTATTACGCAAGTTGAGAGAGGCGGTACATGCACGCACAGAATATTATTTTCCCGGCGCAGGTCCTGCGCGGTCCGGGCGTATTGGCGCAGTTGGGCGAAATTTGCAGCCTGCTGGGCAAGCGCGCGCTGGTGATTGGCGGGCATCAGGCCTTGGCCGCCTTAGGGGATAAAATCAATCATTACCTCGAAGGGACGCCGGTCTCTGTCGTAGGCACCGAGTGGTTTGGCGGTGAGTCCAGCGAGGGCAATATTCTGCGTTTGGCCGAGCGGGTGAAAACGCTGTCGGCCGACCTTATTCTCAGCGTTGGCGGCGGCAAGTCGCTTGATACCGGTAAAGCCGTCGGTGCAGCGGCCCAGGTACCGGTTGTCACTATTCCCACTGTCGCCGCGACCTGTGCCGCCGTAACGCCGCTGACCATTCGCTATTTTGACGACGGACACTTTCGTGACCTTTTTCCGCTGCCGCAGGCACCGGCCAGCGTCATCATCGACAGTGAGCTGTTGTCGAAAGCGCCGCTGCGTTGGTTGGCGGCTGGCCTCGGCGACACCTTGGCGAAATGGTATGAATTTCGCGCCATCAGCAACCATCACGCCGCGCTGAGCGGCGTCGCGCGATCCTCCAGCGCCAACAGCCGCATTTGCTATGACCTGATAGCCTTTTACGGCGGCGCGGCCTGTGACGCAGTGCGTGAAGGCAAGACCAGCGCTGAACTGGACCAGGTATTGGATGCTATCTTTATGTTTGCCGGGTTAACGTCGCTGATGAGCAGCGGGGCGCACGCCGCTGCATCGCACGCCATCTATGAAGGTTTTACCGTTTGTGACAAGACCCGCGAGTTTGGTCATGGACTGCTGGTGGGGTTGGGCAATCTTTGCCTCTTGGCGCTGGAGAACCGCAGCGATGACGAGCTTCGCGAAGCGATATTGCTGTCTCATGCCTGCGCGGTGCCTTTACGTTTACGCGAGATTGCCGAGTTGAGTGATGAAGAGCTCGAAAGCATCGTTCAGGCTTCGCTGCATGCGCCAGACATGCACAATATGCCGCATCCGGTCTCTGCCGAATCGCTGTATGCCGCTTTCGCCCGCGTTGAAGCGATGGCCGACGCGCTCAAGCTTTAATCTTCTATTGCATTCGCTGCAAAATCTGACGCATTGTGCCTTTATGGTGCAATGCGTTGGTGCAAAGTAAACCTAAAAACCTGACGATGGTCTAGCTCGCCGACCGCAGCGGCGGTGATTTTGCTTTCTGCTGTAATGCCTGAAGAAATAGCGTTAATACCGAATTTAATGCGCTGCCTTTTTTCACCACCAGGCTGAAGGGCGTCGCTATTGATATTTCTTTCGGCAGAAGGGCTTTTAATTTCTCACCACCAAAAAGGTGCAGGGCAAAATGCTTTGGCAGGAAGCCAATATAATTTCCGGTTAAAATAAGCAGGCTCACCGCTTCAACCTGAACCGCGACGGCGTTTGATGATCCGTATTCGAGATAATTATTTTTCTCGCTGTGATTGGCATAAAAGTGATTGACGACTTCGGCGGATTTTATCTGGGCCTGAGTTATTTCATCTTCAGGTAAACAATAGAGCGGATGTTTATCACCGCAGTACAGATGTGCTATTTCCTCATAGAGATAGTAGTAATCAAACTCGGGCTTTTCCTGATACACCGGCATGATGCCGCAGGTAAAGCGTCCGTCGAGCACGCCTCGTTCAATTTCGTCGAGCTGGGTTGCGTGCAGGCGCAGGCTAACTTTGGGTGCCTTGCAGTAAATCTCACCAAGTGCATGAATAATCGGTGAGGTTGAGTCGGTAATGGTGTTGTCGATGATGCCAATGTTCAGCTCACCAAACATGTCGTGGCGGGCATTATTGAGCTTGTCGCGGAACTGGTTGATCGACGAAAACAGGTCGAGACAGGCCTGGTAGGTCACTTTGCCATGCTCGGTTAAATAAAACCCCTCACGGCCTCGGGTGCAGAGTTTCATTCCAAAACGCACCTCGAGATCGGAAATTTGTTTACTGATTGCCGCCAGGCCAATATTCAGTTCATTGCAGGCGGCGGTAAATCCTCCCGCTTCGACCACGGTTTTAAAAACGCGTAAAAGTTTTAGGTCAGCGACCCCAATGCCATGCTGATTAACCTCATTTCTGATGGAGGGCGAGTTTCCTGATTTGGAAAGTGGACTTTCCATAATAAATATTTACCCCCGGTACAAATAAATCCAACATCGAATCAAGGCAAGTTTCTTAATTTATATTTTCATGATGGCAAGCAGATCTTTTTTTATATTTTTCGCATCATCAGTTTCCTCCGGATGAGCCGTAAAAATGACCCACGTCTCGCTGCCTTGTTAAATCATTTTTGCAACATCTATGCCAGAAAGGAGTACGACATGTCTCAGCCCGTTGACCGTCTTTGGGGCGCGCGATTTAAACAAGGTCCGGCACCGGCCTTGAGCGCGCTGTCACGCAGCCCCGGCTACTATTTTGCACTCGCCGAATATGACCTCGAAGGCTGCCGCGCCCATGCCTATGAACTCCAGCGCGCAGGCCTGCTTGACGAGGGCGAAACCGAACGCATGGTGGCAGCGATTAAACAGCTGGCGGCAGACTATCGCGCCGGAGAGGTTCAGCCTGTCGAGAACGATGAGGACGTACACACCTTCATTGAGCGGGTATTGACTGAGCGCCTGGGAGAACTCGGCGGCAAGCTTCGTGCAGGGCGTTCACGCAACGACCAGACGGCCAATGACCTGCGGCTCTACCTGCGCGACAACGCCCGCAAGATAGTCGCTGCGCTGCTGCAACTGCAACAGGCGCTGGTGAACCAGGCTGAGCGGCATATCAACACGGTGGCACCGGGTTTTACCCACTTACAGCAGGCACAGCCGATCGTTTTTGGTCATCAGTTAATGGCTCACGCTCAAGCTTTTTCGCGCGACGTACAGCGTTTTCAGGACTGGGATAAACGCTGCGCGCGCTCTCCGCTGGGCGCTGCCGCGATGGCGGGGTCGGCAATCGCCCTGCATCCCGAGCTTTCGGCCAAAGATCTCGGCTATGACGGCGCGTGTGAAAACTCGATAGACGCCGTTGCCAGCCGCGACCACGTGGCCGAATTCCTGTTTGCGGGCAGCATGCTCGCGGTCAACCTTTCGCGCATCTGCGAGGAGGTTTGCCTGTGGGCGTCGCGCCAGTTCCGCTGGGTAGAACTCAACGACGGCTACGCCACCGGCAGTTCCATTATGCCGCAGAAGAAAAACCCCGATATCGCCGAACTGGCGCGCGGCAAAACCGGTCGCCTGATAGGCAACGTTACGGCGATGCTGGCGACCATGAAAAGCCTGCCGTTGTCCTACAATCGCGACCTTATTGAAGACAAACGCAACGCCATCGACACCGTTGAGCAACTGATGCTGGTGCTGCCTGCGATGGCCGGGATGATTGACACCATGGTGGTCAACGTCGAGCGGCTGAAGGAGGACGCACCGCAGGGCTTCACGCTGGCGACCGAAGTGGCCGACTGGCTCTCCCGCCGCGGTGTGCCGTTCAAAGAGGCGCACGAGATTACTGGCAAGCTGGTGCAGGTCTGTGAACAGCATTGCCTCGAGCTACATCAGGTCAGCGACGTGCAGCTGCAAGAGGTGGACTCTCGCCTGCAGCCGGAGGTACGCGAGTGTCTGACGTTAGAGGCCGCCATTCACGCCCGCAGCGGTTGGGGGGGCACCTCGCCGCAGCGCGTCGCCGAACAGATAGCGCGCCTGAAAACGGTGCTTGAGCAGCAGTCGGACTGGGCCGCGTCGTACATCGGCCTGTCTCTTTAACCGCCTCGGGAGCCTCATATGACAGACTTACGTGCTAATACCGTGCTAAAGAGTCCCGCTGTCGATCTCAGCGAATATCACTATGTTCCCAGGCGTTATTACGGCCGTATTGTCGCCTCGGTGATTATCCTCGCCCTGCTGGCGCTGCTGATTAACGCCTTTGCCCACGGAAAAATTGAATGGCGCTTTGTGGGGCAGTTTCTGACCGCCCGGGCCATCCTGTTTGGTCTGGGTAACACCATCGTGATGTCCATTCTCGCGATGGCGTTGGGGGTGATTTTTGGGGTGATTATTGCCGTGATGCGCATGTCGAGCAATCCGGTGCTCAGCGGTGTGGCGATCGGCTATACCTGGATATTTCGCGGTACGCCGCTGATCCTCCAGCTTTTGCTGTGGTTCAATTTGGCGTTGATTTTCCCGACCATCGGTATTCCGGGGCTGTTTCAACTGCAAACCGTTGACATCATGACCCCGTTCTCGGCCGCTTTGCTGGGCCTGAGCATCAATCAGGGGGCCTATACCTCCGAGGTAGTGCGCGCTGGGCTGATTTCTGTCGACCTGGGTCAGTATGAGGCGGCGAAGTCAATCGGCATGACCCGCCTACATGCGCTGCGTCGCATCATTTTGCCGCAGGCGATGCGGGTGATCATTCCGCCAATTGGCAACGAATTTATCAGCATGGTTAAGACCACCAGTCTTGCCAGCATGATCCAGTATTCCGAGCTGCTGTATAACGCCCAGACCATCTATTTCGCCAACGCGCGCGTGATGGAACTGCTGTTCGTCGCCGGTATCTGGTACCTGGTGGTGGTGACGCTGCTTTCCCTTGGGCAAAACCGTCTTGAACGTTATTTCGGCCGCGGTACTCGCCGCCGCAACCGGTGAGGATCTCTCATGAAAAACATCATCAAGGCGTTGAACGTAAACAAGTATTTTGGCGATTTTCAGGCGCTGAAAAACATCAGTCTTGAGGTCCGGCACGGTGAAGTGATGTGCGTTATAGGGCCGAGTGGATCGGGGAAAAGCACCTTCCTGCGCTGCATTAATCAGCTTGAGCGCATCGACAGTGGCGGTATCTGGGTCGATGACGAGTTGGTGGGGTATCGGATGGACGGCAAGAAGCTGTATCCGCTTAATGACCGGCAGATTGCCCGCCAGCGCCTCAAGACCGGCATGGTGTTCCAGCGCTTCAACCTGTTCCCGGATAAGACGGCGCTGGAAAACATCATCGAGGGACCCTGTCAGGTGCTGCTGCGCCCGGTCAAGGAGGCAAAAGAGGAGGCGATTGCGCTGCTCGAACGCGTCGGGCTGGCGCACAAGCGTGACGCCTATCCGATGGAGCTTTCGGGAGGACAACAACAGCGTGTGGCGATAGCCCGTGCGCTGGCAATGAAGCCGAAGCTGATGCTGTTTGATGAGCCGACCTCGGCGCTGGACCCTGAAATGGTCGGCGAAGTGCTGGCGGTCATGCGCAGTCTGGCAGCGGAGGGAATGACGATGATCGTCGTGACTCATGAGCTTGGTTTTGCGCGAGAGGTCGCGAATCGCGTGGTCTTTATGGACGAGGGCGGAATTATAGAAAGTGGTAATCCGGAAGATGTCTTGCTGAAT
Organism: Rouxiella badensis; assembly: GCF_002093665.1. Lineage (GTDB taxonomy): Bacteria > Pseudomonadota > Gammaproteobacteria > Enterobacterales > Enterobacteriaceae > Rouxiella > Rouxiella badensis. The sequence goes on along the minus strand of NZ_MRWE01000020.1, from coordinate 6,347 downwards.
CCACAAAACCCAAGGACGCAGAATTTTATTTCAGCGGTTCTGATCTAGAAACTTTACACATGGGAAATCTTTTGATGAAAAAAACACTGTTATCGCTGGTCGCCGCAGGCGTGTTGATCAATACCGCTGTTTGGAGTCAGGGCGCTTCGGCCGCCGATGCGCTCAGGCAGAAAGATGAAATCAAAGTGGCGATGATGCCCAACTATCCCCCGCTGGAATTCAAAGACCCGGCGACTGACCAGCTCACAGGCATGGATTATGACCTGGGTATGGAGATAGGTAAACGCCTGAACCGCAAAATCAGCTGGCAGGAAATTGGCTTCGAACAGATGGTTAACGCCGTGGCGACCCACCGCGTGGACATGATTCTTTCTGGCATGACGGACACCAAACCGCGTCAGGAGATTGCTACTTTCGTCGACTATTACAACAGCGGACCGCAGTTCTACACCACCGTGGCGCATAAAGAGATCAACACCATGCTCGACCTGTGCGGCAAAAAGGTGGGCACCAGCCGTCGAACGACCTTCCCGGCGGAAATTGCGGCATGGAGCGCAGCAAACTGTACGCCTGCGGGTAAACCGGCTGTCGTAGTGGTCGGCGCAGAGGGCACTGCCGATGCGCGCACCCAGCTGCGTCAGGGGCGTATCGAGGGCGTGGTGCAGGGCAGTGAAACCCTGCCATACATCATGAATCTTGAAAAAGACACCTATAAGCCGCTCGGTAAAGCCTTTGCCTATCAGGTGACCGGTATTGGCATCAGCAAAGACGATACTGCGCTTATTGACGGCGTGAAAGGCGCACTGACCGCAATGATTGCTGACGGCACCTATCTGAAAATCCTCACTAAATGGGGATTACAGGATGGCGCTATTCAGGAAGTTACCCTAAATAAAGGCAAGTAACTGTCTACCTCTGGAGCGGGATAATTGATGACGATTTCCAATCTGGCTACGCGGTGGCCGCAGGATAAATGGGGCTGCATGGCGCTGGCGTTTGACCTCGACGGGCCGACCGGCGATGCGATGCTTAACGGCACGCTCTGGCACAAGCCCGAGTATTTTACCTTCGGGGGCTATGGGCCATATCGGGCGCTGGCGAGGCTGCTCGACCTGCTCGACGACTATCAGCTGCCGGCGACCTTCTTCGTGCCGGCCTGGGTGGTCGAAAACTGGCCGAAGCAGTGTCAGGCGATCGTTGAGCGCGGTCATGAGGTGGCGTACCACGGTTATCGTCATGAGTCTTTCTACGCCATCGACGCGCAAATGCAGCGTTGGGTGATGGAAAAATCCCGCGAGATTTTCTGGAATAACCTCGGTATTCGCGCCGAGGGTTTCCGGACCCCGTCGGGAGACTGGCATCAGGATACCCCTGCCATGCTGGTCGAAGCAGGCGTAACTTACTCGAGCAGCATGCGCGGCGATGACCGGCCTTATCTGATTCAGGTGCCGGGTTTTGATAAGCCGCTGGTGGAGATCCCCGGGCGTTGGGAGATGGACGACTACGCCTCGATTGCCTACACCCGCGAGCCCAATTTTCCGTCGGGGCTCGATCGCACCGCAAGCTACGCGCTGACGCTGGACAACTGGTGCCGCGAGTTTGACGGCGCAATGAACGAAGGGCTGAGTTTGACCACGCTGTTCCACCCGAAAATTACCGGGAAACCGGGCCGCATTATGCTGCTCGAACAATTTTTTGCCCATCTTCGTACCCGTGACGACGTGTGGTTTGCGCGCTGTCGCGAGGTGGCCCACTGGTGGTTACAGGAGCACGTCGATGCCCATTAATCAGAACGCGACGCAGGACAAATGGCCGCAGGGCAAGCGCTGTGCGGTGGTGATCACCGTCGATTTTAACGATGTGCAGGGCATTCTTAGTCAGGTTCCGGCGGTGGCCGGCCGCGAGAAAACGCTGTCGGTCTGGCGCTACGGCACGCTGCGCGGAGTCGACCGGCTGTTAGCGCTGCTGGCGGAAAAGAATCTGCGCAGCAGCTGGTGCGTGCCGGGAAGAGTTGCCGATGAGCATGCAGATAAGATCACGCAGATTTTCCGCGCCGGTCACGAGCTGGCAACCAGCGGCTACGAGTTTGAAAAATTTGATGAATTGACCTTAGAACAACAAGTTTCCAGTTTGCAGCGGGGTCAGGCAGCATTGAAGGCGCATACCGGCCAGACGCCGCGCGGGTTTCGTCTTCCTTCGGGCAACTGGGCAGCGGGCTTTGCCGAGGCAATGAGCGAGGCGGGGATTGGCTGGAGTTCGTCATGGCGCGGCGATGACCTGCCTTATTTTCAGCCGATGCGCGACGGTTTGCCTTCGCAGTTGGTTGAGTTGCCGCTGCACTATGAGCTGGAGGACGAACCCTATTTCGCCTTCAACCTCAGTCCAGCGGTGCCTCCGGCGCAGTCGCGCATCGCGTCCTACAGCCATACGCTGGGCAACATGAAGATGGATTTTGACGGCTTTTACCGTTTTGGGCTTTGCTATGTGCTAAGACTGCATCCCGAGGTGATCGGCACCGCGGGGCGCATCGGCCTGTTGAGTGAACTGCTGGATGATATCACCTCGCGGCCAGATGTCTGGGTGGCGACGGCGGGCGAGGTAACCGACTGGTGGCGGCAAACGCAGCCGCAGAATGAGCCCTCGCATCCGGCACAAATCTGGCAGCAGCATACGCAAAACGGGGGCAGCAATGAGTGAAAATCAGGACTTTCAATCGCAGCTGGTGGCATTTGTTCATGATACCCGCTTCGAGGACTTACCCCCTGAGCTGGTGACGCGCACCCAGCGGCATATCGTCGATACGCTGGGGGCGGGCCTGGTGGGCGCATCCAGCGAGGTGGCGAAAGACGTGAGCACGATACTGCTGGCAGAGGGCGCAGCGCCCGTTGCCGCGCTGTGGGGGCGTGGCGAGAAAACCTCTGCGCGAAATGCGGCGCTGCTCAACGGTATCGCTTGCCATGCGCTCGAACTCGACGACACCGGCGGCTGTGACCACTCGGGTGCGGTGGTCATTCCGGCCCTGCTGGCGGTGTTGCCTTTTTGCCCGCAGCCGGTCAGCGGTAAAGCGTTTATCACCGCCGTGGTGCTCGGTTACGACATCGCGCGTCGGGTGCTTGAAGCCTGCGGAGGATATTCCGCCCACAATGGCGCAGGGTGGCATTCTACTTCAACCTGCGGCGTATTGGGTGCCGCAGCGGCGGCGGGGCGTCTCTTGGGATTGGATAAGGCACAGATCTCGTCGGCGTTGGGTATCGCGGGCAGCTTTAGCGGCGGGCTGTGGGCGTTTATTCACGACGGTTCACAGAGCAAAAAACTGCACGCCGGCAGAGCGGCCGAGGGAGGCGTTCTGGCCGCATTGAGTGCACAAGCGGGGATAACCGGACCTGCTGGCCTGTTTGAGGACCACTGGGGCGGTTTTCTGAAAACCCTGGCTGCGAAGACCGCACAGCCATCAGCGCTGGTTGCCGACCTTGGGCAGGTGTGGAAACTGATGCGTTGTTCGATCAAACCTTATGCGTCGTGTCGCGGCACCCACTCGGCGATTGATGCGACGGGGATCTTGCTCGACCGCCTGGAGGGAGCAGTCGATGAAATTGAACAGGTTAAAGTGACCCTGTCACCATTTTTACAGGAAATGTGCGGTGACGAACAGATAAGTACGCTGGCGGCGGCGCAGATGAGCATTCGCTATGCGGTGGCCGCGAGGCTGGTTTATGGGCACGCCGGACTGGACGCCTATGGCGACGAGCAGCGGCGCTGTCCCGCTTTGCTGGAAGCTATCGGACGCGTGGTGCTGGAGGTTGACCCTGCCTACAGCGCCGACGGCGAGCCGCAGGTCACGCTGGTCACTAAAAACGGCATCAGTCTTACGCATCGGGTGGATATCGCCCTCGGCGCGCCGACCCATCCGATGAGCGACGCGCAGCTGCGCGACAAATTTATGTCGCTGGCTACGCGCTCAATATCGAGCTTGCAGGCGGAAACGCTGTGGGAGCAAACGCTGGCGTTGGAAGACGTTATGGATATGCGGGTGATTGAGCAACTGCTGGAACTCTCATCGTCCGCACCTTTCATTTAATGCGACTCGTTACTGCGTCAGCGGCGCGGTTCAATGAAAAGGCTGCGATCGTCGGCAGCCTTTGTGTTTTTACGATGACCTCACGAAACCGCTAGCGACCGACGCGCGCCTGCAGTGAGGCAGGATAACGTTCGCCTACAACGCGGACGGTTTCGAGCGCGGAATTGATTTTTTTATACTCTTCGGCGGTCAACGAAAGGTCTGCCGCACCGAGATTCTCTTCCAGGCGGTGCAGCTTGGTGGTGCCTGGAATAGGCACAATCCAGTCGTTCTGCGAGAGCAGCCAAACCAGCGCAATCTGCGCCGGTGTCACGCCTTTGTCGTTGGCGATACGGTTCATCAGGGTCATCAACTGCTGATTGGCCTCAAGCGCCTCGGCGGCAAAGCGCGGCACCTTGCTTCTGAAATCATCGGCCCCGAAGGTGGTGTCGGCGGAGATAGCCCCGGTCAAAAACCCTTTGCCCAACGGGCTGAAAGGCACGAACCCAATCCCCAACGCTTCCAGCAGCGGAATGATCTCCTGCTCGGGTTCACGCCACCACATCGAGTATTCACTTTGCAGCGCGGTAACAGGCTGAACGGCGTGGGCGCGGCGAATAGTCTGTGGGCCAGCCTCAGACAGGCCAAAGTGTTTAACCTTACCTTCTGAAATCAGGTCCTTGACGGTGCCTGCAACATCTTCGATAGGCACTTCAGGGTCTACGCGGTGTTGATACAGTAAATCGATGACCTCGGTGTTAAGCCGGGTTAGCGAACCTTCAACCGCCTTACGAATGTGTTCTGGGCGGCTGTTGAGGATCTGCTGTTTGTTATCGTCCCCAAAGGTGAAGCCAAACTTGGTGGCGATAACCACCTGGTCTCGAATGGGTTTCAAGGCTTCCCCAACGACTTCCTCATTGAGGTAAGGGCCGTAAACTTCGGCGGTATCGAAAAACGTTACGCCGCGATCGAAAGCCGCGCGGATAAGCCCGACGGCCTGACGCGTGTCGGTCGCCGGACCGTAACCGTGGCTTAGCCCCATGCAGCCGAGGCCCAGCGCCGAGACTTCCAGTCCTGATTGCCCGAGTTTGCGTTTTTGCATCTCATGCTCCTTTACGTTTAGGGGGGTGAAGAGGTGACCTGCTGGAGAAAGAGACTAGGCGGTTGGGCGATTGAGGACTATAGACATAATCAGGTTGTTGTTATGAGTTCAATTCATGACTGAGGTGAAGAGAGGAAAAGCCGCTGGCAATGGCGTTAACGCGGCATGTTTTTTGTTCTCACGATGTCTGCCATGACCGCCAGCGCGATTTCCGCCGGGGTCTTACTGCCGATATCAATACCGATAGGAGCATGAATACGCGCTAGCTCAGCGGGCGTCATTCCACCGGTATGCTCTAGCCTTGCCAGCCGGTTTTTACTGTTGCGCTGTGACCCCATCACCCCGATGTAGAAAGCTTCGGTATTGACGGCTTCCATCATCGTGAGGTCGTCCATGCGCGGATCGTGGGTTAATGCCACGATGGCGGTGTTCGGATGGCAGCCGTTTTGTTCCAGATAACGGGCGGGGAATATTTTTTCCAGCCGGTGCTCTGCCCGAAGCTGTCCGCTGAAGTTAGCCAGCATCTCCTCGCGAGGTTCGCAAACGAGGGTTTCAAAGCCGAGACCTGCCGCAAACTCCGCACAATAAACCGCCACGGCGGAGAGCCCGGCAATGATTATTCTCGGCGCGGAGGAGAGGGTAATGACAATCTCCTGCAACCTGCGTTCAATGAGGGTGCTGCTGCTCCAGGCGACCGACGATAAAGAGTGACAGGCCGAAGGTGGCGTGATGCTCTTCTGTAGCGCGGTATGATTTTCCAGCCCCTGTTTTATCTTCTCGAGGTATAAGACACTGTCAGGAACCGGCTCGAGATATTCAATCAGGACGTCGAGTATCCCTCCACAGGGGAGAACGCGGTCGGGAGTCAATCCGCCGTCGCCGTACCTGATTATTTGGCTCGGTTGACGAAAATAGCCTTCCTGAATACGGGTAATAAAATCATCCTCAACACAGCCCCCCGATAACGATCCGAGAAAATTCCCTTGGTCGTTAATAACCATTAATGCGCCGGGAGGACGGGGTGAGGATCCAAATGTATTCAGCACGGTACACAGCCAAACGGGCTGAGTTTGAATCCACAGGCACGACTGATTGATAACACTGAGGTCCAGGCTTTGCATGGAGTGACTTTATAGTTTGAGGAGTCTTATCATTATTAATAGCTAAAAATAATTAATTCGCAAGATG
>NZ_MRWE01000001.1 GCF_002093665.1 Rouxiella badensis | reverse complement strand
ATATTCTATAATTAGGTGAGTGCTGGCGAGGCGTCTTTTTTGAATTTCGATATTTTATTCTGTTCTCTGGTTGTGTAACCGATTACACTCTTTCGTGGATACATATTTCATACGTCTGGATAACTTAAAAAATCAGGGGCGTTAACTCTGCGTGCTATATTTTTTAAAATAAGGCCATTCTGTAAGGAACTGTATATACTCGTCGCTTAATTAAATTTATATTATGCAACTGCGTAACAGGGTCGCTGGGGATTACGAGTTTCACCGACTTATTCTGAGGAGTCGGCAGGCGCGTAAGCAGGCTTAACTTACAAATCGAAATCTTTCCGTGAATAACAAAACTTCAATTTCAACTTTCGTTATTTTGTCTATTTTTTGGCCATTATCAGTAAGTTACGCGCAAACCGCAGTCACTGCAGATAAATCTTCGGCGAAGGACAATTCGGTTAAGTCTGACTCAACGCAAGGCAATACGCTGCTTATCGTTCCCCAGCAGCAGAATACCGGCCTGTCGGAGCTTGATACTCCCGCCGCCGTAAGCATAGTCAACGGCGACGACGTGCGTGACAGCAAGCCTCAGGTCAATCTTTCGGAGAGCCTAACCGGCGTCCCCGGCCTGCAGGTACAGAACCGCCAGAACTATTCACAAGATCTTCAGCTGTCGATTCGTGGCTTTGGTGCCAACTCGACCTACGGCGTCAGCGGCGTGCGAATTTACGTGGACGGTATTCCGGCGACTATGCCAGACGGTCAGGGCCAGACCTCCAACATCGACCTGGCCTCGGTCGACAAGATTGAAGTGCTGCGCGGCCCGTTTTCGGCGCTGTACGGTAACGCCTCCGGCGGCGTGGTTAACGTCGAGACCCGGTCTGGCACCCAGCCGACGACGCTGACTGCCGGCACTTATTTCGGCAGCTACGGTTCGTTTCGCAACAGCGTCACGGCCTCGGGTGCCACCGGCGATGGCACCCATGCGGGTGATGTGAATTACACCCTTTCGGCTTCGCGTTTTACCACCCAGGGCTTCCGCGACCACAGCTCGGCGCGCAAGAATCTGGGTAACGGTAAGCTTGGCGTACGCCTCGACGATCGCAGTACCTTGACGCTGATGTTTAACAGCGTCTCGGTTGATGCGGGCGATCCTGGCGGTCTGACCGAGGCCGAATGGAAGGCAAATCCGACGCAGTCACCGCGCGCCGATCAGTACAACACTCGAAAATCTATTGACCAGACGCAGGTGGGTTTGCGCTATCAGCGTGAAATGAGCGACAACGACCAGCTCACCATCATGACCTATCAGGGTGAGCGTCATACCACTCAGTATCAGTCGATCCCGAAGGCGACGCAGGCGAATCCGGCTTATCCGGGCGGCGTGATTGTGCTCGAGCGCCGTTATCAGGGGATTGACACGCGCTGGAAGCATAACGACCAGTGGGGATCGGTGCCTTTCACCCTCATTGGTGGGCTGGATTATGAAACCATGACCGAACGTCGTCAGGGTTATGAGAATTTCGTGGTGGAGAATGACTTTACCGAGTACGGCGTGAAGGGTGACGAGCGCCGTAACGAAAAGAACAAGATGTGGAATCTGGACCCTTATCTGCAAACGAGCTGGCAGCTAACGGACCGACTGACGTTGAACGCCGGGATGCGCTACAGCACCGTGAGCTTCAATTCGAAAGATTATTACATTACCACCGGCAACGGCGATGACAGCGGCAGTACGCGCTATCACAAAGCGCTGCCGATGGCTTCTCTGAGTTATGCGCTAACGCCTGCCTGGAACGTATACGTTTCAGCGGGGCGCGGATTCGAGACGCCAACCATTAATCAGCTGTCTTATCGCCCTGACGGTACGGCGGGTCTGAATATCAACCTGAAACCGTCGACCAGCAACACCGTCGAGATTGGCAGCAAGACGCGTATCGGCTATGGCCTGTTGACGGCAGCGCTGTTCCAGACCGACACCGACAACGATTTGGCCGTCGCGACCAGCGGCAGCGGGCGCACCAGTTATACCAACGTCGGCACGACGCGACGTCGCGGGCTTGAACTGTCGTTCGATCAGCAGTTTGCCTCAGACTGGCGCGTGCGCATGGCCTGGACGCTGCTCGATGCGACCTATCGTGATGACGTCAATACGGCAGTGAGCAGCATTCCTGCCGGTAACAAGATGCCGGGTATTGCGCGCAACTCCGCTTACGCCTCGCTGGGTTGGGCGCCGCCGGAAGGTTTCCATGCGGGCGCCGAAATTCGCTACATGAGCGATATTCAGGCCAACGATGCCAATACCGCTCAGGCACCGGCTTATACCCTGACCAGTCTGAACGCGGGATACCGTCTGGACTGGCGCAGCAACTGGTCGCTGGATTTATTTACCCGCGTCGACAACCTGTTCAACAGGAATTATGTCGGCTCGGTTATCGTGAACGAAAGTAATGGCCGTTATTTTGAACCGGCTCCCGGAAGAAATTGGGGCGGCGGCGCAACTCTTACCTATACTTTCGAATAATTGCACAAAATTCATACATGGTTACCTGCCAGGGAATAGACGGGACCGTTAAAGAACCTAGAGTAAGCCAGTTTTTTATACTCATTTAACCGGGGTATTGCTGCGGCTGGCTTGCTCGAGGAAGGACATTCCGTGCTTCGCCGAATGTTTTTAAGATCTCCTTTTTAATGGGCGAGATCGAAGACAATGAAAATCTTGTAAGGTTAATAATATGCAAACTAAAGCTTCGTTATCGCGCATCGTCGTTATAATTACCGCTTTGTTCGCCGCGTTAAGCGGATTATATCTGTTGGTCGGCGGGATCTGGCTGACTGCAATAGGGGGCTCCCTCTATTACATCATCGCCGGTGTTGTTTATCTGGCGACAGCATGGCTGTTGTTACGCCGCCGTGCTGGGGTTTTACTGCTCTATGCCGTATTCCTGTTTGCCACCACTCTTTGGGGTCTTTGGGAAGTAGGGTCTGACTTCTGGGCCTTGACGCCACGTTTAGATGTGACGTTCTTCCTGGGTCTGTGGATCCTGCTGCCAATCGTTTATAACTACATGAGCGTCAAGAATGCCGTTGCACGTGGTGCACTGGCTCTCTCTCTGGTGTTCACCGTCGTGGTACTGGTTTACTCAGTATTCAACGATCCACAGGAAATCAACGGCACTATCCCTGCTGCCGACAATGCGCCTGTACAGTCTACCCCAGGCGTTGCTGACGGTGACTGGCCGGCATACGGTCGTACTCAGGGCGGTACCCGTTATTCTCCACTCAGCCAGATCAACGACAAGAACGTGGGTCAGCTGAAAGAAGCTTGGTCATTCCAAACGGGTGATGTGAAAACTTCACACGATCCGGGTGAGATAACTGACGAAGTTACCCCGATTAAAATCCACGATACTCTTTATCTTTGTACTCCTCACCAGAAGCTGTTTGCTCTGGATGCGGCCACCGGTAAAGAGAAGTGGACGTTTGATCCCCAGCTGAAAACCGACCCAACCTTCCAGCACGTGACCTGCCGTGGCGTTTCTTACTATGAAGATCCTGCTGCTGCACAAAGCAACGAGACTCAGGGTGCCGCTCCGGCCATCTGTTCTCGCCGCGTCCTGCTGCCGGTCAATGACGGTCGTCTGTTTGCCCTCGATGCAGAAACTGGCGCGCGTTGTGCAGATTTCGGTAACAACGGCGAGCTGAACCTGCAGAGCAACATGCCTTATGCGACTGCGGGCCGTTACGAGCCAACCTCACCGCCGATTGTTACCAAAAGCGTAATTATCGTTGCCGGTGCGGTAACCGATAACTACTCAACCAAGGAACCTTCAGGCGTTATCCGTGGTTTCGACGTACATACGGGTAAACTGCTGTGGGCATTTGACCCAGGCGCTGCGGATCCGAACAAGATCCCAGCTCCGGGCGAAAACTACACGCCTAACTCACCAAACTCATGGGCACCTGCTGCCTACGATGCAAATCTTGACCTAGTTTACCTGCCAATGGGCGTGGAAACTCCGGATATCTGGGGCGGCAACCGTACTCCAGACATGGAGCGTTACGCGAGCAGCCTGCTGGCGCTGAATGCGACCACCGGTAAACTGGCCTGGGTTTATCAGACCGTACACCATGACCTGTGGGACATGGACGTACCCGCACAGCCAACGCTGGCTGACATCACTGACAAGAGTGGCAACAAAGTTCCGGTTATCTATGTTCCTACCAAAACCGGTAACATTTTTGTTCTCGACCGTCGTGACGGCAAACTGGTTGTTCCAGCGCCTGAAAAACCTGTTCCACAGGGCGCGGCAACGGGCGACCATACGTCTCCAACTCAGCCATTCTCTGACCTGACTTTCCGTCCATCAGCCAAGCTGACCGGTAAAGACATGTGGGGCGCAACCATCTACGACCAGCTGATGTGTCGTGTGATGTTCCATCGTCTGCGTTATGAAGGGACCTTTACACCTCCTTCAGAGCAGGGCACGTTGGTATTCCCGGGTAACCTGGGTATGTTCGAGTGGGGCGGTATCTCTGTTGACACCGATCGTCAGCTGGCTATTGCTAACCCGATCGCACTGCCGTTTACCTCTAAACTGATCCCACGTGGTCCAGGTAACCCGATTGAACCTCCAGCGGGTGCAACCGGCGGTAGCGGGACTGAATCTGGTATCCAGACTCAGTACGGCGTGCCTTACGGCGTTGAACTGAACGCGTTCCTGTCTCCACTGGGCTTCCCATGTAAGCAACCTTCATGGGGCTACATCTCCGGTGTTGACCTGAAAACCAACGATATCGTATGGAAAAAACGTATCGGTACCGTTCGCGACAGCTCACCAGTTCCATTACCGTTCAAAATGGGTATGCCAATGCTGGGTGCTCCGACCTCAACCGCGGGTAACGTCTTCTTCATCGCGGCAACGGCGGACAACTACCTGCGCGCATTCAACATGAGCAACGGTGATCAACTGTGGCAGGCTCGTCTGCCGGCGGGGGGGCAGGCTACACCAATGACCTATGAAGTGAACGGTAAGCAGTATGTGGTTATTGCTGCTGGCGGTCACGGTTCATTCGGTACCAAGCTGGGCGACTACATCATCGCTTATGCATTGCCTGACGATGCTAAAAAGTAATTAACTTAAGAGCGGCTGCGGCTGCGCGAGAGTGAAAACAAGAGGCCGCTGATTGATTCAGCGGCCTTTTTTTTATCTCGAAGGTGGATAAAAAAAAGGCATCAACAGGTCTTGTTAAGGTTGTTTTATTCTTTTAAAAGATTGAAAAATTGGAGTTTTTTATTAGTGGGATCGGTAACGTCTTGTCTCCATTCCACGAGAAGCGCTGTTAACGTGTTTAACATCTTCGGAGAGAACTCACCATGTACCGTCCGGCATTATCAGCAAGCAGGCCTGAAACAAACCCGGCTATTCCGATCAACCTCCCTGGTGAAGTCACGGCCTCATTTTCTTCAGCCATTCCCGACATTCAAAACGTGCTCAACAGCAACATGAATCTTGCCTCATTAACGCTCGAACAAATCAGGAGGCGATATGAAAAAAGTGCCCATAATTCCGCACCTATAAATCGCTCTCAGCAGGGAGGCTCCGTCTCTAAAATGCCGCCCGCTGCGCCTGTTAACGAGCGGAAGTCGGTTATCGTTGCGCCAGAAAAAAGGCTAGCGAATTTTACGCCCGAGACCCTGCGTGATATCGCCGAGCTGATGCTTAGAACACCAGGAAGTTTCAACAATCAGCTTGGCGATCATGTGCCATATTTACTGATCAATTCGGGAGCACTGCCCAGACGTGCGGTCATCTCGGTGCGCCAGAATGATGAGCCGCCGAATTACATTCGTGCTGGTCAACAGCAACAGTCCAGAATGCCTCGTGAAATAGTCATCGAATTACGGCGCACCTTTAGGCTGGGAGACGATGCGAGCGCACACTATAACTTGATTCGCGACGGGGTATCTGTCACCAATGCTCCAGACGGAGAATGCCTTTATCGCGCCATCTCACAGGGGTTAGCTGACATGGATATCCAGATCAGCATTGAGCAACTCAGGTCAATCGCTGCCGATGAACTGATTAGCCATCCCGCACGCTATCTCGGCGCGATTGACCGCGATATCTTAGATGAGGAGTATCAGGCGCTTTGTGAACAAAGGAGCGCCTGTGATGGCGGCAAGCTGCCTATTGAAAGCGCACCAGAGTGTATCGATATCGATTCACTCTCAAGCTCCGCCAGCCATCTTTCGATTGAAGAAGGCCCCTCGGCGAAAAAACCCATGCACCGCCAAGAGAGAGAGCCGGGGATTTCTACGCGGCTAGCAGGGTTATTACGAGATATGAATGGCTTACATCATGCAGAAGCGCAGGAGCTGCTCGACTTGCTTATTGTTGAACAGGTCGTGAAATACGCGAGTACGGGCATTATGAGCGGAGAGGCTGAAAAGGTCGGCGGGCGGGTTATACACAGCGTAGCCGAAGGTTTATTGGATGTTTTGCGTAGAAAAGAGAAGTCTGAAGATGAGGTTTTCCGCGCGCTTTTCCCGGACGCCTTTGATGACAAAGTGGTCTTTGTAAATGCGCTCCCGATTATCATGCATCTCCCCGCCGGACTCAGGGTGATGGAATTAATGCACTTGCTGAGCAAAGATCCCGCGCTTAAAGAGACTATCAATGTTTTTTTACATTATTCACACGTTGCTAACCGGGCAAAGAGTCTTGAATATATCAATGCCAAAAATTTCTTTGAAAGGGTGAAAATTTCTGCAGGTTCGATCACCAGGATGACTTTGGTCGATAGGGAGGTATTAAAACGCTGTGGAGCTAATAAAGAGTCTGCCGATTTATCGAAAGTCATTATGGATCACTCAATAAAACTGCTCGAAGATTCTGGCTTCACCAGAAAGAGTCTCCTAACCACAAAGTTATTTCCAGCGGGGAGAATGGGCGGCCGGCCAATGAGTGTAAAAGAAGTGCAGCTCTCTGCTGGAATCTTGTATACCGGCAGGCGACAGGCTGTCTCAGAGTTTACATTGCAAAAGCTTCAGCAGTTGGATTACGTCAGTTATTCTCGTTTCCTCAGTCGCACCCTTGGGCTTCGGAGTCACACGCAGCAGGTAAGGACGCAGTCGGATGCCAAATCCTCGCAAAGCTACAAGCTTTCAACCCTGGCGGCGGTCGCCGCATTGGGGGCATCGGCTCAGCACAGCGTGCATCTGGCAAGGGCACGCAATGCCGAAAAAGACCGCGAATGGGAGACTGGGAATGAAGCCGGCAAGGTATATGACCGTGCCGTGCGCGATAACTTCAACGAAAGAGGGCGGCTTATGGCGCCTAATTTGATCGGCATCGGCTTTAACCTGGCGCTAGACTCTATGCACCAGCAAGAAAGGCAACTGCCCTCAAGGCCTTCCCCACTGAGGATGAATCCAATTTTCAAGCAGCCCGCGCTGCCGCCTGAGAGTGCCCCTGTCACTGTGCCTGGGGCCGAGGAGAATGAGCCTATCGCTCACGTCCTTCCACGAGCATCTTCCCGCTCAAGCCTGGTTTCAGGCACTGGTATGGCCAATTTATTCGATGTTGATTCTGCGATAATGGATCAAGCGGAAGGGATGATGGATAACCTGAGTGAATTGGATTGTGAATTCGACCGCGAGCACTTGAAATCCAGGGTGGCTGATGTCTACGCGACGCAATCTGAATTTAAGAGCGATAACGAAATCAAAAAAGAGCTCCTCAAGATAGACTATAGAGACTATGTTAAATTTCGCGAGCCTGAACAACAGCAGAAACGGCGGCAACTTTATGGACCGCTGAATGCCAACTGGCTGCCCTCCAACTCTGAAAGCTCGCCACAGAAAGAACTTTCAAAGACTGAGCGCCAGCGCGAAACGGAGAAGTCATCGATTTAACCTGCCAAGAGCCAAGGCCACTTCGGTGGCCTTAAAATCAGAATCTTTCAGCCGTTCAATTTTACCCATTGCCGTCTACAGTTAACTCATCCCTGTCTCACTAACAACTGGCGGAAAATGAATCTATTACGTCCCTTCAAGCATTACTATCAAAGCCGTCCCAGGCTGCTAGCTGCGCTGCTGCTGGGCATTTTGAGCTTTTTCGCCTTACCCTCGAACCAGCCACTGCTTCAACGATTGCTGATTAGCTGGAACGTACTGGCGTGGGTGTATCTGTTTTTCCTGTGGTGGATGATGCTAAGAACGGCACCCAAAGGGATAGCGCGTATTGCACGTCAGCAGGACGAAAGTGCCAAAACGGTGCTGGCGCTGGTCTGCGTCACCTGTCTGGTCAGCATTCTGGCGATTCTTTTTGAGCTGGGGGCGGTCAAGAATCTTCACGGGGTAGACAAAATTCTGCACATTGCCCTGACTGCCGCGACGCTGGTAGTTTCATGGTTCTTACTGCCGACGTCGTTCACCATGCACTACGCCCACATGCACTACCTGCACAGCGACGGTGACGAAAAGGTGTTGTTGTTTCCGGATAAAATCCCGCAGCCCGGCTACTGGGACTTTGCCTATTACTCTTTCACCCTTGCGGTAGCGGCGCAGACGGCGGACGTCGGGACCGGCAACACCACGGTGAGGAAAATAACCCTGCTGCAGGCGGTATTGTCATTTATTTTCAACCTGGCCATTTTAGGGCTGTCGATTAACGTTGGCGCGGGGTTGATGAGTTAGCCATAAATGTCATATTCCGCTTGAAATCATCAACCTAATGACGTTATGTCTATTATTCACTTTTCTTTGCAGATTATTTCAGGGCTGGATACTGATGAATAAATGGATGAACACCGTCACCGCACTCCTTTGTCTGGGATTTGCCATGCAGGCATCGGCAAAAAACTGCACCGAAGTGCGCGCCGGTATCGATATGGGGTCGGGTACGACCAAGATTCAGGTCAGCGAAGTCAATGTCTGCAATAGAACGCTGGGCAAGGTACTGTTCTCGCAGGAAAGGCCGATTGGTTTTAACGAAGATCTCGCCGAGTCTGGCAATACTCAGCTCAGTCCGGCGATTCAGCAGCAGGGCATGACCACGCTGAAAGCGTTGGTCAGTCAGGCCGAGAAATTCCACCCGAAGCGCATTACCGGCGTCGCGACGGCGGTATTTAGAGCCGCGAGCAATGGGCAGCAGGTTATCAGACAGTTTAATCAGCAGGCGCACGTCACGATTAGGATCATTACTCAGAAACAAGAGGCCGAGTTGGGCTTTATCTCGGCCAAGGCCGCGCTGAACGATCCCAAGCTAAAAGACTCCGACCTGCTGGTCTGGGACATTGGCGGTGGGTCGATGCAAATGACCACCTATGACAGGATTGATGGCTTCAAAACGCCGGAGATCTATGAGGGCAAACTGGCGTCGGTGAGCCTCAAGGATATGGTTATTGAGGTGATGATGAACAAAAATCTCACTCAGGTGAATTCGCCAAATCCAATCGGGTCGCTAGCCGGTGAGATCCTCCGTTTCGTTAATTTCTATGCTCGCACCCACGTTCCGGCTGAAATCAAACAGGCGGCAAAAAGCAGAAAAGTAGTGGGTATCGGCGGCGTGCACGGCTATTCAATCAAAGAGCAGCTTCATCCGCTGAACAATCAATACACCGCCGCAGATCTCGACCGTGTCGCGCAGGTGAAGATTAATCAAACCGATGCCCAGCTGCCGGGCGATTATCGCGCCACGGACGTTACCAATCTGCTGCTGGTCGAAGGGTTTATGCAGGCGCTTGGGATCCCGCAGGTTACGCTCGTAAAGGCAAACCTGATTCAGGGCATTCTGTTGAAATAAACAGCTCGAAAAAATTAACCGTTGAGCGGTAAATTTGTGCCGCTCAGAACATGCAGGAGCAAGCTTATATGGTATCTGGAACCTCCACACCTCAGTCCGAACCGGTTGACGATTTTGTCTGGCTGGAAGAGATAAAAGGGGAAGTCGCCGTCGAGTGGGCAGTGCAACAGAGCAAACAGACCCGTCGCGAATTCGCCGAAAGCGATCGTTTTGAGCAGATTCGCAGCGACGTGTTTGACTGCCTGAACGCGACAACACAGATCCCGATGGTGGTTAAACGCGGCCCGCATTTTTATAATTTCTGGCAGGATGAAAAGAACCCGCGTGGCCTGCTGAGACGCACCAGCTTTGAATCTTATCGCAGCGACACCCCAGAATGGGAAACGGTTCTCGACGTTGACGCGCTCGGTGCGGCAGAAAACGTCCCCTGGGTTTATCACGGTATTCAGGCGCTGGCGCCCGATTTCCAGCGTGGGCTGGTGCACCTTTCGCCCGACGGCGGCGACGCCTCTTCCGTGCGCGAGTTTGACTTAACCACGCTGTCGTTTGTCGAAGATGGCTTTAACCTGCCTACCGCCAAGAGCCGCCTGACCTGGATAGACAAAGACCGATTGCTGGTGGCCACCGACTTTGGCCCCGACTCAATGACTACCTCGGGGTATCCGCGTATTGCCAAAATTTGGCAGCGCGGTACGCCGCTTGAGGAGGCGCAGACGCAATTTTCCGCCGAGCCGACGGATATGTCGGTGATGGTCTTTCACGACGATACCCGCGGGTTTGAACGCAGTTTTGTGGGGAGGGTGATCGATTTTTACCACCGCGAAGTTTTTCTGCTGGATAACGATAACGATAACGGTCTGTTGCAGATTGATTTACCGCAGGACGCAAGGTTCAGCACTTGGCGTGAATGGCTGCTGATTTCTTTATCAAGCGACTGGCACGTGGCGGGGCAAACCTATCCTACCGGTGCGCTGTTGGTGACTGACTTCAGGGCCTTTATGGCGGGTGAGCGTCAGTTCAAGACCCTGTTTAGTCCTGCGGAAACGACCACGCTGGACAACTACTCGATGACCCGTGATTACCTGATCCTGAGCATCATGGACGACGTAGTGAATCGCCTCGAAGTGTTGAAGCCAGAAGGCGGGCTGTGGACGCGTCAGGGACTAGGCGATGCGCCCGAGTTGAGCAAGATAAGTGCCTCGGGCATCGACGACGAAACCAATGAATTCTTCATGACTGTCACGGGTTTTCTGCAACCGACCTCGTTGTATTACGGCGTGCTGGGCGACGAGCAGACTTCCTCCGAGATAATCAAACAGGCTCCGAGCCACTTTGACGCCGAGCATTATCAGGTGGCGCAACATTTCGTGACCTCGGACGACGGAACACGCGTGCCGTACTTTATGATATCGGCTAAAGATATCGAACTCGACGGCAGTAATCCGACCCTGCTTTACGGTTACGGCGGTTTCCAGATATCGCTGGATCCCTACTATCTCGGGGTTACGGGGCCTGCATGGCTCGAGCGCGGCGGGGTCATGGTGATTGCCAACATTCGCGGCGGGGGAGAATACGGCCCACGCTGGCACCAGGCGGCGCTCAAGGACAAACGCCTGCGCGCCTACGAAGACTTCTCGTCGGTGGCGAAGGACCTGATCGCCCGTAAAATTACCTCTCCGGCGCATCTTGCCGCGCAGGGTGGCAGTAACGGCGGCCTGCTGGTCGGCAATATGTTGACTCGTTATCCTGAGCTGTTTGGCGCGATTGTGTGTGAGGTGCCGCTGCTCGACATGCAGCGCTACACGCGTATTTCCGCCGGTGCGTCGTGGATTGCCGAATACGGTGACCCGCAGAAGCCCGAGGAGTGGGCGTTCATCCAGGCTTTTTCGCCGTATCAGAATATCGACCCGTTAAAAACCTATCCGCCGGTGCTGTTTACTACCGCAACCAGCGACGACAGAGTCGGTCCAGGTCATGCCCGAAAAATGGCGGCCAAAATGCAGCAGCTGGGCATTGAGAACGTCTATTTCTATGAAAACACCGAGGGCGGTCACAGCGCAGCGGCCGATAAGGCGCAAAATGCCTTTAAGCGAGCGATGGTGAGTGAGTTCTTATGGAAGTATCTTGCTGAAAAATAAACCTTAGCAACAGGCTGCCCGGCGCTTTGTCGGGCAGCTGCTGTCTGCGCCTGTTAATCCTGAACTTTTCACTTACCCGACGTGATATTCATATTTAGACATAGTTAAAACTCTGTTCTACAGGTAAAAACGTTGCCCGCCAATCCGCTAAATGTTTATTATTTGAACCTGATTTGATAATGGTTATTAGAATCATTCATATTTATAAATCATTTTCCTGGATGCAAAAATGCTGAAAAAAACGACGCGCGTGCTTTCCGTTGCCGGCCTGATGGCGGCCTCTTTTGCGACTTTCGCAACGACTTATCCGCTGACGGTCACCGACCTTGCCGGACAGAAGCTGACCATTAATAAAGAGCCTGAGCGCATCATCATTCAGGACGGCCGTGACATTCTGTCTCTGGCTGTGTTGGATAAAAGCGATCCTTTCAAGCGCGTAGTGGCCTGGAATAACCTGCTTAAAAACACCGACTCCGGTACCTGGGACATGCTGAAAGGCAAATGGCCAGAATCGACCAAAATCCTCGACATGGGATTCAGCGACAAAGGCCAGGTTGATCTGGAAACCGTTATCGCTAAAAAACCTGATTTGATGATAGCGCAGCTGCGTGCCAAACAGTCACTGCAACAGGGCGGCGTTATCGACAGACTGAATCAGCTGCATATTCCCATCGTCTTCGTGGATTACGATATCAACCCGGCGAAAGATACGGCGCCAAGTATCGACCTGCTGGGTAAAGTGCTGAATCAGGAGAAGAACGCGCAGGCCTATACCGCTTTCTATCGTCAGCATTATCAACACATTCAGGACGAAATTGCGTCCATCAAGAATCGTCCAAACGTGTTTATTGAACCGCTGGCCGGTCGTAGCGACTCCTGCTGCTTCACTCACGGTGAAGAGGGCTGGGGCAAGCTGATTGAGGCCGTAGGCGCCAAAAATATCGGCTCCGAGCTGCTGCCGGGCGCGTCGGGTGAAGTTTCGCTCGAAAAAGTCATTAGCATGAAGCCTGATGTCTACATCTTTACCGGTTCAATCCATCCGGGCAAAGGGCAGACCACCATGATGCCTTTCGGTTTATCAGCTAACCAGGCTGACGTAGATAAAGAAGCCAAGGTGCTGACCTCCCGCACCGGTGTGGCACAGGTGCCTGCCGTGATGGACCAGCGCGTCTATGCGGTTTACCACCAGTTCTACAACCACCCGTACAACATCGTCGGCATGGAATATTTGGCGAAATTTATTTATCCGCAGCAGTTTAAAAATTTGGATCCGGCGAAGACGTATCACGAAATCATCCGTAATTACACTCAGTTACCGGACAAAGATTTCATCTTCAGCTGGCAGCCGAAGAAATAAGCGTACACAACTTTACGCCCGTCACATTTGTTGACACTCAGTTAATTCATAGATGAAACTAATTGTATTAGTGTGAGTGTCAACTTGGCCATGCTTTCGCATGGCCAGAATAAACAGTGATAGGGTGATCCCATGCAATCCGAAGAACAGCGTTTGATTGAAGGTCTTTTTAGCCGTTTACAACAGGCTGAGTCCAATACTGCACCACGTGACGCTGAAGCCGAGCGCCTCATACAGTCCTACGTGAGCAAGCAGCCTTCCGTGCCTTACTACATGGCGCAGGCCATGATCATTCAAGAGGCCGCACTGAAGCGATTGAATGCGCAGGTTCAGGATCTGCAGCAGCAGGTTGCTCAGTTGCAAAACCAGCTGCAGACCCAGGCTCAAAACAGCAAACCGCAAAGCACCGGCTTCCTGGCTGGCTTGTTCGGCGGCGGCGGTCAGCCGCAGAATCAGCAGTCCTCAGGCAGCGGCCCGATTCCGGGTACCCAGCAAAATAACGGCTGGGGCAATAATGCGGCACCGGCACAGCCGGCTTACCAGCAGGCTCCGCCGACAGCGGCCGCTGCGCCAATCGGTTCTGGCTTTATCGGTGGCGCACTGAAAACGGCTGCGGGCGTCGCGGGTGGCGTTGTGTTGGCCGATATGCTGACCGGTATGTTCCACCAGAGCCGTCCTGAAGAAATCGTCAATGTTGTTGAAAATAATCAGGTTACGGAGAATTTCAATCCGTCTACCGATCCGCTGCTGAGCGGTGACAACGCCTGGGACAACCCGGTGTACAACGACAACAATAACAGCAATGACAACACCTATTCGGGCTTCCTGAATGATTCAGACGACAGCTTCTTTGGTGGTGGCAATGACGATGACGACGACGATTCTTTCTTCTAATCGCCTTCGTTGAATCGGAAAAATTGGCATTAAGCAGTATGAACGGTTGCAGTAAGTCGAAGAGTGAGAGCTTTATCGCTTATTGCAATCGGATTTCTGGACAAAAGCTGAATCTATTGCTGTACTGTAATTGACACACTTTTTGTGTCTTACAAATCACGTAAAGGTAAGTTTGATGTCTAAGATTAAAGGTAGCGTTAAGTGGTTCAATGAATCAAAAGGTTTTGGTTTCATTACCCCTGAAGATGGCAGCAAAGATGTTTTCGTTCATTTCTCTGCTATTTCAAGCAACGGTTTCAAGACCCTTGCTGAAGGCCAACGTGTAGAGTTCGAAATCACCAATGGCGCCAAAGGCCCGTCGGCTGCTAACGTTATCGCTATCTAACTCTAGCCGATTTCTGAAAAACCCGCAGATGCGGGTTTTTTTTTGCCTGTCGTTAGAGATACAGCAAACAACGGTCAGGATTTTTTGGCGAAGGTAGGGCGGGCAAGGGTGAGGAATATCAGGATGGCAATAAAGAAACAGCCACAGATAGTCAGCCCCATTGAGAGCGCCGAGGTGCCGCCAATACCGGTTAATGGCACGGCCGTTGCCCCGAGCGCAAACATGCAGACACCCAGCAAGGCTGAGGCGCTGCCTGCATTTCTTCCCTGACTCTGCATCGCCAGCGACCCCGCATTAGGACCGATAATCCCGATATTGATAATCGAGAAGAACAGCGGCACCAGCAGCACAGCCAGCGGTGCATGCATCGCGCCTGCTACCACCAGTATCACCGAGGCAATTGCCGCAATTGTCAGGCCAATCTTGACCATCATCAGCTCGCCCCACATCACCGCAAGGCGGGATGAGATCTGCGCTGCAAACACCAGACCCATGCCGTTAAGGGCAAAGCACAGGCTGAAGGTCACCGGACTGAGGTGGTAAATCTGCTGCAAGACGAAGGGTGACGCGCCAATGTAGGCAAACATTCCGGCCATGATAAAGCCCTGCGTCAGGCAAAGCCCCATGAATTGACGCTCATGAAGCAGTTTGCCCACTGACTTTATCATCGCCACTGCGCCACCCGTCGAGCGACGTTCCGCAGGCAGGGTTTCATGCAGTTTCACGGAGGATAAGACAAACAGCAGGATGGAGATCGTCGCGATGGCTCCGAAAATTCCACGCCAGCTGAGGAAAGTCAGCAGTCCGCCGCCGAGAACGGGCGCAATAATCGGCGCAAGGCCGTTGACCAGCATCAGGAGTGCAAAGAATTTAGTCAGGTCGTGTCCACTGTACAAGTCACGCGCTACGGCTCGAGACAGTACGGCACCCCCCGCTCCAGCGATGCCCTGCAGCAGTCGGGCAACGATCAATTGATCGATATTGGTCGCCAGTGCGCACCCTACGGAAGCGGCCAGCAGCAGGAGCAGTGAGAGTAGCAGAGGGCGCATGCGGCCAAAGCGGTCACTCAGCGGCCCGAAGATCAGTTGTCCGGCACCGAGACCCAACAGACCGGCGGTCAGACTGAGCTGGCTAGTGGCGGTGTTGGTTTCCAGTTCTGCTGCCAGAGTAGGCAAGGCGGGAAGATAGAGATCGGTGCAGAGGGGGCCAAGTGCGGCAAGCGAACCCAATACCAGGGCATAGCCGAGGCGTTTTTGTACTAAATGGTCGTTCATTAATTTTCCGGAGTGTGGGAGGGAGTCGAGTCACTAAAGACTTTTAAAAAGACTTGGTTATAAATAGTTTTAAGTGTTTCTGGATCGGCATGCGCCTGCGTCAAACGACGGAATGCGGTGCCTTCACACATCACGGCCATCATTTCCAGACGCGCAGTCAGCTCTTTTTCCGGCATGTCGGGGTAGTAGGGGGTCATCATCGCTTTAGCTTCGTTAAACAGCTTGGATTCAGCGTCGCGAAGGATTTTCTCAACCACCGGGTTACGCGTCGCTTCGGCAGTCACTTCCAGCATCAGCGCATGGTCAATTTCATTCTGTTCTGGACTGAGTTCAGGGCAGTCAATTTTACTGTGATCAATATTTTGTACGCCAATCACCCGATACGCCAGATTACTGGCCATCTGTTTCAGATTGTGGGCACCGCCGGTCATTATTTGTATTTTTTTGAAGACGATACGTCGCACAATTTCTTCAATGATGGCGTCTTTATTGACGAAATAACGGTAGATTTGACCCACGCTAAGCTGCGACATTTTGGCAATTTCCGCCATGCCTGCGCCGTGGAATCCGTGCTTACGAAAACACAGTCGTGAAGCGGCGACGATCTGGTCCCTGCGGGCACAAACGCGTTGGTCTTTTGTTTGGTTAGCGGGATGCATAGAGGCACCTGAAAAGTAAAAGTAAACTTTTTTTCTCAAATTAACCCGCAATGCATTTTTTAAATTAAAAACGAGAGGATAACTTGAGAGAAAAAGTGTGAACGCTCGTTCTCAATTATAGGGAATACTGGGGGGAAGGTAAATAATTGTATTATAAATGTAGCAAAAAGAGCTTTTGTCCTTAGACAAAAGCTCTTTTAAGGGAATTTTGGCGAGGAAATCTGCGGTTACAGCAGATAGCTATGCAGGAAGCTCAACACCACAGCCAGGCAAAAAACGGAAGTCGTGATTTCGCTGGCCGTTGTCGGGAATGAAAACATCGTTAGCCTCAGGTTATCTAGACATTATGCTGTAATAAACTGAGGCTAGTATCGCTGCCGAACGTTAAGGAAACATTAAATCAGAGCGGGAGATGCGCAAAATTAATGCCCGGTGTACCAACTCACCAGCATGAAGCCCAGCAGGGTCAGCGCCAGCGAGCCAAACAGGTTGAGGGCAATATTAAGCAGCGCCGCGCCGAAGCGTCCGTCTTGCAGCATGTACACCACTTCTAGCGAAAAGGTCGAAAAGGTGGTCATACCGCCGCAGAATCCGGTGGTTAGCAGCATTTTCCACACCGGGTCAAGGTGGGTCATGCGGTTGAAAATAGCGATGCCCAGGCCGATGATAAACGCTCCCGCCAGATTGACCGTCAGTGTTCCAATCGGCAGCAGGGAGGTGGTCGGGTTGAGTTTTAAGCTGATGAACCAGCGGGCAACACTGCCCACACCGCCGCCAATTAATACTGCAAGGAAGGTGTTAAACATAAATGCCTTTCATATAAAAGTGGATGTTCAGAAAGGTCCCGGCGTCATGCTACGAACCTCTCTATGAGATTGCGTAGACATCATTAGCCGGTAAAGGCGGTTTGGGAGGAATGTCATCTCCAACTGCTTGAGCACTGAACAAGCCGTGGCTTAAACAATGAGCCCATGATATTACCGAAGTTGAATTTGATTGTGTAGTATTAACCCAAGCATTAGCCCGAGTTTAAGGAACAAAGATGATCATTCGTGATGCGCAAACGGCCGACGCGGCCGCATTGGTCCGGCTGCTCGCAGATTTGGATTATCCAGCCAGCGTCGAGTGTATCGCTCAGCAAATTATCCGCATGGAGGGCAATCCCGACAGCGTGCTGTGGGTGTCTGTCATTGACGAGCAGGTATGTGGGTTCATATCGCTGCATTTTATTCCTCAGCTGCCGCTCGCAGGCGATTTTTGCCGAATTAGCTATCTTTGCGTCAGCGACCAGCACCGCGGTGCGGGCATCGGCCAGCGTCTTCTCGATGAGGCAGAACGTTTGGCCAGCGAGCGTGGCTGCGACCGTATGGAGGTTCACAGCCATTCACGCCGCGTGCGGGCACACCAGTTTTACGCCCGCGCGGAGTATGAAGAGTCGCCTAAGTACTTGATCAAGCGCCTGCGCTAATCTGATTTTTATCTGAGGCTTTTCTGACGTTTTCCTGAAGATTACAGGCCTCAGCCCATGGCCAGCGCAATCGTGTCGGCGATAGTGTCGACCTGATCCAAACGCATCAGGCTGGTGCTGGCGCGAATAAACTGCCCAGGCCCGATTCGGCTGCGTTCGCCGGGCAGCACGGCAATGCCACGTGCGGCCAGCGTTACCAGCGCAAACTGCTCCGAGGGTACCGGAATCAACACGGAAAGCCCCTCGCGTTTCGGCAGGTGGATCCCGCGAACCGCCAGCGCATCGACCAGCGCCTGACGACGTTGCGCATAGACTTTCTTCGCTTCGGCGATCCCTTCCTGAGTGACCGGATCG
The DNA here is from genome assembly GCF_002093665.1 of Rouxiella badensis. GTDB lineage: Bacteria > Pseudomonadota > Gammaproteobacteria > Enterobacterales > Enterobacteriaceae > Rouxiella > Rouxiella badensis. The sequence continues at coordinate 261,941 of NZ_MRWE01000001.1, read as the reverse complement.
TTAATCAGCCACGCCAGCGCGTGTTGCAGGATTCGGCTCGACCATCCTGCACCAAAATTACGGAACGATTTGATCTGCTTGATTAAATCATGGGATCCCGAGATAACCGCCATCCGCAGATCCGGTCCGTAGGCTTTAGAGTATGATCGTACATGCACGGTTCGCTTCGGCAAGAAAGACCCCATGCTGCGCGGTTCAGTGCAGGCCAGCTCACCGATTCCGTCATCTTCAATAATCAGCGTCTGACTGTTCTGTAAAATAGCGGCCATCTGCGCCATGCGTTCCGCGCTGACGATATGCCCACAGTGCGAGTGTGTGCGCGGCTGATAAATAAATGCCGCCGGATTTTTGTTTAATGCCGCCAGCAGAGAATCAGGGACAGGACCAAACTCGTCGCATTTCACCGCAATCACCTGGGCACCAATGTTGTCCAGCATGTCCAGCAAGCGGGTCGCGGTCGGGTCCTCAATCGCGACGACCGAGCCTTGCATAATCAGCGTTTGCAGCGTCAGGTTCATGGCATCGAAACCGCCGTCGGCGGCCATAAACGCGTCTGCTGCATAGGGCCAACTTGGCTGTACGGCATCAAGCAGCACCTGAGAAATGGCTTCGCGCTGATAGCTGTTGAGATTTTCAGTCTCGACGCTGCTAAGCAATGCCTGGTTCAAACGAGGCAGGAGCTCGGGATCCGGCGAGGCCAGCGTCATATCGGCGATGATATTGTCGCCAAAGTTGCCGATTTTCTCGAATCGTGCAGGGCGCGGGGAGAGCGTATCGCCACACACCCACACCCCGTTGCGGCCTCTGCCGGCGATAACTTTTTGGCGTCTCAGCTGCCCCCACGCCGCTGACACGGTGGCAGGACTGACGCCGAGCGCCTGAGCCAGCTCGCGCACGGCGGGGAGGTGGGTGCCGATTTCAATCACGCCAGAACGGATCATCGCGGCGGTCTCAATGGCAATGCCGCGCATCGATCTGTCCTGCAAATGGCCTGCAAACCACTCTGCATCAAGCACTTTCTCTCTCAGGCTCTCACCCATTAAATCACCTTTTGTTCAGTAACAAAGATTCTATTGTACATATTAATTTAAGCTATTAGTATCAAACTTAGTCAACGGAGGCGATAAAATAATCACATTGGGTCAGGTGTGAAAGCTCTCCGCTCGGACAGGCTCCATGTGTAAATAAGCAATTTTGCCGACATTAAGGGGAAAGACGTGGCGATTACTATCAGGCTGGCAGTTCGCGATTGGGATTATTTTACGCCGTTGGCATTGGGCGATGTGAAGGCTGAAGGGTTCAATCTCGAGATTGACCGGGTAGGGACGCTGGTAGGCGATTTAGCGACCAGCGAACAGTATGACGCCGCTGAGATCTCCTTCAGCCGTTATGCACAGGGCCGCGCACGGGGTGAAGACGACGTACTGGCCGTGCCGCATTTCCTGATGCGTGGCTTTCGACAACGCTGCATCATCACACGTGATGACAGCCCGTTGACCAAAATTTCAGAACTGGCGGGTAAACGCATTGGCGTGACCGGCTGGCAAGATTCCGGCAACACCTGGACCCGCACCGTGCTGGGCGTGGACGGAGTGGGTATTGACGACGCTTACTGGTACGCGGGGCGTCTGACTGAATCGCATCCTATCGTCGATCGCCTAAACGGCTTTGGTCGCGAGGGGCGTATTGAAGCCTGTCCTGGCGAGCGCCCGATGATGGAACTGCTGAAGGAAGGTTGGCTTGATGCGGTATTCACGCCGTTCATGCCGGAAGGTTTCTTCAAACCGGGTTCCGGTTTCCGTCAGCTGCAGCCGGATTTCCGTCAGGCAGAGCTGGAGTACTTTAACCGTGTCGGCTACGTGCCTGGCATGCATATTCTGGCTATCAAGTCGGACGTGGCGGCCGAGCACCCTTGGCTGGCCGACGCATTAAGCAAAATTATCGACAAGTCTTACAACGTCTGGATGGACAAGCGTGCGAAATATGCCGACACCACGCCTTGGTTGTTGGACGATATCCGCCGCACCGTGGTCGACCTGCCGGTGAACTGGAACGACAACGGCTTCGAGCAGAATAAAAAAATGATCGACGACTTTGCCAATGAGCTTTATGTTCAGGGAATTACCGCCGAGCGTTTGACGCCTGCGTCTCTGTTCCCGGCTTACGCCAAATAACATTGGGTGAACCCTTCACCAAATATACTTTTACGCCTTAAAAGGCGAGGGGAGTAAGAATGAAAGTCGCATTAGGCCAGTTTGCCGTTTCCCGCGAATGGGAAGCCAACGTCGAAACCTGTTTGTCGCTGATGGCAAAATCACGCGAGGCGGGTGCTGATTTACTGGTGCTGCCAGAGGGTATTTTGGCGCGTGATATCACCGATCCCGATCTGGTATTGAAAGCTGCACAGCCGTTGGATGGTCCTTTCGTGAGTAAGCTGCTGGCCGCCAGCAAAGGCAACGCACTGACCACCATGATGAGCATTCATACGCCAACACCAGACGGTCGTGCATTCAACGTATTGATTTCTATTAGAAATGGCGAAATCATTTCCGAATATCGCAAACTTCACCTGTACGATGCCTTCAATATGCAGGAGTCCAGAAACGTCAATCCGGGCACTGAAGTGCCGCCGCTGGTCGACGTTGCTGGTTTTAAAGTCGGTTTGATGACCTGCTACGACGTGCGTTTCCCAGAGCTGGCCCGCCGCCTGGTGCTCGACGGTGCCGAAGTGTTGGTGCTTCCTGCCGCCTGGGTTAAAGGCCCGCTCAAAGAGATGCATTGGGAAGTGCTGGTCACCGCGCGTGCGCTGGAAAATACCAGCTACATCGTGGCCGTGGGCGAGTGTGGTGAACGTAATATCGGCAACAGTATGGTGGTTGATCCGCTCGGCGTTGCCATCGCCCGCGCGGCCGAAGCGCCTGCGCTGGTCTTTGCCGACATTGAAAGGGAACGTCTGGCCCATGCCCGCAAAGTCTTGCCGGTGCTGGAAAACCGCTGCTTCGACGTACCGCAGTTGAAATAAATATCATCACAACGGCTGATTGAACGCGTCAACCTAACGTTATCACTCAGTTGAGCAGTAAAGGGCGCGAACCAACACCAGGGAGCGCTTTCTCAAACCGCCATTTCAGCGCCGGAAGTGGCGGTAAAAAACGCAAGGCGTTCAGGATTTCATCACCACGGAAGGTGTTAAAAAAATAAAAACTCACAACATTCACAACACTGCTTTACACAGAGGAAGACATACAATGAGGGTAAAACAATTTCGTCGTGCTGCCGTTCTGAGTGCGAGTTTGCTTTCCGTAAATGCTTTTGCCGCTGAAACTGTTTCTATTCCGGTCGTTAAAATGGACCCGGCGCTGCACGCCAAATTGCCTGCCGATATTCAGAAATCTGGCATCATGACCTCCGTGAACAACGGTTCTTTTCCTCCCTACGAAATCGTGACCGGCACCGATTCGCTGGACGGGGCGAGTGCCGACCTGGCGACCTCGATGGGCCAGCTGTTGGGGGTAAAGGTTGAGCACGCTTCGGTCAGTGGATTATCAGGTATTTTGACCGGTATCTCTTCCGGCCGCTATCAGCTGGGCATTGGCCCTATCGGTGATTACCCTGAGCGTCAGGCCAAAAATGACTTCGTCGACTTCGTCAAAGAGTACGTCGCGTTCGCCGTTCCTAACGGCAATCCTAAAAATATCCAGTCATTGAGCGATACCTGCGGTCTGCGTATTGCCGTTATGGCGGCGGGGTCGGCTGAGAAGGTGATTAAGCAGCAGTCCGAAGACTGTGTAAAAGCGGGCAAACCGGCCGTCACCGTGCAGTCGTTTACCGACCAGCCGACCTCTATTCTTGCCGTGCGCTCTAAGCGCTCTGACGCCTTCTTCTCTTCGCAGGCGCCGCTCACTTACTTCATCAAAGCGTCTAACGGTCAGCTCACGCTGGCAGGTGCCGGTAAATCCAACGGTTTTAACGACATTTATCAGGGCACCGTGGTTCCTAAAGATTCTGAAATCGGCAAGGTGGTTCTGGCCGCCTATCAGGAGCTGTTTGATAACGGCACCTACGCGATTATCATGAAAAAATGGGGTCTCGAAGGCAACATGCTAACAGCACCTGGCATCAACCTGGGAAAACCAACTAAATGACCGAGAAAACGTCCCCCGATCCACGACGCAACGTCGAGTTTGCACACGCGCCGCGTAACTACGGACGTTGGATCGCCTGGATAATTGTCCTGATCCTCGCCGCTGATGTGGTCATTAGCGTAGCCCGTAACCCAAACTTTGAGTGGCACGTCGTGGCGCAGTGGTTTACCGAGGCCTCGGTCATTCGCGGTCTGGGCGTCACGCTGGGTCTCACCGTGGTCTCGATGCTGCTGGGTACGCTGCTCGGACTGCTGCTGGCGGTGGGCCGTTTGTCGCAAAGCATGCTGTTGCGCCGCCTTTCTGGCCTCTACGTCTGGTTCTTTCGTGGTACGCCGCTGCTGGTACAACTGCTGTTTTGGTACAATATGTCTACGCTGTTCCCGCACGTCGCCATGGGTCTGCCGTTTATTGGCCCGAGCTTTGCGACCTGGAATACCAATGACCTGATCACCCCACTGACCGCCGCTATCGCCGGTTTGGCGCTCAACGAAGCGGCCTACATGGCTGAGATCATCCGCGCCGGTTTGTTGTCCGTGGATAATGGTCAGGCTGAAACCGCCCAGGCGTTTGGTATGAGTCGGGGTCGCGCGCTGCGCCGCATTATTATTCCACAGGCCATGCGTTCGATTATTCCGCCTACCGGCAACCAGTTGATCAGCATGATAAAAGCGACCTCGCTGGTGAGCGTTATCGCGATGGGTGACCTGCTGTATTCGGTGCAGACTATCTATAACCGCACCTTCGAAGTGGTGCCGATGCTGATGGTCGCGGTTATCTGGTATCTCTTGATAACTTCGATTCTGAATGTTGGACAGTCGGCGATTGAACGCTTCTATTCGAAAGGGACGCGCCGTACGGTGGCCGCCAAACGTCGGCAGCCGAATGCGCAGGGCAAAGCGTTGATAGCCCAGCCAAATCTCGCTCAGAAGGAGGACGTATGAGTCAGGTTCTGTCAGACAGTCAGCCGCTGCTGGTTACCGCCCGCAACGTGCATAAAAGCTATGGCGACAACGAGGTGTTAAAGGGCATCGATCTCGACGTGAAGCCGAGTGAAGTGGTGGTCATTCTTGGTCCTTCAGGTTCGGGGAAATCGACCTTTCTCCGCTGTATCAATCACCTGGAAGATATCGACCGCGGCACTATCATGGTCGGCGGTGAGCAGATTGGCTACGAGCTGCACGGCAATCAGCTGCGTAAACTGTCGGAAAGGGGGATTGCACGCCAGCGTCGTGATATCGGCATGGTGTTCCAGCAGTTCAATCTTTATCCCCACATGACCGTACTGCAAAACATCATCGAGGCACCGATAGGCGTGCACCGGCAGAGTCGTCACGAGGCCGAGGCTTATGCGCGCGCGCTGTTGGAAAAAGTCGGCTTAAGCGACAAGGCCGATGCCTATCCGCGCCATCTTTCCGGTGGCCAGCAGCAGCGGGTGGCGATAGCCCGTGCTCTGGCGATCAAGCCAAAGCTGATGCTCTTTGACGAGCCGACCTCGGCGCTTGACCCGGAGCTGGTGGGCGAGGTGTTGGCAACGATGCGCAGCCTGGCGGATCAGGGGCTCACCATGATTGTGGTGACCCACGAGATTGGTTTTGCGCGTGAAGCGGCCGACAGGGTGGTATTTATGGACGGCGGTTACGTCATCGAGGAAGGGCCGCCGGAAGAAGTCTTGGTCAATCCGCAGCACCCACGTTTTCAGGCCTTCCTGAGCCGTTTTATTTAACGAGCTGAAATAGAAGGGGATGGCGCTGAAGGACATCATCGATGTATTTCGGCTCATCCCCTTGGTTGTTGTAAGACTGTTGGTTTCTCGTTAAAGAGAGCACGCAAGGTTTGTTTCCAGAGGCGTCCCGGGCGTATAATCCCCCCACAATTTATGTATGCTCCCTTTGTAAAAAACAATTTATAAAGCGAAGAAATGCTTTAACGCGCGGGCTTACAGGCTCATAATGGCGCTTATGGTTATAATGCGTACAGAGACAAAATTCAGGTCGCCCACTGCGACGATTTTATTCTCCAGCTGTTTAATTCAGCAATCAGTGTAAAGAAGGTATTTATGGAAGGTTTGAGTATTACTAAACTGTTAGTTGTCGGCGTGCTGATTGTGCTGCTTTTCGGTACCAGCAAACTTCGTTCACTCGGTGGTGATCTGGGCGCTGCGCTGAGAGGCTTCAAAAAGGCCATGAATGACGATCCGGCTCCGGTAGCGAAAGCTGACGCACAGGCTGAACAGCGCGTAGAGCACAAAGACTAATTCATTCGTGAATGAATCTGATAAAAAAAAGCTGCTTAATTAAGCAGCTTTTTTTATATCTGGCGGTTGAAGTCGGACCCGGGACTGTCGGGTTACTTAACTTCAATCCCCTTGGCCTGAAGATCGGCGTGGTATGACGAACGCACGAAAGGACCGCAGGCTGCGTGGGTGAAGCCCATCTTCAACGCTTCTTCCTTCATGTATTCAAATTCTTCAGGGCTAACGTAACGTTGTACCGGCAGATGGTGACGGCTTGGCTGTAGGTACTGGCCCAGCGTCAGCATGGTTACGCCGTGACGGCGCAGGTCGCGCATCACTTCAAGAATTTCTTCGTTGGTTTCACCCAGACCTACCATCAGACCCGATTTGGTCGGCACCTCAGGGTGCGCTTCCTTAAAGCGTTCAAGCAGCTTTAATGACCACTCGTAGTTTGCGCCCGGACGAACCTGGCGGTAAACGCGCGGGACGTTTTCCAGGTTGTGGTTGAACACGTCGGGTGGCGTCGCATTGAGGATTTCCAACGCGCGGTCCATACGTCCACGGAAGTCGGGAACCAGCGTTTCAATTTTAATAGTCGGGTTTTTCTCGCGGATGGCGCTGATGCAGTCGGCAAAGTGCTGAGCACCGCCGTCGCGCAGGTCATCGCGGTCAACCGAGGTAATCACCACATAACGCAGACCCATATCGGCAATGGTCTGTGCCAGCTTTTCCGGCTCGTTGACGTCTGGCGCAACCGGACGTCCGTGTGCAACGTCGCAGAACGGGCAGCGACGGGTACAGATGGCACCGAGGATCATGAAGGTGGCCGTACCGTGGTTAAAACACTCTGAAAGGTTAGGGCAGGCGGCTTCTTCACAAACAGAGTGCAGGCCGTTTTTGCGCAGTGCGGCTTTAATGCCCTGAATACGAGAGGAGTCAGCAGGAAGTTTGATTTTCATCCAGGCCGGCTTGCGGAGCATTTCCTGCCGGTCTGTGACCACGGTTTTCACCGGGATTAACGCCATCTTATCAGCATCGCGGTATTTGACGCCGCGTTCCATTTGGATCGGTTTACTCATAATCGTGCAGTTTCCAGTATCGTCTCTCGCGGGCGAGATTTTTCATGACATTCAATGAACTAACTGCTTCATTAAAAAAATAATTGAAATTATGCAGAAATTATATCATTGAAGCGAGATAGCTTAAAGTAACGACAACTTGCTCTGTTATAAAAATGTAAAATTTCGCCTCTGTGGGCTATCGATTTAACGTCGGTACGGGATAATCTTCCAGCTGCCAAGGGTGATAATCAACCTGATGATAGCCTAGCTGTTTGTTAAAAGATTTAACTAAAACCGGCATAACCTGCTCAACGGTGATACCCGGCTTGACTCGACTCGCCTGGGTCATCTCCAGACCGGCATAACCGCAGGGATTGATGCGCAGAAAAGGTTCTAAATCCATATCGATATTCAGCGCCAGCCCGTGCAGCGAACAGCCACGGCGGATGCGCAGTCCCAGCGAGCAGATTTTCTTGCCGTCAACGTAGACGCCGGGCGCATCGGCGCGCGGATAGGCTTCGATATCGAAAAACGCCAGCGTATCGACCACGGTTTGCTCTATGGCGGTCACCAGTTCACGCACGCCCATTTTACGGCGCTTGATATCGACCATCACGTACATCACCTGCTGGCCCGGCCCATGATAGGTCACCTGACCGCCGCGATCGCTCTGAATGACCGGAATATCGCCCGGAGAAAGCACGTGTTCGGCTTTACCGGCCTGGCCCTGAGTAAAGACCTTTGGGTGTTCGACCAGCCAGATTTCGTCCTGAGTTTCGGGAGTGCGTAAATCGGTGAAGATGTGCATGGCACGGGAGACGGGTTCGTAGGGTTGCAGGCCAAGCTGGCGCAGGGTGATGCGGTCTTGCAGTTTTTCTCGTTGCACGGCAGTTATCGTCATTCTGAGAATAGGGCAATATAAAGAAAATCAGCGTAACACATTACGCGTTACGCTGATATTTGCTTGGCTTACAGAACCATACGCACGATTTCGAGGTTACCTAGCTCATCGTACAGGGTTTCGACCTGATCGATGTGAGTTGCGGTAATGGTAATCGAAACGGAATGGTAGTTGCCTTTGCTGCTTGGTTTCACCTGCGGGTTGTAATCGCCAGGCGCGTGACGCTGCACGACTTCCACAACCTGGTCAACCAACTCGGGCTGCGCCAGACCCATCACTTTATAAGTGAATGAGCAGGGGAATTCGAGTAGTTCGTTCAGTTTGGTTTTCATGTGCACTCCCGCGTAGTAACTGCTATTAAGATGTATAAACCATAACTCCCGCCGCAGCGGGAGTTATAACTAGAATTATATACTAAACATGTGGGGTTAAAGTGCACATTTTCAACCCCTGTCGCGGTGTTTTAGCCAAACCAATGATGGAACATCAGTTTAATATAGTCCACGATGCGGCTGACGAATCCGCCTTCTTTTACTTCGTTTAGCACCACAAGAGGACGCTGATCGATAGTTTTGCCGTCCAGTTGGAAGTTAATCGTGCCAACTACCTGATTTTTCTGCAATGGTGCATGCAGCTCGGTGTTGTTAAGCACGTAGCTGGCTTTCAGATCTTTCATGCGGCCGCGTGGGATGGTCAGGTAGGCATCTTTATCAACGCCCAGCTCAACGCGATCGGTGTTACCAAACCAGACAGGCTCTGACGCAAATTCTTTACCGGCTTTCAGCGGTGCCACGGTTTCGAAGAAACGGAAGCCCCAGGTCAGCAGTTTTTTACTTTCAACTTCACGACCTTTATAGGTGTGACCGCCCATGACGGCGGAGATCAAACGCATCTGGCCTTCGGTGGCAGAGGCAACCAGGTTATAGCCCGCCGATTCGGTGTGACCGGTCTTGATGCCGTCAACCTGCAGGCTAGAGTCCCACAGCAGGCCGTTACGGTTCATCTGGCGGATATTGTTGAAGGTAAACTCTTTCTCTTTGTAGGTTGCATACTCTTCTGGAACGTCGCGGATCAGCGCTTGACCGATCAGCGCCATGTCGCGCGCCGAGCTGTATTGACCGTCTGCGTCGAGGCCGTGCACGGTGCCGAAGTGGGTGTTTTTCAGGCCCAGCGCATTTACGTAGTTGTTCATCAGACCCACGAAGGCGTCCTGACTGCCGGCGACGTAGTCAGCCATGGCGACGCAGGCGTCGTTACCCGATTGCAAAATGATACCGCGGTTCAGCTCAGAGACAGGGACGCGGTCGCCGGGCTTGAGGAACATCAGGGATGAGCCTTTGAAGACCGGGTTTCCGGTTGCCCAGGCGTCTTTACCGACGGTAACGACGTCAGTCGGGGTAATTTTACCTGACTTGATGGCTTGCCCAATCACGTAGCTGGTCATCATTTTAGTCAGACTGGCCGGATCGCGACGCGCATCGGCGTTCATTTCAGCCAGCACTTTGCCCGAGTTGTAATCAATCAGAACATAGGCTTCGGCATCAATTTGCGGAACGCCAGGGATCATGGTCTTCAGATTGACATCGTCAGCAAAAACGGCGGACGTTGAACAGAAAGTAATGACGGTGCCAAGCGCGATGCCCTTGACTAAACGAGAAGGAGTAGCAAGTTTCATGATTGAGACAACAACATCCGTATAGGTAAATTAAAAACGTGCCACACTATATCAGAACCGTAACAATCAGACATCTTCCAATACGATGGCTTGCGGGGATTTACCGATTTTTACAACATGTTACCCCGCCTGATTTTGGGCGCTGTCGCAGCGTTGGCCGTAGGGGTTAACACGAATCACTGACTTGCATCAGCTCAGCGAATTAACGCACTTGCCAGCCTGCGGCAGCGCCCATGACCTCGCGGGGCGCGTTGACTACGATTACATCGCAGACGCCGATACTACAAACGACTGCTGCTGCGCTTCACTCGACAGTCGCTGTTGCAGTTGTACGGCCTGCTGGCGGCTGCTGAATGGCCCCAACTGTACGCGGTAATTGCTGCCGTTAGGCTGCACTTTTCCAGGTACGGCGAAGCGTTTGCTCAGGCTCTTCTGCCAGATTTCTGCGTTTTGCGGATTGCTCAGCGCGCCCACCTGCACCATGTATCCACCCCCGGATACCGGCGCAGACTGATGGGTAGCCGGACGAGCAACCACTGGCGCGGCAACCACCGGGGCGGCGGCCATCGCGGTGCGAGAGGTGTTTGCGCTGGCAACCGGTGCATCATCATCCGCTGCAACGGGTGCAGGTTCGCTGGTCTCAAGCACGCCCGCAGGTAAAGGCTTCGGAGCCTGAAGGAAACCGCCGCCGTTAGAGGCGCTTGCGCCCGCTCCCGCGCTATCCTCATCGCTGGTTGAATCATCGTTCTGGGTGTTCAGCGTGCTGTTGTCGACGGGACGGACGGCGGCACCGATGGCCGGTGGCGCGGACAGGACCGGCGTGCCCATGTCGCTTGAGCCGAGGCTAGGGCGTGCGGGCAGGGCGTAGGTCTGTCTGGCAACGGTGGTACCAATGGTGCCCGGGCCAGACAGCGTGCCGTCCGGCGCGACGTTAATGATGTCGAGCTTAACGCGGGTGCTGTTGGTCAGGTTAAGGCGATCGAAGGCCGCTTTAGACAAATCGATAATCTTGTCAGAGGTGAACGGACCGCGGTCATTAATACGGACTACCAGCATGCGGCCATTGGACAAGTTGGTCACGCGCACGTAGCTTGGGATCGGCAGCGTCGGGTGAGCCGCAGTCATTGCCGAAGGATCGAACTCTTCGCCGCTGGCGGTAACGTTGCTACCGGCTTCGTTGCCGTACCAGGTCGCGGTACCGGTCTGCGTAAAGCGAGACGCATCGCGAATGATTTTGTAGCTGTTGCCGTTGGCGCTGTAGTCGTTGTTGGCATTCGCATTCAGAGGCTCATAGACCGGATAGGCACCGCCAATCTCGACTACCGGCCCATTATAGGCGGGCTCTGGCGCGGCCTGCTGCGGTTGGTTGTCTGGAGAACTACAGGCACTCAATAACAGCCCGGCGATAATCGCCCCTACCCACTCCTTGCGCATTGCTCACCCCTATAAATTTTTTGATAACATTTTTCGATGAGTATGTATCGACATGACGATACCAAACCCAGCCATCAGCACGATTAGCGCTGAACCACCATAACTGACCAGAGGTAAAGGAACCCCTACTACCGGCACTATACCACTCACCATGCCAATGTTTACAAAGACATAGACAAAGAATATTAGCATTAACCCTCCCGACATAACGCGGCCGAAAGTAGTTTGCGCTTTTGCTGCAATTACCAGCCCACGGGTGATCAGGCCCAGATAGAGCGCCAGCAGCACCAGGACGCCCTGCAGGCCCAGTTCCTCGGCCAATACCGCGAAGATAAAGTCGGTGTGGCGCTCGGGCAAGAATTCAAGCTGTGACTGAGTGCCGTGCAGCCAACCTTTGCCGGAGAAACCGCCAGAACCGATGGCAATCTTGGACTGAATAATGTGATAACCGGCCCCGAGCGGGTCACTTTCCGGGTTAAGCAGCATCATCACGCGGTCTCGCTGATAGTCGTGCATCAGGAAGAACCACAGGATAGGAATAAAGGCTGCCACCAGCACGGCCGCGCAGGCAATAAGCTTCCAGCTCATGCCGGAGAGGAAAAGCACAAAGATGCCGGAGGCGGCAATCAGGATTGCGGTTCCGAGGTCCGGCTGTGCGGCGACCAGCAAGGTGGGAACAAACACCAGCACCAACGCAATGGCAGTATTTTTCAACGAAGGCGGGCAGATATCGCGGTTAATAAAGCGTGCCACCATCAGCGGTACGGCAATTTTCGCCAGCTCCGAGGGCTGGAAACGTACGAAGCCCAGATCGAGCCAGCGCTGGGCGCCTTTACTGACCTGTCCAAACACGTCTACCAATACCAGCAGGAAAATACAGAAGATGTAGAGATAGGGCGCCCAGCTTTCATACACGCGGGGGGGAACCTGCGCCAGCACCAGCATGATAACCAGTCCTCCGGCAATCTGCGCGAGTTTGCGCTCCATCATACCGACGTCCTGACCGCTCGCGCTCCAGATAACGAACGCGCTATAGACCAGCAACGCCAGTACGATAAGCAGCATAGTGATGTCGATGTGCATCTTGGTCCACAGCGACCCTTTCTGTTGGCTCTCAGTCATTCTACGTTAATCACCTTCAATGCCGGGCGCAGCAGGCGCTTCGTCCGGTAATTTTGTCGTATTGTCGCCCAATAAGATATGGTCGAGGATCTGGCGGACGATGGTCCCCACGGCGGGCCCGATACCGCCGTTTTCCAACACTACGTTGACTGCAACGGTAGGGTTGTCGTAAGGCGCAAAGGCGTTCATCAGCTTGTGGTCACGCAGATGCTCTGCAATTTTATGTGCATTATAGGTTTCATTGGCTTTGAGGCCGTAAACCTGGGCAGTACCGGATTTCGCCGCGGCTTTATACGGCGCATCCATAAAGTATTTACGTGCGGTCCCGTTCGAACGGTTTGCTACGCCAAACATGCCGTCTTTCGCCAGCTCCCAATACCCGGAATGGATATCGCCAATCTGCGTCGTTTCCTGCTGTTGGTACGGCACCTTGGTGGCACCGTCCTGTGTGTTGAGCAGCAGGTGAGGCGTTTTGACGTTGCCGTCGTTAATCAGCGTGGTTAGCGCCTTCATGTTCTGAATCGGTGTCGCGGTCCAGTAGCCTTGTCCGATCCCTACCGGGATGGTGTCACCCTGATACCACGGCTTTTTAAAGCGTTTCATCTTCCAGTCGCGCGTCGGCATGTTGCCATTACGTTCTTCCGAGAGATCGATGCCGGTATACTGGCCGTAGCCAAATTTCGACATCCACTCTGACAGACGGTCGATGCCCATATCGTAGGCCACCTGATAGAAGAAGGTATCCGCCGACTCCTCAAGGGCTTTTGTCACATTCAATCGACCGTGACCCCAGTGTTTCCAGTCTCGATAACGCTTGTCCGAGCCGGGAAGTTGCCACCATCCGGGGTCAAACAGCGACGTATTTTTGGTAATCACGCCCGCGGTCAGCGATGAAACGGCGATGTACGGTTTGACCGTCGAGGCGGGAGGATACACCCCCTGCGTCGCGCGGTTGATGAGCGGCCGATCGGGATCGTTGAGCAAGGTGTTGTAATCCTTGCTGGAAATTCCGTCTACAAACAGATTCGGATCGTAGCTTGGGTTGGAAACAAGCGCCCGAATGCTGCCATCGCGCGGATCTGTGACCACTACTGCGGCGCGGCTGCCGCTCAGCAGCTGTTCAATATAGATTTGCAGCGGGAGATCGAGCGTAAGCGTAATGTCTTTGCCGGCCTGAGGCGGCTCTTCGTGTAGCTGACGGATAACTCTGCCACGGTTGTTGACTTCAACTTCGGCGTAGCCCGTTTTGCCGTGTAGCGTGCTTTCGTAGTAACGCTCAATGCCCAGCTTGCCGATGTCGTGCGTCGCGGCGTAGTTAGCAAGAATACCGTCTTTGTCCAGCCTTTCAACGTCGCGATCGTTAATTTTTGAAACATAACCAATCACGTGTGTCAGCGCGGAACCGTAAGGGTAATAGCGGCGCTGATAGCCTTTGACTTCAACGCCGGGGAATTTGAATTGGTTGACCGCAAAACGCGCCACCTGCACCTCGGTTAATCCCACTTTTACCGGAATAGAGGTGAAGCGTCGCGCACGTTTGCGTTCTTTGTAGAAGTTTTCAATATCTTCAGAGGTGAGATCGACAATCGTCGTCAACGCAATCAGCGTATTTTTAACGTCGTCGACCTTCTCTGGCATCATTTCCAGCTGATAGATGGTGCGATTAAGCGCCAGCGGGGTGCCATTTCGGTCGTAGATAATTCCACGACTCGGTGCAATGGGAATGAGCTTGATGCGGTTATCGTTCGATCGGGTTTGATAATCCTGAAAACGCACCACCTGGATAGTGTATAGATTGTAAACCAGTATGCTGCTAAGCAGCAGAATGCCAAAAAGCGCCACCAGTGCACGGCGCACAAAGAGGGCTGATTCAGCCGAATAGTCGCGAAAAGGATTACGGTCTATTTTCATCCCACTACTTAATCCACTGTGCTGCTGATATTGACCTACCGATTATTCGCGGTGGTACGGATGATTAGTGGTAATACTCCAGGCACGATAAAGGCTTTCGGCCACCAGAACCCGAACCAGCGGGTGTGGTAGCGTCAGCGGAGAGAGCGACCAGCTCTGAACCGCAGCCTCCTTGCATGCCGGTGCCAGCCCTTCAGGACCGCCGATGAGCAAACTGACATCTCTGCCGTCCTGCTTCCAGCGCTCAAGCTGTTGGGCCAACTGCGGGGTCTCCCAGGGGGTTCCCGGAATATCCAGCGTAACAATACGATTGCCTTTTCCAACCACCGACAGCATCTGTTCGCCTTCTTTTTCAAGAATGCGTTTGATATCTGCGTTTTTCCCGCGTTTACCCGCGGGGACTTCAATCAACTCAAACGGCATGTCTTTTGGGAAACGGCGGAGATAATCCGTGAAGCCAGTCTGCACCCAATCGGGCATTTTCGTACCTACGGCGACGAGTTGCAGCTTCACTCATTAACCCCAGAGTTTCTCGAGTTCGTACAGCACGCGGCTTTCTTCCTGCATGACGTGAACGATCACTTCACCGAGGTCAACAACAACCCAGTCAGCTTCGTTAATGCCTTTGATGCCGTGAGCTTCAAGGCCTGCTGCCTTGGCTTCTTCAACCAGGTGACCGGCGATGGAAACAACGTGACGGCTAGAGGTGCCGGTGCAGATGACCATGCAGTCGGTGATGCTTGATTTGCCAGCAACGTCGATAGCAACGATGTCTTGGGCTTTGAGGTCATCAACTTTGTCGATGACGAATTCTTGGAGCGCTTTACCTTGCAAAGATTCCCCCTGGGGATTGAGTAGTCTGGAACCGAAAATTAAGCGGCGGAGTATAACACGCGTTGTCTACGCGCGGTACAACCCCTGTGATTCGATATAGCGCTCAACGGAGAAGGGAAGTAAATCTGAGCAATCGCGGCCCTCGTGGCGGCGCTGACGGATTTCGGTAGCCGAAATATCCAGCAGCGGCGTGTTGGCCTGATAAATATAGCCTTGAGGACGTTGCCTGAGCTGACCGGCATCTTCTGTCTTGTGCGCATCGTACCAACGCTGTAACTCGGGCGTGTCCAGCTCGCTGCCATATCCCGGGCGGGCTAAAACCACCAGATGACACACGTCGAGTAAAGACTCCCAGCGGTGCCATTTGTAAAGCGTTAGTAATGAATCTTGGCCAATAATAAACGCCAAAGGCTGTTGAGTGCCACGTTCTTTACGTAACGTTGCAAGAGTCTCAATAGTGTAGGAGGGCGTATCGCGCTGAAGTTCACGAGAGTCCACTGAAAACAATGGGTTACCTTCAACTGCCAACTGGGCCATTTTGAGTCGCTGAGACGGCGTGGCCTCTGGCTGTGGGCGGTGCGGCGGCACATTGTTCGGCAGAAGAATCACTTTCTCAAGCTGGATCTCGTGGGCCAATTGTTCAACGGGACGCAAATGACCGTAATGAATCGGGTCAAAGGTGCCGCCGAACAGTGCCATCAGGTCGTGTTCATCGTGCGTGGCTGGGGTCATTACAAGGTTCCTGAATCAATAAAGCTGGGCGGAAGGGGTTTCCCGCACAGCAGCATTGAAAGGCTTTCCAGTTCGGGCCATACCGATTGACCATAGTCCTGTTTTAGGCGGATTTCCATCTGCGTCAACAGCTTTACTGCCTGATTCAGCTGGGCAAGCGAAAGACGCTGTAGCGCCTGCGTAACCAGCGCTCGACGGTTTTGCCACACTTTGTACTGGTCGAACAGGTTGCGCAGCGGCTGCTGGTCCATCTTGCGGCGCAGATTGAGGAGCATCAGCAGCTCACGTTGCAAAGTGCGCAGCAGAATCACCGGTTCGCTGTCTTCCTGCTGCAGTTGGCGCAGGATGTGCCAGGCACGTTTGCTTTTTCCGGCCAAAATAGCATCGAGCCAATGGTAAGGCGTAAAGTGTGCCGCATCATTAACGGCGTCTTCTACGCGTGGCAGCGTCAGTTTTCCGTCGGGATAGAGCAGGGCAAGCCTTTCGAGCGACTGGGCCAGCGCGAGCAGGTTACCCTCATAGCAGTAACACAGCAGCTGATTGGCGGGGTCATCTAATTCGAGCGACAGCGCTTTGGCGCGTTTGGCAACCCAGCGCGGCAGTTGAGCCTGCTCGGGCGTCTGGCAGGTGACAAATACCGTGCGGTCGCTCAGTGCCTTGAACCAGGCCGCATTTTCCTGCGCCTTGGTGAGCTTGCTGGCGCGCAGAATCAGTAAAATATCGTCGTGCAGCAGGCTGACCAGCGTCTTGAGCTGCTCTGCCATTGGCGCAGAGGGGCCGTTTTCGGGAAGGTGCAGTGTCAGGGTCTGGCGACTGGCGAACAGACTCAGCGCCTGGCAACTGCTGAATATGCTGTCCCACTCGGTGTGGGCATCAAGAATAAAGCTAAAGTGTTCGTTGAATTGTGCTGCATTTGCGGCCTGACGCACGGCGTCCTGGCTTTCCTGCAACAGCAGCGGATCGTTACCGCATAATAAATAACAAGCGCGCAGCCCCTCTCGGAGCTGCGCGGCAAGTTGTTCAGGATAGACACGAGTCATAGCTAGTAAGTACTGGCCGCAGGGGCTTTCCCGACGCTAATGATTTCTGGTGTACCGTCTACCACATCTTTTTTGGTCAACTCTGAGGCGTGTACGGTCAGCAGTTTACGAATCAGCTGCTGAGCGGCCTGTTCACGCATCTCTTTGTCGATAATGTCCTGCTCGGCATCTTTTGCTAACGCTGCCAATGGGTTATCGAAGAAGGAGCGGAACACGGTCACGCTGATAGGGTAAATATCTTTACCCGGCATCAGGACCTGCGCACGCACGGTCATTTCTTTCTGGTATTCGGCAGTCTTGCCGTCCTGGAAGATAGAGGCCGTCGCCTGGCTCTCCGTTGCGCCAACTATACGCAGCTCGGGGAGGCTTTTCTTGTTGGAAACCGTGGGTTCCACTACGGTGACATCGCTCAGTTTTAACTGGCTGCGAATTTCACGCGTGAGCGGACCGTAAGGGTCATAGCTGTTGAGGGTAATGGTTTTCAAATCGCTCGGCACGTTGGTCGTGCCACGCAGATGAAAACCACAGCCCGAAGTCACCAGAACAATCGCGCCTAACAACAGCATCAAAATACGATTTCGCATAATATTTTCTCGCAAAAAAAGCCTCCTTGAATCAACCGACTACCAGGTTAAGCAGCTTGCCTGGCACGTAGATTACCTTGCGAACTGTAACCCCATCCAGATATTTTGCGACCAGATATTCTTGCGCCGCTAATTCGCGAACCTGCTCTTCTGTCGCGTCTGCGGCAACGGTTATTTTGGCACGTACTTTACCATTTACCTGTACCACTACCAGCTTAGAGTCTTCGACCATGGCTTTTTCATCTGCCACCGGCCAAGGCGCGGTATCGACATCACCTTCGCCGCCCAGTGTCTGCCACAGGCTGAAGCACACGTGCGGAGTGAACGGATACAGCATGCGAACCACGGCCAGCAGAGCTTCCTGTAGCAGTGCGCGATCCTGGTCGGTGTCCTGAGGTGCACGACCCATCTTGTTCATCAGCTCCATAATCGCCGCGATTGCGGTGTTAAAGGTCTGACGACGGCCGATATCATCGGTCACTTTAGCGATAGTTTTGTGCAGGTCGCGGCGAAGATCTTTCTGCTCAGCAGAAAGGGTCGCAACGTCCAGCGCAGGCGCAGCGCCTTTTTCACTGTGCTCATAGGCCAGTTTCCAGACACGTTTCAGGAAGCGGTTTGCCCCTTCAACGCCGGATTCCTGCCATTCGAGGGTCATTTCTGCCGGAGAAGCGAACATCATGAACAGACGCACGGTGTCAGCACCGTATTTCTGCACCATGACCTGCGGGTCGATGCCGTTGTTTTTGGACTTGGACATCTTGCTCATGCCCGCATACACCAGCTCGCGACCTTCAGGGTCGGTGGCTTTCACGATGCGGCCTTTCTCATCACGCTCAAGGGTGGCATCGATTGGGGAAACCCAAACGCGTGCGCCACCCTCGTTCAGGTAGTAGAAGGCGTCAGCCAGCACCATACCCTGACACAGCAGGCGTTTTGCTGGTTCATCTGAGGTGACCAGACCCGCGTCGCGCATCAGTTTGTGGAAGAAGCGGAAGTACATCAGGTGCATGATGGCGTGTTCGATACCGCCAACATATTGGTCTACCGGCAGCCAGTAGTTGGCCGCAGCGGGATCCAGCATGCCTTTATCGTAGTCCGGGCAGGTGTAACGCGCGTAGTACCAGGACGACTCCATGAAGGTATCGAAGGTGTCGGTTTCGCGCAGGCCAGGGATGCCATTAACGGTGGTTTTTGCCCACTCAGGATCGGCCTTGATTGGGCTGGTGATGCCGTCCATGACGACGTCTTCCGGCAGAACCACCGGCAGTTGATCTTCAGGCGTTGGAATGACGGTACCGTCTTCCAGCGTGATCATCGGGATTGGCGCACCCCAGTAACGCTGGCGTGATACACCCCAGTCGCGCAGACGGTAGTTAACTTTACGCTCACCGACGCCCAGGCTCACCAGTTTGTCAGCGATGGCGTTGAAGCCTTGCTCGTGATTTAGACCGTCGAACTCGCCGGAGTTGCAAAGTACGCCTTTCTCGGTCATGACTTCGGACTGGACGTCAGGCACGCTGCCGTCGGCGTTCAGGATAACCGCTTCAATTGGCAGGTTATATTTAGTGGCGAATTCCCAGTCGCGGGCATCGTGGCCAGGAACGGCCATTACCGCACCGGTGCCGTATTCCATCAGAACGAAGTTGGCGACCCAGATTGGGATTTTTTTGCCGTTCAACGGATGAATCGCGAACAGGCCGGTCGGCATGCCTTTCTTCTCCATGGTCGCCATTTCTGCTTCGGCTACCTTGGTGTTGCGGCATTCGTCGATAAAGTCGGCCAGCGCAGGCTGTGAAGCGGCTGCCTGCAGTGACAGTGGGTGACCCGCAGCCACGGCGGCGTAGGTTGCCCCCATGAAGGTGTCTGGACGCGTGGTGTAAACCGTCAGTTTCTCTTCGCTGTTTTCAACGTCGAAGGTTATTTCGACGCCTTCAGAGCGGCCAATCCAGTTACGCTGCATGGTCTTGACCTGCTCAGGCCAGCTCTCGAGGGTATCGAGGTCGTTCAGCAGCTGATCGGCGTAGGCAGTGATTTTAATGAACCATTGTGGGATCTCTTTACGCTCAACCTTGGTATCGCAGCGCCAGCAGCAGCCGTCGATAACCTGTTCGTTAGCCAGAACGGTCAAGTCCTGCGGACACCAGTTCACCGCTGAGGTTTTTTTGTAAACCAGACCTTTCTCGTAGAGCTTGGTGAAGAACCATTGTTCCCAGCGATAGTATTCAGGCTGACAGGTCGCGAGCTCGCGGTCCCAGTCATAGCCGAAGCCCAGCAGTTTAAGCTGGTTCTTCATGTATTCGATGTTTTCGTAAGTCCATGGCGCCGGCGCGGTGTTGTTTTTAACCGCGGCACCTTCAGCGGGCAGACCAAACGCATCCCAGCCGATCGGCTGTAGAACGTTTTTACCGAGCATACGCTGATAGCGGGAAATCACGTCACCGATGGTGTAGTTACGAACGTGACCCATGTGTAGACGGCCTGATGGATAAGGCAACATGGAGAGGCAGTAATACTTCTCTTTTCCCGGTTCTTCGGTAACTTTGAAGGTTTGCTTCTCTTGCCAGTGAAGTTGAACCTGTGACTCTATATCTTCTGGACGGTATTGCTCTTGCATGGCGGCCGATGGTCCTGTGAGTGAAAAACAGCTACATCCGTAGCCCTATTTCGTTAATCAAATATCAAATGATGCGTTAATAACAAAACTTTCAAACAGATCCGCATAGCATAGCTGATAAGCGGCAAGGGCAACAACACCAAGCGTGGCACCAGAGGCTTTTTATGCTGATCTATGGGGGTTTATTTTTCGGACAAAGCGGAAACTGTGGGCTGCATCCGACCGAGTCAGAGATTCACGACTAAAATAGGCAGAAGGGCCATAAAGCGAAAGCTTTGTTTTTTGAATGTAATTTGTTCAACGAAAGCAAACTGTTTTAGGCGTTTAAGTCGCACTTTAAGGAGCAACTATGACAAATGAACAGCAGGACTATCGCCAATTAATGGCTTCATTGACGGAGCGCCTGCGCGGCGGTGAACGCGATATCGATTTGCTGGTGCGCGATGCGCGAGAAAGCCTTAAACAAGAAGGCAACCTGTCGGTAAACGAAATAGACAGACTGACTATCTCGGCAAGGCGTGACTTGCAGGAATTTGCCCGCATTTACGGTGAATACGCGCCGTCGCACAGAATCGCCCCTAAGCCTACGTCGGAAGCGCCGGAAGAAGAAGACAGCGTGTTCATGCGCGTTATTAAGGAAAGCCTGTGGCGCGAGCTTGCGGATATCACCGACAAAACCCAACTTGAGTGGAAAGAGGTGTTTAAAGACGTAAACCATCACGGTGTTTATCACAGCGGAGAAGTGGTCGGGTTGGGGGATCTTATCTGCGAGAAATGCCATTTTCATCTCGCCGTTTACACGCCGGAGATTCTGAGCAAATGCCCGGAGTGCGGGAATGACGAGTTTTCCCGCAGGCCGTTCGAACCTTAATCTTGCAGCGGCAGCTGCCCCAGCTCACCCCAGTCAATGACTCCTGTAAGCGACTGGGGATTTACAGGGTAATTCGCTTCCTCTTTGAGGCTTACCCCTTAGGGTCCGCTGCCTTGTCGCAGTGCCGATGAATTTGGAAATTAGTGCAGGATTTTGGCTAAGAAATCTCTCGCACGCTCAGACTCGGGATTATTGAAGAAGTCGTCTTTATTGCGATCCTCCACAATCTTGCCCTCATCCATAAAGATAACCCGGTTCGCCACCTTACGGGCAAAGCCCATCTCGTGGGTCACGACCATCATGGTCATGCCTTCGTTGGCGAGCTCGACCATCACGTCGAGCACTTCATTGATCATCTCCGGGTCAAGCGCCGAGGTCGGTTCGTCAAACAGCATTGCAATAGGGTCCATGCACAGTGCGCGCGCGATGGCGACACGTTGCTGCTGTCCGCCGGAAAGCTGGCCCGGAAATTTATTGGCGTGCGCAGAGAGCCCAACGCGGTCGAGCAGCTTGAGGCCTTTATCGCGTGCGGCGGCCTTGTCACGCTTGAGCACTTTGACCTGTGCCAGGGTCAGGTTTTCAACGATAGACAGATGCGGGAACAGCTCGAAATGCTGGAACACCATGCCGACTTTGGAACGCAGCTGCGCCAGATTGGTTTTTTTGTCATTCACGGGCGTACCGTTAACGAGAATCTGGCCTTTCTGGATGGGTTCCAGGCCGTTAACGGTTTTGATCAGCGTCGACTTACCTGAGCCTGAAGGGCCGCAGACTACGACCACTTCCCCTTTCTTAACTTCGGTACTGCATTCGGTCAATACCTGGAAATGACCGTACCACTTGGAGACATTTTTCAGCGAAATCATGAAAGGGTCCTTTTCTTCAAGAAGCTCACCAGCAATGAGGCAGAGAGGCTGATGACAAAATAGACAAAACCGGCAAACAGGATCATCTCGACCTGTGTTCCGTCACGCTCGCCAATGTTGGTTGCCGTACGGAAGAAGTCCGCAAGACTGAGCACGTACACCAGAGAGGTATCCTGAAATAACACGATCGCCTGCGTTAGCAGCAGCGGCACCATGGCGCGGAAGGCCTGTGGCAAAATGATCAGCTGCATCGACTGCCAATGGGTCATACCGAGCGCCAGCGCGGCGGAGGACTGCCCACGGGCAATACTTTGAATACCGGCGCGGATGATCTCCGAGTAATAGGCCGCTTCAAACAGCGCAAAGGCGACCATCGCAGAAATCAGACGGATATCGGTCTTCGGCGACAGACCGAGCACCTGTTGCAGGAAACTTGGCACCACCAGATAAAACCACAGCAGCACCATGACCAGCGGCACGGCGCGGAACATGTTGACGTAAATTCGGGCAAACCAGCTGATCGGTTTGAACGACGACAGGCGCATGACAGCCAGCAGGGTTCCCCAAAGAATACCGAATACGATAGCGATAGCGGTTATCTTCAGCGTAATGACCATGCCGCTTATCAGGTAGGGCAGGCTGGGAACAATCGAACTCCAGTCAAATTGATACATGAATTATTTGCTCCCCAGATTGCCCGGCAGGCGAATCTTGCGTTCAACCTGTTGCATGATAAGCATG
This sequence comes from Rouxiella badensis, assembly GCF_002093665.1. Lineage (GTDB taxonomy): Bacteria > Pseudomonadota > Gammaproteobacteria > Enterobacterales > Enterobacteriaceae > Rouxiella > Rouxiella badensis. The sequence continues at coordinate 239,177 of NZ_MRWE01000001.1, read as the reverse complement.
ATGACCGCGTTGATGAGGACATAAGCCAGCGTGATGGCGGTAAAGGACTCATAGGCGTGAGCCGAATAGTCGAGCAGTTTGCCGGCCTGTGCGGCCATGTCGACCAGGCCGATAGTCGAGGCTATTGCCGAGTTTTTGACCAGATTAAGCATCTCGGAGGTCAGCGGCGGCACGATAACGCGATAGGCATTGGGCAGCAGCACGTAGCGATAGGTCTGCGGCAGGGTCAACCCCATCGCTAGTCCGGCGGCTTTCTGACCGCGCGGCAGTGACTGGATGGCCGCACGGACCTGTTCGCAGACGCGCGCGGCGGTAAACAACCCCAAACAGACCATCGACGAAACAAAGAACTGCACGTTAGGGTCAAGATCCTGCTTGAACCACATGCCGATGTTCTCGGGCAGCAGTTCAGGCACCACCAGATACCAGATAAAGAATTGCACAATCAGCGGGACATTACGGAAAAGTTCCACGTAGCAGGTGCCGAGTGCAGACAGGAAGCGGTTAGGCACGGTACGCAGAATGCCGAATGCTGAACCGACGAGGAATGCGATGATCCAGGCGCAGATTGACAGCGCCACGGTGACCTGAAAACCAGACCAGATCCAGCCGAGATAAGTGGTGTTACCGAAGGGGGCCTGTTCGAGAAAAATGCCCCAATTCCAACCAGAAGACATAGCGTACTCCATTAATTGCCGTGCAAGTGATGACGTGAACAGTCTGGATTTGTGGGTGTAAAGAATGGCGGGGTGGGGAACGACCACCCCGCATTCTCCCTGCTATGTTGCAGGTTCCTGTGCCCCTGTCAGGACATCATCACCTTCCCTTTGCCCCTGTAGCTACGAAGCTGCAGCATCAAAGGCTTCGGGGATACTTCAGTGTTTAGTGACTTTACGTATTTAATTAAAGCGCCTTATCGTTTGGCGTTTTGAACAGGGCTTTCATGTCGTCAGACAATTCAAAGTTCATGTTCAGATTCTTTGGTGGAATAGGCTGTTTGAACCAGGTGTCGAACCATTTAGCGGCCTGGCCTGAGGTCTCTGCCTGCACGATGGTGTCATCAACCAGTTTCTTGAATTCAGGGTCATCTTTACGCAGCATACAGCCGTAGGCTTCTTTAGACTGCGGAGTGCCGAGAATGACCCAGTCATTCGGGTTTTTGGCTTTGGCGCGCTCGCCTGCCAGCAGGGCGTCATCAAGCATAAATGCAGCAGCACGGCCAGTTTCCAGTGTACGGAAGGAGTCACCGTGGTCTTTAGTACTGATGATTTTCAGACCCAGCTTCTTCTCGTCGTTCAGTTTGTTGAGCAGCACTTCAGAGGTCGTCCCTGAAGTAACGACCACGGTTTTACCCTTCAGATCGTCGAAGTCTTTAATCGGCGAGCCTTTCTTAACCAGAAGACGGGTACCGATAACGAAGATGGTGTCAGAGAACGCCGCCTGCTGCTGACGTTCAAGGTTGTTGGTGGTGGACCCACACTCGAAGTCGTAGGTGCCGTTTTGCAGCAGCGGAATGCGGTTTTGCGAGGTGATAGGCAACATTTTCACCTGAAGATTTGGCGCGTTGAGCTTCTTCTTAATAGCATCAACAATGGCGTTAGAGAAATCCTGTGAATATCCCACCACTTTCTGTTCATTATTGTAATAAGAGAAGGGAATAGAAGACTCACGGTGGCCGACAACAATCAGGCCGCTGTCTTTGATTTTTTTCAGCGTACCCGTCAGGTCTTCGGCGTGGGCTAGGCTACTTGCGGCGACACTTGCCAGCAGAACTGACAACACCAGTTTGCGCATTTGCATGGTCCAACTCCTTTGCTTAGTGATGGATCCCTCAGGAAGGATCAAAGATGAATCCGATAATAAAGACTTCCGTTAACTCACTCTCGGCTGTGCTCAATATAATCTTGGCATTCAGAAGATACCGTAATGTGAATATTGTGAAATCGTTATGTTTCTTTTTTGAGACAACGCGCGCACCAATTTCAAGCAACAATGGCCTGTTGCACCGGTATGGTGACCAGTTTTTGCACGAAATGTGTCAAAACGATGCAAAGCGCGACTATAAGTTTATAAATAAGATATCTTTCAACAAGATGTAGCAAGATGCATGCCAACTGAACTTATTAGTCGAATTTATGAACGAATAGCGAAGGTAAGTGAAAAGAATAGAACGGCGAAAACGGCGACCAGGCAGGAAGTAAAAAGAGACCATTAAGAATAGGGTTGCACTGAAAACAGGCAGAGGCACCCTTAAGTGCCTCTGCATAATGACAATAACTTACGCCTTGCGGCGGCTTAACAGGATGCTTGCAACGGCAAACAGCAGGGTCAGGATCCACACCGGCCAGCTTCCCATGCGGGCATAAGGCGTAACACCGGCGGTTGGCGTGACTTTTACTTCCAGCACCTGACGGGTGAACTGCGGGATCTCGGCGATAATATTGCCCTCGGCATCAACGGCGGCAGTAACACCGTTATTGGTGCTGCGCAGCAGAGGACGGCCAAGCTCGACGGCGCGCATGCGTGCCATCTGGAAATGCTGCCACGGCCCGATCGAGTGTCCAAACCACGCGTCGTTTGAAACGGTCAGCAGCAGGTTGGTATCAGGATGGAAGTTCTCCCGCACCTGTTCGCCTTCGACAATTTCATAGCAAATGGCGGTGGTGAAATTCAGACCGGCAACGTGCAGCGGTGGCTGAATATAGTTACCGCGACTAAATGATGACATCGGCAAATCGAAGAACGGGGCTAAAGGACGCAGCAGGTCTTCCATAGGTACAAACTCACCGAATGGCACCAGATGATATTTGTTGTAGCGATTAGGATCGGGATAACGATAAGGCTCAGGCTCACCCAGAGCGATCACGCTGTTATAAGTCTTGGCACCGGTTTCGGTACGCTGATAATCAACGATGCCGGTGATCAGATGACTGTGATGTGCGCGTGAAAGGTCATCCATCATGGTCAGAAACTGCTGCTGATCGGATTCGATATCCGGGATAGCCGACTCTGGCCAGATGATGATTTTCGCCTTGCCGAGGTAAGGACGCGTCTCGTCGAGATAGGCCTGTAGCGTTGAGATAAGCGCTTTCGGGTCCCACTTCATCGACTGCGGAATATTTCCCTGAACCATAGCAACGTCAACGGTTTTGTCCGGCTGTGGCGTGAACCAGTGCACCTGACGCAGAGGCCAAGGCAGCAGCAGCATGGCCAGCGCGATGACCGCCGGCACTTTCTTACGTTGATGCAGCGCATACACCAGCAGACCGCTGAGCGACATCATCACAAAGGTGATGCTCTCAACGCCACCGAGCGGAGCGAGCCCTTTCAATGGACCATTGATCTGGCTGTAGCCAAACTGTAGCCACGGGAAGCCGGTCAGTACCCAACCGCGTAAAAACTCGGTAATTTGCCACAGCGCAGGTGCCGCAAGCGCCAGACGCCACCAGGTGGTTTTAGGCCACAGCTTGGCAAGTAATGCGCCAAACAGCAGGGTATAGAGTGACAGATAGACGGCGAGCAGCGCCACCAGGAAGATGTTCACCGGGCCTGGCATACCGCCAAAAGTGGCGATACTGACATAAACCCAGTTCACGCCGCTGCCGAACAGGCCTAATCCCCAACAAAAACCCAGCAGCGCCGACTGGCCCGGACGGCGGTCAAGGGTAACCGCCAGCAGGCCAAACAGCGAGATGATGGCCGCAGGCCAAAAGTCATAAGGGGAGAAGGACAGCGTGCCACAGGCACCAAATAAAACCGCCAGCAGGCATCTCACCCGCTGGCGTTGGAATATACCCGTCATATTTCACACCACAAATGTGTTGGCTTCATTCCCTTACCCAAGCGGCTTCTCTGTGTAAGCGCCTGGGGATGCGTTCCTTTGCCGCCTTCCTGCGACGCGAAATCTGACAGGTATAAAAATTTTAGTGCCATGTTTTAAATTAAGCTTCCAATTTCGGTTGCGGCGCGTCGTCCGGGATTTTTACGTGAACCTGAATGATACGGCGGCTATCGGCCATCGCAACTTTGAATACGTAACCGTCGATTTCGATCGTTTCGCCGCGGGCAGGGAGGTGCCCAAAGGATTGCATGACCAGACCGCCAATGGTGTCGACCTCTTCATCGCTGAAGTTGGTGTCGAATACCTCGTTGAAGTCTTCAATTGGCGCAAGTGCGCGAACGGTATAGGTATGTCGGCTTAGCTGACGGATATTGAGATCTTCTTCATCATCGTATTCGTCTTCAATTTCGCCAACGATCAGCTCGAGAATGTCTTCAATGGTCACCAGACCAGAGACGCCACCAAACTCGTCAACCACAATCGCCATGTGGTAACGCTGTGAACGGAACTCTTTCAGCATGCGGTCTACGCGCTTGCTTTCAGGAACGACAACAGCGGTTCTCAGCACTTTATCGATGCTGAATGGCTCTGATTCGGTACGCATAAATGGCAATAAGTCTTTTGCCATCAGAATACCTTCAATGTGGTCCTTATCTTCACTGATGATCGGGAATCGTGAGTGGGCTGACTCGATAATGACGTCCAGGCACTCTTCGATTGGCTGATTGCGTTTAAGCGTAATCATCTGCGAACGCGGGATCATGATGTCACGAACGCGCTGCTCGGCGATATCCATCACGCCTTCCAGCATGTCTCGGGTATCGGGGTCGATCAGATCGTTTTGTTCGGAATCACGGATCAGCTCAACCAAATCACCACGGTTTTTAGGTTCACCGTGAAATAACTGGTTAAGAATAAGGGAAAAGAAGCCCTTCTTGGGACTGGGGCTGTCGCTGTTTTGTGGGTGGTCATCGCTCATGGCGTTGGGTTGGAGATTCTCTTGTTGATAATAGTAAAATCATTGACGTCAGGGCGTGGCGCTAGCGTCAATGACATGGGTAATGAAAACAGAGTAATGCTTTTTAGTGCGTTTCGTCGAGTGACACTATTCTTTCGACTAATGATTCATCGAATAAATCATTCGTCGAGCAAAAGATAAGGGTCGGGATGTCCGAGAGATTGCATAATCTCAATCTCGATGGCTTCCATCTCTTCCGCTTCTTCCTCTTCGATGTGGTCATACCCTAGCAGATGGAGGCTACCGTGGACAACCATATGGGCCCAGTGCGCATTTAACGCCTTATTTTGCTCGCGGGCTTCTTGTTCAACGACCTGACGGCAGATGACCAAATCGCCAAGCAACGGCATTTCCATGCCCGGTGGTGCTTCAAACGGGAAAGACAGCACGTTGGTCGGCTTGTCTTTACCGCGATAGGTCATGTTCAGCTCATGGCTTTCCGCCTCGTCAACGATGCGGATTGTCACTTCCGACTCTTCCTGGAACTGAGGAAGTACGGCTTCCAGCCACTGCTGGAAGTCGCTCTCTGCCGGCAAGCCTTCGCTGCTCTCGCTGGCAATCTGTAAATCTAAAATAACCTGATGACTCATGTATTGCTCTGTTCAGGGGTGGGTTGGGCAGCATACTGCTGTGATTCTTGCTTGCGCTGTCTGGCAACCTCGTCACGGCGTTTCTGGTCTTCTTCTTCCCAGGTTTCATACGCGACCACGATGCGGGCAACCACCGGGTGGCGCACGACGTCTTCGCTGTGGAAGAAGTTAAAGCTCAACTCTTCAACGCCAGAAAGCACTTCAATGGCGTGGCGCAGGCCGGATTTTTGGTGGCGCGGCAGGTCAATCTGCGTAACGTCGCCGGTAATAACCGCCTTGGAGTTGAAACCGATACGCGTCAGGAACATTTTCATCTGTTCAATCGAGGTATTCTGGCTTTCGTCCAGAATGATAAAGGCGTCATTGAGTGTACGGCCGCGCATGTAGGCCAGCGGCGCAACTTCAATTACGTTTCGCTCAATCAGCTTCTCGACTTTCTCAAAGCCGAGCATTTCGAACAGCGCATCATACAGGGGACGCAGGTAAGGGTCGACCTTCTGGCTGAGATCGCCGGGCAGGAAGCCCAGTTTTTCACCGGCTTCGACCGCGGGGCGCGTCAGTAGAATACGACGAACCTCCTGGCGCTCCAGTGCGTCAACCGCTGCCGCAACCGCCAGATACGTTTTACCCGTACCGGCAGGCCCGATACCAAAGGTGATATCGTGGTCAAGCACGTTGGCAATATACTGTGCCTGGTTCGGCGTGCGCGGCTTAATCATGCCGCGCTTGGTCTTGATAATGACCGCTTTACCGTAGTCCGGCACGCTCTCTGCGGTTTGCTCCAGTACACGACTCTCTTTAATGGCCAGGTGGATTTTTTCAGGATCGATGTCCTGAATTTCACCGCGCAGCGGCGCCGTGTCGACATACAGGTCGCGCAGGATATCCGCGGCCGCTTCGACGCAAAGGTTTTTACCTACCAGTTTAAAGGCGTTATCACGACGATTGATCTCGATGCCCAACCGGCGCTCCAGTTGTTTGATGTTGTCATCAAACGGGCCACAAAGACTCAGCAGACGCTGATTGTCTTCGGGCTCCAGCAAAATCTCTTGTGTTACAACGTTCAAACTATTCCTCTGGGCCACTCGGGACCTGTTGAAGGTGTATTTCGATGACGACTTTATAAAGTAATCATACATGCCCTTGGCGAAATTTTCCCAGCACCTCAAGTGCTGTTGATCAGAATATGCGGCCTTTCTCCAAAAAATAAAGGGCGCCTGAGCGCCCTTTAACGTTAATCATTGAAAAGATTAGGGCTGATAGAGACCCACGCCGATTTCATTCTCTTTACGGGTGCGTGCAATCACCGACTGCGGGGAGGCAATTTGACGCAGATCCATCTGGTCTTCGGTACGCACCACGATGCCGCGCAGGGAGTTGGTCAGTACGTCGATAATCTCGACGTCTACGAACTTGCCAATCATGTCCGGCGTGCCTTCGAAATTGACCACGCGGTTGTTTTCGGTGCGGCCTGTCAACTCCATGATGCTCTTGCGAGACGTGCCTTCCACCAGAATGCGTTGCACGGTGCCAATCATGGCGCGACTAATGCGCAGGGACTGCTGGAGAATGCGTTCCTGCAATTCGTACAGGCGCTGCTTCTTCTCCTCTTCGCTGACGTCGTCAACCATGTCCGCCGCCGGCGTGCCCGGGCGAGCAGAGTAGATAAAGCTGTAGCTGACGTCCATGTTGACGTCGGCGATAAGCTTCATGGTCTGCGCGTGGTCTTCCGCGGTCTCACCAGGGAAGCCGACGATAAAGTCGGAGCTAAAGGTGATGCCAGGGCGCGCCTTGAGGATTTTACGCAGCGTGGATTTATACTCCAGCACGGTGTGCGCGCGCTTCATCATGGTCAGCACACGGTCTGAGCCGCATTGCACCGGCAGATGCAGGAAGCTCACCAGCTCAGGGGTATCTTTATAAACCTCGATGATGTCGTCGGTAAACTCGATAGGGTGGCTGGTGGTGAAGCGAATACGGTCGATGCCGTCGATGCTAGCGACCAGGCGCAGCAGCTCGGCGAAGGTGCAAATCTCACCGTCAAAGCCAGGACCGCGATAGGCGTTAACATTCTGGCCCAGCAGGTTAACCTCACGCACGCCCTGTGCCGCAAGTTGGGCGATTTCGAACAGCACGTCGTCGCTCGGGCGGCTGACTTCTTCGCCGCGGGTGTAAGGCACTACGCAGAAGCTACAGTACTTGTTGCAGCCCTCCATGATGGAGACAAAGGCGGTCGGGCCGTCGGCACGGGGTTCAGGCAGGCGGTCGAATTTTTCGATTTCGGGGAAGCTGACGTCAACGATAGGACTTTTGCTGCCGCGTACGTGGTTGATCATTTCCGGCAGGCGGTGCAGCGTTTGCGGGCCGAATACGATGTCGACATAGTGGGCGCGCTGGCGAATCAGCTTGCCTTCCTGCGAGGCCACGCAGCCGCCGACGCCGATAATAATCTCGGGTCTTTTGCGCTTGAGCAGCTTCCAGCGGCCGAGCTGGTGGAAGACTTTCTCCTGCGCCTTTTCCCTGATTGAGCAAGTATTAAGCAACAGCACGTCGGCCTCTTCGGCATTTTCAGTGAGTTCGAAACCGTGTGTGCTGTTAAGCAGGTCAGCCATTTTAGATGAATCGTACTCGTTCATCTGGCAGCCCCAGGTTTTAATATGCAGTTTTTTCTTCATTGACATGCCATTACTCAAAAAGCGTTAAACAAAACACCCCTATACTCTACTTCTGGAGTGAAGCCTCAGAGCCTATTGGTCAATAGTTTGGGAATGGGGTGGCGAATAGACTCTGCCGTACAGCCGGTGAGTGTTTTTTACCGGGCGGCGTATTTCTGGAGAAGTATTGTAATCCCACATCAATCGAGTGGCTAGTGCGTCAGCGCAGGTTACGGACTGATAGCAACAGAAAAATCCGGTACACTTCTCAAAATATCTATCGGGCGCGTGCCTTGATTTCACGAAAAATAACCCAGTAAACGAAGAGCAGAATGAATACTGTCGTGACAAAAATGATAAATAAGTCCTTCGACGTGGTGGTGGTAGGCGGTGGAATGGTCGGTGCCGCGACGGCGCTGGGTTTCGCTCAGCAAGGGCTGAATGTGGCGGTTATTGAAGACAAGGCGCCACAGCCTTTTGATGCTGCCGATCCCATCGATCTGCGTATTTCCGCCATTGGCTGCGCTTCCGTGCGCCTGCTCGAGAAGCTTGGCGCATGGAAAAACGTCGCAAAAATGCGATTTACGCCGTATCGCCGTCTGGAAACCTGGGAGCAGCCGGGGTCGGAGGTATTGTTCGACGCCCAGTCGCTCGGTCTGCCTGAACTGGGCTTTATGCTCGAAAACCGGGTGCTTCAGCTGGCTCTGTGGCAGGAGATGCAGCTGCTGGAAAATCTGACCCTATTTTGCCCAGACAAGCTTAAGCAACTGAAAAATGCGGGCGAGGGCGGATGGTTGCTGGAGCTGGTTAGTGGTGAAACGATTGATGCCAAATTGGTCGTGGCCGCAGACGGGGCGAATTCATTGGTGCGTCAGCAGGCTGGAATTGGCATTGATGGCTGGCAGTATCGCCAGAACTGTATGCTGATTAACGTCGAAACTCAGTCGAAGGATCTGGATGTCACCTGGCAGCAGTTTTACCCGAGCGGACCGCGTGCGTTCCTGCCGCTGTGGGGCAACCACGCCTCGCTCGTTTGGTACGACAGCCCGCAGCGTATCCGCCAACTACAGTCGTTAAATATGAAACAGCTGACCCAGGAGATTACGGCCGCGTTCCCGCCGCGTCTCGGGACGGTTCAGGCGCTCTCGTCAGGGTCTTTCCCGCTGGTGCGTCGTCACGCTCAGCGCTACGTCTCGCCGGGGTTGGTGTTGGTCGGTGACGCGGCGCATACCATTAATCCACTGGCCGGTCAGGGCGTGAATCTTGGCTATCGGGACGTTGAGGCGCTGCTGGACGTGGTCGCGCAGGCGAATGACAAAGGTGAAGCCTGGTGGAGTGAGAGGGTACTGCAACGCTATCAGCGCCGTCGCAGAGTTGACAACCTGATGATGCAGAGCGGCATGGACCTGTTCTACACCGCGTTCAGCAACAGTCTGCCGCCGGTGCGAATTCTTCGCAATCTGGCCTTGATGGCGGCTCAGAGAGCGGGCAAGCTGAAATCCATGGCGCTGGAATATGCCTTAGGACTGTAAATAAAAGGCAGGGAAGTGTCGAATCTATCAAGGCAGTGGCTTCACTGCCTTTTTTGTGTCCGCTATTGTTGATGTCCGAAAATAAGGTCAGGCAAAAGCCAGGACGCAGAAAAGCAAAAAGCCCGCCGAAGCGAGCTTTTCTAAATTTGGCTGGGGTACCTGGATTCGAACCAGGGAATGCCGGTATCAAAAACCGGTGCCTTACCGCTTGGCGATACCCCAATGGTGTTTACTGCATAATTCTTACTACGACTTTGCTCATAACCATTCAGAATAAAATGGTGGCTACGACGGGATTCGAACCTGTGACCCCATCATTATGAGTGATGTGCTCTAACCAACTGAGCTACGTAGCCGTCTTCTTTCTGCTCAACCTTCATCGGCGTTGCGGGGCGCATTATGCGTATATGGCAGTTTTGCGTCAACAAGTTTTTTGCCAAAAAAGCGCGGATGCGGTGCATTTGGGTAGCTTATGACCACTCCGGCGATAAATTCTACAAAAGATAGGATATTCAATTAATTTAAACATAAAAAAACGGGCCTAAAGTGGCCCGTTAGCTTGAAAAAATGTCACTTATTGATAGGCAGATTCATGCACGCCTACGGCACGGCCAGAAGGATCGTTCATGGTTTTGAACGATTCATCCCACTCAACGGCTTTCGCTGAAGAACAGGCGACTGTCGGGCCACCCGGAACGCATTCTGCTGCGCTTGGAACCGGGAACAGCTCTTCAAAGATAGTCCGGTACAGATACCCCTCTTTCGAGGTCGGGGTGTTGTAAGGGAAGCGGAAATGCGCAGTTTCGAGCTGTTGGTCGGTCACCTGCTGCGCTGCCACTTCTTTTAAGGTGTCAATCCAGCTGTAGCCCACCCCGTCAGAGAATTGCTCTTTCTGACGCCACGCCACGCTTTTCGGCAAATAGTCTTCAAAACATTCGCGCAGAATATGTTTTTCCATTTTGCCATTGCCGCACATTTTGTCTTTCGGGTTAACGCGCATCGCGACGTCGAGGAATTTTTTGTCCAGGAAAGGCACGCGAGCTTCTACGCCCCAGGCTGACATCGCCTTGTTGGCGCGCGCACAGTCATACATGTGCAGAGCCAGCAGCTTACGCACGGTCTCTTCGTGGAATTCCTGCTCGTTTGGCGCTTTATGGAAGTACAGGTAGCCGCCAAACACTTCATCGGCACCTTCACCAGACAGCACCATTTTGATGCCCATCGCCTTGATCTTGCGCGACATCAGGTACATCGGGGTCGACGCACGAATGGTGGTCACGTCGTAGGTTTCGATGTGATAAATCACGTCACGGATAGCGTCGAGACCTTCCTGCACGGTGAAATGAATTTCGTGGTGCACGGTACCGAGGTGGTTCGCCACTTCCTGTGCCGCACGCAGGTCGGGTGAGCCCTCAAGACCTACCGCGAAGGAGTGCAGTTGTGGCCACCAGGCTTCGCTTTGATCTTTATCTTCAATGCGACGACCGGCGAACTTCTTGGTTATCGCAGAGATAATTGAGGAGTCCAGACCGCCGGACAGCAGCACGCCGTAAGGTACGTCTGACATCAAGTGGCTTTTCACCGACTCTTCCAGCGCGTCTTTCAGCGCAACCTTGTCAGTGACGTTGTCTTTAACGTTGTCAAACTCGAACCATTCACGCTGATAGTACTCAACGATTTCGCCGTCTTTGCTCCACAGGTAGCTGCCCGCCGGGAACTCTTTGATGGTGCGGCACACTGGAACCAGTGATTTCATCTCTGAAGCCAGGAACATGTTGCCATGCTCATCGTAGCCCATATAAAGCGGGATAATGCCCAGGTGGTCACGGCCAATCAGGTAAGCGTCTTTTTCAGTGTCATAAAGGATAAAGGCGAACATTCCCTGCAGTTCATCGAGGAACGCCGGGCCTTTTTCCTGGTAAAGCGCGAGGATCACTTCACAGTCGGATTCGGTCTGGAACGCATAACGCTCGCCAAGGGAGGCACGCAGCGCCTGATGGTTGTAAATTTCGCCGTTAACTGCCAGAACGTGAGTTTGTGCTTCGTTGTACAGGGGTTGCGCGCCGTTGTTGACGTCAACAATCGACAGACGCTCGTGACAAAGAATCGCTTTGTCGCTGGCGTAAACGCCGGACCAGTCTGGACCACGATGGCGCATCAAGCGTGACAGCTCAAGCGCCTTTTTGCGCAGCTCGACGGAGTCGGTTTTAATGTCGAGCACACCAAATATAGAACACATATAACTCTCCCTAACGGCTTTTCTCTGGCGGTGATGTTATTTTTCATTACCGAGTTGTTGTTGGGCGGCATTACCGAATTCACAATTTATTTCGGACTACGCTGCGTCTCTGATAATGAAAATGCGTAAAAGCGAGAGCCTTTGCAAGCAATTTAGCGATTGTTTGAAAAATAGTTGGTTGACCCTCTGCGTTTCTTAGCGGATTGTCATTTTTAAGGGGGATAAATTATCGAATCTTCAAAAAAAGGCCGGGTGGGATAGATGAGGCTAAAAATAGCGGGCGTAACTTATCAAATAAAGAAAAAGCGCCGGTTTTTAGTGACCGGCGCTGGCAAAAAATGACTGGGGGCGCGTTAGATGACGTCGATATCGGCTACGGAAGGGTAGATCCAGGTCGGTCGGAACGGCATGTTTTCCACGTCGTTTAACGTCGAAACGCCGCTCAGCACCAGAATGGTTTCGAGTCCGGCCTGAAAGCCAGCCAAAATATCGGTGCGTAGATTGTCACCGACAATCACGGTGTCTTCGGAGTGCGCCTGCATCTTGTTCAGCGCGGAACGGATGATCCAGGGGCTTGGTTTGCCGACCACGAACGGCTTGCGGCCGGTGATTTTCTCAATCGGTGCACAGAGCGCGCCGCAGGCAGGCACAAAACCGTGCCCGTGGTAGTCGGGATTGGTGGCAATAAACCGTGCGCCGTTGGCGACAAAGTAGGCGGCTTTGTGCATCATGTCCCAGTTGTACGACCGCGTTTCACCGACTATCACGAAATCAGGATTAATATCGGTGATCGTAAATCCGGCGTTGTACAGCTCATGGATAAGCGCGCCTTCGCCAATCACGTAGGCTTTTTTACCTTCCTGACGCTTAAGGAAGTCTGCGGTGGCCATCGCTGAGGTGAAAAAGGCGCTTTCCGGCACGTCGAGTCCTGCGGAAGCAAAGCGATTAGCAAGGTCTTGTGCGGTCTGAGAGGGGTAATTGGTCAGGATAACCAGCGGCATTCCCTGTTCCTGAACACGTGCTAAAAACAGGTCGGCACCGGGCACTGGCGTATTGTCATGCAGCAGAACGCCGTCGATATCACAAATTACGTTTTTAATTGTCATAGATAACCTATTTTTTCACGACCAGATTTTTGCATCTCAAATGCAACAGCAAAGCCCCTTCATCCCTGAAGATGCCGGGACCGTCAAACCAGAAACTATTGGGCCGAATTTTCCAGCAGACGCTGGAGCAGCACGCCGTTGAGCATCGCGCGTTTCACCAGCGCAAACGCACCGATGGCCGAACGATGGTTCAATTCTGACGTCACAATCGGCAGGTTGCGGCGGAAATCTTTCAATACCTGAGTATTGATGCAGCTCTGCAGGGCAGGGAGCAGCACTTTATCGGCTTCGGTGATTTCACCTGCGATGACGACTTTCTGTGGGTTGAACAGGTTTATCGCGATGGCAATGCTTTTACCGAGATGACGGCCGACGTATTCAATCACCTCGCAGGCGAGCTGATCGCCACGGTTTGCCGCTTTGCAGATGCTGCTGATGGTGCAGTCGTCCAGCGAAAGCTTGCTTGGATAGCCCTGCGTCAGCAGATTGCGCACCCGATTTTCGATAGCCGAGTTGGCCGCGATGGTCTCGAGGCAGCCAAAATTGCCGCAGTGACAACGTTCACCGAGGGGATCGACCTGAATGTGGCCAATCTCGCCGACGTTGCCGTTGCTGCCGAGGAAGATTTGTCCGTTAACCAGAATGCCGGCACCGGTTCCGCGATGCAAACGAACCAAAATGGAGTCCTGGCAGTCGCGCGTTGCACCGAAGTAGTGCTCCGCCAACGCCAGACTGCGGATGTCATGGCCGACAAAGCTGGTGACGTTGAACTTGCTTTCAAGAATGTCCACCAACCGCCAGTTGTGAACGCTGATATGCGGCATGTAGCGCACGATGCCTTTGACCGGATCGACCAGCCCGGGCAAGATCACGGCGATCGCAATCAGTTCACGAATTTTGCGCTGATTGACTTCCATAAAATGGGTGATAGCGGAGACTAGCGCATTTTCGAGCGTCTCCTGAGTGCGTTCCGGCAGGGGATAATGCTGTTCAGAAAGGGCCTTGGCGCTCAGGTCGTATAGCGTGAGCGTGGCGTCGTTGCGGCCCAAACGGACCGCCACGGTCTGAAACGGGCGCGTCTCGGTGATAATTGAGATAGCGCGCCTGCCGCCGGTCGAGGCCTGTTGATCGACTTCTTTAATCAGGCCGCGCTCGAGCAGCTGGCGGGAAATCTTGGTGACACTGGCGGGGGCAAGCTGGCTAAGCTCGGCGATTTGAATGCGCGAGATGGGTCCTTGCTGGTCAATCAGGCGGTAGACCGCAGCACTATTTAACTGCTTGACCAGATCAACGTTACCTATTTGTGACTGCCCGCCTGTGTTCATTTATTGCTCTCTGCGATTACACCTCATCACCGTTGACGAGGGTTTTTGTTATTTTGAAGTCGTGGGTGAACGCGGTCAGGTTGGCCACTTTTCCCGCTTCAATACTGCCCAGTGTTCCTTCAACACCAATGGCGCGAGCCGGGTAGAGCGTGGCCATACGCAGCGCCTCGTCTAACGCAATACCGACATGTTCTACGCTGTTTTGTACTGCCTGAATCATCGTCAGCGCGGAACCACTGAGGGTGCCGTTTTCATCCACACAAAGTCCATCACGATAGTATATTGTTTTACCAGCAAAAATGAACTCTTCAATATTTGCTCCGGCCGGAGCGGTCGCGTCGGTGACTAATACCAGCTTTTCGCCCTTAAGTTTCTTAGCGTTACGAATACTTGGCCAGGCGACGTGATGACCGTCTACGATAATCCCGGTGTAAACTTCTGGGGTATCAAAAATCGCCCCCATCAAACCAGGCTGACGGCCAGAGATTGGCGGCATGGCGTTATACAAGTGGGTCGCGAAGCTAATACCGTCGGCAAAGCCTTCACGCGCCTGCTCGTAGCTCGAGTTGGAGTGACCGGCAGAGACGACGATTCCCGCGTCACGCAGCTGACGTATAAACCTGCCCTCAACCTGTTCCGGGGCCAGCGTGACCTTGGTAACCACGTCGGCGTTGGCGCAGATGTAGTCTATCATTGCGGCATCCGGTTTACGGATGAACGCCGGATTGTGGGTCCCTTTTTTCTCGAGGCTCAGGTACGGTCCTTCAAGATGCAGACCCAGCGCCTGATTCGGGTACTTCGCCAGATACTCGCGCATCACCTTGATGCCGTGCTTCATGAACTCGTCACTGCTGGTAATTAGCGTCGGCAGATAGCTGGTACAGCCGGATTTCTCGTTGGCCGCCTGCATGATTTCCAGCGTCTCAACCGAAATGGCTTCCAGTGAGTCATTGAACTGCACGCCGCCGCAGCCGTTGAGCTGCAGGTCGATGAATCCGGGGGCTAGTCGGGCGCCTTCCAGACTGCGCGTTTCTATATCCGCCGGCAGTGCGTCAACTGGGCAAACACAGTCGATTACCCCATTAGCAATCACTACCGCGTGGTTATCCAGAATATCGTGGCCGGTATAGATCCGACCGTTAATCAAAGCGAACATCTCACCCCCCTTTCCCCGTCGTCATTGGCACTGCAACGGCGTAAGCTTCGCGCGTTTTTCCGAATCACCGACTAGGTCAGCCGATGGGGATTCTCTCACTTGCTGCCTCGTCGCGCAGAGCCAATTATTTCACGGAACTGTCTGTAAATTTTGGATTAATTAAAGATCTTTCATATTTTCGGCTTCAAGCTCACGGAAGTATTTCACCGTTTTTACTTTTAATTCCATTGTGGATGGTTCGTCGCAAACGACCACTGCTTTCGCATGCAGCTGTAGGCAGCTGATGGTCCACATGTGGTTGATGTTGCCTTCGACCGCGGCTTCCAGAGCCTGTGCCTTGGCATGGCCGGTCACCAGAATCATCACTTCTTCCGCATCGAGCAGGGTACCCACGCCGACGGTCAGCGCATATTTTGGCACCTGTGAAACATCGTTATCAAAGAAACGCGAATTGGCAATGCGTGTATCGTGGGTCAACGTCTTGATGCGCGTACGCGAAGCCAGTGAGGAAGCCGGTTCGTTAAACGCAATGTGACCGTCGTTGCCCACGCCGCCCATGAACAGATTAATTTTGCCGTAGGACTTAATTTTTGCTTCGTACTGACGGCACTCTTCATCGACGTCCGGTGCATTACCGTTTAAAAGATTAATATTTTCTTTTTTAATATCAACGTGGTCGAAGAAGTTTTTGTACATGAACGTATGGTAGCTTTCCGGATGTTCCTGCGGCAGGCCAACGTACTCATCCATGTTGAAGGTTACCACGTTTTGGAAGCTGACTTGGCCTGCTTTATGCATAGCAACAAGATGTTTATAGGCTTCCATCGGGGTACCCCCGGTCGGCAGACCCAGTACAAACGGACGTTCGGCGGTGGGGTTAAACGCGTTGATGCGTTGAACAATATGACGCGCAGCCCATTTACCCACTTCAGTGGGAGTATTCAGCGGAATAAGTCTCATCGTACACCTCTTAAGTTTTATACTTTGTATACCCACCGCGAGGGGCGATGGGCAAGGAATTTAAATGTTCCATGCATGACCGGCTTTGACTTTACAGCGGGCTCATTAACGCAGATGATCGGCACGCTGCGGCCTAGATTTTTTTAATGATAAAATAAGTTTTGGGTTATGACTAGCATTATGGCTTGTTAATACCCATTTTTGGTGATAAAAATCACAAATAATGAGGTTTTAATTTGCGATACGAATTAATTTTTTTACACTGCGCATTATGACTTTGGTGAGTCAGGTTTTGAGCATTTTCAAAGATAGGTAGTCACACATTCTAATTAAACTACTTTGGTGATTCGTCTCAGGGCGAATAGGGGGAAAAGTTGAGTATACTTAGCTACTTGCAGAAGATTGGCCGGGCCTTGATGGTCCCGGTTGCGACATTACCCGCCGCAGCAATATTGATGGGGGTAGGGTATTGGATTGACCCGGTGGGCTGGGGCGGCGACAACGCGTTGGCGGCCCTGTTTATCAAGTCAGGATCGGCAATCATTGAAAACATGGCGGTACTCTTCGCGATTGGCGTGGCTTACGGCATGTCCAAAGACAAAGATGGCGCAGCCGCGCTGACGGGTTTCGTCGGTTTTCTGGTATTAACCACGCTGTGTTCTCCGGCAGCGGTCTCCATGATCCAAAAAATCCCAGTCGCTGACGTGCCTGCGGCCTTCGGCAAAATCAACAACCAGTTTGTGGGTATTCTCGTCGGTATCATTTCTGCAGAGCTGTATAACCGCTTCAGCCACGTAGAGCTGCCAAAGGCGTTGTCGTTCTTTAGCGGCCGTCGTCTGGTGCCTATCCTGACCTCTTTCCTGATGATCGTCGTGGCGTTCATCATGATGTACGTCTGGCCGCTTATCTTTAACGGTCTGGTGACCTTTGGTGAGCACATCCAGCAACTGGGATCTGCGGGCGCGGGCATCTATGCTTTCTTCAACCGTCTGCTGATTCCCGTCGGTCTGCATCATGCGCTTAACTCGGTGTTCTGGTTTGACGTCGCGGGCATCAACGATATCCCTAACTTCCTCGGCGGTCAGGAATCCATCGAAGCCGGCAAAGCCACCGTGGGGATCACCGGTCGTTATCAGGCGGGCTTCTTCCCAATCATGATGTTTGGTTTGCCCGGTGCGGCACTGGCTATTTACCACTGTGCACGCCCTGAAAACCGCGCGAAAGTGGGCGGCATCATGCTGGCAGCGGCGTTTGCCTCCTTCTTTACCGGCATTACTGAACCGCTGGAATTCTCCTTCATGTTCGTTGCACCGGTGCTGTATTTCATTCACGCCGTGTTGACTGGGCTTTCCGTGTTCATTGCTGCCAGCATGCACTGGATTGCCGGTTTTGGTTTCAGTGCCGGTCTGGTGGATATGGTGCTGTCATCGCGTAACCCGCTTGCAACCCACTGGTATATGCTGATCCCTCAGGGTCTGGTGTTCTTCGTTATCTATTACGTGGTGTTCCGTTTCACCATTAATAAATTCAACCTGATGACCCCAGGTCGCGAGCTGGCGGTTGCCGGTGACGAGTCCGACGGTTATGACGTGAATGTTGATACCACCGGCAACAGCAAGGCGGATGAAACTTCCCTGCTGGCCCGTCGCTATATCAGCGCCATCGGCGGTTCAGAAAACCTGACGGGCATCGACGCCTGTATCACCCGCCTGCGTCTTAACGTCAAAGACTCTTCGCTGGTGGACGATGGGTTGGCCAAACGCCTCGGCGCATCAGGCGTTATCCGTCTTAACAAACAAAGCGTGCAGGTGATTGTGGGAACCCGCGCCGAGATTATCGCCGGTGCGATGCGCACGGTGATGACTACCGGTCCGGTTGCCGCCGCTGCTGCACCGGCCACGGCCGCGCCGGTTGCCGCCGTGAAGCCTCAGGCGGTACCCAACGCGCCGAAGCCTGTGCTGGAAACGCTGGTGTCACCTATCACCGGTGAGGTCGTTGCACTCGCTCAGGTGCCTGACGAAGCCTTCGCCAGCGGCGCGGTAGGTGAAGGCCTGGCGATTCGTCCAACGCAGAAAACCGTGGTTGCTCCGGCCAATGGCGTGGTAGTGAAAATCTTTAACACCAATCACGCGTTCTGCCTCGAAACTGAATCCGGTGCCGAAGTGGTGGTCCACATTGGTCTGGACACCGTCGCGCTTAACGGTCAAGGCTTTACCCGTTTGGTGGAAGAAGGGGCAACCGTTAAGGCCGGTCAACCGGTGCTGGAGCTGGATCTGGACTATCTGAACGGCAATGCACGCTCGATGATAAGCCCGGTGGTGGTTAGTAATATGGAAGACTATTCCGGTCTGACCCTGCTGGCCGGTGAGTCGGTGGTGGCAGGCGAGAGCAAACTGTTCGAGATCCACGCGAAGTAAGGTTGGCCGTTTGTTGTGAAAAAAGGCGAGAGTCGTTAAAAATCGCAGCGGGAAGGGAGCAATCTCTTCCCGTTTTTTGTTTTTAGCGCCTGTGTCCGTGGCTTTACGGTAAAAATATTTTTAATAGTTTCAAATTTGGCACTTAAGGGTTGTTTCCCGACGTGGCTTGTTGGAACATATGCGGTTAGTCTTTCGAGCTTTCGTTCGCGTAGAGGAATTGAACAATGAGTGAGGCTGAAGCCCGCCCAACAAATTTTATCCGTCAGATTATTGATGAAGATCTGGCATCGGGAAAACACGCTTCTGTCGTGACCCGTTTCCCGCCTGAGCCCAATGGTTATTTGCACATTGGCCACGCAAAATCGATCTGCCTGAACTTTGGCATCGCTCAAGACTATCAGGGTCAATGCAACCTGCGTTTTGACGATACCAACCCGGTGAAAGAAGATATCGAATTCGTCGAGTCTATTAAAAAAGACGTTCAGTGGCTTGGTTTCGAGTGGAGCGGTGAGGTTCATTACTCTTCCGACTATTTTGATCAACTGCACCACTACGCGGTCGAGCTTATTCAGAAAGGCCTGGCCTATGTCGATGAGCTTTCGCCAGAGCAGATCCGCGAATACCGCGGTAACCTGACTGCACCAGGTAAAAACAGCCCGTTCCGCGACCGTACCGTCGAGGAGAACCTCGCGCTGTTTGCTAAAATGCGTAACGGCGAGTTCGCCGAGGGCACCGCGTGCCTGCGCGCCAAGATTGACATGGCGTCACCGTTCTTCGTGATGCGTGACCCGGTACTGTACCGCATCAAGTTTGCAGACCATCACCAGACTGGCAACAAGTGGTGCATCTACCCAATGTACGATTTCACCCACTGCATTTCCGATGCGCTGGAAGGGATCACCCACTCACTGTGTACGCTGGAGTTCCAGGACAACCGCCGTCTGTACGACTGGGTATTGGATAACATCACCATTCCTTGCCATCCGCGTCAGTACGAGTTCTCTCGCCTGAACCTCGAATACGCCATCATGTCCAAGCGCAAGCTGAGCCTGCTGGTGACCGAGAAGATTGTTGAAGGCTGGGACGACCCGCGTATGCCAACGGTTTCCGGTCTGCGTCGCCGTGGCTATACCGCCGCGTCTATTCGCGAATTCTGCCGTCGTATCGGCGTGACCAAGCAGGACAACAACGTCGAAATGGCGGCGCTGGAATCCTGTATCCGTGATGACCTCAACGAGAATGCACCGCGTGCAATGGCCGTCATTAACCCGGTTAAAGTGATCATCGAGAACTTTGCCGGCGATGCGGTTCAGTGGGTTCAAATGCCTAATCACCCGAGCAAGCCAGAAATGGGCTCACGTGACGTGCCGTTTACCGCTGAAATTTACATCGATCAGGCTGACTTCCGCGAAGAGGCCAATAAGCAGTACAAGCGTCTGGTGCTGGGAAAAGAAGTCCGCCTGCGCAATGCCTACGTGATTAAAGCAGAACGCATCGAGAAAGACGCCGAAGGCAATATCACGACGATTTTCTGTCGCTATGACGTGGATACCCTGAGTAAAGATCCTGCCGATGGCCGCAAGGTTAAAGGTGTGATCCACTGGGTTTCTGCTTCAGAAGGCAAGCCTGCTGAGTTCCGCCTGTATGACCGTCTGTTCAGCGTAGCGAACCCGGGTCAGGCGGAAGACTTCCTGACCACCATCAACCCAGAGTCTCTGGTCATCGCCAACGGTTTTGTTGAGCCGAGCCTGGCGAATGCAGAGGTTGGTGTGAGCCTGCAGTTTGAGCGTGAAGGTTACTTCTGCGCCGACAGCACTTACTCTACCGCCGAGCACCTGGTGTTTAACCGCACCGTGGGGCTGCGCGACAACTGGGAAAGTAAGCCAGTCGCATAATTGATGCGCTGACTTAATTGAAAACGCAGCCATTGGCTGCGTTTTTTTATGCCTGAATCTTAAACCGCAGGCATAAAAAAACCGCTTTTCAGCGGTCATTTTATTTCCAGCTCTGCTCTTATCCCTGAGAGACAGAACTTGGGCAAGGTATTAGCCTTTACCGTGCAGCGTTTCGTCTTCAATACAGTTGCCTGCTTCGCAGTGGCCGTAAAGATAGAGGCTGTGGTTGGTTAATTTGATGCCGTGGGTTTTTGCAATTTCACGCTGACGCGCTTCGATGTATTCGTCGCGGAATTCGATCACACGACCGCAGTCGAGGCAGATCAAGTGGTCATGGTGATGCTGCTGAGTCAGTTCAAATACAGACTTGCCGCCTTCAAAGTTGTGGCGGGTAACAATGCCGGCGTCGTCAAACTGGTTCAGGACACGGTAAACCGTGGCAAGACCAATTTCTTCGCCCATATCAATCAGTTCTTTGTACAAATCTTCCGCACTGACGTGATGACCTGCCGGGGCTTGCAACACTTCCAGGATTTTCAAGCGTGGAAGCGTGACCTTTAAGCCGGCTTTCTTCAGTGCGGTGTTGTTGTCAGTCATGCGGATTTAGTCCTGTCACTATGCTAATCACGTTAATGAAAACGGTGGGCTGTTCACAAAAATCGTTCCTGCCTGAATGTTGTTTCTCAAAAAGGCAGGAATAATAAAAACAGATACAGTAAGTGTACCTTGATACAGCTGAAAGTTACAATTTTGTGCGAGTTAAATTGTTAATTTCAGTGATAGTTTGGCCCTTTCAGGTTTAACCCTAATGATTCAGGGCCTTAGCCTTTGTGTGGGATTAACCGATAATCTCAGCGAGGCTCAACTCTTCACTAATTTGTTTAACCCAGGCGTCAACACGTTCGTTGGTCAGCTCTGGTTGACGGTCTTCGTCGATAGCCAAACCGATGAAATGCTTGTCGTCCGCCATGCCTTTAGACGCTTCGTAGTGGTAACCTTCGGTAGACCAATGTCCGACAATCACGGCGCCGCGTGGTTCAATAATATCGCGTACGGTGCCCATTGCGTCACAGAAGTACTCTGCGTAGTCTTCCTGGTCGCCGCAGCCGAACAGCGCAACCAGCTTGCCTTCAAAATCTATCTCTTCCAGCGTTGGGAAAAAATCGTCCCAGTCACACTGTGCTTCACCGTAATACCAGGTCGGGATGCCGATCAGCAGAATATCGTATTTTTCCAGATCTTCTTTGCTGCTTTTGGCGATGTCCTGAACGTCAGCAACATCTTTACCCAACTGCTTCTGGATCATTTTTGCGATGTTTTCGGTGTTTCCGGTGTCGGAACCAAAGAAGATACCTACTACTGCCATAAGCTTATCTAACCTCTTGTTCTTTAATAGACTCAGAGAGTCTGCTTTTTCGTCCGCGGCGTGCGAGTCAATTTATGCAGGATGATAACAAACTCGGCGGAGAGAGAACATATTCTCATCCGCATCAGGCTGCGTGAATACCCCGTTGAAGCACGGATTTAGTGACGCCAATGTTAATGCGGACCTGTTTAGGATGCATACCCGTATTTTTGATGTGAATAGTTTATCGGGCAATTCAGGCAAGCGTTATCGCCTTTGTGTGCTCTGTTGCGGAAGTTTACAAGATGAAACGCTAACGGCGGGTAACCGAAAGAGTTACCCGCCCGCATCAGAATACGATGACTAGCTATCCTGACCGTTCAGATGTGACAGCAGCATCTGTTCAATCAGCTCGCTACGACTGATATTTTGTTGTTCCGCCAACTTGTTTAGCGCATCCACAGCTTCAGCATTGATCTTCAGCTCTACGCGACGTAAACCGTTGTTTTTGTCACGGCGAAGCTGATTACGCTTGTTAATCCTGAGCTGTTCATCGCGAGAAAGCGGATTTGTTTTTGGACGTCCCGGACGGCGATCGTCTGCGAACAGATCAAGCGTCGTGCGATCCAGTTGTTCTTTTGCCATAGGTAGCGGTACAACTAGGGAAGTTACATCGAAAAGCGACCTAAGCCCTTTTCAGATGAGATGGTTACACATTTCGGGTTAATAAACCCTAACCCAATTTACCTCAGGCGCGAGAAAAAACTGACCTGGCGCAGGGGCAAAATTACAGCGCGCAATCATACCCTAGCGTATACCCCTCCACAACGCCTAACTGCCTTGATTCAGCGCTAAGTTATTATGATTAGCCGTTTTTTTGAACAGTTGCGCGTGCGGCGGGAATATTTAGCGCGTCCTTGCGCAGGATCACGCATCAATGAAACGAGAGATGGCGCGCAACACCGCCTCCGGCTTCTCGGCATGAACCCAGTGTCCGCTCCCCGCGACCACGTGGGCGCGGGCTTTTGGAAACTGTCGTGCGATGTCGTCGCGATATTCGTCCTGAACGTAAGGCGATAATCCACCGCGAATAAACAGCGCCGGATGTGGCCAGGCGGGCACCTCGGCCCAGCCAACAATGTTGGCGTACTCGGCCAGCAATACCGGCACGTTGAAACGCCATTCGCCCTGCGAAAAGGACTTGAGCAGGAACTGAATAACGCCGTCCTCCTTTATATATTCGTGCATGAGCCGAGTTGCGCCTGCGCGGTCCTTGATGCCAGCTTCTGTGACGGCGTTGAGTGCGGCAAAGATTTCGTCATGGCGGCGAGTTTTATAATCCACCGGCGCTATATCGATAATCACCAGCTTGTCGACTCGCTCTGGCGCTAAGGCGGTCAGCGCCATTGCGGCCTTGCCCCCCATCGAGTGACCTATGACGATCGCCTTGTCGATACCGGCGTCGTCGAGCGTGTCGCGGAGATCCTCGGCCATCGCCCGATAGGTCATGACCGGTGAACGTTCGGAGAGCCCGTGATTACGCAAATCTACCTGTAGCACACTATGCTGTTGTTTTAGGGATCGCGCTAATACGCCGAGATTGTCCAGCGTGCCAAACAGGCCGTGAATAAGCAGGATGGGCAACGCGGTCGATTCTGCGGATTCAGAGTGTTGCAGTCGATAATGTAATTTCATGGCAGAGTCCATTAGACATTTATTACAGGTAAGGATCTCATTAGGTTATCATGAGTCACAGAAGATTTTCTGTCAGATACCTGAGTGGGATACAGCAAAGCACGCGCCGGGTAAGAGTTGGATATAAGGTTTTGTCTGCTTTTTGAATATTGAGGCGATTTCGCCTTTTTGTTTGCGCAGTTTAATTTGTATAATCCTTTGAATAAATTAAGTAGAAAAACAGTACTGGATAAAGATGAAAACGATTGAGGTTGATGAAGAGCTTTACCGCTATATCGCGAGCCACACGCAGCATATCGGTGAAAGTGCATCAGACATTTTACGGCGGATGCTTAAATTTTCTGCCGGCCAGGAAGTGCAGGCCAAAGCCAGCGTGGCACCCGCAGAGAAAACGGCCGTTGCCACCAATACACCGCGCGATCGCGTACGTGCCGTGCGTGAACTGATGTTATCCGATGAGTATGCCGAGCAGACCAAGGCGGTTAACCGCTTCATGCTTATCCTGACTACCCTGTATACGCTCAGCCCGAAAGAATTTGCGGTTGCGACCGAGTCTTTACGTGGTCGTACTCGCACTTATTTTGCTGGTGACCAGCAAACGTTGCTGCAAAACGGTATTCATACCAAGCCAAAACATGTTCCAGGAACCCCTTATTGGGTCATTACCAATACGAATACAGGCCGTAAACGCAGCATGATTGAACACATCATGCAATTGATGCAGTTCCCAGCCGAACTGACCGATAAAGTTTGCGGCACCCTTTAAAAAAGCATTAGGGAGAAATGCCAGTGGCTAACAACCCCCGCGCAGGGCAACCTGCTCAGCAAAGCGATTTGATTAACGTTGCACAACTTACGTCGCAGTATTATGTGCTGCAGCCAGATCCGTCCAACAGCGCTCACGCGGTAAAATTCGGTACTTCTGGTCATCGCGGCAGCGCCGGACGCCACAGCTTCAACGAATCTCATATTCTGGCTATCGCTCAGGCTATCGCTGAAGTACGCAAAGAGCAGGGAACCACCGGTCCATGTTACGTAGGTAAAGACACCCACGCGCTGTCTGAACCGGCATTTATTTCCGTGCTGGAAGTGCTGACTGCCAACGGCGTTGACGTCATTGTGCAGGAAGACAACGGTTTCACCCCAACGCCTGCGGTGTCGCACGCGATTCTGACCCATAACAAAAAGGGCGGCGCGCTGGCGGACGGTATTGTTATCACGCCATCACATAACCCACCGGAAGACGGCGGGATCAAGTACAACCCAACCAATGGCGGTCCAGCCGATACTGACCTGACCTCTGTGATTGAAAAGCGCGCCAACGCGCTGATTGCAGAAGGCCTGAAAGGCGTTAAGCGCCAGTCTCTGGACAAAGCCTGGCAGGGTCAGCACCTCGTCGAACAAGACTTGGTGCAGCCTTACGTTGAAGACCTGGTCAACATTATCGACATTCCGGCCATACAGAAAGCAGGCCTGAAACTCGGTGTTGATCCACTCGGCGGTTCTGGTATCACTTACTGGAAACGTATTGCCGAGCACTACAACCTGGACCTGACGCTGGTAAACGACTCTGTCGACCAGACCTTCCGTTTCATGCATCTCGACCACGACGGCGTGATCCGCATGGACTGCTCGTCTGAATTCGCAATGGGCGGTTTATTGGCGCTGAAAGACAAGTTCGATTTGGCGTTCGCCAACGACCCTGACTACGACCGCCACGGCATCGTAACGCCTGCGGGTCTGATGAACCCGAACCACTATCTGGCGGTGGCGATCAACTACCTGTTCCAGCATCGTCCACAGTGGGGCGCTGACGTCGCGGTAGGTAAAACGCTGGTATCCAGCGCGATGATTGACCGCGTGGTTGCTGACCTTGGCCGTAAACTGGTCGAAGTGCCGGTGGGCTTCAAATGGTTCGTAGACGGTCTGTTCGACGGCAGCTTTGGTTTCGGCGGTGAAGAAAGCGCCGGTGCGTCCTTCCTGTGTTTCGACGGTACGCCTTGGTCAACCGACAAAGACGGGATCATTATGTGCCTGCTGGCGGCAGAAATCACCGCCGTGACCGGCAAGAACCCGCAGGAGCACTACAACGAACTGGCCGCACGCTTCGGTGCGCCGAGCTATAACCGTATTCAGGCTCCAGCCACCCACGCGCAGAAAGCCGCGCTCTCCAAGCTCTCCCCAGAGCAGGTCAAGGCCGACACGCTGGCGGGTGACCCGATTACCGATCGCCTGACCAAGGCTCCGGGCAACGGCGCGTCTATCGGTGGTCTGAAAGTCATCACCAAAAACGGCTGGTTTGCCGCGCGCCCATCCGGTACTGAAGAAGCTTACAAGATCTACTGTGAAAGCTTCCTGGGTGCCGAGCACCGCGAAAAAATCGAGAAAGAAGCCGTGGATATCGTCAGCAAAGTCCTTGCCGACGCGAAGTAATTCCCGAACGCTTTTCGCAATCTCAATCAAAGCGCTGTTTATACAGCGCTTTTTTTATGCTCAAAATTCTGTGTTGAAAAAGATATATCTAAATTTGTATAAAACCTTGTCATTGAGCGAAAGTCGATCTACTTTAGATATATCGAAAATATTTCGATATATCTAAAGAGAGGAATTTTTATGTTTGCTAAATTTATGGAAGGCCGCCATCGCGGTCACGGTGACCGACTCCGCCGCCATGGCGGAGAAAGGGATGAACGCACAGAGTTTGCGGGTCGTCATCGCGGCGGAAGGCATGCTGCGATGGGCGAAGAGCGTGGAGAAGGGCGTGGCGAGAGACGTTCGCGTCGCGGTGGCGGTCGTGGTGAGAGAATGCAGCGCCTGTTTGAACATGGCGATCTGCGTCTGGTGCTGCTGGCCATGGTGGCGAAGAAACCGAGCCACGGTTATGAGCTGATTAAGGCGATTGAAGAGGCGTCATCCGGCCTTTACGTCCCGAGTCCGGGGGTTATCTATCCGACCTTGACGCTGCTTGAAGAGCAGGATTTCCTTGAGCCGCTGGTCAGTGACAACGGCCGTAAAAGCTATCGTTTGACGGCGGCGGGTCAGGAAGAACTGTCGGCACATCAGGCGGTGGTTGACGCTATCTTTGCGCGACTGGCGAGACGTGAAAAACGCCGCGAGCATGGGAGCAACCTGGCGGAAGGCATTGCTGACAGCATGAACCGTCTGCGCAGCGTACTGCGAGGCAACGTGATGCGTGACGACCTCAGCCCTGAGCAGGTGGAACGGGTCAACGCGACCTTGTTGAAAGCAGCAGAAATTATCGAGGCTGAATTCGCCGCTATTGACGCCGAGCTTAAGGCATAAAACGATAGCCGACGCCGGTTTCTGTCAACAAATGACGCGGCCGGGTGGCGTCCTGTTCCAGTTTTTGCCGTAAATGGCCCATATAAATACGCAAATAGTGGCTGTGTTCCACGTAGTTCGGGCCCCAGACGTGGCTGAGCAACTGCCTTTGCGTAATGACTTTCCCGCTGTTCGCCAGCAGTTCGGCCAGCAGACGGAATTCGATCGGCGTGAGATGCAAGTCTTCTCCGGCACGCTGTACGCGTCGGTTGATTAAATCGACGGTCACGTCGGCAAACGTAATCAGTGGGCTTTCTTGCTGACCTCCTGCGTGACGGCGCAGCGCAACGCGAACCCGCGCCAGCAGTTCCCCAACGCCAAAAGGCTTGGTCAGAAAATCGTCCGCGCCCGCATCGAGTGCGGCAATCTTGTCTTCTTCGCTGGTGCGGGCCGACAACACGATGATCGGAATACTGC
Organism: Rouxiella badensis; assembly: GCF_002093665.1. Taxonomy (GTDB): domain Bacteria; phylum Pseudomonadota; class Gammaproteobacteria; order Enterobacterales; family Enterobacteriaceae; genus Rouxiella; species Rouxiella badensis. Next base: position 211,645 of record NZ_MRWE01000001.1, on the reverse strand, counting down.
TCCAGTGACGAAGGTCGCGGATATACTCCAGCCCGTCGCCGTCCGGCAGGCCAAGGTCGAGAATCACCAGGTCGGGCTTACGCGTCCCGGCCTCAATCAGCCCACGTTGCAGCGTTTCGCTCTCGAAAACTTTCATGCCTTCCCCCTCCAACGCCGTGCGAACGAAGCGTCGGATCTCTTTTTCGTCTTCAACAATCAGAATATTAATCGGGGACACGATCAGTTTCGCCTATGGAGTCAGTGGGTTCGATGGATTCGATATCGGGTAATTTTTCCAACGGCAGCATAAAGCTAAAGGTGGCTCCCCCCTGCGGGTTGTTCTCTGCCCAGATGCGTCCGTTGTGTACGTCAATAATGGCATGACAAATCGCTAACCCCAAGCCCACGCCCGGAATGGCCGATTCTTTATTGCCGCGCGAAAACTTCTCGAAAATCTGCCGTTCGCCACCGGCCATAATTCCTGGACCGTTGTCTGAGACATCAACCTCGACCCAGTCCTCGCTGGTCCGCGCTTTGATAACGATTTTTGCCTGCGAACCGGCATACTTGTGGGCATTTTCCAGCAGATTGATAAACACCCGCTCAATCAGGCTGGCGTCGCAGTTGACCAACAGCATCTCTTCGGGCAAATCCACCGTTATCTGATGGTTGCTGAGCATCGGCTCGAGCATACGCAGCGCGCTGCCAATGATTTCTTCAACCGATTGCCACTCCTTGCGCAAATTGAAGCCGCCTGACTGGATGCGCGCCATATCGAGCAAATTATTGACCAGCCTTGTGGTGCTCAGCACCTGCTGACGAATCTGGTTAGCCTGCGGCGCATAGGCCGATCCTTCGCTGGCCAGGTCCAGCGTGAGAATTTCGGCCTGGCCGAACAGCACGGTCAATGGGGTTCGCAGGTCGTGGGAGAGGGCAGACAGCAGCGAGTTGCGCAGCTGTTCGCGTTCGGTCTCCAGCCGTGCGCTTTCGGCCGTCGCCGTCAGTTGGAGGCGTTCTAGCGCGTTGGCTATCAATACGGTGAAGGTTTGCAACAGGCGCTGTTGCTCGGGCACCATCAGTTGGCGCACGTTGGGGGGCTCTACCGCCAGCAGGCCGAGGGATTTCCCCGACGCGACCAGCGGCAGCAGTTGATAAGGCACGCCCGGCAGCGTATCGGTGCCTGCCCCGGCCGGAGACTGTTTGTCGAAGCTCCAGCGGGCAATCGCCTCGTCGACGGCAATCGACAGGCCTGCGGCAAGATCTCCCTGCTGGAAATTCAGCGTACCCTCGGCGTGCTGCTGCGGTAACAGCACGGCGGCCTTGGCCTGCAGCGTGGTTGAAATAAAATGACGACTGGTTTGCGCCACTGCCTCGGGGGTCATTGCCTGACTCAGCCCTTTGGACATTTCATACAAATGCCGCGCCCGTTTTTCGCGATGACGCGCGATCCGCGCCTGATAGCGCACCCCGGCGGTGAGATTACCGATCAGTACGCCAACGATAAGCATTACGGCGAAGGTCAGTAAATACTGGGCGTCGGTGACGGCAAAAGAGCCGCGTGGCTCGACCAGAAACAGGTCAAAGCTGGCGACATTGATAACCGCTGCCAGCACCGACGGCCAGCGCCCGTAGAACAGCGCCGTCAGTACCACGCCAAGCAGATAGACCATAATCAGGTTGGCAGGATCGAAATAGGGATACAGAAACTGTGAGATAAAGGTGATGAGCGCGCAAAGCGCCACCGCCACCGCGCAGCCCTGTAATTGACGGCGAAATCGCTCGCTGAAGGTGCGGGAGTCTTGATCTCGCCGCGAACTTACCGGCGCGGCTTCCTCGAGGCTGACTATCAGCAGGTCGAGCTCGGGACCGATTTTTGCCAGCCGGTCGGTGATGCTTGCGCCCCATTTGAAGCGCTGCTCTTTGCGACGCCCCATAACAATCTTGCCCAGATGATGCTCGCGGGCGTAACGCAGGATAGCCTGTTCCTCCTGCGGGTCGGACAGCGTGGCGGTCTCGGCACCCAGCTCCTGCGCCAGCTTGAGAGCACGAAGGATGGCCCGGCGCTGGCCTTCAGGCAGGCGATGCAGACGTGGCGTCTCGACGTAAACCGCGTGCCAGACGCAGCCAAGCCTTGCGGCGAGTCGTGCCGCTACCCTGACCAGCTTCTCGTTCCCACCGCTGTGACCGATGCACAGCAGCAGGGCGTCGCGGGTATGCCAGACACGCTCCTTGCCCTGCGTGTCGCGGAATTCACGCATCTGGTCATCGACCCTGTCGGCCGTGCGGCGCAGAGACAGTTCGCGCAGGGCGATGAGATTGCCTTTGCGGAAGAAGTGCTCGATAGCGCGTTCAGCCTGACCGGGGATATAAACCTTGCCCTCTTTCAGGCGCTGACGCAGGTCGTCTGGCGGCAGGTCGACCAGCACCACTTCATCCGCCTGGTCGAACACATGATCGGGCACGGTTTCACGAATAATGATGCCGGTAACGCCGCTGACGACGTCATTGAGGCTTTCAATATGCTGTACGTTGACGGTGGTAAAGACGTCGATACCGGCGTCGAGCAGTTCCTCGACGTCCTGCCAGCGTTTCGGATGGCGTGAGCCTATTACGTTGCTATGCGCCAGTTCATCCATCAGGATTAGGGCAGGGTGGCGGGCCAGCGCGGCGTCGAGGTCAAACTCGCTGAGCTGACGACCGCGATGAGTAATGCGTTTGGGGGATAAAAGGTCTAACCCAGGCAACATGGCCTGGGTTTCTTTGCGTCCGTGGGTTTCGACGACGCCGACCATCACGTCTAATCCGGTCGCGCGCAACCGCTGCGCCTCTTGCAGCATGGCGTAGGTTTTCCCTACGCCCGCACAGGCGCCGAAGAAGATTTTGAGCTGACCCCGCGGCTTCTCGTTTGCCAGCGCGAGAAGGCTGTCCGGGTCAGGCCGTTGACTGTCGTCGTCTACCATAAACATGTCTTCTTATTGTTGAGGTCATCACTTTTGTGAGGTCAACGCATCCAGTGCCAGATTCAGTTGCAGCACGTTGACCACCGGTTGTCCGGTAAAGCCCAGCACAGGTGCACTGGTGTTTTCGCCAATCAGTTTATTGACCTGATCCAGCGTCAGTTTTCTCGCCGCTGCCACGCGCTGGGCCTGCCAGTTGGCAGCCTCAACGCTGATATGCGGGTCGAGTCCGCTGGCTGATGAAGTCACCAGATCGACCGGCACCTGAGGCGCACTCTGCGGATTGGCCGCACGCAGCGCTGCCACGCGTTCAGCCACGGCTTTATCCAGCGCCGGATTGCTAACTGCAAGATTGCTGCCTGAGGACGCCATCGCATTATAGGCGCTATCCGAGGTGGCGGAAGGGCGTCCCCAAAAATAATCAGGTCGGGAAAAAGATTGCCCAATCAACGCTGAACCCACCGGTTTCCCCGCCTCAAAAATCAGTGAGCCCTGCGCCTGCGAACGGAAGACCAGCGCCGACAGACCAGTGGTCAGCAGCGGATACGCTACGCCGGTAACCAGCGTAAACAGCACCAGCAGCACCAGCGAGGGGCGAAGATAGCGATGACGAATTGCGTTAGTCATTTTATATTCCTTCATTCTTTATCGGGCCGCTTAGGCCATGTGCAGCACAGTGAGGATCAGGTCAATCAGCTTGATACCGACGAACGGCACGACCAGCCCCCCGACCCCGTAAATCCACAGGTTACGGCGCAGCAGCGATGCGGCACTCATTGGCCTGTAGCTCACCCCTTTCAGCGCCAGCGGGATCAGAAACACAATCACCAGTGCGTTGAAAATAACCGCCGACATAATCGCCGAGGCGGGGGAGTGCAGGTGCATCACGTTCAGCGCATTGAGCTGTGGATACGTTGCCGCAAACGCCGCCGGGATGATGGCGAAGTATTTCGCCACGTCGTTGGCGATGCTGAAAGTGGTCAGCGATCCACGAGTCATCAACATCTGTTTACCGATATGCACCACTTCAATCAGCTTGGTCGGGTTGGAGTCCAAATCGACCATGTTGCCTGCCTCTTTGGCGGCCTGCGTACCGGAGTTCATGGCAACGGCCACGTCGGCCTGCGCCAGCGCCGGGGCGTCGTTGGTCCCGTCGCCGGTCATCGCGACCAGACGGCCTTCGCTCTGATACTGGCGGATAAGCGCCAGTTTAGCTTCCGGTGTGGCCTCCGACAGGAAGTCATCTACCCCAGCCTCGGCGGCAATAGCGGCGGCGGTCAGGCGGTTATCACCGGTTATCATCACCGTCTTGATGCCCATCTTGCGCAGCTCGGCAAAACGTTCCTTGATACCGCCTTTAACGATGTCTTTCAGCTCGACGACGCCCAGTACGCGCGCACCGTCGGCCACGACCAGCGGAGTTCCGCCTTTGCGTGCGACCGTTTCGACCAGGCCTTCAACGGCGGGCGGGAAGTGGCCCTGATTCGACTCGACGTGACGGCGAATAGCGTCAACGGCCCCTTTGCGGATCATTCTTTCACCGACGTTGACGCCGCTCATGCGGGTCTGCGCCGAGAAGGGCACAAAGGTGGCATTCAGCGAATTCAGATCGCGTTCACGCAGGTTAAAGCGCTGTTTCGCCAGCACGACGATGCTGCGGCCTTCCGGCGTTTCGTCCGCCAGTGAAGAGATCTGCGCGGCGTCGGCCAGCTCCTGTTCACTCACCTGAGGCGCCGGTAAAAATTGTGCTGCCTGACGGTTACCGAGCGTGATGGTACCGGTCTTGTCGAGCAACAGTACGTCGACGTCACCGGCTGCCTCGACGGCGCGACCGCTGGTGGCTATCACGTTCGCCTCCAGCATGCGGCTCATGCCCGCCACACCGATGGCCGACAGCAGGCCCCCGATGGTGGTTGGGATCAGGCACACCAGCAGCGCGACCAGCACGGTGATTGTGACCGGTGTCCCGGCATGGCTGGCGTCGACGCTAAACAGCGAGAACGGATACAGCGTGGCGGTCGCCAGCACGAATACCAGCGTCAGCGCCACCAGAAGAATGGTCAGCGCGACCTCGTTCGGTGTCTTGCGGCGTTTTGCGCCTTCAACCATGGCAATCATCCGGTCAAGGAAGGTTTCGCCTGGGTTGACGGTGCACTCGACAATCAGCCAGTCGGACAGCACACGTGTACCGCCGGTTACCGAGGAGAAGTCACCGCCGGACTCGCGAATAACCGGGGCAGACTCACCGGTGATGGCGCTTTCATCTACCGACGCTCCGCCAATCAGTACCTCGCCGTCGCACGGCACGGTATCACCGGCTTCAATCAGCACATAGTCGCCTTTGCGCAGGCTGTCTGCGGCCACTTTGATCGGCGGTGACTCAGGGCGCGCCTCGTAAAGTTTCTTCGCCCAGCTGGTTTTCTGTACGCCTTTCAGGCTCTCGGCCTGCGCCTTGCTGCGGCCTTCCGCCAGCGCTTCGGCAAAGTTGGCAAACAGCACGGTAAACCACAGCCACAGGGAGACGCTGCCGGTAAAGGCGGCGCTGCCCTCGGTTTTACCCATCAAAATCGCCAGCCAAATCAGCGTGGTGAGGATACTGCCCAGATACACCACGAACATCACCGGGTTACGCCACTGTACGCGTGGATCCAGTTTTTTCACTGCATCCAGCGTCGCGGTACGGATTAGCCGGGGTTCAAACAGGGCACGTTGTTTGCGAGTCATCGTATTCTCTCTTTAACATCTGTTGTGCAAATCATGTTTGGCGTAGAAATCAGTGCGCCAGCCACACTTGTAAATGCTCAGCTACCGGACCCAGCGCCAGCGCCGGAATAAAGGTCAACGCACCGACCAGCAGGATGGTGCCGATCAGCAGGCCGATAAACAGCGGGCCAGCGGTCGGAAGTGTGCCGTTGCCTGCGGACTGACGTTTTTTGGCGACCAGCGATCCGGCGATGGCCAGCACCGGAAGAATCACCCCAAAGCGGCCGAAGAACATGGTCACGGCCAGCGACAGGTTGTAGAACGGTGTGTTAACGCTCAGTCCACCAAAGGCGCTGCCGTTGTTGTTTGCGGCAGAGGAGAAGGCGTAGAGCACCTCGCTGAAACCGTGTGCACCTGGGTTACCAATCCCCGCCAGCCCGGCCGGAGTGACCAGCGCCAGCGCCGTGCCCAGCAGCACCAGCGTTGGTGTCACCAGAATCGCCAGTGCGGTCATCTTCATATCGAAGACGTCGATTTTCTTGCCAAGGTATTCCGGTGTGCGGCCAATCATCAGTCCGGCGATAAACACCGTCAGCAGCACGAACAGCAGCATGCCGTAGAGGCCTGAGCCAACGCCGCCGAACACCACCTCACCAATCTGCATCAGCCACATTGGGATCATGCCGCCGAGGGCAGTGAAGGAGTCGAGCATGGCGTTGACCGCACCGCAGGAGGCGGCGGTGGTGATTACGCTAAACATGCTTGAAGCCAGAATCCCGAAGCGGGCCTCTTTACCTTCCATATTGATGTTGCTGGTCGCACCCAGAGCCGACAGGTGTGGATTACCCTGCAACTCGGCGGCCATGACAATGACTACGCAGACCACAAAAATCAGCGACATTGTCCACAGCAGTGCGTGACCCTGACGGCTATCGCCCACTACGCGGCCAAACGAGAAGCACAGCGCACAAGGGATAAGGAAAATGGCCAGCATCTGAACCATGTCGGTCATGGCGGTCGGGTTTTCATACGGGTGTGCCGAGTTGGCCCCGAAGAAGCCGCCACCGTTGGTGCCGAGCATTTTGATCGCTTCCTGAGAGGCAACAGGCCCCATCGGCAGCGTCTGCTGTACGCCTTCAAGCGTGGTGATGTGCTGATAAGCCTCAAGGTTTTGCAGCACGCCCTGGCTGACAAAATAGAGCGCCATCAGCAGGGAAATCGGCAGCAGTACGTAAAGCGTAATGCGCAGCAGGTCACTCCATGCGTTACCGATAGTCTTGCCTGAAGGACGAGCAAAGGCGCGGATCAGCGCAAAGGCGACCGCAATACCGGTTGCCGCCGACAGGAAGTTCTGCACCGTCAGTCCGACCATCTGGCTGAAATAGCTCAGCGCGCTTTCGCCGCTGTAGGCCTGCCAGTTGGTGTTAGAGACAAAGCTGACGGCGGTGTTAAACGCCAGATCCCAGGAAAGGCTTGGGAAATGCTGCGGATTCCACGGCAAAACGCCCTGCAACATCAGGATGGCCATCAGCAGGACGATGCCCAGCATGTTGAAGCCGAGAATGGCTATCGCGTACTGTTTCCAGTTCATTTCCGAGTCGGACGCGCCCGCCAGACCCAGAACTCTACGTTCGAACCCCGCCACCCTTGGGCCAATGTCACCTTCAATCAGGCTGGCCATAAACTTGCCCAATGGGTGAGACAGCAGCAGTAAAACCAGCATAAAGCTGGCAATCAACAGAAACGCTGAAGCGGCCATTTAAAACTCCTCCGCATTAAGCAGGGCGTAGACCAGATAGCCGAGCAGTAAAAGAACGAGTAGCCCGCCGATAATTACCCCAATATTCACAACCCACCCCTTAGTTTGTTTCACCCGCCACCCTTGGCGTTGTAGCTGCGTGAGACTTGCTACAACGCCAAGGATTTTGGGAACGATGTTGATTTGTAATCAGTAAAGCGAGTGTAAATATTGGCTTCTAAAGAACCTGAAAAGATGGATGGGGCAGGTGTAAAAAAAGTATAAAAATGGCGAATTAATCGACGAGTAACGTCTGGGAAGTAGTTAATTAACAGTTTTGTAACTTAATTACCGGGGAAGGATGAAATTGTGCTTTTTTACGTCAAAATAGTGGTCCGATCAGTAGTAAAATTACAGCATGTACGTTAAAATTTGTACAAATAACCAACGGTCAATCTTTCCAGTCTTTTTCCGGAGCAGGTCAATCAGGAACGCGGACTGGCCCAGAGGAGAATGTTTATGTCTGATTACACCCCGTATAGCCTTGCACGCATTATGTTACGGCGCACCTTTGTCGTGCTGGTCGGCGTAGTGGCGCTACCCGTAATGTTATTCCGTGCCGACCGTGCACGTTTTTATAGCTATCTGCATCGAGTATGGGCAAAAACCAGCAACAAACCGGTATGGCTGGCACGGGCCGAAACCGCCGGTCAGTATTTCTATTAAGCATTAGTGCAGTATAAAAAAGCGTCCCTGATTAAGGCCAGCAACCTCTTGCTGGCCTTTTTACATTTTGTCCCAAGGCTGAGTACAAACTTGTACAAAATGCATTTTTTGTATAAGTTTAATGAGGGCGATGCAGGTTTTTTGCATCGCCACGGACAGCAAATGCCAGGAGTCGCACATGAGTGAAAAAATTCCCATTGGGATCAGCGCCTGCCTGCTAGGAGAGAGGGTTCGTTTTGACGGCGGACACAAACGACTGGCCTTCGCCGTTGATCAGTTAGCGCCTTATGTACATTTTGAACCTGTCTGCCCGGAAATGGCGATTGGCCTTCCTACCCCAAGACCGGCACTGCGCCTGGTGAATCATCCAGACGGCGTTCGCATGTGTTTCAGTAACGAACCCAACGTCGATATTACCGATAAAATGCAGCACTACGCCGAGCAGCGTATTGCCTCGCTCGCGCACCTTTGCGGCTATATTCTTTGCGCAAAATCGCCCAGCTGCGGCATGGAGCGGGTGCGCGTCTACCGTGAAAACAGCAAAGACAACAGCAAAGTTGGCGTTGGGATCTACACCGCCGAACTGCAAAAGCAGCTGCCGTGGCTGCCAATAGAAGAAGACGGACGGCTTAACGACCCTGTGCTGCGCGAGAATTTTGTCGAACGCGTTTATGCACTCTATGAGCTGAAAATGCTGCAAGCCTCAGGGCTGTCGCGCGGCAAACTGATGGCGTTTCACAGCCGCTATAAGCTCTCTTTACTGGCGCACTCTCAGCCCGAATATCGCGAGCTGGGTCGTTTTGTGGCGGCAATGGATAAATGGGCGTCGCTCGACGACTATTTCATCGAATACCGCAACAGGCTGATGACTCTAATGACCCACAAAGCCACACGGCGCAACCACACCAATGTGCTGATGCACGTACAGGGATATTTCCGCAAACAGCTCAATAGTGGACAACGCCAGGAGCTGGCAAAGCTTATCGACCATTATCGTCAGGGTTTGCAGCCTCTGCTGGCCCCTATCACGCTGCTCAAACATTACATGAATGAATATCCCGACGAGTATCTCCAGCAGCAGCGCTATTTCGAGCCCTATCCCGAGGCTCTGCGTCTGCGTTACGGGCACTGATTTCACAAGGAATGACTGGTTATGACCACCCATTTGGTCTGGTTTCGTAATGATTTACGCATCACCGACAACCGCGCACTGGCTGCCGCCTGCGCAGACGTTGATGCCACTGTTATCGCGGTGTTTATTGCCACGCCGGGGCAGTGGCGCAGGCACGACATGGCGCCTCGTCAGGCCGCGTTTATTTATCAGCACCTGCTCGCGTTGCAGTCTTCGCTGGCCGAGCGCGGTATCCCGCTTTATTACCAGCAGTGCGAGCTGTTTTCCGACGCCGTCGATTGGCTGAAGGCGTTCGTCGCAGAGCACAAGGTTGATGCGCTGTTTTATAATAATCAGTATGAAATCAACGAGGTTGCACGGGATGCCGCGTTAGACAAGGCGTTGTCGACAGAGCTTACCCTCCACCGTTTTGACGACAGCCTGCTTTTGCCTCCGGGTTCGGTAACGACCGGTGAGGGCGGCATGTACAAGGTTTATACGCCGTTTCGTCGCGCATTTTTACAGCGTCTGAGTGAGTCCGACACTCGCTCACTGGCCGCACCGCAGGCGCGTAACAACCCGTATAAAGGTCAATCAGCCCCGATTAAGCCCTTCGACTATCCGCAGGAAGAGGTTGGTGACGATTTTCCCATAGGCGAAGAGGCCGCTCGCGACCGGCTGCGGCGTTTCTGTCGTGAAAATGTGCAGGACTACCTCGAGCAGCGCGACTTGCCCGCCATTGACGGCACCAGCACGCTCTCCCCGTACCTTGCCATTGGCGTACTGTCGCCGCGTCAGTGCCTTAATCGCCTGCGCGCGGAACATCCTCACGCGTTGGAAAAAACCGACGGTGGCGCGTTTGGCTGGCTCAACGAGCTGGTCTGGCGTGAGTTTTACCGCCATTTGCTGGTGGCCTGGCCGCATCTTTGCAAGCACAAACCCTTCATCGAGTGGACGGACGGCGTGCGCTGGCGCGATGCTCCTGACGATTTAAAGGCCTGGCAGGCGGGTAAAACCGGCTATCCCATCGTTGACGCCGCCATGCGTCAGTTAAACGCCACCGGCTGGATGCACAATCGTCTGCGGATGATCGTCTCGAGCTTTCTGGTTAAGGACCTGCTTATCGACTGGCGCAGCGGCGAACGCTACTTCATGTCTCAGCTTCTTGACGGCGATCTCGCGGCCAACAACGGCGGCTGGCAATGGGGAGCATCGACCGGCACCGACGCGGCCCCCTACTTTCGCATCTTCAACCCGACGACGCAGGGAGAGCGTTTCGACAAGCAGGGGCGCTTCATCAAGGCCTGGGTTCCTGAGCTTGCCGAGGTGCCAGAAAAAGATATTCACCACCCACATCAATGGGCCGAGAAACAGCGCCGCGTGCTAGACTATCCTCACCCGATTATCGATCACGCCCGAGCACGCAAGGATACCCTTGCGGCGTTTGAAACCGCTAAAAGTCGCGCTCAGGCTGACAACTAAGACTTACTGTCTTGGTTAAGGATCGGCACAACATGGAGCGATGTGATGACAACAAGATGGTGGAGCACGGCCCTGTTTCTCGGGGCCGGTTTAGGCTACGCATTCAGCGCCAACGCGGGCTTTAAGGTAGTCGCGCTGGGCGTCAACGGCGGGGTGGAAGAGGGAAATCTGACCTCGTATCTGATTCGCAGTGATTCGCAAACGCGCTATCTGGCGCTCGACGCCGGTTCGGTTCTGCCGGGTATCAGTAAGGCATTGGCAAAAGGCAGCTTTCCTGAGGTCACGGCGCAAAATTCAGCGCCGTTTACGCCACAGGGGGCGGTATTTCGCCAACTGATTAGCGCCTACTTCATCAGCCACGGTCATCTTGACCATCTTGCCGGGCTGATCGTCGCCTCACCGCAGGACAGCAAAAAACCGATTTACGGCACCAATGACACCATCGATATTCTGCGCCAGCACTATTTCAATTGGCGAGTGTGGCCTAATTTCAGCGACTCAGGCAGCGGCCAGCGCATTGGCACCTATCGACTGACGGCGCTCAGACCGGGGCAGCGCGCGTCGTTGGGTACCAGTGGCCTGAGCGGCGTCGTTTATCCGCTCAGCCACGGCGGCGTCAGTTCGTCGATGCTGTTGGTCAGTAATGAACTGGCGAGCCAACAGCAGGAAACCTTTGCCTTCTTTGGCGATACCGGTGCCGATAAGCAGGAGAAGTCGCGCGATCTCGGCGCTATCTGGCGCGTGTTGGGGGAGGAGATTAAACAGCATCGCCTCAAGGGGATGATTATCGAGACCTCTTTCCCGAATGGTGTTCCTGATGCACAGCTCTTTGGTCACCTCACCCCCGCGCTGCTGCTCGGTGAGCTGAAAAACCTCGAGCAGGCGGCAGGGGGCGCTGGCTCGCTCAAAGGGCTGAAGATTGTCATCAGCCATATCAAGCCGTCGTTAATGGCTGGGGCAGACCCGCGCGCCGAGATTATGCGTCAGCTTGAAGAGGGGAATCGCCTCGGCGTACACTTCATCTTTATGCAGCAGGGCGACAGTCAGGCGTTTTAACGCTTCTGCTTCGCCACCTTTCCGGCTCTGCGCAACACTCAGATTTATGGAAAATGTTATGAATAACATAGAATTAGAGAAAATTATCGACCGTAAGCTCGACGTCAACGCCTTCAAGGATTACGCGCCAAACGGCCTACAGGTTGAGGGCAGCAGCGAAGTCAAACGCGTGGTGACGGGCGTGACCGCCAGCCAGAAGCTGCTCGACGCTGCCGTCGCGCACGGTGCGGACACTCTTATCGTCCACCACGGCTATTTCTGGAAAAATGAACCCGCTGCGGTGCGAGGGATGAAGCGTAATCGTCTGAAAACGCTACTGCTTAATGATATCAATCTTTACGGCTACCATCTGCCGCTCGATGCGCATCCTGAGCTGGGCAATAATGCTCAGCTGGCTAACCTGTTTGGCATTAAGGTCTTGGGTGAAATCATGCCGCTGGTGCCTTACGGCGAGCTAGAAACGCCGCTGGCGGCTGAAGAGTTTCATCAGGTGATTGAACAGCAGCTGGGTCGCAAGGTGTTGCACAGCGCCGAGGGCGGACCGCAGACGATTCGTCGTATCGCGTGGTGCTCGGGTGGCGGTCAGGGCTTTATTCAGCAGGCTGCCGACTTTGGCGTCGATGCGTTTATTTCTGGCGAAGTCTCCGAGCAAACTATTCACATCGCTCGCGAGATGGGGCTGCACTTCTTTGCCGCGGGCCATCACGCCAGCGAACGCTATGGCGTGAAGGCGCTGGGCGAATGGCTTACCGCCGAGCACGGCCTTGACGTGACCTTTATCGATATCGATAACCCGGCGTAAACCTTATCGACCTTGTCGCGCGACCCTCGGTGGCGCGACATCTTCCTCGTCTTGTTCTTCTTCTTTTAACGTGATGTCGCTGTCTTCGAGCAGAATAAACGCACGTTGAAGTCCGGTATCCGCCTCGGGGTCGGCCCCCTGTTCACGCCTCTCCGCCACCTTGTCTGCGTCAGACGCCTCCGCGGGCGTAATCTGTTCTACTGTCTCGTGCGCAGGCATCTGATCCTGAATCATCTGTTCATCGAGATTTGGATTCAGCGCAGGTGACAGCGGTGAGCTGCTCAGGCTGTCTGGCATCGCGATGTGTGGCACCGGCGCATCTACCGCCATCTGCGTCTGCTGCTCTTTCGCCGAGGTGCGACTCAGTGCCACAATACCCGCCGCGCAAAGCGCAAAGAACGCATAAAGAATCTTGCCGCCCAGCGGTTCAATCAGCGCCCCAACGAGCAAGGGACCGATACAGGCACCCACGCCGAAGGCCATTAACAGACAGGCAGAAAGCGATACCCTGCGCTCCGGTTCAATCATGTCATTGGCCAGCGCCACGACCAGCGGGTAGAGCGTGAACTGCATCAGGCTGACGATGAATCCGCAGGCCAACAGCAGCGGGAAAGAGATATGGCTGAAAACCGCCAGCGGCAGTGCCGTGATGGCCAATAGCAACGCATTGATACGCATCAGCATATTGCGGTTATAGCGGTCAGACAGCCAGCTTAGCGGAAACTGCGCGACCAGACCGGCGAATATCGCCAAAGCCATGAACAGACCGGTTTGCTGTGTCGAGAGCGACTGTTGGCTGGTATAGAGCGGTGCCATGCCGTAAAACGCCCCGATAATCATGCCAATTACCAGCGTAATTGCCAGCACCTTGGGGATCGCGCCGATAAAGAATTTCAGCTCCATGGGGGCCGGCGACATATGTCCAACCTTGGTCCGGGTGGTCAACGCGATGGGCACCAGACACAGGGCGAAGCACAGCGCGATAACTAACAGAGTACTCATGCCGAGTCCGGTTTGCAGCATCAGCACCACCTGTCCCAGCGCCATGCCGAGGTAAGAGGCCGCCATATAAAAACCGAAGACGACGCCGCGCTGGCTCGATTCCGACTGGTCGTTAAGCCAGCTCTCAAGCACCATGTACTGACACATCATGCATAGCCCGATAATCAGGCGTAGCACCACCCAGATGGGAATAATCTCGGTCAGTCCGTGGCCTATCACCGCTGCCGTAATGATACCTGAGCAGGATACGTAGGCCCGAATATGCCCGACGCGGGCAATCAGGTAATGGCCAACCTTGCCGCCAATCACCAGACCAATATAGTTAGCGGCAATGATTGCCCCAATCATGGCACCGCTGACGTTTATCGCGCTCAGACGCAGGGAGACGTAGGTGGTGAGGAGGCCGGAACCGAGTAGCATCAACAACGTGGTGGTATAAAGCGGAAAAAAAACGCCGAAGGTCTTTTTCACTGTTTCTCCCTTTTAAATGAGGCAATCCTCCCTTTTACGCCTTCCAGGCCGGCGGAGGTTTGCAGAAACATAAGACACACTGGCGGTCTTTTGCCTAAAGGATAGCAGCAGATCGCCGCTTCGTCCTTCACAGGACCGCGTCTGCCACCATTTTTAGCCTATATCTGAGCCACAAATAGCGTTATCTTAATTTGTATATTATCTGTGGCTTAGGAGTCATTAATTGCAACGAGCACGGTGTTACTTGTTAGGTGAACGCGCTGTCGTTCTCGAGCTGGAGCCTCCCGTTTCACTGGCGAGCCAGCAGCGGATCTGGGGACTGTCCCAACGTCTGGCGCAGGACGCCAGCTTCAAGGAGGTTATTCCCGGCATGAATAATTTAACCGTGATACTGGCCGAACCGCAACATTCTGCCCTTGATGCTATCGAGCGTTTGCAGACCTGGTGGGAAGAGAGTCAGGCGTTTGAGCCGGAGTCTCGGCTGGTTGAAATTCCGGTGGTCTATGGCGGCAAGGGAGGGCCTGATCTTGAGGGCGTCGCCAGCCATAATGGCATGACCGCGCGTCAGGTGGTGGAGTGCCACAGCGGCGCAGAGTACATCGTTTATTTCCTCGGCTTCCAGCCCGGTTTCCCCTATCTTGGCGGCATGCCGGAGGCGCTGACAACGCCTCGCCACGCCGAGCCGCGTCTCAGCGTTCCGGCGGGAACGGTCGGGATTGGCGGCAGCCAGACGGGCATTTACCCCCTTATTACCCCCGGCGGCTGGCAGCTTATCGGCCATACGTCGCAGCCGATGTTTGATCCTAAGAGCCGTTTGCCGACCCTGTTGCGCCCCGGTGACCGGGTTCGCTTTCTGCCGCTGAAGGAGGGCGTATGTTAAAAGTTTTACGTGCCGGAATGCAGACTACCGTTCAGGACCTTGGCCGTGAAGGCTATCGTCAACTGGGCGTCAGCCAGTCGGGTGCACTCGATGCGCCCGCGCTGCGTATCGCCAACCTGCTGGTGGGTAACGATGAAAATGCCGCCGGTCTGGAAATTACGCTGGGTCAATTCAGCGTCCAGTTTACTAAAAAGGGCTGGATAGCGCTGACCGGCGCAGGCAGCCACACTACGCTGGACGGCGTGTCGTTGTGGACAGGCTGGTGTTATCCGGTCAAGGCAGGTCAAGTGCTGACCATGAAGATGCCGATGCGCGGTATGCGGAGCTATCTGGCCGTGGCGGGAGGCATTAACGTTCCCGAGGTGCTCGACTCTCGCAGCACCGACATTAAAGCCGGATTCGGTGGCTTTGAAGGCCGCGCGCTGAAAGACGGCGACGTGCTGTCGGTCGGCAAGGCGGTAAAAGAGCCGCAAAAATCCACCGGCGTTAAGCAGCTGCTGTTCGGTAACCGTATCCGCGCGGTGCCGGGGCCGGAATATCAGGAATTCAGCCACGATGCACGCGAGTCGTTCTGGCGCACGGCGTGGCAGCTTAGCCCGCAGAGTAACCGTATGGGATACCGCCTGCACGGCCATGAGCTGACTCGCGAAATCAAACGCGAAATGCTGTCGCACGGCCTGGTGCCGGGCGTCGTGCAGGTACCGCACGGCGGCCAGCCGATTGTGCTGATGGCCGACGCGCAAACTACCGGCGGTTATCCACGCATTGCCTGCGTTATCGAGGCTGACCTTTACCATCTTGCGCAGATTCGTCTGGGGATGCCGATTCACTTCGTGAAGTGTACCGTTGAAGAGGCTCTGCACGCGAAGCGTGAACAAGATCGTTTTATCGAACAAATTAAGTGGGGACTGCATGAGCGTTGATTTAAATGCCGACCTTGGCGAAGGCTGTGAAAATGATGAGGCCCTGCTGCAACTGGTGAGTTCGGCGAATATTGCCTGTGGTTTTCACGCCGGGGACGCGCAGACTATGTTGCAGTCGGTGCGTTGGGCCATCCAGTACGGCGTTGCGATTGGGGCGCATCCCAGCTTCCCCGACCGGGAAAACTTTGGTCGTACCGCGATGCAGCTTCCGCCCGAAACCGTTTATGCGCAGGTGGTCTATCAGCTCGGTGCATTGGCGGCGATTGCTCGCGCCGAGGGTGGGAAAATGGTTCACGTTAAACCGCATGGCATGCTCTACAATCAGGCAGCGACGGACGAAGTATTGTCTGACGCCATCGCCCGTGCGGTGCATGAGGTTGACCCATCGTTAGTGCTGGTGGGGCTGGCGGGCAGTGAGCTCATTCGCGCCGGTGAACGTCTGGGCCTGAAAACGCGTCAGGAGGTGTTTGCCGACCGTCGATATCAGAGCGACGGCAATCTGGTGCCACGCAGCCAGCCTGATGCGATGATCGAGACCGATGCGCTTGCGCTGGAGCAAACGCTGGGCATGATTTTGGACCAGCAGGTCGTTAGCCGTGACGGAGTGAAGGTACCGGTTCAGGCCGACACCGTCTGTCTCCACGGTGATGGGGAACATGCACTGGCCTTTGCCCGCAGCCTACGCGCCGCATTTGCCGAGAAAAATATTCCGGTTAGCGCCGAGTAGTTTTGCACTTTGATTGTGGATGACGGTGAGTCGTTTGAGCTGTCATCTGCCCATAAGGATCAGTGATGCGTAAAGTTCTAGTGACCGGTTTTGAGCCATTCGGCGGTGAACGGGTGAACCCCTCGTGGGAAGTGGTGAAAAAATTGCAGGACGTGCAGCTTTCTGGCGTCAGTCTGGCCGTGCGCCAATTGCCCTGCGTATTCGGCAAGGCAATCTCAGCCCTGAATCTGGCCATCGACGAGGTGGATCCCTTGATGGTTATCTGCGTCGGGCAGGCCGGTGGGCGCGTCGATTTTTCCATTGAACGCGTGGCTATTAACATCGATGATGCGCGCATTGCGGACAACGATGGCCAACAGCCGGTCGACCAGCCGATTGTTGCCGAGGGACCTGCGGCCTATTTTGCTCAGTTGCCCATCAAGGCGCTGGTCAACGGACTGCGTGAGGCGGGGATCCCGGCCTCGGTATCACAAACTGCCGGGACTTATGTGTGTAATCACGTGATGTACGGTCTGTTGCACCGTATGGCGCGGGGCGATAGCAACGTGATGAAAGGTGGGTTTATTCACGTGCCTTACTTGCCCGAGCAGGCCGCGCTGCACCCCGGCAGCGCCAGCATGTCGGAACATACGCTGCTGGAGGCGTTAGAGTTAACTATCGCTATTGCGCTGCACACTGAAAAAGATTTATCTGTCGCAGAAGGAGCCACACACTAATGCCAGAAGGACCAGAAATCCGCAGAGCAGCGGATTTGCTTGAAACGGCGGTAGTCGATAAACCCTTGACTGACGTCTGGTTTGCTTTCCCTAAGCTTCAGCCTTATCAACCCTCATTGATAGGCCAGCGCGTTAAAGGCATTGAGACGCGCGGTAAAGCGCTGCTGACGCACTTCACTAACAGCCTCACGTTGTATAGCCACAACCAGCTCTACGGTGTCTGGCGCGTATTTAAACCCGGCGACGTTATCGACCACGGTAAGCGTTCACTGCGGGTGAAGATTGCCACGCCGGACAGCGCTATTCTGCTCTACAGCGCATCGGATATCGAAATCTGGCCGACGGAAGAAGTCTACCAGCACCCGTTCCTTCAGCGAATTGGGCCTGATGTGCTTGACGTGACGTTAACCGTTGAAGAGGTGAGGGCACGTCTGCTATCCCGACGCTTTAGCCATCGTCAGCTTGGCGGGACGCTGCTGGACCAGGCGTTTCTGGCCGGTCTGGGCAACTATCTGCGTGCCGAAATTCTGTGGCAGGCGAAGCTTTTGCCCTCACATCGCCCGGCAGATTTAAACGACCAACGGCTGGATCTGCTCGCCGATGCCTGCTTGTCTATCGCTCGTCACTCTTACGCCATGCGCGGCACGATGGATGAAAATGTGCACCACGGCGCGATGTTCCGCTTTAAGGTGTTTGCTCGTGAAGGCAAGCCCTGCGAACGCTGCGGGGCGGCTATCGTGAAAAGCAGCGTCTCGTCTCGGCCTTTCTTTAGCTGTCCGGGATGTCAGATGTAAAGCGACCTGCCGACGGTTTTAAGCAGTTAAGTCGTAGAGCAATAGATCAGTAATAGGTGCGCTTGCATCTATTACTGCCTACTGTTTCGACAGATATATATGACAGGCTTTTATGAATTAGTCAGTATCGCTACCGCGATATGGCCTCGCTCAGGGCACTCAACAATTCCGCTCTTCCACGGAGGTTAAACATATGCTGCTCCTCGTCAAGAGTTTGCAGGAAGTCATCACTCATTTTCAGTAATGCATTCTGGTAGTTTTCACTAGTTTGTTTGGAAACGACCTCCATCGCCTTGGCGACAAAAAGCCCGCAGGCGTCAGGACAGAATGTCTGAAGGTCTTTGCTAATGGTCAAGATGTTTCCCTCTGCACCACAATCTTTAGCCAGTTTCTTAAACCGTTCATAGTTTTCTAAGTCAGATGCGCCATTCATACTGTCAAACATCAGGGCTTGCTTAGTATTTGTGCTGTCGTAAAAAGTGCCAAACAGGTACCAGTGCTCATTTAATAATAGTGGGACGAAATGCGTTTTTACGGTGCTTCTATTATTGACGTCAAATAATTCGATAAGACGCTGGGAAGCGGTAGCATTATCCGTCGGTAATTCCCTCGCTTCGTGAAATAAGGTGGTTTTTGAAAAAGTTTTTCCTAAATCGTCAGTTAATTTTTTTGAAAAGGCATCAATTTCGACTGAGGTAATAAATCGGTTGTTGTCAAAAATAGTGTTTTCGTTAGATGTTTCGTCATTGTTTACTATATTTTTCAAGTGTTCTATGGACTGATAAATTGTCTCGGCGATCTCCGGTTTGTGGTCGAGAACACCTTCTTCCTGCGGCTTGAATCCAGCAATAAACAACAGTTTTGGAGGGATTTTCCAGTGATTCTCTGGGGGGGTATTTATATGTTCATTATGCTTTTTAACTATAATAAATAAATTTAGACTTTTTTCCTCTATAATTTTTTTTATTTCCGGATTTTGTGGGCAATTTTGCTTACCGGTATATAAATCAAAGATGAATTTCTGTGCTTCTAAAGCCTCTGACGCATCTATTGACGCATTTTTTGAAGCCTTTGCAATATCTTCTGCCGTCTTTTCTTTTCCAACACGTGCGGGAGTAGATAGACCCCCTCCACAGGCGGAAAAAAACATCCGGTCAAGAGCATAATTTGAAAGAGGCTTCCCAAATATAATCTCATGTTTAAAATCGTTTTTAGTTTTTGGCAGGATCCTTTCGTCAATTTGAGCGTAAATATGCTTTTCATAAGAGTTACGAGGTGGGGGGCCCCTTCTCGTTGAGGATTGACTATAAAGAGGATTATCTATGAGGTTAAGCTCGGTATCATTCTCTGACACGCCCATAGAATTCTGCGAGCCGCTATCACTGGTGCTGCTCGTCGGGCTTGAAGAGTCAGTATTGTCATCGCTCTCATGTCTCGATCTATTAGTGACTGAAGCAGTTACCGGAAGGGGGTCTCCAGATTGTTTTGGCAATCGATTCTGATTCTGATTGGAATCCTGATTTGATAATTTAATTTTGCCGCGCAAGTTAACGAAAGAATTAACACAGTCATTGAGCCTGTTAAGAAAAGATTCATTATAACCTTCCGTGCTGTATGAGCTTGCAGAAGATAAATCTTCACTGGATGAATGATTAAACGGCTCTGGATAAGGGTCGACCAAAGAATATGGTGGAGGGGGCGGGAGTGGTTCCAGTGGCAGTGGCAGTAGTGGTGGTGCCTGCCTTTTATAGTTACCTTGCTGTGGCTTTCTAAGAACGAAATTAGATTTCATCGAAGATGGAGAAGATTTAACATCTTTGGGAGTAATAAACGGGGCCGTAAGTTTAGTGTCAAGTTTACCGAAAATAGGCGCTTCAAAGGGCGTCTCTTTTGCATCTATGTCGGTTTGTTGTGTCACTTGTATATTGCGTTGTGCTGCCGATGTTATGCCGAGTGCCATGGCAGTGCTCCTGGATTGGTAAAGTTGCCCAGTATGCTATTTATGCAGTAAAGATGGGTATCAAGGATCGCTTATTTATTGGAAAGGAGAACGTTTTTCTGTTTCATAAAACAATAAAAAAGCCCCTTAACCGGTCGATTTCTCTAGGGTCAAGGGGCGCTTTAATGGCTGCTGACAACGGCAGCTATTTTAATGACTTATGGTCGACCTGGGACTTGAAATCACGTTTGGTGTAGCCGGTATACAGCTGACGTGGACGGGCAATTTTGATGCCGTCATCGTGCATTTCGTTCCAGTGAGCAATCCAGCCAACGGTACGCGCCATCGCGAAGATAACGGTAAACATCGAGGATGGAATTCCCATGGCTTTCAGGATGATACCTGAATAGAAGTCCACGTTCGGATACAGTTTACGTTCGATGAAGTACGGGTCGTTGAGCGCGATGTGCTCAAGCTGCATCGCCACTTCCAGCAGGTCGTCCTTCATGTTCAGCTCTTCCAGAACCGCATGACAGGTTTCACGCATCACGGTAGCGCGCGGGTCATAGTTTTTATAAACACGGTGACCAAAGCCCATCAGGCGGAAGGAATCGTTTTTGTCCTTCGCACGACGAACGAATTCTGGAATGTGATCGACGGTGCTTATCTCTTCCAGCATTTTCAGGCAGGCTTCGTTGGCACCGCCGTGAGCCGGTCCCCACAGCGAAGCGATACCTGCGGCGATACAGGCAAACGGGTTAGCGCCTGAAGAGCCTGCGGTACGCACGGTTGAGGTAGAGGCGTTCTGCTCGTGGTCGGCGTGCAGAATCAGGATGCGGTCCATGGCTTTTTCAAGCACCGGGTTAACCACGTACTCTTCGCACGGTGTGGCAAACATCATGTGCAGGAAGTTACCGGCATAGGACAGGTCATTTTTAGGGTAAACAAACGGTTGTCCGATGGAGTATTTGTAACACATTGCGGCAACGGTCGGCATTTTCGACAGCAGACGAAACGCTGCAATCTCACGATGGCGTTCGTTTTCAACGTCGATAGAGTCGTGGTAGAACGCCGCCAGTGCGCCGGTCACGCCACACAGCACGGCCATCGGATGCGAGTCGCGACGGAAGCCGTGAAACAGACGGGTAATCTGCTCATGGATCATGCTGTGACGGGTCACCGTCGTTTTGAATTCTTCATATTGTTTCTGCGTGGGTGGCTCCCCGTTCAGCAGCAGGTAGCACACTTCCAGATAGTTTGATTCCGTTGCCAACTGGTCAATCGGGAATCCGCGATGCAGCAGAATGCCTTCATCGCCATCGATATAGGTAATTTTGGATTCGCAGGATGCGGTAGAGGTAAAGCCAGGGTCAAAGGTAAAAAAACCTTTTGAGCCGAGGGGGCGAATGTCAATCTCGTCCTGTCCCAGCGTGCCTGATAGCACGTCGAGTTCAATAGGATCATGACCCTGTAGGGTAAGTGTCGCTTTCTTATCAGCCATTTACAGTCTCCTTAGCGCCTTATTTTAATAATCTCTAACAACTCTGTCCTTGGTCTGGTTGCAGAACCCGGTACTGCCTGCGAGCTATCTCCGCCGTTGTAATGTGAGGTCCTCGCTGCGCCCGTCGAGTTGGCGTAATGCGAAGCCGTGTTACTGCCACTGCGTGCAGTTTATGGCGGCCAGGCGGCCTTTCATTGTTGTTATTGATCCGATATCTTTGCTCAATACCTACGACAAGTATGAGGGCATACACGAGCTACACTTTTGCACAACTCGGCGTCGCAGGGAAGCGGATGTGTTGATATGAAGTAAATCTCAAGGATAAATCATGTCGTAATTTGTAATAGAAATGTTAGCACAGTGTCAAACAAGATAATTTATTTTGTGTATAATATGGAAAATGAGAGGTGAATCACTGTTTCGTAGAAAAGTGACCAAACATTTTGTAGGGGAATTGTAATAGGAATGTGATCATCCTATACTCCCCCAAGGTCTCCGGAACACCCTGAAGTAGGAGCACCCAGCGTTATGTAGAACGCGCCGTTTAAGCACAGTGGATGTCGATGTTTGAGCGCGTGACGTGAAGGGCCATTGGGTTCTAACGCTGTCTGATTTCCGCCCAGGCCGGAGGATGGAAAATAATAAGCGCCATTCAAGATGTACTGCGCTCGGTCTGCTGTGTTAAAACAAGCACGAAACGCCCCTTTACTGCTGTTAGGTGTAAACCGGCTTTATCGCTTATTTTTGCCTTGTATGTACCCCGCAGGATGTTTATGAACAGGCTCTAAGGGCTGTGTGGGCTAAACCGTGAAAAAACAAAGACCTGTCAATCTGGATCTGCAAACGATCCGGTTTCCCGTTACTGCGATAGCGTCCATCTTACACCGCGTTTCCGGCGTAATAACCTTCGTCGCTGTCGGTATCCTCCTCTGGTTGCTTGGTACGTCTCTTTCCTCTCCGGAAGGATTCGCGCATGCTGCCGCCATCATGAACAGCTTCTTCGTCAAGTTCATATTCTGGGGAATACTGACCGCATTGGCCTATCACGTCTGCGGCGGCATTCGCCACCTGCTGATGGATTTTGGCGTCATCGAAGAGAGTTTGGCTGTCGGTAAGCTGTCGGCATATATTGCGATTGGCATTACCGTACTGTTGTCAATTCTTGCTGCCGTTTTCGTAGCGTAGGGTATTAAAAGTATGGTTAACAATGTTTCTGCATTGGGACGTAATGGCGTTCATGACTGGCTGTTGGTTCGTGCTTCAGCTATCGTTATCACCCTGTATATCCTCTATATTCTTGGCTTCGTCGTCATGGCTCGGGACATCGATTTTGAAGTCTGGCACGGATTTTTTGCTTCTTCCATTACTAAAGTGTTCACCTTGCTCACGCTGCTTTCGATTCTGGTTCACGCCTGGATAGGCATGTGGCAGGTGTTAACTGACTATGTCAAACCTCTGGCCGTGCGTCTGGTGCTGCAACTTGCGATCGTTGTCACGCTAGTGGTTTATCTGCTTTATGGAACAATAGTTGTGTGGGGAGCGTAGTAAATGAGTCTGCCAGTCAGAGAGTTTGATGCCGTCGTAATCGGTGCAGGTGGCGCCGGTATGCGTGCCGCATTACAGATTTCACAGATGGGCCTGTCGTGCGCCCTGATTTCCAAAGTGTTCCCAACCCGTTCCCACACGGTGTCTGCGCAGGGCGGTATTACCGTTGCCTTGGGCAATACCCATGAAGATGACTGGGAATGGCATATGTATGACACCGTTAAAGGCTCCGACTATATCGGTGACCAGGATGCGATTGAATATATGTGTAACACCGGGCCGGAAGCGATTCTCGAGCTCGAGCATATGGGACTGCCTTTCTCCCGTTTAGACAACGGCAAAATTTATCAGCGTCCGTTTGGTGGCCAGTCGAAGAACTTCGGCGGCGAGCAGGCGGCACGTACTGCGGCAGCGGCTGACCGTACCGGTCACGCACTGCTTCACACCCTTTATCAGCAAAACCTGAAGAATCACACCACCATTTTCTCCGAGTGGTATGCACTCGATCTGGTGAAAAATCAGGACGGCGCTATCGTCGGCTGTACCGCTATCTGCATCGAAACCGGTGAAGTCGTGTACTTCAAGGCGAAGGCCACCGTGCTGGCAACCGGCGGTGCAGGTCGTATTTACCAGTCAACCACCAATGCTCACATCAACACCGGTGACGGCGTTGGCATGGCGCTGCGCGCGGGTGTTCCGGTGCAGGACATGGAAATGTGGCAGTTCCACCCAACCGGTATCGCCGGTGCAGGCGTTCTGGTGACAGAAGGCTGCCGTGGTGAAGGCGGTTATCTGCTTAATAAAGACGGCGAACGCTTCATGGAGCGTTATGCGCCGAATGCCAAAGACCTGGCGGGTCGTGACGTGGTAGCGCGCTCTATCATGATCGAAATCCGTGAAGGCCGTGGCTGTGACGGTCCTTGGGGCCCTCACGCAAAACTGAAACTGGACCACTTAGGTAAAGACGTTCTGGAATCCCGCCTGCCGGGTATCCTTGAGCTGTCTCGTACCTTTGCTCACGTTGACCCGGTCAAAGAGCCTATTCCGGTTATCCCTACCTGTCACTATATGATGGGCGGCATTCCGACTAAGGTGACCGGTCAGGCTCTGCGCGTCAACGCCAAAGGCGAAGACGAAGTGATCCCGGGCCTGTTTGCGGTAGGCGAAATCGCCTGTGTATCTGTTCACGGAGCCAACCGTCTGGGCGGAAACTCACTGCTCGACCTGGTCGTGTTCGGTCGTGCGGCGGGTATGCACTTGCAGGAATCTCTGCTGGAGCAGGGCCCAAGCCGCGATGCCAGCCAGTCTGATATCGATGCGGCGCTGGAGCGTATGAACCGCTGGAACAACACCCGTTCGGGTGAAGATCCGGTGCAAATCCGCAAGGATCTGCAGGCTTGTATGCAGAACAACTTCTCCGTATTCCGTGAAGGTGACGCGATGGCCAAGGGTCTGGAAGATCTGAAGCACATCCGTGAACGTTTGCAGAATGCCCGTCTGGACGATACCTCGACTGAATTCAACACCCAGCGTATCGAATGTCTGGAACTGGACAACCTGATGGAAGTTGCACTGTCTACTGCGGTATCGGCCAACTATCGCACCGAGAGCCGTGGCGCACACAGCCGCTTCGACTTCCCGGATCGTGATGATGCGAACTGGTTATGCCATACGCTTTACCAACCGGAAACCGAAAGCATGACTCGCCGTGAGGTGAACATGCAGCCTAAGCTGCGCGCGGCATTCCCGCCGAAAGCACGTACCTACTAGGCCGGTGAGCAGGAGCATATAAATGAAACTCGAATTTTCGATTTATCGCTATAACCCGGACGTAGACGACGTTCCGTACATGAAAGACTATGTGCTGGAGGCCGAAGAAGGCCGTGACATGATGTTGCTCGACGCACTTATTCTGCTGAAAGAGCAAGATCCGACGCTGTCGTTTCGTCGCTCCTGCCGTGAGGGCGTTTGCGGCTCTGACGGTGTGAACATGAACGGTAAAAACGGTCTGGCCTGCATCACGCCGGTATCTGCACTGCGTAACGGCAGCAAGAAGATTGTTATCCGTCCTCTGCCGGGTCTGCCGGTGGTGCGTGACCTGGTTGTCGATATGGGTCAGTTCTACAAACAGTATGAAAAGATTAAACCGTATCTGATCAATGACGGTAAAAATCCTCCGGCGCGTGAGCACCTGCAGATGCCGGAAGAGCGTGAGAAGCTGGACGGCCTGTACGAGTGTATTCTTTGTGCCTGCTGTTCAACCTCTTGCCCGTCATTCTGGTGGAATCCGGACAAATTTGTGGGACCTGCCGGTCTGCTGGCCGCGTATCGCTTCCTGATTGATAGCCGTGACACAGAAACGCAATCACGCCTTGATAATCTTGACGACGCTTTCAGCGTATTCCGCTGCCACAGCATCATGAACTGTGTCAGCGTGTGTCCTAAAGGGTTGAACCCGACTAAGGCCATCGGGCACATCAAGTCGATGCTGCTACAGCGCGGTGCCTAAGCCGAAAAGTACGAAAAAAGCGGGAACTCAGGTTCCCGCTAATATTAAGTGAACAAGCAGTAACAATTACGCAACAAAATGCACAGACACAGCGCGAATAAGCTGATGAAATGACTGGGTAAAGGGTGATAATTTTGGCCCGTTAACAGTATATTTATGTCTGCGTAAAAAGAGGAACACAGGGAAGCACCAAAAGCTCGAGTAAGCGGTTAATGCGCAGGCTTTTGGAGGTTCCTTGACCGGTCGACGGGCATCAAACCTGTCGGTTAAGTGAACTGTTGTATGGAAAACCGTCTTACTCGGATGTAAGTCAAAATTACGTCAGGTACCACGGTGATTTTATTAACCACGGCGAAAACTAAAGCTTTCAAAGCTTAAGGGATCACGATGCAGAACGGCGCAATGAAGGCCTGGCTGGATTCCTCCTATCTGGCGGGCGCGAACCAGTCTTACATAGAGCAACTCTATGAAGACTACTTAACCGATCCTGGTTCCGTTGACGATAGCTGGCGTTCAATTTTCAAACAGCTACCGACAGTCGGTGTCAAACCGGAACAACTCCATTCACAGACTCGAGACTACTTCCGCCGCCTGGCGAAAGACGCTTCGCGTTATAATTCAGCAATCAGCGACCCGCAAACCGATGCGAAACAGGTTAAGGTGTTGCAGCTCATCAACGCCTTCCGTTTCCGTGGTCATCAGAATGCTAATCTTGATCCCCTCGGTTTATGGAAACAGGAAACCGTTGCTGACCTGGATCCTGCTTACCATCATCTGTCTGAGGCTGATTTTCAGGAAACCTTCAACGTGGGCTCGTTTGCTATCGGCAAAGAGACCATGCAGCTGGGCGAACTTTACGCCGCGCTGAAGCAGACCTACTGTGGATCGATCGGTGCCGAGTACATGCACATCACCAACACGGACGAAAAACGCTGGATTCAACAGCGTATCGAATCCGTTGTCGGCCGCGCTAAGTTCAACGAAACCGAGAAAAAGACCTTCCTCAAAGAATTAACCGCAGCCGAAGGGCTGGAGCGCTACCTCGGTGCTAAATTCCCGGGCGCGAAACGCTTCTCGCTGGAAGGCGGCGATGCCCTGGTACCTATGCTTAAGGACATGATCCGCCACGCCGGTAAAAACGGCACGCGTGAAGTCGTTCTGGGCATGGCGCACCGCGGTCGTCTGAACGTATTGATCAACGTGCTGGGTAAAAAACCCCAAGACCTGTTTGATGAATTCTCAGGTAAGCATAAAGAGCATCTGGGTACCGGCGATGTGAAATATCACATGGGCTATTCGTCCGACGTCGAAACTGAAGGCGGTATGGTTCACCTGGCGCTGGCGTTTAACCCGTCGCACCTTGAAATCGTCAGCCCAGTGGTTATCGGTTCCGTTCGTGCCCGTCGCGATCGTCTTGACG
Organism: Rouxiella badensis; assembly: GCF_002093665.1. Classification (GTDB taxonomy): domain Bacteria; phylum Pseudomonadota; class Gammaproteobacteria; order Enterobacterales; family Enterobacteriaceae; genus Rouxiella; species Rouxiella badensis. The sequence goes on along the minus strand of NZ_MRWE01000001.1, from coordinate 184,664 downwards.
AAGCGCGCAGTAACATGGTTCTGCCAATCACCATTCACGGCGATGCGGCGATTACCGGTCAGGGCGTCGTTCAGGAAACGCTGAACATGTCGTTGGCTCGTGGTTATGAAGTGGGCGGTACTGTACGTATCGTTATCAACAATCAGGTAGGTTTCACTACCTCAAACCCGAAAGACGCGCGTTCTACCGAATACTGTACCGATATCGCGAAGATGGTGCAGGCACCGATTTTCCACGTGAATGCCGATGACCCGGAAGCGGTGGCCTTCGTCACCCGCCTGGCGCTGGATTTCCGTAATACCTTTAAGCGTGACGTAATGATCGACCTGGTCTGCTACCGTCGTCATGGCCATAACGAGGCCGACGAACCGAGTGCAACCCAGCCTCTGATGTATCAGAAGATCAAGAAACACCCAACGCCGCGCAAAATTTACGCGGACAAACTGACTGAGCAGGGCGTAGCCAGCCAGGAAGACGCCACGGAAATGGTTAACCTTTACCGTGATGCGCTGGACGCGGGTGAGTGCGTTGTGGACGAATGGCGTCCGAACGACATGCACACCTTCACCTGGTCGCCTTATCTGAACCACGAGTGGGACGAACCTTATCCGTCTACCGTTGAGCCAAAACGTCTGCAGGAGCTAGCGCGTCGCGTCAGCCACGTGCCAGACGCCATCGAGATGCAGTCTCGCGTCGCCAAGATTTATAGCGATCGTCAAGACATGGCCGAAGGCAAGAAACTGTTCGACTGGGGCGGCGCGGAAAACCTGGCTTACGCGACGCTGGTCGACGAAGGTATTCCTATTCGTCTCTCCGGTGAAGACACCGGCCGTGGAACCTTCTTCCACCGTCATGCGGTAATCCACAACCAGAAAAACGGCTCTGTCTACGTGCCGCTTTCCAACATCCACAACAGTCAGGGCGTGTTCAACGTCTGGGACTCCGTGCTGTCGGAAGAAGCCGTGCTGGCCTTCGAATATGGTTATGCCACCGCAGAACCGCGCACCCTGACCATCTGGGAAGCGCAGTTCGGTGACTTCGCCAACGGTGCACAGGTCGTTATCGACCAGTTCATCAGCTCCGGCGAGCAGAAATGGGGCCGTATGTGCGGTCTGGTCATGCTGCTGCCACACGGCTATGAAGGGCAGGGTCCGGAGCACTCCTCCGCCCGTCTGGAACGTTATTTGCAGCTTTGTGCCGAGCAAAACATGCAGGTATGTATTCCGTCTACGCCGGCGCAGGTTTACCACATGCTGCGTCGTCAGGCGCTGCGCGGGATGCGTCGCCCACTGATAGTGATGTCGCCTAAGTCTCTGCTGCGTCATCCGCTGGCAGTGTCTACGCTCGACGAACTGGCTAACGGCACCTTCCAGCCAGCGATTGGCGAAGTGGACGAGCTGGACCCGAAAGGCATCAAGCGTGTCGTGATGTGTTCAGGCAAAGTCTACTATGATCTGCTGGAACAACGTCGTAAGAACGAACAAACCGACGTTGCCATTATTCGTATCGAACAGCTGTATCCTTTCCCTCACAAAGCCGTACAGAGCGTGATTGAGCAGTATGCGCACGTGCACGACTTTGTCTGGTGCCAGGAAGAGCCGCTCAACCAGGGCGCGTGGTATTGCAGTCAGCATAACTTCCGTGAAGTGGTACCTTTCGGTGCTTCTTTACGCTACGCGGGACGTCCGGCTTCAGCCTCGCCTGCCGTGGGCTATATGTCAGTTCACCAGAAACAGCAGCAAGATCTGGTTAACGACGCGCTGAATGTTCAATAGTCGTTTAATTTTGTAATAATTTACCCACAGTACCTGGCGCCAAGCCTATGCAGCGCCAGGTAAAGGGAAAAATAAGGATTGATAATGAGTAGCGTAGATATTCTGGTCCCTGACCTACCTGAATCCGTTGCAGATGCGACGGTTGCCACCTGGCACAAAAAGCCTGGCGACAGCGTTGAGCGTGATGAAGTCCTGGTTGAAATCGAAACCGACAAAGTGGTGCTGGAAGTGCCTGCAAGCGAAGCCGGTATTCTGGACTCCATTCTGGAAGACGAAGGCGCCACCGTGCTTTCTAAACAGATCCTTGCTCGTCTGCGTCCGGGTAACAGCTCTGGTAAGCCAAGCCAGGAAAAAAGCACCGCTAAAGAATCTACGCCTGCGGACCGTCACACTGCCGCACTGGATGACGAGAGCAGCGACGCGCTGAGCCCGGCTATTCGCCGCCTGATAGCCGAGCACTCACTGGATGCCAGCGCCATTAAAGGCAGCGGTGTGGGTGGTCGTCTGACGCGTGAAGATATCGAGCAGCACATTGCCAAGTCTGGCAAGGCTGACAAACCTGCGGCAGCGCCTGCAGCAGCACAGCCCGCAGCAGCAGCGCCAGCTCTGGGCGCACGCAGCGAAAAACGCGTGCCTATGACCCGTCTGCGTAAACGCGTTGCCGAGCGTCTGCTGGAAGCGAAAAACAGCACCGCCATGTTGACCACGTTTAACGAAATCAACATGAAGCCAATCATGGATCTGCGCAAGCAGTACGGCGAAGCCTTCGAGAAACGCCACGGTGTGCGTCTGGGCTTTATGTCTTTCTATCTGAAAGCCGTCGTTGAAGCGCTCAAGCGTTTCCCTGAAGTGAATGCCTCTATCGATGGCGATGATGTGGTTTACCACAACTACTTCGACGTCAGCATTGCTGTATCAACCCCTCGTGGCCTGGTGACCCCCGTTCTGCGCGACGTTGATACTCTGGGCATGGCAGACATTGAGAAGCAAATCAAAGAGCTGGCCGTGAAGGGCCGTGATGGCAAACTTAAAGTTGAAGAGCTGACCGGCGGTAACTTCACCGTAACCAACGGCGGCGTGTTCGGCTCCCTGATGTCAACGCCTATCATCAATCCACCGCAGAGTGCGATTTTGGGTATGCACGCGATTAAAGACCGTCCAATGGCCGTCAACGGTCAGGTCGTTATCCAGCCAATGATGTACCTGGCGCTGTCCTATGACCACCGTCTGGTTGACGGCCGTGAGTCAGTGGGCTTCCTGGTCACCATCAAAGAAATGCTGGAAGATCCTTCACGTCTGCTGTTAGACGTGTAGTCGTTCTCTTTATCGCGTGAAAACAAGTGCAGGGCAGGAGTATCTGCTCTGCAATCTTCTGAAATCAATGGATAGAACATCATGAATCTACACGAGTACCAAGCGAAACAGCTGTTTCTGCGCTATGGCCTTCCTGCCCCTACAGGTTTTGCTTGTTCCACCCCGCGTGAAGCGGAAGAGGCTGCATCGAAAATCGGTGCGGGTCCGTGGGTAGTAAAATGTCAGGTTCACGCTGGCGGCCGTGGTAAAGCAGGCGGCGTTAAAGTCGTGAAGAGCAAAGAAGAGATCCGTGCCTTTGCCGAGCACTGGCTGGGTAAACGTCTGGTGACCTATCAGACTGATGCGCAGGGCCAGCCGGTAAACCAGATTCTGGTTGAAGCCGCGACCGACATTGATAAAGAACTGTATCTCGGTGCCGTCGTTGACCGTAGCTCACGTCGCGTGGTGTTCATGGCGTCTACCGAAGGCGGCGTGGAAATCGAGAAGGTTGCTGAAGAAACCCCACACCTGATCCACAAAGTTGCACTCGACCCGTTGGCAGGTCCACAGCCTTACCAGGGCCGTGAACTGGCATTTAAACTGGGTCTGAGCGGCAAGCAGGTTGCACAATTTACCAAGATCTTCATGGGTCTGGCGAACATCTTCCTGGAGCGCGACCTGGCGCTGATCGAGATTAACCCACTGGTTGTGACCAAAGAGGGTGACCTTATCTGCCTCGACGGCAAGCTGGGCGCTGACAGCAATGCCCTGTTCCGTCAACCAGAACTGCGCGAAATGCGTGACCACAGCCAGGAAGACGCTCGTGAGTCTCAGGCTGCTCAGTGGGAACTGAACTACGTGGCGCTTGATGGCAACATCGGTTGCATGGTTAACGGTGCGGGCCTGGCAATGGGTACCATGGATATCGTTAAACTGCACGGCGGCGAACCGGCCAACTTCCTCGACGTAGGCGGTGGCGCAACCAAAGAGCGTGTAACCGAAGCGTTTAAAATCATTCTGTCTGATGACAAAGTGAAAGCGGTATTCGTTAACATCTTCGGCGGTATCGTACGCTGCGACCTGATTGCCGACGGCATCATTGGCGCAGTGGCTGAAGTGGGCGTCAGCGTACCGGTTGTGGTACGTCTTGAAGGGAACAATGCTGAACTGGGTGCCAAAAAACTGGCAGACAGCGGTTTGAACATCATTGCAGCGACCAGCCTGACTGACGGCGCAGAGCAAGTTGTTGCTGCAGTGGAGGGTAAATAATGTCGATTTTAATCAATAAGAATACCAAAGTTATCTGCCAGGGTTTCACCGGTAGCCAGGGTACTTTCCACTCCGAGCAGGCGATTGCCTACGGAACACAGATGGTTGGCGGCGTAACGCCAGGCAAAGGCGGCACCGAGCATCTGGGTCTGCCAGTGTTCAACACCGTGCGTGAAGCCGTAGAAACAACAGGCGCAACAGCCTCTGTTATCTATGTTCCAGCGCCATTCTGTAAAGACTCGATCCTAGAAGCTATCGACGCAGGCATCCAGCTTATTATCTGTATCACTGAAGGCATCCCAACGCTGGATATGCTGGTGGTGAAAGTGAAGCTTGAGCAGACCGGCGTGCGCATGATAGGTCCTAACTGCCCAGGCGTTATCACCCCGGGTGAGTGCAAAATCGGCATCCAGCCTGGCCACATTCACAAGCCGGGCAAAGTGGGGATCGTTTCCCGTTCTGGTACGCTGACTTATGAAGCGGTTAAGCAGACTACCGACTATGGCTTTGGTCAGTCTACCTGCGTCGGTATCGGCGGTGACCCGATCCCGGGTTCAAGCTTCATCGATATCCTGAAACTGTTCCAGGAAGACAAGCAGACTGAAGTGATCGTTATGATCGGCGAGATAGGCGGTAACGCAGAAGAAGAAGCGGCTGCCTACATCAAAGAGCACGTAACCAAGCCGGTTGTGGGCTACATTGCGGGCGTCACTGCGCCTAAAGGCAAGCGTATGGGCCATGCGGGTGCCATCATTGCCGGTGGTAAAGGCACTGCGGATGACAAATTTGCAGCGCTGGAAGCGGCCGGTGTTAAAACTGTTCGCAGCCTGGCAGACATCGGCAACGCCGTGAAGTCAGTATTGCCTCCGCAGTAATTTTATCCCTTTGAGCATCAATGCCGCCTTGGGGCGGCATTTTTTTTGCCAATGATAATGAATAATATCCTGCCTTATTATTCATTATTGCTGTCTTATTCCTGTTGTTATTTTTATCTTATATTTACAAATAATTAATCCCTTTCTTGATCTGGATCAAAGTTTTTATTTGATTTAAAAATAGATAAAACATCCGAATTTATTATTGTTAATTTTTAAAATACCGAATTACATCTATTTAACAGGCGGTATTTGAAATAAAAACAAATTATCACCTTGTTAACACAGGAATGAATTAAGATTAAATATTTTCTGATTACGCTGGAAATAGCGACTCAAAAGGATTAAATTGCTCTGGATCAATCTTGGCCTGAGTTTGAAAAAATGATAGTAATTGATCTACATTCTAAAAATTGGCGCTGGCGCACAAAACACCTGTTTATTGTGTGGGAATAGTGGCGTAACATTGTCACAATCAAAGCTCAGGTTTAATAAACCGGCTGGGGGCCCTGACCCCGTCACTTCTCTTCCTTAGAGTCCCGCCCCAGCTGCGCACGCAGCGGGCGTAGGTCTGGGCATCGTTAAATGAAATGAATTTTATCCGATAGGGAAAGTTAATAAATCTCTATCACATTAAAGATTCATCATATTAAGGATCCGTTAATTTTTAAAATAATTAATCTGCTAATTAAATAATTAAAGTCATTTTGATAACGGAAAGTTAAATACTGGTAGTTGTGAGGCGTATTCCAGTTTTATACGTCAGAGAGTTGCTATTTGGAGTCTTCCTCCGAGGAGCTAGGGGTTAGAATGTTTGATATCGTTGAGCTGTCGCGTTTGCAGTTTGCTTTAACGGCCATGTACCATTTTATTTTTGTTCCATTAACGCTGGGTATGGCGTTTCTGCTGGCAATAATGGAAACGGTCTATGTGCTTTCCGGCAAACAAATCTATAAGGATATGACCAAGTTCTGGGGCAAGTTATTTGCGATTAACTTTGCGCTGGGTGTGGCCACGGGGTTGACCATGGAGTTCCAGTTCGGAACCAACTGGTCTTATTTCTCACACTATGTCGGTGACATCTTTGGTGCTCCGCTGGCCATCGAAGGGCTGATGGCATTCTTCCTTGAGTCAACGCTGGTCGGGCTCTTCTTCTTCGGGTGGGACCGCCTCTCCAAAGTGCAGCATATGACGGTGACCTGGTTTGTGGCTCTTGGCTCAAACCTCTCGGCGCTGTGGATCCTCGTTGCCAACGGCTGGATGCAAAACCCGGTAGCCTCCGAATTCAACTACGAAACCATGCGTATGGAGATGGTCAGTTTTTCCCAACTGGTGCTCAACCCGGTTGCGCAGGTTAAATTCGTGCATACCGTGGCCGCGGGCTACGTGACCGGCGCGATATTCATTCTGGCGATTAGCTCCTACTACCTGCTTAAAGGCCGTGATACGGCGTTTGCCAAACGCTCGTTCGCCATCGCGGCGAGTTTTGGTCTGGCGGCTACGCTTTCGGTCATCGTGCTGGGTGACGAGTCAGGCTACGAAATGGGCGACGTGCAGAAAACCAAGCTGGCCGCCATCGAAGCCGAGTGGGAGACACAGCCCGCACCGGCTAACTTTACGCTGATCGGATTACCTAACCAGGACAAAATGGAGAACCAATACTCCATTCAGATTCCTTATCTGCTCGGTCTGATTGCTACGCGTTCAACCGATACGCCGGTCACCGGCCTGAAAGAGCTAATGGCACAGCATCAAGTGCGTATTAGAAACGGTATCAAGGCCTACACGCTGCTCGAAGAGTTGCGCTCGGGCAATGACAGTCCTCAGGTACGCAGCGACTTCGAAAAAGCCAAGGTTGACCTCGGCTACGGCATGCTGTTGAAACGCTACACGCCGAAGGTAACGGACGCGACCGAAGCGCAGATCCAGCAGGCCACCAAAGATTCAATTCCGCGCGTGCTGCCGCTGTATTTTGCCTTCCGCATTATGGTGGCCGCAGGCTTCCTAATTTTGCTGGTGGTCGGTCTGTCGTTCCTGACCGTGCTACGCGGCAAGATAGGGCAGAAGCGCTGGCTGCATCGCGCGGCACTTTATGCGCTGCCGCTGCCGTGGATTGCCGTCGAGGCGGGGTGGTTTGTTGCTGAGTATGGCCGCCAGCCGTGGGCTATCGGTGAGATTCTGCCGACTGCGGTTGCCAACTCTTCATTAACTGCCGCTGACGTACTCACCTCGATGATCCTCATCTGTGGTCTGTACACGCTGTTCCTGATTGCCGAGATGTACCTGATGTTCAAGTTTGCGCGTCTGGGGCCAAGCAGTCTTAAGACCGGTCGTTATCATTTTGAACAGCCTGCCGCCGCCGTTCAGCGTGCACAGTAAGAGGGAGACCACGTATGTTCGACTATGAAGTTTTAAGGTTCATCTGGTGGGTGCTGATAGGCGTGCTGTTTATTGGCTTCGCCGTCACCGATGGCTTTGATATGGGCGTAGGCATTCTGGTGCGCATTATCGGCAAAACCGACACCGATCGCCGCGTGATGATTAACGCGATTGCTCCCCACTGGGACGGCAATCAGGTGTGGCTGATAACTGCCGGGGGAGCACTGTTCGCCGCTTGGCCGATGGTCTACGCCGCAGCATTCTCGGGCTTTTATGCCGCGATGATCTTGGTACTTTGTGCCTTGTTCTTCCGCCCGCTGGGCTTTGACTATCGTAGCAAGGTTGACGATCGTCGCTGGCGCAATCTGTGGGACTGGGGCATTTTCATCGGCAGCTTCGTGCCGGCCGTAGTCTTTGGGGTAGCCTTCGGCAACCTGCTTCAGGGCGTACCTTTCCACATTGATGAATATCTGCGTCTGTTCTACACCGGTAACCTGCTTCAGCTGCTCAATCCGTTTGGCCTGCTGGCGGGTATTGTCAGCCTGACCATGCTGGTGACGCAGGGGGCAACCTACCTGCAGATGCGAACCGTGGGTGAACTGCATCTGCGTACCCGAACAGCCGCGCAGATTTCGGCGCTGGTGATGATGATTGCTTTCCTGATAGCCGGCGTCTGGTTGGTGAAAGGCATTGACGGTTATGTGGTGACCTCGGCAATTAACACCGCTGCCGAGTCTAACCCATTGCGTAAAACGGTCGCGCATCAGGCCGGTGCATGGTTGCTTAACTTCAACCGCATGCCTGCACTATGGGCCATTCCGGCACTGGGCGTCATTTTACCTTTATTAACCCTTCTACTGTCGAGGTTGAATAAGGGGGCATGGGCGTTCCTGACATCGTCGCTCACCATCGCCTGTGTGATCCTGACGACGGGCATCACAATGTTCCCATTCGTGATGCCTTCGAGCATTGAACCGAGCGCCAGCCTCACGATGTGGGATGCCACTTCCAGCCTGCTGACGCTGAAAGTCATGACCGTGGTCGCCTGCATTTTCGTGCCGATCGTCCTTATCTACACCAGTTGGGCTTACTACAAAATGTTTGGTCGCCTCGATAAAAACTTTATCGAAAACAACAAGCATTCGCTGTACTAATCGCAACCAAAGGGGAGTTTAACACCATGTGGTATTTTGCCTGGATACTCGGAACGCTGCTGGCCTGCTCAGCGGGGATCATCACCGCGTTAGCGTTCGAACAAAGTGAAGAAAGCAAAGCGGCTAAAGACGCAGAATAACGCGTTACGCATTGTCTAATTTAAGTGTTTTGAACAGTAAGGGCCCCGAGTGGGCCCTTTTGTTTATACACCGTTGAAACTCGCTTTTTTTTACATGATTTACAAAGCGCTGACACAGTTATTTCAATGCACCATCACGGCTCATAATTATTTTCATTCCAGAGTTGCAACCCATTCCAAACCTGAAATCAGTTGCGTATAGTAGGGCCGTCAAATTGCAATACGGGATGTAGAGTGAGTAATTCGTTGTTCCGATGGCCTGTCCGTGTTTATTACGAAGACACCGATGCAGGCGGCGTGGTTTATCACGCCCGTTACGTCGCCTTTTTTGAAAGGGCTCGCACAGAAATGTTGCGTGATCGCAACTTTCACCAGCATAAATTGCTGGAAGAACATGTCGCTTTTGCTGTTCGCCGTATGACGGTTGAATATCTGGCGCCTGCACGTCTTGACGACCTGCTGGAAGTCCAGAGCGAAATCACCGAAATCCGGGGAGCTTCACTTACCTTTGCACAACGAATTCTTGATTCGCATGGAAATCTTCTGAGTAGTGCAGAAGTTCTTATTGCATGCATCGATCCACATCAAATGAAGCCAAGAGCGCTTCCTAAGTCTATTGTCGCGGAGTTTAAGCAGTGACTGACATGAACATTATTGATTTATTTTTAAAGGCCAGCATCCTGGTTAAGCTGATCATGCTTATCCTGATCTGTTTTTCTGTTGCCTCATGGGCCATCATCATTCAGCGCACCAAGGTGCTGAATGCGGCAACCCGTGAAGCGGAAGCATTTGAAGATAAATTCTGGTCTGGCATTGAGCTTTCTCGTCTTTATCAGGAAAGCCAGGGCCGTCGCGACACGCTGAGCGGTGCTGAGCAGATCTTTCATTCCGGTTTCAAAGAGTTTGCTCGTTTGCATCGCGCAAACAGTCACGCGCCAGAATCGGTTATCGAAGGTTCTTCACGCGCCATGCGTATCTCCTTTAACCGCGAGCTTGAAGCGTTGGAAAACCATATTCCATTCCTTGGCTCAGTCGGTTCTATCAGCCCATATATCGGCCTGTTTGGTACGGTGTGGGGGATCATGAACGCCTTCATCGGCTTGGGCGCGGTCAAACAGGCTACGCTGCAGATGGTTGCGCCTGGTATCTCTGAAGCGCTGATCGCCACCGCACTCGGTTTGTTTGCCGCTATTCCTGCTGTTATGGCCTACAACCGCCTTAGCCAACGCGTTAACAAACTCGAGCAAAATTACGATAACTTCATCGAAGAGTTCACGGCTATCCTGCACCGCCAGGCTTTCTCTCGCGAGAGCAGTAATTAAGGGAGGGGAGTATGGCTCGAGTACGAGGTCGTAAACGTCGCGAACTGAAGTCGGAAATCAACATCGTTCCACTGCTCGACGTGTTGCTGGTGCTGTTGCTCGTTTTCATGGCAACGGCGCCTATCATCACGCAGAGCGTTGAGGTGGACTTGCCTGATGCGACCGACTCCAAAACAGTTTCTACCGATGATAACCCGCCGGTTATCGTCGAGGTTTCTGGCGTTGGCCAATACACCATTGTTATAGACCATCAAAGAATGGAACAGCTGCCGGAGCAGCAGGTTATCGCGGAGGCGTCGCAACGCATCCAGGCTAATCCGAAAACCGTTTTCCTGATCGGTGGAGCAAAACAGGTGCCTTATGATGAGATAATCAAGGCGCTGAATTTGCTGCATCAGGCTGGTGTGAAATCTGTAGGTTTGATGACACAGCCAATCTGATCCATGGCTAATGGGTGACATTTATTTTAAACCTGGTGGATGTACGTTAATAAAAAGCGTGTGCCACCGGGCTTTAGCAATCCTGTGTTGGGAAATCTATTTTGGTAAAGGCAACTGCAACTGAACAAAACGATAAGCTCAAACGCGCCGTTATTGTTTCGGTCGTTCTGCATATCATATTGATAGCCCTGTTGGTCTGGAGTTCTCTTCACGAGGACACCAGTATGAGCGGCGGCGGCGGCGGTACTGATATTTCGGCCGTGATGGTCGATTCTGGCGCAGTGGTCGAGCAATACAATCGCGAGCAACAGCAGCAGGCTGACGCGAACCGCGCCCAGCAATCGCATCAGAAAAAGTCTGAACAGCAGGCTGAAGAAGCCAAAGAAGCGGCCGAAGAGGCTAAGCAGCAAAAGGCTGAAGAGGCCAAAGAAGCCGCTGAGTCAGCCAAACAGGCTGCACAGCAGCAGAAGGCTGAGCAAGCCAAAGAGGCTGCCGAAGCTGCCAAGCAAGCGGCGCAAGAACAGAAACAGGCTGCTGCTGAGCAGGCTAAACAAGCCGCCGAGCAACAGAAGAAAGCCGCAGCTGAAGAGGCCAAACAGGCCGCAGAAGATGCAAAACAGGCTGCCGCTGATGCCAAAGCCGCCGCAGTGAAAGAACAACAGAAGCAGGCAGCAGATGCTGCTGCGAAGGCTAAGGCCGAAGCCGACAAAGTGGCAAAAGCTCAGGCTGATGCGCAGAAGAAAGCTGAAGCTGAAGCCAAGAAACAGGCAGAGGCCGATGCCGCTGCTGCGGCCGTAGCCAAGAAGCAGGCACAGGCAGAAGCCAAGAAAGCGGCTGCTGACGCCGAGAAGAAGGCCGCAGCTGAAGAAGCGAAGCAGGCCGCCGCCGAGGCGAAAGCCGCAGAAGCTAAACAGGCCGCAGAGGCCAAAGCGGCTGAAGCGAAAGAGGCTGCCGAAGCGAAAGCTGCTGCCGCAAAAGAAGCTAAAGCCGCCGCAGCCAAGGAAGCCGCCGCCGAGAAGGCCGCAGCTGCCAAGGCCGCAGCAGATGCCAAGAAGAAAGCCGCTGCCGCTGCGGCGAAGCAGTCTGCAGACGTCGACGACCTGTTTGGTGGCCTTGCCTCCTCCAAAAACGCACCTAAGGGTGGCGGTGGAGCCGCTGGTGTAGGTAAAAATAAGAAGAGCGGGGCATCGGGCGCGGACATTTCCAACTATGCTGGTCAGGTTGAAGCCGCAATCAAGAGCCGTTTCTATGACTACCAGTCATACATCGGCAAAACCTGTTCGTTACGCATCAAGCTCGCACCGAATGGTACGTTGCTAGATATTCAGTCTGAGGGCGGCGATCCGGCTCTGTGTCAGGCAGCGATTGCAGCGGCTCGACAGGCAAGGATCCCAAAACCACCGTCTCAGGATGTTTATGAAGTGTTTAAAAATGCACCGGTAGACTTTAAGCCTCAGTAATGGGGCCTAAAATGGCCAAAGTTATTGAAGTCGCAGTTGAAAATATTCTTGTTTAAGATATTTGCGATGGCTTATCTGGTGTTTATGTAGTTTTGTGTGCATTGGTTTGTTAAAATTCTGCTAGTTTATCGCGGAAAGAATAAGCCGGTCAGACGTCGTGGCTCGCAGGTGTCGGGCAGTGTAAAGCAGCAGGAAACCGTGCATTCCCAACATGGAAAATTGGGAAATCGATGCGCGGTCTTCTGCCGTTTGTGACGCCACCTGACGAGGCGTAAGATTTCTTTCGGGCTCTGAGTCCAGATAAGGGAGATACAATGAAACAGGCAATTCGAGTAGCGTTCGGCCTATTGATGATGTGGGCGACGGTGTCTCATGCGGAAGTGCGCATCGAGATAACCCAAGGGGTAGACTCTGCCCGCCCAATTGCAGTAGTACCTTTTAAATGGGCTGGTCCGGGGACTCCTCCACAGGATATCGGCGGCATCGTTGCGGCTGACCTGCGCAACAGCGGCAAATTTAATCCTATCGACAACGCACGTATGCCACAGCAACCGAGCACAGCGGCTGAAGTTACGCCTGCTGCCTGGAGCGCGTTGGGCATCAATGACGTGGTTGTTGGTCAAATTCAGCCTGGCGGTGACGGCAGCTATCTGGTGTCTTATCAGCTGGTTGACACCTCGGGTGCAAGCGGAACCGTTCTGGCACAGAACCAATACAAAATCACCAAAGAGTGGCTGCGTTATGCAGCACATACCGCGAGTGATGAAGTATTCCAGAAGCTGACCGGAATTAAAGGCGCATTCCGCACCCGTATCGCGTATGTCGTGCAGACCAACGGCGGGAAATTCCCGTTTGAACTGCAAGTCTCTGACTATGACGGCTACAATCAGTTTGTCGTGCACCGTTCGACCGAGCCTTTGATGTCACCGGCCTGGTCTCCAGACGGTAGCAAACTGGCTTACGTAACTTTTGAAAGCGGTCAGTCTGCTCTGGTGATTCAGACCCTGGCTAACGGCGCAATCCGTCAAGTCGCTGACTTCCCGCGTCATAACGGTGCACCCGCGTTTTCTCCAGACGGTACCAAACTGGCGATGGCCTTGTCTAAATCAGGCAGCCTGAACCTGTATGTAATGAATTTAGCTTCTGGCCAAATCAGCCAGGTCACTGACGGACGCAGCAACAGCACTGAGCCAACCTGGTTCCCAGATAGTCAAAATCTGGCGTTTACCTCGGATCAGGGTGGTCGTCCTCAGTTGTATAAAGTAAATATTAATGGCGGTGCGCCTCAGCGTCTGACGTGGGAAGGTTCTCAGAACCAGAACTCAGATGTTAGCCCCGATGGAAAATTCCTTGTAATGGTTAGTTCCGCAAACGGTAGCCAACACATCGCCAAACAAGATCTGGACACGGGAGCCGTTCAAGTATTAACGGACACGTACCTGGATGAAACGCCTAGTATCGCGCCGAACGGCACCATGGTTATCTACAGTTCTTCTCAAGGACTCGGGCAGGTGTTGAATTTGGTCTCGACTGATGGGCGTTTCAAAGCGCGTCTTCCGGCTACCGAAGGACAGGTATCTTCTCCTGCCTGGTCGCCGTACCTGTGATGCATGTTAAGATATGTATGGCAAATTATAAAAAAGGATCAACGAGATGCAACTTAATAAAGTGCTGAAAGGCCTGCTGTTGGCAGTACCTGTAATGGCAATCGCTGCTTGTAGTTCACACAAAACCGCAGACAATGGCCAAGCTGGATACGGCGCTAACGGTGCTGGTACTGGCACTGAAAACGGCAATATGTCTTCAGAAGAACAAGCTCGCCAGCAAATGCAAGAGCTGCAGAAGAACAACATCGTTTACTTCGGTCTGGACAAGTATGATGTTTCTTCTGACTACGCTCAGATGCTGGATGCACACGCTGCATTCCTGCGTAGCAACCCGTCTTACAAAGTGACTGTTGAAGGTAACGCCGACGAACGTGGCACACCTGAATACAACATCGCACTGGGCGAGCGTCGTGCTTCTGCAGTTAAAATGTACCTGCAGGGTAAAGGCGTTTCTGCTGACCAGATCTCTATCGTTTCTTACGGTAAAGAAAAACCAGCTGTACTGGGTCATGACGAAGCGGCTTACGCTAAAAACCGTCGTGCCGTACTGGTTTACTAAGAGAATCGCATGAGCAGTAACTTCAGACATCACCTGTTGAGTCTGTCGTTACTGATTGGCGTAGCGGCCCCTTGGGCCGCTACTGCCTCGGCACCAATCAGTAATGTCGGCTCCGGCTCGATAGAAGATCGAGTCACCACCCTTGAGCGTATCTCTAACGGTCAAGGCCAGCTATTAACTCAACTCCAGCAACAAGTCTCCGATAACCAGAATGATATTGCGACGCTCCGTGGGCAAATCCAGGACAGCCAATATCAGCTGAAGCAGATTACCGATCGTCAAAACCAGATTCTCCAGCAGATAGCTTCGATGCAAAGCTCAGGTAGTGCCCCTGCGGCCGCTGCAGGTGCTTCAGCAGGTGCAGCAACGGCTGACAGCGGTTCTGACTCTGCTTCTGCTAGCAGCGCGCCTGCAAGCTCGGGGAATCCGGACACTGACTACAACAACGCTGTATCATTAGCGTTGGAAAAGAAACAGCCCGATCAGGCAATTACTGCCTTCCAGGCTTTTATCAAGCAATACCCGGATTCGACTTACCAGCCTAATGCCAATTATTGGCTCGGCCAGTTGTATTACAACAAGGGTAAGAAAGATGACGCAGCGTACTATTTTGCGGTAGTGGTCAAAAACTATCCGAAGTCGCCGAAAAGCCCAGACGCGATGTACAAGGTAGGGATCATCATGCAGGAGAAAGGCCAGAGCGAAAAAGCGAAAGCCGTGTTCCAGCAAGTGGTTAAACAATACCCGAACACCGAATCTGCGCGAGCGGCTCAAAAACGTTTGTCTTCAAAATAGTTAGCCATTCAGGCCCGAAAAATAACCATTTAGACTATTTTTCGGGCTCGAATGTATGAAGAACAAGCAGTCAGTAAGTTATCTCGAAATTAGGGTTGCGCTGCCGAGATAAATCAGTAATATATGCCGCCGTTGCCCAGACAAACTGAAACAAGTTAATCAGGCAAGCAAATTAAGCAGATTAGTGGGTCGTTAGCTCAGTTGGTAGAGCAGTTGACTTTTAATCAATTGGTCGCAGGTTCGAATCCCGCACGACCCACCACTGTTTAATGCTGTAGTAAATGTGTTAAGTCGTAGGTAAGAGAACCTGTAGCAGGTTTGAGCCGAGCGGAGCGAGACGACAACGCGAACGCGTTGCCCGAAGGGTGAGGCCAGAGGCCGAATCAATCCCGCACGACCCACCACTGTTTAATGTTGTAGTAAGAAGTCAGTCAGTTAGAAGAGGGTCGTTAGCTCAGTTGGTAGAGCAGTTGACTTTTAATCAATTGGTCGCAGGTTCGAATCCCGCACGACCCACCACTGTTTAATGTTGTAGTAAATGTGTTAAGTCGTAGGTAAGAGAACCTGTAGCAGGTTTGAGCCGAGCGGAGCGAGACGACAACGCGAACGCGTTGCCCGAAGGGTGAGGCCAGAGGCCGAATCAATCCCGTACGACCCACCACTGTTTAATGTTGTAGTAAGAAGTCAGTCAGTTAGAAGAGGGTCGTTAGCTCAGTTGGTAGAGCAGTTGACTTTTAATCAATTGGTCGCAGGTTCGAATCCCGCACGACCCACCACTTCTAAGAAAAAAGCGCCTAACGGGCGTTTTTTGCGTTTCAGGGTCTGCGAAATTGTTCCATAGCTCTAAAGCAGCAGATCCCGCGCGTCGTGTGGGTGAGAAGTTGCGTTCAGGTTCGAGCCGAGCGAAGCGAGACGACAACGCGAACGCGTTGCCCGCAGGGTGAGGCCAAAGGCCGAATCAATCCCGCACGACCCACCACTTCTAAGAAAAAAGCGCCTAACGGGCGTTTTTTGCGTTTCAGGGTCTGCGAAATTGTTCCATAGCTCTAAAGCAGCAGATCCCTCGCGTCGTGTGGATGAGAAGCTGCGTTCAGGTTCGAGCCGAGCGAAGCGAGACGACAACGCGAACGCGTTGCCCGCAGGGTGAGGCCAAAGGCCGAATCAATCCCGCACGACCCACCACTTCTAAGAAAAAAGCGCCTAACGGGCGTTTTTTGCGTTTCAGGGTCTGCGAAATTATTCCCTAGCTCTAAAGCAGCAGATCCCTCGCGTCGTGTGGATGAGAAGCTGCGTTCTGGTTCGAGCCGAGCGAAGCGAGACGACAACGCGAACGCGTTGCGCCTACTGGGCATTGGCCCAGACCGACACAAGAGGAATTCAAGACCATTCCCTTTGTGAATCCTCCTCCTTGTTATCTTGAGATGACCGAGGCAGAAGGATGAGTACGTTTCAGTTACGACTTCGCCTGGCGCAGGTCGCGCCGCTTCGCTGTCCCTTCACTGCGGATTCGGAATAACATCGTTCCTCATCACTTCGTTCTGCGCCGCCCTGATACCGTCAATATGAGTATCAAACCAAAAGCGGCAACCTTGAGCTCAAGTCCACGATCCTTCAAACTTCACAACCCGAATATGCGAATCACGATAATAAATCGTCACTTCATTTGTTAAATTTTAAGCCGCTTAAACAAAATCACGAATTAGCATAAAATTACAGCGACATTTATCTGTCATCGGAGTATTTTGTTTAGCATATAAAACAAACGGGCTTCTTGAAGGCTCGATCCGATGATTTGCCGGCATATTGACGGCTGACTGAGATGATGAGTAATGAGTGAGACACTGGACCTGAACGCGGCGGTTTATCCTTTCCCTCCTAAACCCGCCTCTTTGAGCGACGACGAGAAAACCTTTTATAAAGAAAAGATTAAAAGGCTCCTTAAACAGCGTGATGCGGTGATGGTCGCTCATTACTATACTGACCCCGAGATTCAGGCGCTGGCAGAAGAGACCGGTGGCTGCGTGGCCGACTCGCTCGAGATGGCGCGTTTCGGCAGTCAACACAGTGCCTCAACGCTGCTGGTCGCTGGCGTGCGTTTCATGGGCGAAACGGCAAAAATCCTCAGTCCCGAGAAAACCGTGCTGATGCCGACACTGCATGCCGAATGCTCACTGGATCTCGGCTGCCCCGAAAAAGAGTTCTCCGACTTTTGCGACAACCATCCCGACAGAACGGTCGTCGTTTATGCCAACACCTCTGCCGCAGTGAAAGCACGCGCCGACTGGGTGGTCACCTCCAGTATTGCCGTCGAACTTATTGAACACCTTGATAGTCTTGGCGAAAAAATCATCTGGGCTCCCGATCGTCATCTCGGAAATTACGTTCGCAAACAGACCGGGGCAGATATCCTGTGCTGGCAAGGGGCCTGTATCGTCCATGACGAGTTTAAAACCCAAGCCCTGACCCGTATGAAAGCTTTATACCCTGAAGCGGCCGTGCTGGTGCATCCAGAGTCCCCTCAGGCGATCGTAGACATGGCCGATGCCGTCGGATCAACCAGCCAGCTGATTCAGGCGGCCAAATCGCTGCCTAACAGTAAGCTTATCGTCGCCACCGATCGCGGTATCTTCTACAAGATGCAGCAGGCGTGTCCAGACAAAGAGCTGTTTGCCGCACCGACTGCCGGTGAAGGGGCAAGCTGTCGTACCTGTGCACATTGTCCGTGGATGGCGATGAACGGCCTGAAGGCGATTGCAGAAGGGTTGGAGCAGGGGGGAAGTCAGCACGAGATACAGGTTGAGGAAGCGCTGCGAGTTAAATCGTTAATTCCGCTAAACCGCATGCTGGACTTTGCGGCCCAGCTCAAGCTGCGCGTTCAGGGCAACGCCTGAACGCGCTAACCCTTTAGTGATGATGCCCGTGGTCATGACCGTGATGATGGTGATGACCCTGTCCTGACGCGGCTGAAATCGCCGCTGCATCGTTTAAGGTGCAGTCATACATTTCGCAGACGCCATACTCTATCTGAATCGTCGCATGACCAATTTTGTATTTCTCTGACAGGTAGTGCTGGATCCTGCCCAGCAGCGCATCGTGGTCATGCGGTGGAATCACCTGCGTATGCAGAGTCATCAGACGCTGTTCGCCAATCTGCCATACGTGGACGTGATGAACGTTGCGCACCTCGGGAATAGTTAGCGAAAGGTCCTTACGCAGTTTATCGATATCAATCTCCTGCGGCGTGCCTTCCAGCAGCTCGTGAAAGCTCTCACGCAGCAGCCCCCAGGCATTGCGCAGCACCAGACAGGACACCAGTACCGACAGGATTGGGTCGATAGGCGTCCAGCCGGTGTACATGATAATCAGGGCTGCCCCTACCGCACCGACAGATCCCAGCAAGTCCCCCATTACGTGAAGTGCCGCGGCACGCACGTTGATATTCCCCTTTTCCTCACCCTGATGCAGCAGCCAGAAGGCCAGCAGGTTAGCAAACAGCCCGGCAATGGCGATTGCCAGCATGGTTCCGCCCAGTACCGGCTCCGGCGTCATAAAACGACGGATGGCCTCCCAGAGGATGAGCACGACAATAAGCAGCAACGCAGAGGCGTTAACGAACGCTGCCATAGTGGTCAAGCGAAGATAACCGAAGGTGTGACGAGCATTGGCTTTGCGGCGGGCAAAGCGAACCGCCGTTAGCGCCATGAGCAGGGCGGCTGCGTCGGTCAGCATGTGGCCGGCATCGGCCAGCAGAGCAAGCGAGCCGGAAATCATACCGCCAATAACTTCGGCCACCATAAAGACCACGGTAACTAAAAATGCCAACAGCAAACGACGGCTGTTTCTGTCCTCGGGTAAAAGAGACCGTACTGACATAATTTTCCCTATCTGTTTTTAATATTGATATACCACGAATGTGGTTCAGCGCTTTATTTACTGAAACTAGTCTGAATAACTTCCTATTTTAAGTCATCTTTTACCACAAATAAAAACGGAGAGCCTAAGCCCTCCGTCCGAATCAAACCGGCAAAACTATTTACCCGTGTCGGCGGACTGTTTTGTCCCCGGCGTTTGGTCGGGACAACGACCGTCTTTACACATGGTAATTTTATGGTCTTTGTTTTTGCTGGTTTTTTTATGCATCTTGGTCGTTTTCTTGTGATGCGTCATTGGTTTTTGTGCAGTATTGGTATCAGAAGTATTGATCTTGCTGTTATCAACGCCGTTTGGCGCAAGTTTTTGCATCGATCCCGGTCCGCCTGTCTGATTAGCGTTACCATTATTGGATCCAGCACCAGCATTAGACCCGTCCGCTGCAAATGTCGCACCGCTGCCCAGAGCCAGACCTGCTGTAAGAAGAATTATCGCGAGCTTTTTCATGTCCTAGCCTCCATTTCAGGTTTGTATTGAGAAATCATCTAAATTTTGCAAATGGTTATCAATATAAAAGCTTAGTTGAGGTTCAGGTCATAGCAATGAGATAAATGCCCATTAATGGCCGAAAGTCGATTTACAGCGCTGCGCAATGCCGCTAGATTGGTCGCGTTTGGAAATTAGTTTCGACCTTTTATGAAATACCCAATGGAACAGTTATGAATTATCAAAACGACGATTTACGCATTAAAGAAATTAAGGAACTTTTACCGCCGGTGGCATTGTTGGAAAAATTTCCCGCCACTGATAAAGCCGCTAAAACGGTTTCCCAGGCGCGCAATGCTATCCATAAGATATTGAAGGGTAATGACGATCGTCTGTTGGTGGTAATTGGTCCCTGTTCCATTCATGACCCCAAAGCGGCAAAAGAGTATGCAGCACGTCTTCTTACGCTGCGTGAAGAGCTGCGCGACTCCCTCGAAATCGTGATGCGTGTTTACTTCGAAAAACCGCGCACCACCGTAGGCTGGAAAGGCCTGATTAACGATCCGCAAATGAACAACAGTTTCCAGATTAACGACGGTCTCCGCATCGCACGTAAATTGTTGCTGGATATTAATGACACCGGTTTACCTGCGGCAGGCGAGTTTCTGGACATGATCACGCCACAGTACCTGGCTGACTTAATGAGCTGGGGCGCTATCGGTGCTCGCACTACCGAGTCTCAGGTTCACCGCGAGCTGGCCTCTGGCCTGTCTTGCCCGGTCGGCTTTAAAAACGGTACCGACGGCACCATTAAAGTGGCTATCGACGCCATCAACGCCGCTGGCGCGCCACACTGCTTCCTGTCCGTAACTAAATACGGCCACTCCGCTATCGTGAACACCGCAGGTAACAGCGACTGCCACATCATTCTGCGCGGGGGCAAAAAGCCTAACTACAGCGCCGCTGACGTGAAAGAAGTCAAAGACGGCCTGAAGAAGGGCGGTTTGCCTGCTCAGATCATGATTGACTTCAGCCACGCCAACAGCAGCAAACAGTTCAAGAAGCAGATGGAAGTCTGCGAAGACGTCTGTGGTCAGATTGCCAGCGGCGAACACGCTATCATGGGCGTCATGGTGGAAAGTCACCTTGTCGAAGGGAGCCAGAGTCTCGACACCGGGGAGCCACTGGTTTATGGCCAGAGCGTGACCGACGCCTGTATCGGTTGGGAAGACACCGAGACCCTGCTGCGCAGCCTGGCTGGCGCGGTGCAAAAGCGTCGCGGTTAAGTTGATTTCGCCGACCTTTGGAGTCGGCAAATTCAGCGTGGCGTGGGGATTTTTCCAACAATAAAAAATGCCACCCATAAAAAAAGAACGCCGAGGCGTTCTTTTTTCGTTTCAGTACCGGACTGAATTACTTGGCTTTACCCTGATTAGCAACCGCGGCAGCTTTTGCAGCGATTTCTTCAGCGTTGCCCAGGTAGTAGTGTTTGATGGGTTTGAAGTTTTCGTCAAACTCATACACCAGTGGCACACCGGTAGGGATGTTCAGCTCAAGAATTTCTTCTTCGCTGAGGTCGTCGAGGTATTTCACCAAAGCACGCAGTGAGTTACCGTGCGCTGCAATAATAACGCGCTCGCCGCTTTCGAGGCGTGGTTTGATAACGTCAGTCCAGTAAGGGATAACGCGCTCAATGGTCAGCGCCAGGCTCTCGGTGGTTGGCAGCTCTTCAGGACGCAGTTTTGCATAACGCGGATCATGGCCTGGGAAACGCTCGTCGCTTTTGTCCAGCTCTGGCGGAGTTACGCGGAAGCCGCGACGCCATTGTTTGACCTGCTCATCGCCGTATTTGGCCGCGGTTTCTGCTTTGTCGAGACCCTGCAACGCACCGTAGTGACGTTCGTTCAGTTTCCAGGATTTTTCAACCGGCAGCCACGGCTGGTCCAGTTCATCCAAAACGCTCCACAGAGTATGGATGGCACGTTTCAGTACAGACGTGTAAGCGAAATCAAACTGGAAGCCTTCATCTTTAAGCAGTTGTCCTGCCTGTTTTGCTTCAGTACGACCTTTATCCGAAAGATCAACATCATGCCAACCGGTAAAACGGTTTTCTTGGTTCCATTGACTTTCGCCGTGTCTTACAAGAACCAGCTTGGTTACAGCCATAGCTAAACTCCTCAATTTACTGAAATTCCAATGACAACTGCGATCATTATATGGCCTGACCCCCTGCGTCGGCAATCAATAAACGAAACGCACAGCCCCAAGTTTGAGGCTGTGCGTTAACGGGAGTTTGCTTTACTTCTGATTACGCAGCTTTTTTCAAACATGTGCTCATAAAGGTCTTACGGGCATCACCTTTGAGCTCTTTTTTCGCAGCATCTGCATTACAAGTCTTCATCTTGTTTTGCTGTGGAGTCATCGCTTTATCACTGGTTTTAGCCTCTGCTTTCAGACAGTGGCTCATGAAAGTCTTGCGCTCGTCTCCCTTAAGACTCTGCGTGGTTGCCTGCTGGTTGCAGTCGGTCATTTTCTGACGTTGTGCAGCCTGTGCCGCAGAAGGTGCCTTCATGGCCTCGGCGGCCAGTGCATTACCCCCAATACAAAGCGTTGCTAACAGCGACAACAAAATTGGTAAACGCATAACTCATTCCTTTTAAGACGTCCTGCTCACCAGGACACTCTGTAAGAGTAGATGTAACAAGTGTTTTTGGCTGAATAAATCCCCAACCCGTGAGGATAGATATCACATTTTTAGCTAAATGATCGAGCCGCCATGATCGGTAACACCTCAATTCCCGCTAATTTCTGAAAACTTACGAAAAAATTACCTTAAATCATGGAACCTACCGAAAGTTGAATGTTGACATAAATAGA
Organism: Rouxiella badensis; assembly: GCF_002093665.1. Classification (GTDB taxonomy): domain Bacteria; phylum Pseudomonadota; class Gammaproteobacteria; order Enterobacterales; family Enterobacteriaceae; genus Rouxiella; species Rouxiella badensis. The sequence goes on along the minus strand of NZ_MRWE01000001.1, from coordinate 162,363 downwards.
TATGATAATTATTATCATTCCCATTATCAATTATGACTATTTTAAATCCTGATTAATAACAGGGTCTTGCCGTGCATTTTTTTTGGAAATTCATTGCTGAGCAACATAATAATCTTAAATTCTCTAAGGCCTTTTTATGTCTCCACACAAGGGAACGCGTCACCTTAAGACTTTGCTTTCGTTAAGCCTGGTCGCCAGTTCAGTCATGAACGCCGTTGCAGCAGAAACGGCGACGACAACACCAGTGGTAAAAAAATCAACGGCTAACGCGGCCGATGCCGGGGACGTTATGACGGTTATTTCTCCTAAAGTTGAGAGAAAAGCCGGTGACGAAACTAAAATCACCGCCAAAGATATGCAGAAAGACGGCGGCAACGACTTCGGAACCCTCATGCGCTATCAGCCGCTGGTCAGTGCGACCGGTTCAGCAGGCGGTTCTTCGGTGGGCAAAAGCGGGTTCGACCGCAGCGGCTACACCGGATATAACGTTCGTGGCCTTGAGTCGAATCGCGTTGCTATTGACGTTGACGGTATCTCGCAGCCAAGCGCGACGGGCCGACCTTACGTCGGACGTGCCGGGCAGGGAACCTTCGGCATGGGCCGTGACTACATCGACCCTTACCTCTATGGCACAGTGGATATCCAGTCCGGAGCGACCAACGTCTCCTATGCCAATACCGCTATCGGCGGGGCGGTGTCATTCAAGCCGAAAACGGCCGATGACTATCTGAGCGAAAACAAACACACTTATTTCGGCTATCAGAGCGACTATGACTCCTCGAACCACAGCTGGCACAACGGCATCACGGTGGCGGGTGGCGATCGTGATTTAAGCGGCGTAGTGGTGATTAGCCGTCGTGATGGTCAAGAGACCCGCAACAACAGCGGCACTCGTGACGCTTATCCGGCGAACTGGCACTCCGATGCCATCATGGCCTCGGGAACCTGGGCGGCGACCGACACTCATACCCTGACAGGCACCGTCGATCTTTACGACAAGACTAACCACACCCATTTCGATTCCTGGAATAGCGCAGGTTCTGCAACCAACGGCACCAACTACCAGACTAGCCAGACGCGGCGTATCACGGCGAGCGTGCTTGACCACTGGACGCCGTATTCGCAGCTGGTGGATACCATCGACACTAAACTGTTCTTCCAGAAAACGCAGGCGCACGACAACACCTACGGCCCGAATACCACCACCGGTACCAGTCTGGTGCGCACCTTCTCTGACCTGAACACCCATACTTTCGGCCTGGATAGCAAAATGGCCAAGTCGTGGGGCATCCACGAATTCAGCTGGGGTCTGAACGGCAACATCAGCGAGAGCGATCGCCCGTTTAGCCAGTCACCGGTGCAGTCGACCTACAGCTACACCATGCCACCGCAGGCCAATAGCCGTACTTATGTCTTCGGTGCCTTTGCGCAAGACACCATGACGTGGGACCTCGACGGGCATAACTTCTCGGTGGTGCCGGGCCTGCGCCTGGCGTATCAGAAGACCGAGCCGAAAGATCTGGGCACGCTGGCCAACGGCTCGCTGTCCGAATCAGAACTTTCGACGCTGTACGGCACCACCAGCGATACCCAACTGCTGCCGTCTCTGGCCTTTATCTATGACATCACGCCGAAAGTGCAGACCTATCTGCAATACAAACGCGGCGCGCAGTTCCCGGACGCCAGCCAGCTTTACGGCTCATGGAACCTGAGCTCAAGCTATGCCGGTAGCTCGCAGTATGCGTTGATCGGTAATTCGGATCTCAAGACCGAAACCAGCAACAACTACGAATGGGGCATCAAAGGCGAAGCGACACCAGGGATAACCTTTAACCTGAATGCGTTCTACAGCCAGTACAAAAACTTCATTGCTTACACGCGCTACACCCGTTCGGGAAGCCCATCGGTCTTCACCAATATTCCAGGCAATATCTATATTGCCTATGAAGCTGAAAACCGCGACAAAGCTTATATTTACGGCAGCTCTTTGACTGCACGATTTAACTTCGGTACCTGGTATGAGCAGGTCAATGGCCTGAGTGCGCGCCTGTCGTTCGGCTATGCCAAGGGCGCGTCCAAATCCAGCTATGAAGGCGATAAGTACGTCGACCTCGACAGCGTGGCGCCAATGAAACTCGTGACCGGTGTGGCGTGGGACGATCCGTCGAAGCTTTACGGGGTAGCCGTGACAGCGACCTTCAACAAAGGCAAGCAGGCGACCGCAACTAACCGCGAAACCTACACCAATGCAGGCACCGCTATCACCGATTCCTCCACGGAATACGCGCGTATTCCCGGCTACGGTATCGTTGACCTGACCGGTTACTATCAGGTGGCAAAAAACGTCAAACTCAGCGGCGGTATCTATAACGTGACCGACAGAAAGTACTGGGACTACCTGAGCACGCGTGACACTGAGACCTCAACGGCTCAGGATAAGGCCGATCTCGCCCTGGCAACGATGCCGGGCAGAACCTTCCAACTGGGGGTCAACGTTGACTTCTAAGGGTCTGAATAGGTTAGGGTAATAGTAAAAGCCGGGATAATCCCCGGCTTATTTTTAATTTCGAAGTCCGCAATGTAAAAGGGCCATCCGCATTATGCCGATGGCCCTTTTTTATGCAGCAGCGTTAGAGTTAAAGTGCAAAGAACTGGTAAACCGTGGCCGAACGGTAGGTCTGACCCGGTTTTATCCAGCAACTTGGCTGCGGCCAGGTCGAGTGATTGGGACTGTCCGGCAGGAACTCGCTCTCGAGCGCCACGCCGCTGTAGTTGGCGTACTGCCCACCCGTGCGGTTTGGCGTACCGTTGAGGAAGTTACCGGTGTAGAGCTGCAGGGCTGGGGCCGAAGTAAAGACCGTCATCTTGACCTTGTCATCGGAAGACCACAGATTAGCCGCCGGATTGTCGCTCGCATTACAGGTGGCATACAGTAGGTACGCGTGGTCATAGCCCTTAACGCGCTGCTGGTCGCGATCCTTGAGGAAGTCCTGCGCGAGCGTTTTCGGCGTGCGGAAATCCATGCCGGTCTGCTGCACCGAGGTGAGATCTGCACAGGGAATACCGTCGCTGTCGATAGGCAGGAAACGTTCGGCAAACAGCTGAAGTCTGTGTTTGCGGACGTCATGCCCCTCGCCGTCGAGATTGAAATAGGCGTGATTGGTCAGATTGACCGGACACAGCTTATCAACCTGTGCCTTATAGCTGATTTCAAGACGGTTATCGTCGGTCAGCACGTAGTGGACCTCCGCCGTCAATTCCCCCGGATACCCCTGATCGCCGTCCGGCGACACCAGCTGGAAACTGACTTTCTGCTCAGTGTAGTTAAGGATTTTCCAACGACGAGCGTTGAACCCTTCCGGTCCACCGTGCAGCTGGTGGACGCCCTGATTGGCGACCAGCAGATGGGGTTTACAGTCAATTTGGAATTGCGAACGCGCGATACGGTTGGCATAACGGCCGACCGTTGCGCCTAGATAGGCGCTCTGGTTGACATACTCTTCCGGGCTTTGGCAGCCCAGCAGCAGCTCGCGGCGTTCGCCATCCGCCAAAGGCAGGACGAAAGACAACCAGGTCGCACCCCAATCCATAAAGGTAGCCGTTGTCCCCGCAGGGTTTTTAAGCGTAACCAACTGAAAAGGCGAGCCGTCTGGGGCTCGCTGGGTGCTGACTGGCGTTAACATACGCTGGCTCCTTCCGAGGCATGGCAGACGTAGAACGTCTCTTTAATCCCGGTTTTGGCGTGATATTCGTGTTCCACGGTTTTACGCACCTTTTCGACCAGCTCGCTTGGTATCAGGGCGACGATGCAGCCGCCGAAACCGCCGCCGGTCATACGCACGCCGCCACGATCGCCGATCACCGATTTAACAATCTCGACCAGCGTGTCGATAGGCGGAACGGTAATTTCGAAATCGTCGCGCATTGAGGCATGAGACTCGGCCATCAGCAGGCCCATTTTTTTCAGGTCGCCGTGGCTCAACGCGATAGCCGCGGCCTCGGTACGGTCGTTTTCAGTAATGACGTGGCGCGCACGGCGAGCGGTCATCGGATCCAGACCTTGTTCCTTTTCAGCGAACTCTGCGAGGTTGACATCACGCAGCGCCTTCACGCCGAAGAAGCGCGCAGCTTCCTCACACTGTTTGCGACGCGTGTTGTATTCGCTGTCGACCAGACCGCGTTTAACGTTAGAGTTAATAATCACTACGGACGCGTCTTTCGGCATCGAAACGGCTTTGGTTTCCAGCGAACGGCAGTCGATCAGCAGGGCGTGATCTTCCTTGCCCAGTGCGGAAATCAGCTGGTCCATGATGCCGCAGTTGCAGCCCACGAACTGGTTTTCCGCTTCCTGACCGTTGAGCGCTAACTGCACGCCGTCGACGGGCAGGTCATACAGGCTTTTTAGCGCCTGGCCGACGGCCACTTCTAGCGAGGCTGAAGAGCTGAGGCCTGCACCCTGAGGCACATTGCCGCTAATCACCATATCCGCGCCAGAGAAGTCGCTGTTGCGCAGCAGCAGGTGTTTCACCACGCCGCGAACGTAGTTGGCCCAAGGCAGCGCGTCGGTGCTGACAATCGCTTCGTCGAGCGAGAATTCGTCCTGCTGGTTGTCGTAATCGGCGGCAATCACGCGGATGATGCGGTCATTGCGTTGGCCGCAGGCGATCACGGTTTCGTAATCGATAGCGCAGGGTAAAACGAAACCGTCGTTATAGTCGGTGTGTTCGCCAATCAGGTTCACACGGCCCGGAGCTTTAATGGTGATAGTGGCCGGATAGCCAAATGTTTCTTCAAAAATCTTCAAGGTCTTGTTTTTCAATTCCATCATTTTACTCCGGCCTCACGATAATGAACGTCACTCACTGCCCGTAGGCGCTCTGCGGCCTGCTCGGCGGTCAGGTCACGTTGTGTTTCGGCCAGCATTTCATAGCCAACCATGAATTTTCTTACCGTCGCTGAGCGCAGTAACGGCGGATAAAAGTGTGCATGCAGCTGCCAGTGCGCGTCGTTGCCTTCGCGGAAAGGTGCGCCGTGCCAGCCCATTGAGTACGGGAAAGAGCACTGGAACAGGTTGTCATAGCGGCTGGTCAGCTTTTTGAGCGTCAGCGCCAGACAGGTACGCTGTGCCTCATCGAGTTCGGTAAGGCGCAGCACTTTCGCCTTCGGCAGCAGCAGGGTTTCGAAAGGCCAGGCGGCCCAATAAGGGACAACCGCCAGCCAGTGTTCGGTTTCGACTACCGTGCGGCTGCCGTCGGCCAGCTCACGCTGTACGTAGTCAAGCAGCATGGAAGAGCCGTGCTGCGCCATATACTGACGCTGCAGGTGGTCTTCACGCTCGGCTTCGTTCGGCAAAAAGCTGTTGGCCCAGATTTGACCGTGCGGGTGCGGGTTGGAACATCCCATCGCCGCCCCCTTGTTTTCAAATACCTGAACCCAGGGATAAGTTTTGCCCAAATCAGCACTCTGTTCCTGCCAGGTGGTAACCACTTTCTCCAGCGCCTCGAGCGACAGCTGAGGCAGCGTTTTGCTGTGGTCTGGCGAGAAGCAGATAACCCGACTGGTGCCGCGCGCGCTCTGACAACGCATCAGCGGATCGTCACTTTCTGGTGCGAAAGGCGTATCCGGCATCAACGCCGCAAAATCGTTAGTGAAAACGTGCGTGCCTTGGTAGTCAGGATTCACGTCACCGGTCACGCGGGTATTGCCCGGGCACAGGAAGCAGTCAGGATCGTGTGCCGGCAGCGTTTCCTGCGACGGCGTCTCCTGCTGACCTTGCCATGGGCGCTTGGCCCGATGCGGACTCACCAAAATCCACTGATCGCTCAGCGGATTATAGCGGCGGTGCGGATGCTCTTTTGGGTCAAAACTGGACATTACATTTCCTTAGTCTGGATAGCCCTGTGGGTTGTTTGATTGCCACAGCCAGGTATCAGCAGCCATATCTTCCAGAGTACGGCTGACGCGCCAATTCAGTTCTTTGGCAGCTTTGCTCGGCTCGGCCCAGTAAGCAGGCAGATCGCCAGCGCGGCGTGGTGCAAAGTGATAGTTAACCGGCTTGCCGCAGGCATCGCTGAAGGCGTTGATCACTTCCAGCACGCTCTTGCCGACGCCAGCGCCGAGGTTATAGATATGGACGCCTGGCTTGTTATGCAGCGTTTTCATCGCGGCGAGGTGGCCGTCGGCCAGGTCAACCACGTGAATGTAGTCACGCAGACAGGTACCGTCTGGCGTGTCGTAGTCGTTACCGAACACTGACAGCGAGTCGCGACGGCCTACGGCAACCTGCGCGATAAACGGCATCAGGTTGTTTGGAATGCCCTGCGGGTCTTCGCCCATTAGGCCAGACGGGTGCGCGCCGACCGGGTTGAAGTAGCGCAATAACGAGATGCTCCAGTTTGGCTCCGCGCGCTGAAGGTCCTGCAGAACCTGCTCAACCATCAGTTTGCTGCGCCCGTAAGGGCTCGACGGTGTTCCGGTTGGGAAATCTTCAACGTAAGGGGTCTTAGGCTGATCGCCATACACGGTGGCGGAGGAGCTGAAGATAAGGTTGGTGACGCCAGCGGCGCGCATCGCTTCAACCAGCACCAGCGAGCCGTAAACGTTGTTATCGTAGTATTCCATCGGCTTGTTCACCGACTCGCCAACGGCCTTCAGGCCAGCGAAGTGAATGACCGAATGGATTGGGTGTTCTTTGAAGATTTTGTCCAGCAGGGCGCGATCGCGGATGTCGCCCTGATAGAGGATAGGGGTTTTACCTGTCAGAGTAGTAATGCGTTCCAAAACGCTGGCTTTGCTGTTGCAAAGATTGTCCAGAATGATTGGCTCATAGCCCGCTTTGATTAATTGAACGCAAGTGTGACTACCAATGTAACCGCTACCACCGGTAACTAGAACGTACATATCGACTCCTTGAAGGTATTGATGTTGACAACAATATCATGCTGTGGCGCGTAAAAAGGTGATCCATCTTATAAAATGAAATCGCTTACACCCCTTAGTTTATCACCCCCGTAAACCTCGCACCAACGGGGTAAAGCGGCGTATTTTTGCCAACACAATCCTTATAATACCTGAAGTGTAATCGGTTACATCAAGTTTTTTTAAATGGATATTGTCATGCAAGGTTAATTTTAGGAAAAAGATTAAGAGGAGTTAAGGAAGCTTTAGGTTGCGTCTGGGCTGCTAAAGCAAGGTCGATGGGCGGCCGCCCATCGACGAGAATAGAGAGTTTCAGTTATACCGAGCGTGCCGCCGGCAGTGTGTCAATCTGATAGCCATAAATCTCTCCCTCAGGCACAAAACTCAGTCGGTGAGTGATGCACTGCGGGGCGTCCTCGGCGTGGTGCGAGACGAACAGCAGCTGAGTTTTCCCTTCACCGATCAGGACGTCGATGAAGCGACGCACCAGCTGGCGGTTGATGGGGTCGAGACCCTGTAAAGGCTCGTCGAGAATCAGCAGCGCAGGATGCTTCACCAGCGCACGAGCGATCAGCGCCAAACGCTGTTGGCCCCAGGACAAGCTGTGGAACGGCGTGTCAGCCGTGCGTCCGCCGAGGCCGAGCAGTTCAAGCCATTGCGTCGTCAACTGCTGCTGTCTGTCCGACACCGCCTGATAAATACCAATTGAATCAAAGAATCCCGACAAAATAACGTTGCGCACGTTCGAGCTTACGCGGTAGTCGAGATGCAGGCTGCTGCTGACGTAACCGATGTGCCGCTTGATGTCCCAGATGGTCTCGCCGCTGCCGCGACGGCGGCCAAACAGCGTTAAATCGTTGCTGTAGCCCTGCGCGTGATCGCCGGTTATCAGACTCAACAACGTCGATTTGCCTGCGCCGTTTTGCCCGACAATCTGCCAGTGCTGGCCGGGGTCAACCTGCCACGTCAGACCGTGCAAAATAGGCTTATCATTGTATTGCACCACGCCGTTGCGCAGCACAATCAGCGGCTGGTCGCGTGGAGGCGAGACGTTTTGCGTCGGATCTTCACTTTCGGGAAGCTGAAGGCCGCTCAGCGTTTCGCTGTGTGCCAGCTGTGCGACCAGGGCGTCAGAAAGCACCTGCTCGCGGGGGCCAACCGAGGCCAGTGTGCAGTCAGCCAGTACGCCAACGTGCTGAACAAAGGCAGGAATATCGTCGAAACGGTTTAATACCAGCACCATCGTCTGACCTTTGCCCGCCAACTCGGCCAAGGTGTCCGCCAGCTGTTCACGCGCTTTCACGTCCAGCCCGTCGAAAGGTTCATCTAACACCAGCAGGTCCGGCTGTTGCATTAGCACCTGACAAAGCAGCGTCTTGCGGGTTTCGCCGGTTGAGAGATATTTGAAGCGTCGCGTCAGCAGATGAGCGATACCGAATTGCGTAGCCAAAGCCTCGCAGCGCGCCGCATCATGCACCTGCTCCTGAATGATTTCAGCGGTGGTACGACCGGTATCGTCTTCGTCGGCGCTGAGCATATCCGTATTGTTGCGCTGCCACTCGTCGGCAACCAGTTTTTGCAGCTGTTCGAACGACAGGCGAACCCCGTTAGAAAACTCGCTATGGCGTGTGCCTTCCAGCAGCACTAAATCACCGGCAATTGCTCGCGCCAGCGCAGACTTTCCGCTGCCGTTGGAGCCAACAAACGCCCAGGACTCCCCCTGGCGCAGCGTCAACTCGGAAAGTGCCAGAGTGCGCTTATCGCCAAGACGGAAAATGGCCTGTGAAATATTTAATGATGACATCTTGCTCCTGCCTGCTTATCACTTGGGGCGGCGCGTGGTGACCTGCCCGGAAATTCTTATCTAAAGAGACCTTTAAGAATTTCAGGGATAAGCGCATCACCGGCCCAAGTCAATTGACAATTCTGCAAACTGTCAGCGCTGAAAATGCAAGATCCTGAATATTATAAATTATTAGCAAAGTGTGGCGACGATCACCTTGTCCGCGTCGAACTGCGCAAACACCTCAGCACCTTCTTTGAGCTTCAGTTCGGCAATCTGTGCACTGGCTACAGTGGCGCATAAAATCTCACCGGCCTGTAACGCAATCAAAACCTCGCTGTTGTCATGACCTTGTTGAATACTCTGTACTTTCCCGGCAAGTGCGTTATCGGTATTCGTCGACTGATAGCTCAGCGTTATCCAGGGTGCCTTGATTAACGCGAGGATCTCTTTGCCCGGCACCAGACTCAGGCGATCGGCGCTTTGCTGGGTGAGGGCGGCACGAATCCGCGTCTTTCCATCGGCAAGCAATACGTTGATATGCTGCTGAACCTCTTCGTTATCGCGTTCGATAACGGTGCCAAAAAGTTGGTTGCGTGCGCTGGTTTGCAGTGAGAAACGCGAGATGGCCGCCAGCAAACTGTCGAGCGGCAGGCCATCATCTTTAAGCACGTCAAAAGCCTTTTGCTGGATTTGTGCCAGCAGGTCATAGAGCTGAATCAACCTCTCGCCGTAGCGGGTCAACTGCGCGCCGCCGCCGCCTTTGCCGCCGGTATTGCGTTCAACCAGCGTCTCATCCGCCAGCTGATTCATCTCATTAATCGCATCCCAGGCACTTTTGTAGCTGACCCCGGCCAGTTTGGCGCCCTGACTTATCGAGCCGGTCACCTTAACCTGCTTCAATAATTCGATACGACGCGGATCGGCAAAAATGCGCTGTTGCAGTTTCAGGGTTAACAGGATTTCAGCTTGCATAAATAGGAGTCCAACCTTGGCGTGAGCAAAAGTCATGGTACGAGGCATGACCTGACAATAGGCGCTATTGTCGCCCATCGAAGTGATTTCTCAAACTGTGTTAAGAGCAGGATTCGAAAAGGAGGCGGTGAAAAGCTAAAGTAATTACCCCATTTCACTGTTAAGATTAGTAACAGTTTTTTGCATTCGCCTTACGGCGTGATAAACAGCAGGGAGAGGCCAGCATGTTGGAATTACTTGAAAGTTTGCTTTTCGCGGCGATCATGGTGCCTATTTTTATCGCCATCGTACTTGGGCTGATTTACGGCATGGGTGAGCTGTTCAATCTTATTTCTAAAATTGGTCATCCGAAAGAGTCGCGCAGCGAACCAAAAGCGTAGCCCCTTAGCTCGCTTAACTTTCACTGATCAAAATGCCTGGCCTTCGCGCCGGGCTTTTTTTGCATCAATTTAGGTCTGAAGATTTATGTTACTGCGTATTTCCACGTTATATTGAACCCTATACAGCGGTTATCCAATAAAACAATAAGGAAAGACTCGATGCGTATTACTCTGGGTAAAGGTTGGGTGGCAGCCGTGCTGGTTGCCGGTGTATTCACTCAGGCGCAGGCGGCGGAGAAAATCACCGTGTTTGCTGCCGCTTCGCTAACGAACGCGCTGCAAAAAATTGCCGAGCAGTATCAGCAGGGCAAGGAGGTTCAGATTGTTTCTTCCTTTGCCTCATCGTCGACGCTAGCCAAACAGATAGAGCAGGGCGCTCCCGCTGACCTGTTTATTTCCGCTGACCAGCAGTGGATGGATTACGCTATCGGCAAACAGCTGATGGTAAATAACACCCGCTACACCTTGCTCGGCAACGACCTGGTGTTGGTCGCCGCCGCTGACGGTAAACAGCAAAAAATTGATATCAACAAGCAGACGCCGTGGCTTTCATTGCTCAACGGCGGTCGTTTGGCCGTCGGTGACCCTGCACACGTGCCCGCGGGAATTTACGCTAAAGAGGCGTTGCAAAACTTGGGTGCCTGGAGCGCCGTCGAACCAACACTCGCTCCGGCCAGTGACGTACGCGGCGCGTTGGCGCTGGTGGAGCGTCAGGAGGCCCCTTTGGGCATTGTCTACGGCTCTGACGCCGTCGCCAGCAGCAAGGTAAAAGTTGTCGGCGTGTTCCCTGAGTCCAGCCACAAGCCGGTCGAATATCCGATGGCGGTGGTAAAAGGCCACGAGAGTGCGGCGCTCACCGCCTTCTATGACTACCTGAAAACGCCTGCCGCCAGCGCGGTATTCAAACAGTATGGATTTACGCCGCGCGGATGATACTAAGCGACTATGAATGGCAGGCAGTGATGCTAAGCATCAAGGTGTCCAGCCTTGCCGTGGTGCTGAGCCTGCCGCTGGGGATCCTGATGGCCTGGATCCTCGTCCGCTGCCGTTTCCCCGGTAAATCACTGCTCGACAGCGTAATCCATCTGCCGTTGGTGTTACCCCCGGTGGTCATCGGCTATTTGCTGCTGGTGGTGATGGGACGTAAAGGGTGGCTAGGCGCGTGGCTGTATGACTGGTTTGGCTTCAGCGTCAGTTTTAGCTGGAAAGGGGCGGTGCTTGCCTCGGCGGTGATGGCCTTTCCCTTGATGGTGCGTGCGATTCGCCAGTCTCTCGAGGCGATTGATACTCGTCTCGAGCAGGCGGCAAGAACGCTCGGTGCCTCGCCGCTCAAGGTGTTTTTTACCCTCACACTGCCGCTGTCGCTGCCCGGAATTATCGTCGGCGTGGTGCTGGCGTTTGCTCGTTCACTGGGTGAATTTGGCGCGACCATCACCTTTGTGTCCAATATCCCCGGTGAAACGCGCACTATCCCGTTGGCGATGTACACCCTGATTCAAACTCCGGGTGCAGAGGGGGCGGCCGCGCGCCTCTGCGTACTGGCAATACTGCTGTCGCTGGCGGCATTGCTGATTTCGGACCTGCTTGCGCGGCACAGCCGTAAGCGTCTGGGGGGCTGATGCTCAAATTGGATTTTGCCCAACGGCTTGGTGACTTGTCGCTCGAGGTAAAGGTTGACCTGCCCGAGCGCGGCATTACCGCTATCTTTGGCCTTTCCGGCGCCGGAAAAACCTCATTAATTAATGCCATAGCGGGGTTGACCCGTCCCGACTGCGGCGTAATCACCTTGAATAACCGCGTGCTGTCTAAGGGGGGAGATGCCTCGTCAAAGGCCGTTTTTCTTCCGCCCGAAAAACGGCGTATCGGCTACGTGTTTCAGGACGCACGGCTGTTTCCGCACTACAAGGTGCGCGGCAATCTGCAGTACGGCATGGTGCCCGCGATGCGTGAGCAGTTCGAGAGTATCATTCAACTGCTCGGCGTCGAATCTCTGCTCGATCGCTATCCTTTGACGCTCTCGGGCGGTGAAAAGCAGCGGGTGGCTCTCGGACGCGCATTGTTGAGCGGTCCTGAGCTGTTGTTGATGGATGAACCTTTAGCGGCGCTGGACCTGCCGCGCAAGCGCGAACTGATGCCCTATCTGGAGCGGCTGGCGCAGCAGGTGAACATTCCTATTCTCTATGTTACCCACAGTCTGGACGAGATCCTGAGTCTGGCCGAGAAAGTCCTGATACTCGAGCAGGGCAAGGTGCTGGCCTTCGGTGACGTCGAAGAGGTGTGGTCCAGCAGCGTGATGCGTCCGTGGCTACGGCGCGAAGAGCAAAGCAGCGTATTGAATGTGAAGGTGCTGGAGCCGCATCCGCATTACGCCATGACCGCGCTGGCGCTGGGTGATGAGAAGCTGTGGATCAACCGCGTTGAGGTGCCGTCAGGCACGGCTATGCGTATTCGAGTGCAGGCCGCCGATGTCTCGCTGGTGCTGCAACCCACGCCCGGAAACAGCAGCATTCGCAACGTATTGCCGGCCGTGGTCGAGGAGCTGCTGGAGAACCCGCAGGCGATAGACGTCAAACTTTCCGTCGGCGGCCACATACTGTGGGCTAAAATTACCCCGTGGGCGCGCGATGAACTAGGCATCCACCCTGGACAACGCGTGTTTGCACAAATCAAAAGCGTGTCGCTGAGTCGAGGGTGAACAAGCCGTTTTTAAAATGAAACTTGGCGCTGATTGATGCGAGCGTTTTATGGACGACAACCGGTGAATAGCCCGCTCTCAATATCGCGGGCTTTGTTTATTCAAAGCACCTTGCTGCGAATCACCTCGGCGATACCGGGTTGTTCGTTATCGGCAATAACCAGGCCCGCGCGGGCTTTGATAGCCTCATCGGCATTGCCCATCGCTACACCTAAACCGACATTTTCCAACATGCTCAGGTCGTTATAGTTGTCACCGAAGGCGATAACGTCGGACATGCTCATCCCCTGCGACTCTACCCACTCCTGCAGACGACGTCCTTTGCTGTTGCCGCCCTTGGCGACGTCAACCTGGTCGTGCCATGACCATTCACAGGCCAGCCCAAGCTCTTGCTCGGCCTGCTGCGCAAAGGCGTGCAGCGCATCGAGGTCGTGGTGCGAGGTGGCGAATTTCCACAGGGAGTTCGCTTCGTCGGCGGCGTCGCGCAGGCTGTTGACCTGAATGAGGGTTGGACGGAGGCCCTCAGGCAGCGTTTTGCCCCAGGCAATCGAGCGCTCGACGTGGCCGTTAGGCTGCTGGTAAAGCATGGCATCATCGACATACAGCAGGCCGTGGATGCCGTAAAACTCGAGCAGGTCGACGACTTTCTTGGCTTTAGCTTTATCCAGTGGATCCGAACTGATTACCTTTTTATCATGAAAATCATACAGATAGGTTCCATTACAGCAGATGGCCGCGGTATCGAGTCCTAGCTCATGATGAAACGACTTGATAGCCACGTGATGACGGCCGGTCGCGATAACCACTTTAACCCCAGCGGCCCGCGCATCGGCTAGCGCGGCGAGGGATTCAGGAAGAATACGTTTTTGACGGTCAAGCAGCGTGCCGTCGAGATCGAGCGCGATAACGCGATAAGTCATGAGCGGTTCCAGCAGATTGTCGGTGGATAAAATTAAGGCTATTGATGTTACACCTTAAATCTAAATGTTAAAACCTCGCATCCGGCGCTAATGCCTTGGCACAGTAATAGGCTATGCTGATGAACAGCGCACTTACAATAACGAACCCTATTTCAGCTTTAATAAGGAGATATGATGAAACAAGTCGTTTATGTTGCCAGCCCGGACAGCCAGCAGATCCACGCCTTTAACCTGCATGAAGACGGAGAGCTGTCGCTGCTGCAAACGGTTGAAGTCCCAGGGCAGGTGCAGCCGATGGTGGCGTCGCCGGATTCTCGCCATCTGTACGTGGGCATTCGCCCTGAGTTTGCAATTCTGACCTATCATATCGGCCACGACGGCAAGCTGGAGCAGGCCGGCATGGCACCGCTGCCGGGCAGCCCGACCCATCTGGGCATCGACTTGCAGGGACGTTTCGTCTTTAGCGCCTCCTACAGCTACAACAACGTCAGCATCCATCCGATCGGTAAAGACGGCGTGGCGCTGGACCACCAGCAGGTGTTGGAAAACCTTGAGGCTCCACACTCGGCCAATATTAGCCCGACCAATCAGCTGCTGATGATCCCTGCGCTGAAAGAGGACCACATTCGTCTCTATGATTTCGCGCTGGACGGTAAAGCGACCCCGCACAACCCGGTTCAACTGACCACCGCAGCGGGCGCGGGTCCGCGTCATATGGCGTTCCACCCGAACCAGCATTTTGCCTACACCGCCAATGAGCTGAACGGCACCGTGGACGTGTATCAGAAAGACGTAACCCGCGGCGAGTACCATGCCGTGCAGACGCTGGATATTATTCCTGCCGATTTCACGGGCGATCGCTGGACCGCAGACATTCACATCACTCCTGACGGTAAATACCTGTACGCCTCCGAGCGCACCTCAAGCCTGCTGGCCATCATGAAAGTTTCTGAGGACGGCAGCGAGATCTCGCTGGTGGGACATCATCCGACCCAGACCCAGCCACGCGGTTTCAATATCGATAACAGCGGTAAATTCGTGATTACCGCCGGTCAGAAATCTGATGAGATTGAAGTGGCGCGCATCGACCAGGCTACCGGCAAACTGAGCCGACTGAACACCTATCCGGTGGGCAAAGGCGCGATGTGGGTCACCATTATCGAGCTGCATCACTAATCGTTACCGCCTGAAAAGCGCATAAAAAAACGCCAGAGCTTAATCAGCCTGGCGTTTTTATTTTCAGTCCGTCAATCGACGGGGTCAGGCGTTATTTTGCGCCAGCGAACACATTATTGTACTGCCAAAGGCGGTTGAAGCCGGTGTCGTTAAGGTCACGATTAGGCGCAACGTTGCCGCTGAACGGACGCTCGGAGTAGGCCGCATCGCCCCAAGGCTGTTGCAGGTTGTAGCTGCCGTCAATTTGGCTGTCGCGGATGACCAACTGGCCGTTTGGCGTCTGGCCCGGTGCGTAGCCCCCTTTATCGACGCCCAGGTCAACTGAGCGACCGAGCAGCGCTTTCTGCGCCGCGCCCTGGCCGCTGAAGCCTTTGTCGCCGGTCAGGTTACTGTCGATGACCAAATAACCGTAAGGCACGTTGGCCGGGGTTATCGGAGCAAAGATGCTGGCCTGCTTCACGCCACGGCTTGAAAGGGTATGGAATTCAACGTGATCGAACACGGCGTTAGCTTGGCCGGTGACATAGTCCACGTCGCCTTCAATCAGGCTATTGTGCACGTAGACGCGGCTATAGCGGTTGTTCACGGTCTGATTATTCACGTCGCTGGTGTTGACCAGCAGGGTGTTTTCACGGCCCAGTACGTGCACGTTGTCGAGCAGCGTCTGGTCACCGTCAACGCGCAGCGCCACGGCAGGGTGTTCGCCTGCGTCGGTGGTGTCCTGCAGGCTGTTGGCGATGGTCAGGTTTTGCAGCTGAAGGCCATTACCCTGTGACCACAGTGTCGCGGAACAGCTCACGCCGATGCTGGCGTTCTGCGGATTGCCACATTGGTTGAACATGTACCATGCGCGGTCGCCCGGCAGGAATTCACCGTTCGGGCTAACGGTCTTGCGGTAATCTGCGGGAGCAACGCTGGCTTCCAGACCCAGCTGCAGCACAACCTGATCCGCGCTCTCGCCTGCACCAAACAGGCTGACAGGTGGGGAACCTGCAGGGATATAAACGGCGCCGCTGTAGGTGCCCGGCAGAACCTTGATAAATACGCGCTCGCCGTGGTTATGCTGCGCCAGTGCGGCATCTACCGCCTGTTGTACGGTGGTATAAGTTGCGCCATCGTTGCCTTTTTTAGGGCCAACGATGTAAGGGGTATTCACGCCATCGGTTTTCGCCAGAGACGGATGCCAGCCGTCCTGCTGAACCTCAACGGAAGGACCACCGAAGGCCAGGTAGGACTTCTCGGTGAAGTGGGCCGCTTCATCAGCGCTAAGAACAGGCAGAGCCGCGGTACCCGGTGCAACCTGTGTGGACAGGTTTTCCTGGCTGTGGCTACAGGCCGCTAGAACCAATGTGGCAGACAAAACAGCGCTGGCACGCGACAGGGTGGAAATTTTCACAGTCTCTGACTCCTTGATGCACAAAAAAAGCGGCCAGCTCGGCTGACCACTTATCAATTCAAAATCTGGATTAAATACCGATTTTTTGAAGTACTGGTTTCGTAGCTTACAAATATTTCGGATAAAAACATGCGGCTTTTTATCACAAAGCCGATTTTATCATTAAGAAATATTTATTGTGTATACAAAAAGCGCAGTAATTAGCTGAAAATCACCGTTAAAGAGGCTTTTGCCAGCGTATGGAAGTGCAGGTTAAAGCCCAGATAGGCACCGCTGGACTCTTCGCTGACGTCAAGTTGGTCAACGTCGAGCGCATAAACGGTGAACTGGTAACGGTGATGCTCGCCCTGTGGCGGTGCTGCGCCGCCGTATCCCGCCTTGCCAAAGTCGGTGCGCGTTTGCACGGCACCCGCCGGCAGTCCCCCTTTGCCGGAACCGGCACCGGTCGGCAGAGAGCGCAGATCCGCGGGCAGATTGGCCACACCCCAGTGCCACCAGCCGGAACCGGTTGGTGCATCCGGATCATAGCAGGTGATGGCGAAACTTTTGGTGCCAGCCGGAGGGTTGTCCCAGCTCAGCTGAGGAGACAGGTTGT
Organism: Rouxiella badensis; assembly: GCF_002093665.1. GTDB lineage: Bacteria > Pseudomonadota > Gammaproteobacteria > Enterobacterales > Enterobacteriaceae > Rouxiella > Rouxiella badensis. The sequence continues at coordinate 145,525 of NZ_MRWE01000001.1, read as the reverse complement.
TGCCCTCATAGCCCATACCGTTGAACACCTGGCCGTTCGGCATCTTGTCGCCGTCTTTAAGATCGGTACTTTTTACTGTAAAAGCCATAACACCCTCATTTGTTGTTATAAATTCTCAGTCCGAGCCTAGCATTTTCAGCAATGCCTGAGCAACGCCGGCGGAAGACGCCGGATTTTGTCCGGTAATCAGCCTGCCGTCGACTATCACATAAGGACGCCAGTCCGCGGCCTTGCTGTATTCACCGCCATTCTTCTTCAGATCGTCTTCGACCAGGAAGGGGACGACCTCGGTCAACTGCACCGCCTCTTCTTCACTGTTGCTAAAGCCGGTGACGTGCTTGTCTTTGACCAGCGGAATATCGTCGATTTCAACGTGTCGGAAAACGCCCGGCGCGTGGCACACGGCGGCGACCGGTTTGTCGGCGCGCCAGAATGCCTCGATAAGCTTGATGGAATGCTCGTCCTCCGCCAGATCCCACAGCGGTCCGTGGCCTCCCGGATAGAAAACGGCGTCAAAATCGTCGGCATTGATCTCGCTGAGCTTGCGTGTTTCCGCCAGCCGTTTCTGTGCCTCTTTATCCTGACGGAACCGTTCGGTGGTTTCTGTCTGGGCGTCAGGCTCGTCGCTTTTCGGGTCAAGCGGTGGCTGGCCGCCCTTCGGCGACGCGAGCACGATATCCGCGCCCGCGTCCAGGAACTCGTAATAGGGAGAAGTGAACTCCTCAAGCCAGAATCCGGTTTTCTTACCGGTATCACCCAATTTATCGTGAGACGTCAAGACTATTAATAGTTTCATAAACTTATCTCCAATAATGTCGGGGAATAATTCCCAATCAAATTATTCCGCTTCCTTACCTACCTGGATCACCAGCTTGCCGAAGTTTTTACCCTCCAGCACGTCGTTTAAAGAGGCTGGTGCATTTTCCAATCCCTGGACGATGTGTTCACGGAACTTTATCTTGTCCGCTGCGAACCATTCACTCATCTGTTTGGCAAATTCTGGATAACGGTGGCCATAGTCATCGAAAATAATGAAACCCTGAATGCGCAGGCGTTTCTTCAGGATTGCGGTGGTCAGTAGCGTCAGACGGTCCTCACCCTTTGGCAGTTCCTGAGCATTATACTGTGACACCACGCCGCACAGCGGGACGCGCGCCTTGGTGTTGAGCAGCGGCAGTACCGCGTCAAACACCGCCCCGCCCACGTTTTCAAAATAGACGTCGATGCCGCGCGGACAGGCTTCTTTTAGGCGCTGACCGAGGTTGGCGGCACGGTGATCCAGACATTCGTCAAAACCAAAATGCTCGACCGCATAACGGCATTTCTCTTCACCGCCGGCGATGCCCACGACCTTACAGCCTTTAAGTTTAGCAATTTGCCCAACCAATGACCCTACCGGGCCGGTCGCGGCCGCCACGACGACGGTTTCACCGGCCTTTGGCTCGCCGATATCCAGCAGACCCATATAGGCCGTGAAACCCGGCATCCCGAGCACGCCGAGCGCCAGTGAAGGGTGTTTCAACGCATCGCCTTCGAGCTTTCTGGCCAGTTTGGCATCAACGACGGCGTAGTCCTGCCAGCCGCTCCCTGCGACCACCCAGTCACCCGGTTTGAAATGGGCATCTTTTGACTCGACGACGCGTGAAACCGCACCTCCAACCATCACGTCACCGAGGGCAACCGGCGGAGCATAAGAGGGGGCATCGCTCATGCGTCCGCGCATGTACGGGTCAAGCGACAGATAAACAGTGCGCAGCAGCAGCTGGCCATCGGCAGGTTTTGGCAGGTCGGTTTCTTCCAGACGGAAGTTTTCCGCCACCGGCGCTCCTTTCGGACGTGAGGCTAAAACGAAGCGGCGATTAACGGTTGAATTCTGTGACATGCTGACTCCTTAAGATTTAAAAAGACTTCCACCGGGAACAAGTATAGGACGCCAGGCGGTATCGTAAGGGAACAGTAACAGGGGGGAAGCGTTAAGGTACAGAAATCAGAGGACTTGTTTTGTTAATAGATAATAATAAAAGCTTTGTTGGCAAGGAGATATCTCCCGCCGCCGGGGAACAGGCGGCGGGAAAAAAATGCAGGCAGAATTATTTTGGCGTTACGTCGATATCGCCAAAGTATTTTTTGGCGAGCTGTTTAACGGTGCCGTCCTGTTTGATTTTGGCAATCGCCTTGTCGAGACGCTCTTTATTGGCGGTGTCGCCTTTGCGCAGGCCAAAAGCGATGCCGCTGCCGAGGATTTTGTCGTCGTCTACGCTGTCGCCAACGAAGCTAAAGCCTTTGCCGTCCGGACGGTCAAGGAAGCCAGACTGACCCGCGGCGGCCATGACCAATGTCCCGTCGAGGCGGCCGGAAGTCAGATCAAGGTAAACCTGATTCTGATCCTGATACGACACCACGTCTACCCCTTTGGGCGCCCAATGTGCCTGGGCGTAGGTTTCCTGAATCGAGCCTTGCAGCACGCCAATGTGCTTGCCTTTCAGCGAGGCAGCGTCCGGCAACAGGCCTGAACCGGTTTTAGCGATAAGCTTGGTAGGAATACGGTAGATAACGTCTGAGAAATCAATCGCCTCACGGCGTTTATCGGTGGCGTTCATCGCAGAGTTGATGGCATCGAACTTGCGCGCTTTGAGCGCTGGGATAAGCCCGTCGAAAGAGGTTTCGCTCCATTCGCACTTGGCGTTGGCTGCGGCACAGACCGCTTTGCCCAGGTCGATATCAAAGCCTTGCAGTTCACCGCTGGGGGATTTGGACTCGAACGGCGGATATTGCGCCTCAAGACCAAACTTGATGGTGTCGTTTGCCGCCATCGTTGAAAACGACGCTAGGGCACAACTCAACAGCAGCAAACTTTTCAATTTATGCATTTTTATGGCTCCAGGATAGGTATTTCAAACGCCAGAAAGACGGCGCGCGCCTTCATAAAGTGTTTCATCATCTTTCGCAAAGCTGAGTCGAATCAACCCTGTAGGCTTATTGTCACTGTAAAATGCCGACAGTGGAATGCTCGAAACCTGATGATCGCGAATCAATTTCAGCACGAACTCATCATCGCTAAGCGGGCTGAAGTGGTTGAATCGGGCGAGCATAAAGAAGCTACCGCGCGTTGGAAGCAGTTCAAAGCGCGAGCCGTGCATCGCTTTGACCAGTAAATCACGTTTTTGCTGATAAAAATCAGCCAGACCCAAATAACTTTGCGGGTCTGCCAGCGCTTCGGCGAAGGCGTATTGCATCGGCGTATCGGCGGTGAAGACCATAAACTGGTGCACCTTACGGATTTCGTCCATCAGCGCTTCCGGTGCCAGTGTGTACCCCACGCGCCAGCCGGTGACGTGATAGGTTTTACCGAACGACGATACGATAACGCTGCGCTCGGCGAGCTCAGGGTGACGCGCCATGCTCTCGTGACATTCGCCGTCAAAGACCACGTGTTCATAAACCTCATCAGAGAGGATGACGATATCGGTGTTGCGGGTCAGCGCAGTCAGGCGGTCAATGTCATGCTGGGTGAAAATCGCGCCGGTCGGATTGTGCGGGCTATTGATGATGATCATCCGCGTGCGGCTGTTGATAACACTCGCGACCTCGTCCCAGTCGATGCTGAAATCGTCCATCGACAGGCGGACAGGTACCGGTTTCGCGCCCTGTAAACGGACGATCGGCGAGTAGCTGTCGAAAGCCGGTTCAAAATAGATGACCTCATCGCCTGGATGCACCAGTGCGCTAATGGCCGAATAAATACCTTCACTGGCGCTGGCAATTACGGTGACTTCACTGTCGGCGTCGTAATGACAGCCGTACAGCGCTTCTACCTTGGCCGAGAGCGCACGGCGCAAAGCTGCCACACCGCTCATTGGCGCATATTGGTTCTGGCCTGCGCGCATCGATTTCGCGACGGCGTCTATCAGCGAAGGCTGGCAAGAAAAATTGGGCGCACCCTGAGACAGGTTCAGGGCGTTATGCTCTGCACTTAACTGGCCAATCACGGTGAAAATAGTGGTGCCGACGTCAGGTAATTTCGACTGCGGGGACATGGCGCTTTTCATGCAAACTCCTGTGAGGCGGGGCGAAAGGGCGTATAAGTATGACTCGATTAAGCAACAGTTTCTCTGGGCCGACAATGGAAAGTTTGTCATACTTGCCATGATCTGAGGTCATAGCTGGAGCCGTATCACGATGAGTTCACCCCTTGATTTTATGCCCGCGTCTTCATCCTCTTTAGCGCCGAATCTCCCTCCGCTAAATTTGCTGAAAACCTTTGTCGTCGTCGCGCAAACCCTGAATCTCACGCGCGCCGCCGAGCTCCTGCACATTACCCAGGGCGCGGTGAGCCGTCAGATTACCGGCCTGGAGTCGCATCTGGGATATCCGTTGTTTGTACGTCAGGCCAGAGGCTTGACCCTGACACCGCGCGGTGCACAGTTGCTGCCCCCCATCCGGCTGGCAATGACGCAGATGGGAGAGGCGCTACAGCGGGTGGCGAGCCATCCCGATACGCTGCGCATCAAGTGCCCGACCTGTTCGATGCGCTGGCTGCTGCCGCGTGTTATCAAGCTGCAAAACGACAGGCCGGACATGCAAATTGAACTGACCGCTTCGGTGGCACACGGGGTGGATTTTAGCCGTGAACATTTTGATGCCGCGGTGGTGTTTGGGCGGCCGGTGGAGAGTTCGCTGCATGCGATGCACCTGTTTGACGAGGTGCTGACGCCGGTTTGCGTGCCGAGCCTGTTGCCAGTCAGGCAGAAAGAGGCGCGAGTCACGGATCTCGCGGATCAAACGCTTTTACATCCGACCCGCGATCGCCGCGACTGGCTGCTGTGGCTAAAAACGGCCGGTGCGCAGACGCTGCCGTCGAGTAAATCGCAGCATTTCGATACGCTAGACTTGGCCATCAACTCGGCATTGCAGGGCTATGGCGTGGCCATCGGCGATTTAACGCTGATCGAAGACGATCTGCAGGCGCAGCGGGTGATAGCCCCCTTTACCCTGTGCGTGGCGAGCGGGGCGACCTATCAGCTGCTTTATCCCGACAATCCGAGCCCGGCGCTGCGCGTTGCCATCGATTTTCTCAATCAGGAAGCGCAGCACAGCCGGGCCAGACTCGATGCACTGCTGGCAGCATCGCGCCAGTTGGTAAGGACAGGCGCTTAATCAATAAAGCGTCGTCAGCGCGCGGGCGATAGCCTGAGTCAGTCGGCTGAGCTGTTCTCTGTCGATGACGTAAGGCGGCATCAGGTAAATCAGTTTGCCGAACGGGCGAATCCATACCCCTTCGGCGACAAAATGCTGTTGCAGCCGCGCCATATCGACCGGTTGACGCATCTCAACCACGCCAATTGCGCCCAGCACGCGCACGTCGGCCACTGCCGGATGCGCCCCAAGTGGCGTAAGTTCGTGCTTCAGCTGTGCTTCAATGGCCGCCACCTGCTGCGGCCAGCGGTTTTCGGCGAGCAGCGACAGACTCGCGCTGGCGACGGCGCAGGCCAGCGGATTGCCCATAAACGTCGGGCCGTGCATAAAGCATCCCGCCTCACCGTTGCTGATGATGTTGGCCACTTCACGTGTCGTCAGCGTGGCCGACAGCGTCATGTAGCCGCCGGTCAGCGCTTTGCCGAGGCATAAAATATCCGGCGCGATCCCGGCATGTTCACAGGCAAACAGCTTGCCGGTACGGCCAAAACCGGTGGCAATCTCGTCGGCAATCAGCAGTACGCCAAACTCGTCGCACAGTGCGCGCACCTGATGCAGGTATTGCGGATGATAGATGCGCATGCCGCCCGCGCCCTGAACCACCGGCTCGAGGATAACCGCGGCAATTTCGCGACGATGTTCCGCCAGCAGGGCAGCGAACGGCGCTATCTCCTGCGGATCCCACTCTCCCTCAAAGCGGCTCTGCGGCGCGGGAGCAAACAGATGTTCGGGCAGATAACCCTGATACAGGCTGTGCATCGAATTTTGCGGGTCACACACCGCCATCGCGCCAAACGTATCGCCATGATAACCGTGGCGCAGGGTCAGTATCTTCTGGCGTTTTTCGCCGCGCGCCTGCCAGTATTGCATCGCCATCTTTAACGCGACCTCGACCGCCACCGACCCAGAGTCCGCTAAAAATACGCACTCCAACGCCTCGGGCGTCATGTCGACCAGCTGCTTTGCCAGCGCGATAGCCGACGGATGGGTAATGCCGCCAAACATCACGTGCGACATCTTGCCAATCTGTTCAATCGCCGCCTTGTTGAGTCGCGGATGGTTGTAGCCGTGAATGGCCGCCCACCACGATGACATGCCGTCAACCAACTGTCGCCCGTCTGCCAGATGCAGCATCACCCCCTCGGCGGACTCGACCGGATAGGTCGGCAGCGGGCGGGTCATGGAGGTGTACGGATGCCAGATATGGCGTTGATCAAATTCGAGGTCGGCCGGTGTCATGAAGAGTTCCTGTCGTCGGGGGTGTACTTAAGTCGTAAACCAAAAATAAAATATTACGTTGACCGTAAACTAAAATAAATCAAAAATGGTTTACGGTATATCATTACTTTTGGAGATGTCTTATGACAGCCCGCACTCGTTGGAACTATGAGCAAACTCAAGCCTTATTCGAAAAACCTTTTCTGGAACTGATGTTTGAAGCGCAGCAGATCCACCGCCAGCACTTTGACCCACGTCAGGTTCAGGTCAGTACACTGCTGTCGATTAAGACCGGAGCCTGCCCGGAAGACTGCAAATATTGTCCGCAGAGTTCGCGCTACAAGACCGGGCTTGAATCCGAACGTTTGATGCAGGTCGAGCAGGTGCTGGAGTCTGCGCGGCAGGCCAAAGCGGCGGGTTCGACGCGTTTTTGCATGGGCGCCGCCTGGAAGAATCCTCACGATCGCGATATGCCCTATCTTGAGCAGATGGTGCAGGGCGTGAAGGAGCTAGGCATGGAGACCTGCATGACGCTGGGTACGCTGAATACCACCCAGGCGCAGCGTCTGGCCTCGGCGGGGCTGGATTTTTATAACCATAACCTCGACACCTCACCAGAGTTCTACGGCAGTATCATCACCACTCGCAGCTACCAGGAGCGTTTGGATACGCTCGAGGAGGTGCGCGGTGCGGGCATCAAAGTCTGCTCGGGCGGCATCGTTGGGTTGGGAGAGACGGTCAAGGACCGCGCCGGCCTGCTGATGCAGTTGGCGAACCTTCCGGTCCCACCGGAAAGCGTGCCAATCAACATGCTGGTCAAGGTCAAAGGCACGCCGCTGGCCGACAACGACGACGTCGATCCTTTTGATTTTATTCGCACTATCGCCGTAGCACGCATCATGATGCCGCGCTCCTACGTGCGTCTTTCGGCGGGGCGTGAGCAGATGAGCGAGCAGACGCAGGCAATGTGCTTCATGGCCGGTGCCAACTCGATTTTCTACGGCTGTAAACTGCTGACCACGCCGAACCCTGCGGAAGACAAAGATCTGATTCTATTCGGCAAACTGGGGCTTAACCCACAGAACTTTGCCACCGAAATGGGCGACCAAGAGCAGCAGCAGGCGTTGAGTTCGCAGCTGATGCACGCCGACAGCGATATGTTTTACAACGCCGCGGTCTGACGGACGATGACCTGGTCTGCGCGTATTCAAACCGCTCTCGACGAACGCCGGCAGGCTGATGCGTTCAGGCAGCGCCGTCCTAATGCCGGGGGGAATGGCCGCTGGATAGCGCTCGACGACCGCCGCTACCTTAACTTCTCGGGCAACGATTATCTGGGGCTGTCGCAGCGCGAAGAGGTGATTGCCGCCTGGCAGCAAGGGGCTGCGCGCTATGGCGTCGGTAGCGGTGGGTCGGGCCACGTGACCGGTTTTACCCACGCGCATCATGAGCTAGAACAGCAGTTGGCCGACTGGCAGGGCTATCCGCGGGCGCTGCTGTTTATTTCGGGATTCGCGGCCAATCAGGCGGTCGTCGCGGCGATGATGCAGGCGGACGATCGGATTTTGGCCGATAAACTGAGCCACGCCTCACTGCTTGAGGCGGCCGTTCAGTCTCCGGCGCAGCTGCGGCGTTTTGCCCACAATCAGCCGGCGTCGCTGGCGCGTCTGCTTGAAAAATCGGCGGTGGGTGAAACCCTGACCATAACCGAGGGGGTTTTCAGCATGGACGGAGACACCGCACCGCTGGCTGAACTCCATCACCTGACTCGCCGCCACGGCAGTGGGTTGATGGTGGATGATGCCCACGGTGTGGGTGTTCTTGGCGAGCAGGGGCGCGGCAGTTGCTGGCAGCAGGGCGTTAAACCCGAACTGCTGGTGCTGACTTTTGGTAAGGCGTTTGGCTGTAGCGGTGCCGCGGTGCTGTGTGACGATGCCACCGCCGATTATTTGTTGCAGTTCGCGCGTCATCTGATTTACAGCACCGCGATGCCCGCGGCGCAGGCCTGTACGCTTCAGGCTGCCCTGACATGTATTCAGCAAGCTGATGACCTGCGTGATAAACTGGCGGCCAACATTGCCCGTTTCAGGACGGGTGCGGCGCAGCTGGGTCTGCGGTTAACCGACTCCTCGAGCGCTATTCAACCCCTGATAGTTGGGGAAAATCGGCCTGCGATGGTGTTGGCAGAGCGCCTGCGCGAACGTGGGATGTGGGTCAGCGCAATTCGTCCGCCGACCGTTCCACCCGGCAGTGCGCGTTTACGCCTGACCCTTACGGCTGCCCATCAGCCCGAAGATATTGATATTTTGCTGGAGTCCCTGAATGGGTGCAGTCACGGAATTAGTGAATAAAAAAGCGGTCGCCGATGCGTTCAGTCGCGCGGCCCACAGTTATGAAGGCGCGGCTGAATTGCAGCGCCAGAGCGGCGATACCCTGATGGCGATGGCCGCTTTACAGGACGCGACGCTCGGTGAAAAGGTGCTCGACGCAGGCTGCGGCACTGGCTATTTCAGCCGCCGCTGGCGCGAACTGAATAAGAATGTCACCGCACTCGATCTCTCCGAAGGCATGCTGGCGCGTGCCCGAGAGCTCAACTCTGCCGACGTCTATCTGCCGGGCGACATCGAACGGCTGCCGCTTGCCGACAACTCCGTCGATATCACTTTTAGCAATCTGGCGGTGCAGTGGTGCAATGCGCTGCCGCGTGCGCTGGAGGAGATGGTGCGGGTGACGCGTCCGGGCGGCATCGTGCTATTTTCGACGCTGGCGGAAAATTCGCTGCTGGAACTGTCGCAGGCCTGGATGAAGGTTGACGGCCGTCCACACGTCAACAAATTCCTCACCCCGGATAAAATTGCCGAGGCCTGTGCGCCTTACACCCACCACGTCGAATTCAGTCAGCACACCTCGCTGTTTCCTGACGTGATGAGCCTGATGCGTTCGCTAAAAGGCATCGGCGCGACGCACATTAAAGGCGGAAGGCTCGGGGGATTGGGCGGCCGAGAACGTCTGGCCTTGCTTGACAAGCACTACGTGCGTCGCGACGGGATGCTGCCACTGACCTATCGCCTGGTCTATGGGCTTATCCAGTGTGAGAAAGAATAAAAAGAGTAAAACATGAATAAAAAGCGCTGGTTTATCACTGGCACCGACACCGAAGTCGGAAAAACTGTGGCTACCTGTGCCTTATTGCAGGCAGCCAAAGCGGCAGGCATGAGCACTGCCGGATACAAACCGGTTGCCTCGGGCAGCGAAATGACGCCAGAGGGCATCCGCAACGGCGATGCGCTGGCATTACAGGCCAACAGTTCCGTCGCGCTGGACTACGCGCAGGTTAACCCTTGCACTTTTCTGCAGCCGACCTCGCCACACATCGTCAGCGAACTGGAAGGGCGACCTATCGAGTTTGAGGTGCTATCGAAGGGATTGCGTGAACTTGAACCTTTAGCGGACTGGGTCGTGGTCGAAGGAGCAGGGGGATGGTTTACGCCGCTCAATGCCTCGCAAACCTTTGCTGACTGGGTGGTAGAAGAAGGGCTGCCGGTTATCCTGGTGGTCGGCATGCGGCTGGGCTGTATCAACCACGCGGTACTGACCGCACAGGCTATCTCGCAAAGTGGTTTGCGGCTGGCCGGGTGGATTGCCAATGACGTTGAGGAGACGGGGCAGCATCATCAGGCCTATCTCGCAACGTTAACACGTATGTTGCCTGCGCCCCTGTTGGGCGAGATCCCGTATCTTCAAAAGCATCAATTCAACGATCCTGGTCGCTATTTGTCGCTCGAGTGCTTGCTGTAAGCCGCTTCATACTGTGAGATAGGTCTTCACCAGATTCTCATCGAGGTCGGCCAACGTACCTTGTGCGACGTTGCGTCCGCCGTCGAGCAGACAGAAACGGTCGGCGACGCTTCGAATAAACGGCAGCTTGTGGCCTACAAGTAGCAGCGTCAGGCCGAGGTCGCGGTTGAGGCGGTGGATAATATTGCCCATGTTGGCTTCCATCGCCTCGCTGGTGTGCTCGGTCGGCTCATCAAGAATAAGCAGCTCCGGCTCCTGCACCAGCGCGCGGCTGATAGCCAGCTGCTGTTGCTGCGTCTCGTCAAGCTCTCCTGCCTTACGCGACCCTTTCTCTTTCATCGACGGAAACAGGTCATAGACTTGAGAAGGTACGCGGCGCGTTTTATTGCGGCTGGCCATCATCGCAATTTGCAGGTTTTCGTCGACGCTCATCTGCGAGAAAATTTGCCGTCCCTGAGGGACGTAGCCAATGCCCATCTGCGCGCGTGTTTCCACCGGCAGTGCCAGCAGGTTTTGCGGCTCCTGGTTAGCAGAATGCCAGATCATCGAGCCACTTTTAACCGGCAAATGGCCCATTATGCAGTTAACCAACGTCGTTTTACCGACGCCATTACGGCCTATCAGGCAGTTGCACTGGCCGCGGTAAAGCTCGAGATTGATGTCCCACAGGATATGATTTTGACCATAAAACTGGTTAACCGCTTTTACACTTAGCATCAGTTGTTCCTCACTTGTTCGGCGTTCCGTTGAACACAACATTGACAACCCCTGTCATATTTCTGACATTTTTTCGATGCCGTTAGTCTGTTAACACAGGATTAAATTCCGTTTAAGTCTCGCATTTAAACAGCATTAACAAGTGACAAACGGCCATCCCGCAGTGCTAAACGGCTAAAACTGACGTTTTTTCGCCTTAAAAGCATTCACTGTTGCTAAAAAATAGAGAATTAGTGGGCATAAGATTAATCAGCACATTATCTGTAAAGCTAACCCTTTGGACTAATACTGCAACTCTTGGGCCAAGTTTAAAAAGATAAGTCTTAAAGGATTGTGAAGCAGGCACCGCGAGGCTGCGGCAGGCCTACCCTGTGCCAATGCATTACCAAAATTAATGTTATCGGACAAGTTGAGGATTCGAGGTGCACTTTGCCAGTGCTGAGGCTGGAAGTTTTGGTGCAAGCAAAAGGCAAGGAGAGAGCAGAAAAATCCTGATGAGATGCACATATCAATTTTGCAATCCAAAAGAGCGGCTTTTTCTAGGTCAAAACTGAATATATAAAGAAATAAAAGTGTAAAAAAATAACTAAAAAAACGTCAAATGAGGCACCAAAGGCTAAATGTCTATTTTTGTCAGCGCACGGCCCAAGCGGCGCGCTGAGACTTATCCACTATTCCTGTGGATAACCTTGTGCATGAGAGTTATAAAAGTTGCTACAGGCGAGTCGGGGCGCGGGTTGAGCTTAGTTTGCCCGCATTCTCGACTTTTTAGGGAAAATCCTATTTATCAATAGGTTAATTAAAATCAAGAGCACCCTTGTCTGACCCTAGTGATTGTGTAAATTTTCGTCAGTCGAGCTTGCAAAAGTTAATTCGCGATAGAATCTGGGGATAAATGTCCCTTGATGGGGAAAATGGGTGGACGGCGTTACCTGAAAAAGTGCAATCCGACCGCTCAAGAAAGAATCGTAGCTTGATGCTGGGTTTTTATCCAGTATAATGTTTAGTCCAAGCTTGTCTATGTTCCATTTGACAAGGTGAGTGAGTATTCCATACTTCCTCTCCGGTCTCGCACGTTCTCATCTCAGGTAGCCCGCAATGAGCAAAGTATTCAAACTACATTCCGAATTCAAACCTTCGGGCGATCAGCCTGAGGCTATTCGCCGCCTTGAAGAAGGGCTGGAAAACGGTCTGGCGCACCAGACGCTGCTGGGCGTGACCGGCTCAGGCAAAACGTTCACCGTCGCCAACGTGATTGCCGACCTGAACCGGCCCACCATGGTGTTGGCGCCCAACAAAACGCTGGCGGCTCAGCTCTATGGTGAGATGAAAGAGTTCTTCCCCGAGAACGCGGTGGAATATTTTGTTTCCTATTACGATTATTATCAGCCCGAAGCCTACGTGCCGAGCTCCGATACCTTTATCGAGAAAGACGCCTCGGTTAACGAACACATCGAGCAGATGCGACTCTCGGCGACCAAGGCGTTGCTTGAACGCAAAGACGTGATAGTGGTGGCCTCGGTCTCTGCCATCTATGGTCTGGGCGACCCTGACCTCTATCTGAAGATGATGCTGCACCTGACCAAGGGCATGATCATCGATCAGCGTTCAATTCTGCGCCGTCTTGCCGAGCTGCAGTATGCGCGCAATGACCAGGCTTTCCAGCGCAGTACGTTTCGCGTTCGTGGCGAGGTTATCGACATCTTCCCGGCCGAGTCTGATGACCTGGCGCTGCGCGTCGAGCTGTTCGACGACGAGGTTGAGCGGCTTTCACTGTTCGATCCACTGACCGGACAGGTATCGCAGGAAGTGCCTCGCTTTACTATTTACCCGAAAACGCACTACGTGACGCCGCGTGAGCGCATCGTGCAGGCGATGGAAGAGATAAAAGTCGAGCTGGCCGACCGGCGCAAGAATCTGCTGGCGAACAACAAGCTGCTGGAAGAGCAACGTATCAGCCAGCGTACCCAGTTCGACCTTGAGATGATGAACGAGCTCGGCTACTGCTCGGGCATCGAAAACTACTCGCGCTATCTCTCCGGGCGTGGCGAAGGTATGCCGCCACCGACGCTGTTTGACTACCTGCCTGCTGATGGGCTGCTGATTGTCGATGAGTCCCATGTCACCATTCCGCAGATAGGCGGCATGTACAAAGGCGACCGTTCGCGCAAAGAGACGCTGGTGGAGTACGGTTTCCGTTTGCCCTCGGCGCTGGACAACCGTCCGCTGCGCTTTGAAGAGTTCGAGGCGCTGGCCCCGCAGAGCATTTACGTCTCGGCGACACCGGGCAACTATGAGCTGGAGAAATCCGGTGGCGACGTGATAGACCAGGTGGTCAGGCCGACCGGGCTGCTCGATCCGCTGATTGAAGTGCGGCCAGTGAGCACGCAGGTCGACGATCTGCTGTCTGAGATCCGCAAACGCGTGGCGATCAACGAGCGCGTGCTGGTGACGACCTTGACCAAGCGCATGGCCGAAGATCTCACCGAATACCTCGAGGAGCACGGTGAGAAGGTGCGTTACCTGCACTCAGACATCGACACCGTCGAGCGCGTCGAGATAATTCGTGACCTGCGTCTGGGCGAGTTTGACGTGCTGGTGGGGATCAACCTGTTGCGAGAGGGTTTGGACATGCCGGAGGTATCGCTGGTGGCGATTCTCGATGCCGATAAAGAAGGCTTCCTGCGCTCTGAGCGTTCGCTTATCCAGACCATTGGTCGTGCGGCGCGTAACCTTAACGGCAAGGCGATTCTGTACGGCGACAAGATTACCAACTCGATGGCTAAGGCTATCGGCGAGACCGAGCGTCGCCGCGCGAAACAGGAGGCCTACAACCTCGAAAGGGGCATTACGCCGCAGGGTCTGAACAAGAAAATCGGCGACATTCTTCAGCTTGGACAGCCGAAATTCAAGAAAAACAAAGAGCTGCGTGAAGCGCAGGCGGCTTCAACGGTCAAGGCACTTACGCCGAAGGCGCTGGAGCAACGCATTCGCGAGCTGGAAGCGAAGATGTACCAGCATGCGCAGAATCTGGAGTTTGAAGACGCCGCGAATACGCGTGATGAGTTGCATGCATTACGCGAACAATTTATCGCGTTATCCTAAATACCCCCTATCTTTCGCAGCGTGGGGGCGTTGGCTTCCCTTGCTCACCCCGGTCACTGACTTGTGTCAGCTCCCGGGGACTCGCGCGGTTGCCGCCTTCCCACGGCACGAAATCTAGGGAGTATTGCGGTGGTGTATTATGCTAGACTTCGCGGCCCAAACTTTTAGCGGTGACAGCCAAATGACCGACATTAAACCCAAAGATCCTCTTCACGGCGTTACGCTGGAAAAACTGCTCACCGTGTTGGTGGAGAACTTTGGCTGGCCGGCGCTGGCGGGGCAGGTGAATATCAACTGCTTCAAGAGCGACCCTAGCATCAAGTCGAGCCTGAAGTTTTTACGCCGCACGCCGTGGGCGCGCAAAGAGGTTGAGACGTTGTATCTGGATTTCGTGGAGGGGTTGCTGAAGCCTGACATGAGCAGCAAGAGCAAAAGGCGCTCGACATCGCCGGCTTCAACGCCAGCAGCTGTGAAGAAGGCCAGCAGCGCCAAACCGGCCGCCGACAGCCCGTGGAATAACCATCCGCTGGTCAAGAAAAACCAGGCTGACGAGTCTTAATTTAGAGTTAGCCCATGCGCTGGAGTGCGTCTTCCAGCGCCAGTCTCAGCAGTTCTCTGTCATGGCGATAGGGAACGTCCATGGCCTCGAGCGGGCGTTGAATAATCAACCGACTGCTCGCCTCCCCAAGATGCACCCCTGGTCCGACGATCGCCGCATTAATGGCGGGGCGACCAATCTGTTTTTCGATCATGTTGAGTTTGTCTTGCAGCGTTAACGACGCGGCGGCCACGCTCAGTTCTTTGCCCAAATTGCTGATGTAAACAATGTGAGCGCGGCTGCGTCGAAGCTCCGTCGCCAGCTCTTTAAGCAGCAGCAGCGGCATCAGGCTGGTAAAGAAGCTGCCGGGGCCTATCACAATCAGGTCGGCCTCTGCGATGGCATCCAGCGCCTCTCGGGTGGCCTTTACCTGCGGTTCAAGCATCAGTTCGCGCGGGATCTTTATCATCCGATCGACGTTCACTTCACCGTGGATCGGTTGCCCGTCTGCGTCGATGGCGGCCAGATCGACCGGATCCTCTGACATCGGGATCAACTCTGCATCGACCTTTAACAGTCTGCGTACTAGATTCATCGCCTCTAGTGGCCGAACGCTCAGGCTGTCGAGTGCACGGAGGATCAGGTTTCCCAGATTGTGTCCGTCGAGCTCGCCGCTGCCGCTAAAACGATACTCGAACATGGCTGACGCGACGCTAGGCTCGGTAATTAGCTGGTTAAGGCAGTTGCGCATATCTCCCCACGCAATGCCGCCCACCGAGCGGCGGATCCTGCCCGTGGAACCGCCGTTATCGGTGGTCGTCACAATACCGGTCAGCCTCGAGCCGAGCGAAGACAGTGACGACATTACGCGCCCTAGTCCATGGCCTCCACCCAGTGCAACTACTCTGTCTAAATCGGCCAACGTCCGACTTCTCATACTTCTCCTTGGCTTCCCGTCGTTCGCTGGCGATGCAGCAGCTTGGGCTTCATCTGCTCACTCCGGATCCTTACGCTGGTAAGCATCCGAGAATAATCAGCTTTGCCGCCGTGCTTCTTCGCCAATCAAGCGGGAAGTATTGTGCTGATGGCATAAAATTTTCTGAAACAATTTTACCTAATTTTTCGCTAACTTGTTATTAATCGTACTTGTCAGTGCAGGGACGACGAGGCGATTGATTTCATAGGTGTTTTTATTGGTCGGTGCTCTAAAAAACGTTGTATATCCAATTACATAGCGAAGAGTTCGCTTGGCGAACGCGTTTTCGCGGCGCTACAATACTGCTCAACCGTGTTTTTCCGGAGACTAAAATCGGAAAAACTGAACTCCTAGCCTTGGTACCTAAGTTGTCTTGCCTCTGCCGTGTATTTCATCGTGCAGCCTGCAATAAGGTGCCTTGGCCGTGACGTATGTCACCAGGGTGCTGGGTAGAAATGCCCGCATCTCCCGTATTTGGAAAGGTGTTATCAAGGTGCAACAACTTACAGACGCTTTTGCGCGCAAGTTCTATTACTTGCGCCTGTCGATCACCGATGTGTGCAATTTTCGTTGCACATATTGTCTGCCCGACGGCTATAAACCCAATGGCCACAACAATAAAAGTTTCCTTTCACTCGATGAAATTCGTCGGGTGAGCCGCGCTTTTGCCAATCTCGGCACCGAAAAGGTGCGTCTGACCGGTGGCGAACCCTCACTACGCCGTGACTTTACCGACATCATCGCTGCCGTGCGCGAAAACCCGCAGATTCGGCATCTTGCCGTGACCACCAACGGTTATCGCCTGGCGCGAGACATAACACAATGGCGCGATGCGGGTTTAACCGCTCTCAATGTCAGTGTTGACAGCCTCGATGCGCGTCAGTTCCACGCCATTACCGGGCAGGATAAATTTCGTGAAGTGATGAGCGGAATTGACGCCGCATTTGACGCAGGTTTCGAAAAAGTTAAGGTCAACGCCGTGCTGATGCGCGACGTGAATCATAATAGCCTCCAGACCTTCCTCAACTGGATCAAAGACCGCCCAATTCAGCTACGCTTTATCGAGCTTATGGAAACTGGCGACGGGGGTTCCCTTTTCCGCAAGCATCACGTATCGGGTCAGGTCATTCGTGACCAACTGGTGCAGCAGGGTTGGACGCTGATGGGCCGCAGCCGCAGCGATGGTCCGGCTCAGGTCTTTACTCACCCCGACTACATTGGCGAAATCGGTCTGATCATGCCCTATGAGAAGGATTTTTGCGCCACCTGCAACCGCCTGCGCGTCTCGGCCGTTGGCAATCTGCACCTGTGCCTGTTTGGTGAGCAGGGTATTCCTCTGCGTGATTTACTGGCCGATGACCAGCAGCAGGAAGCGCTCATGGCGCGGATCCAAGGTGGACTGGGACGCAAGAAACAGACCCACTTCCTGCATCAGGGCAATACCGGCATGACGCAGAACCTCTCATTTATTGGCGGCTAATCTCCAAAGGGAAAAAAATATGAGCAAAGCCAGCAGCGAATTTCAGGCGCTCTCGATAGCTATTCTTACTGTTTCCGACAAACGCACTGAAACCGATGATACTTCCGGGGACTATCTGCGTGAGGCGGTGGAAGAGTGCGGGCATCACGTAGTTGCTCGTCAGATTAGTAAAGACAACCTTTATCAGATTCGGGCGGTAGTATCCCAATGGATTGCTGACGAAAAGATTGGCGCGGTCATTATCAACGGCGGTACCGGTTTTACTACCGGCGACAATACGCCTGAGGCGTTAAAGCCGCTGTTTGACCGTGAAATCGAAGGCTTCGGCGAACTGTTCCGTATGGTCTCTTTTGAAGACATTGGTACGGCGACCATTCAGTCCCGCGCGCTGGCCGGTATGGCGAATCAGACGGTGATTTTTGCCGTGCCTGGCTCGACCAATGCCTGTAAGTTGGCCTGGGAGCACATCATCTCTTCGCAGCTTGATGCCCGTAATCGCCCCTGTAACTTTATTCCTCACGTAAGAAAGTAAAACGAAATTATGTCTACACTGACGCATATCAATGCCTCCGGCGAAGCGCATATGGTGGACGTTTCCGGTAAAGCGGAAACCGTTCGCGAGGCCCGCGCCGAAGCCTTTGTGACCATGGCTGCCAGCACGCTGGCGATGATAGTCAAAGGCGATCATCATAAGGGTGATGTCTTTGCCACCGCGCGTATCGCCGGTATTCAGGCGGCCAAGAAAACCTGGGACCTCATTCCCCTGTGTCATCCGCTGTTGCTGACCAAGGTTGAAGTCAAGCTTGAGGCTCAGCCTGAATTTGACCGCGTGCGCATCGAGAGTCTGTGCCGTCTGACCGGCAAGACCGGCGTCGAGATGGAGGCGCTGACGGCGGCGTCGGTTGCTGCGCTGACTATCTATGACATGTGCAAAGCGGTTCAGAAAGACATGGTGCTCGGGCCGATTCGCTTGCTCGAGAAAAGCGGCGGCAAATCCGGTGACTTCAAGGCGGAACAATGATTGAGGTGCTGTTTTTTGCTCAGGTTCGTGAGCTGATTGGCACCGGCAGTGTGCAGGTTGCCGCAGAATTCAGCGACGTTGAGGCGCTGCGGCAGTCGTTGTGCACGCGCGGTGAACGTTGGGCGCTGGCGCTGGAGTCCGGCAAGCTGCTGGTGGCGGTAAACCAGACGCTTGTGGAGCCTGATCATTCGCTGAAAGAAGGCGATGAAGTGGCATTTTTCCCGCCGGTAACCGGAGGCTAAGCATGCAAGCGACGCGAATTATTGTCGATGCCGCGCCTTTTAGCGTCGGCGAAGAGTATCAGTGGTTAGCACAATCCGATGCCGACGGCGCGGTGGTGACTTTCACCGGCAAAGTGCGTAATCACAATCTCGGTGATAATGTCAGTGCGCTGACGCTCGAACATTATCCGGGCATGACCGAGAAGGCGTTGGCTGAAATTGTCGACGAGGCGCGTCAGCGCTGGCCGCTTCAGCGCGTCTGCGTCTATCACCGCATTGGCGCACTGTATCCGGGCGACGAAATCGTGTTTGTCGGCGTAACCAGTGCCCACCGCGGCATGGCGTTTGATGCCACAGAATTTATTATGGATTATTTGAAAACGCGCGCGCCGTTCTGGAAGCGTGAAGCCACCGAGCATGGAGATCGCTGGGTCGAGTCACGAGATACCGATAAAGAAGCCGCTAAAAAATGGTCTTCTTCGCCATAGACGCGGAGTCTGTCTTGGTCCGCGCTTAAGTTAAACCAAACGTTTACCCGTGATTGGTGCCACACGCAGAAGCCGGTTTTTGTGATAGGCTAAGAGTACCGGTAGGCTGCATTTTCAGCCTTGTTTTTGTCCTCCATGTAAGAGGTAAGCATCATGGATCGATATCCACGCTCTAATGGTTCGATAGTAGAACGCGCAAACAGCGGCATTCAGGCCTATATGGCTCAGGTCTATGGCTGGATGACCTGTGGTTTGCTGTTGACGGCGTTTGTCGCCTGGTATGCATCCCGTTCCCCTGCGATCCTCGGTTTTATCTTCTCAAGCCAAATTACCTTTTTCGGCCTGATTATTCTTCAGCTGGCCCTGGTTTTCGTTATTTCGGGTATGGTTAATCGCCTGAGCGGCACTGTCGCAACCGGGCTGTTTATGCTTTATTCGGCGCTAACCGGCTTGACGCTTTCCAGCATCTTCATCGTCTACACCGGTTCATCCATTGCCGGCACTTTTGTGGTGGCGGGCGGTATGTTCGGCGCGATGAGCGTCTTCGGTTACACCACCAAGCGCGACCTGAGCCGCATGGGCAGCCTGCTATTTATGGCGTTGATCGGCATCGTGCTGGCGTCGGTGGTGAATATCTGGCTGAAAAGCTCGGCGCTGATGTGGGCCGTAACCTATATCGGTGTGGTGGTGTTCGTGGGGCTGACCGCGTATGACACCCAAAAGCTGAAAAACATGGGTGAGCAGCTGTCGGTCAATGACAAGGACAACTTCCGCAAATACTCTATCGTCGGTGCGTTGACCCTGTATCTTGATTTCATCAACCTGTTCCTGATGCTGTTGCGCATTTTCGGCAGCAGAAGATAAATTAATTGAGTCGAAGAGGGGAGCAGCTCGCGCTGTCTCCCCTTTTTTTTGCCCTTAGTTTACCGGCCGACCCGCATTCAATTATTTAACCCTGACGCCGGTGGGAACCCTTCTGAAACTCCACCAGATTTGCACCGCGTTGAAGAGCACCAAAATGGCGGTGACCAGAAATACCCAGCGGAAGCCTAACAACGCGGAGGTGCCAGAGCCTATCAGCGGGCCCGCCACGTTGCCCAGGTACATGAATGACTGGTTATATCCGAAGATTCGACCGGTGACCTGCTCACTGCTGTACTTGACCAGCAGCGCCTGCACCGCAGGCATAAGCGCACCGTCGCCGAAGCCCAACAGGAAGCGTAAAACGCCCAGCTGCACCGGTGTACTGATGGTTGCCATCAGGCAGAACAGGATGAAGCAGAACACCAGAGCCGCGATTAATACGCGGTGTGCGCCAATGCGGTCGCCGAGTTTGCCGAGTTTCGGCGCGGCGAGCAGGGCGGAAATCCCCGGCACGGCAGCGATGACCCCGCTGATAAAGGCGATGTTAGCGGTATTGCCGGACAGGTTACGAATAAACAGCGTCAGAATCGGGCTAATGGAGCCGTTGGCGAGTTGGATCATCATCGTGGTCACGAACAGGCTAATGATGAGCATTGGGTAAGGCAGCGTGGTAAATACCGCTTTCCCGCTGAGCCTGTCGGCCTTACTGACCGGCACTACGCGCTCTTTAATCAGGAACAGCGTGATGAGGAAGCTGATAAACAGCAGGCCACCGGTGACGAAAAACACCGTGCGCAGGCCGAGATGGTCGGCCATGAATCCGCCCAACAGCGGTCCGATAATTACCCCGGCAACCTGGCCGGTAGACAGGGTACCCAACGCCCAACCGCTCTTGTCGCGTGGAACCTGCGAGGCGACCAGCGCCATGGCGTTGGGGATAAAGCCGGAAGTCAGGCCCATCAGCGTGCGGAAGATAAACAGCTGCCAGACGTTTTGCGCGAAGCCCTGTAGTACCATGACTATCGCCATACCCAGCGCCGCGCGCAGCAGCATCAGTTTTCGCCCTTTGCGGTCGGCTAAACTGCCCCACAGCGGGGCCACGCAGGCGGAAACCATAAAGGTGCCACTAAACACCAGCCCGGACCAGATACTCAGAGCTTCGTGGTCATGAACGCCAAGTTGTTCGACATACAGCGGCAGGAAGGGCAGGATTTCACTCATAGCGAGACCGGTAAAGAAGCAGCCTAGCCAGACGGAGATTAGATTTAGTTTCCAGGTTTCCATTGTATTGCGGCGTTGCCTTATGGATGAAATAGTTAACCCTCGGAATCATAGCAAGCTAATGCTTTGATGAAATCACAAAAAGTGATAACTAAACGAGCGTGATAATAATTAACGATGCTATAACAAACATCGTCAAATCGGCGGCAGAAAATATCGTTAAATCAGGATTGGACGGATTCATTTACAGCTTGAATCATATAAATGCACGCGGGGGCGTGATATCTGTTAGAATCCTCGCAACTGGCGCACTGCAGTTTGTGCCGAATCCTCGTGGTAATCCTCATTTGCCTCGTCTGATCATCCATTCTTGAAACTGCACCGAACCTGTTCGGGTTAGAGTGGATTGGAGCTTTTCCTTATATGTCATTTGATTCTCTCGGCCTGAGTGCCGACATTCTGCGTGCTGTTGAAGAGCAGGGCTATACCGCGCCTACGCCTATTCAACAACAGGCAATTCCTGTTGTGTTGCAAGGCCGTGATTTAATGGCTAGCGCACAAACTGGTACTGGTAAAACCGCTGGCTTTACCCTGCCTGTTTTGCAGATGCTGAGCCACACTGGCGACGCACAGATTAAAGGTCGTCGTCCGGTTCGCGCATTGATTCTGACGCCAACCCGCGAACTGGCGGCACAGATCGGCGAAAACGTGACGGCTTACAGCAAATACCTGAAGCTGCGTTCGCTGGTGGTATTTGGTGGTGTGAGCATCAACCCGCAAATGATGAAACTGCGTGGTGGCATCGATATTCTGGTGGCAACACCGGGACGCCTGCTGGATCTGGAACACCAGAACGCCGTTGACCTGTCCAAGGTTGAGATTCTGGTTCTGGACGAAGCCGACCGCATGCTGGACATGGGCTTCATCCACGATATTCGTCGCGTGCTGGCGAAACTGCCTGCCAAGCGTCAAAACCTGCTGTTCTCTGCGACTTTCTCTGACGAAATCAAGGCACTGGCCGGCAAACTGCTGACCAACCCTGCTTCCGTTGAAGTCGCGCGTCGCAACACCGCCTCTTCGCAGATTGAGCAAAGCGTTCACTTCGTTGACAAGCGCCGTAAAAGAGAGCTGCTGTCGCAGATGATCGGTACCGGCAATTGGCAGCAGGTGCTGGTGTTTACCCGCACCAAGCACGGCGCTAACCATCTGGCCGAGCTGCTGAATAAAGACGGCATCACCGCCGCTGCAATTCACGGTAACAAGAGTCAGGGCGCACGTACGCGTGCACTGGCCGATTTCAAAGACGGCGGCATTCGCGTATTGGTTGCGACCGATATCGCCGCGCGCGGTCTGGACATCGACCAGCTGCCTCACGTCGTGAACTATGAGCTGCCGAACGTCCCTGAAGACTACGTGCACCGCATCGGTCGTACCGGTCGTGCAGAGTCTACCGGTGAAGCGATTTCTCTGGTTTGCGTCGATGAACACAAGCTGCTGCGTGACATTGAGCGTCTGTTAAAGCGTGAGGTCCCACGTATCGCTCTGCCTGGTTACGAGCCGGATCCGTCTATCAAAGCCGAGCCGATCGTTAACGGTCGTCAAGGTGGCAACGGCCGTGGCGCACCGCGTCAAGGCGCCGGTGGCCAGCGTTCCGGTGCCCCTCGTCAGGGTGGTAACGGTCAGCGCAGCGGCAATGGCGGTAATGGTTCAGGCGAAAGCCGTCCATCCTCTCGTCCAAGCCGTGGCAGCGCAGCTAATGCGGGTCAGCGTCGTTCAGGCGCTAACGCCGGTGCTGCACGCAGCCGTAAGCCTTCAGGCGAGTAAGCGAACAACGCCGGTAGAACACACCTGGCGAGTTTCGTGCTTAAGCCCTCTTTCGAGAGGGCTTTTTTGTTTTTGTCGCGGGTGCTCTAGAGCCAAATACGGTACGCACAGCGTCTCGCGCCCTGCAAAATGTGCTCGGTGCGCTCAACGTTGGCGCCGAGCGTCTGGCTGAACACCTCGCGCTCCGCCCGGCAGAATCCCTGACAGGTGGCGGCCGCCGCGCAGATAGGGCAGTGATTCTCGACCAGCAGATAGCTTTCGTCCTCCTGTTTTTCCCAGCTTGCCATATAGCCTTCGCCGGTACGCAGAGTTGCCAAGCGTTGCAGGCGTTCTTCCAGCGTCTCGGCGCCCACCATCGCCCTGCGGTAATTCTCGAGGGTCTCGGTTTCGCGTGTTGAGATAAGCTGGTCCAGTGCGGCTTCACCCAGCGACGAACGGATCATGCGCAGTAGCTGTACGGTGAGACTGGCGTGGGTATCCGGGAATCGGGCGTGGCCTTCGGGCGTTAACAGCCAGTACTGCGCTGGGCGGCCGACGCCTTGCGATACCGCCTTGCTTTCGACCAACCCCTCTTTTGCCAGCTTGACGAACTGCTGGCGCATGGCTTCGCCTGTAGTACCCAAAATTTTCCCGGCATCGCTGGCCTGTAGCTCGCCTCGGGTCTTGAGCAGCATCAAAAGTCGCTCGGCGACGCTCTGTTTTGCACTCTCGGAATTTTCCAAGTCTTTTCTTGACATATTTACTCTTTAGGTCCTAGATTAGGGCAGGAATTATTATTCCAAGCAAAAACTTGTTTTAATGTAAACTAATCACGGCGTGACTTCAATCCCGCCGTGCCGGTCATGAAAAGGAAGCCTGCAATGTCAGAGAGTCACAGCGGATGGGGCAGTTTGTTTACGGCCGAGAATCGGGGGAGTGCCATCACCCTGAGCGGCGGCGTGGCACTGTATGCCACCAACAGTTATATCGTGATTACCATCCTGCCGTCGGTGGTCGAGGACATCGGCGGTATGGCGTGGTACGCGTGGAATACCACGCTGTTTGTGGTCAGCGCTATCATGGGCGCGGCACTGTCGGCGCGTCTGTTGGGCAGATGTGGGCCTCGCTGGGCCTATTTGAATGCGACGGTGATTTTCATGGCTGGAGCGGCGATTTGTACGGTGGCTCCGTCGATGCCGATACTGCTGCTTGGCAGAGCGGTGCAAGGGCTCGGCGGCGGATTCCTGTTTGCGATGTCGTATGCGATGGTTAATCAGGTGTTTGAAGAAAAACTTTGGCCTCGGGCGATGGCGCTAATTTCGGCGATGTGGGGTGTCGCCACCCTGGTCGGCCCGGCGGTGGGCGGCATTTTCGCGGAGCTGCACGCCTGGCGCTATGCGTTTGGTCTGCTGTTGCCGGTCACGCTGCTGTTTGCGCTGCTGGTATGGAAAAGCCTTCCGGCGCGTCAGCAAAAGCGTTCGGTCACTGAACCTCTGCCGCGTCTGCAGTTGGTGCTGCTGGCGAGCGCGGTGCTGGCGGTGTCGGCGGGAAGCCTGTCGCCTCACGGCTGGATGAATTTCGCCGGCATCGTCGCGGCGATAGTGCTGGTGCTGTGGCTGCGTAAAAGGGAGTACACCACCCCGGTTCGCCTGCTGCCGCGCGACGCGCTGAGCCTGTCGTCGCCGCTGTGCGCGTTGTTTGCCACCATGGCGTTGCTGATGATAGGCATGGGCTTTGATATTTACGTGCCGTATCTGCTGCAGCATTTGCACGGTCAAACGCCGCTGATGGCCGGATACATTACCGCCGCCGGTGCCGCTGGCTGGACGTTGGGCGAGATGTGGAGCGCGTCGTGGCCCGAGCGCCGCACCAGCACCGCCATCCGTCTGGGGCCGCCAGTCATGATCCTCAGCCTGCTTTGTCTGCTGGTTTCGCTGCCTGTGGTATTCGGTGATGGCTGGATGAACATGGGGCTGATTGTACTGGGCCTGACGTTGCTGGGATTTGCTACCGGAATTGGCTGGCCACACCTGCTGACCCGCGTGTTGCAGCATGCGACAGCAGAAGATAAAGAAAAAGCCGGAGCATCGATAAGCGTGGTGCAGTCTTTCTCCGCCGCCATGGGCACCGCACTGGCCGGTACCGTTGCCAACCTGTCGGGAATTTATGTTCCGGGCGGGACTCAGGGAGTAAGCCAGGCGGCTTTCTGGCTGTCGCTGCTGTTTATCGCGGCACCGCTGGTGGCCATTATCAGCGCCCGGCGTGCCACGCGCACTGAACCCGTGATGCAGCCGGAGGAAAGCCTCAACTATAAATAGTCCGCCCATTGCCATCGCTAGCCGTTCGCCCGTATTATTGCGCCTCATTTTTAAGGGTAGAGCGGCTATGCGTGTATTACTGGCTCCGATGGAAGGCGTACTGGATCCTCTGGTGCGTGAACTTCTCAGCGAAGTAAACGACTACGATCTTTGTATCACCGAATTTTTACGCGTGGTCGACCAACTGTTGCCGGTTAAGTCCTTTTACCGTCTCTGCCCCGAACTGCTTAACGAAAGCTGCACGCCGTCCGGCACGCGGGTCCGGGTCCAGCTGCTGGGGCAATATCCCGAATGGTTGGGTGAGAATGCCGCACGAGCTATCGAACTTGGCTCTTACGGCGTGGACCTAAACTGTGGCTGCCCGTCCAAGACGGTGAACGGCAGCGGCGGCGGTGCTACCTTGCTGAAAGACCCAGAGCTTATCTATCTCGGCGCGAAGGCGATGCGTGAGGCGGTGCCCGCTGACCTGCCGGTTACGGTGAAGATTCGTCTCGGCTGGGACTCACTGGCTCATAGCCTCGAGATAGCCGACGCGGTGCAGCAGTCCGGTGCGACGGAGCTTACGGTCCACGGTCGCACCAAGGAGGACGGCTACCGGGCGGAGCGCATCAACTGGCAGGCGATCGGTGAGATTCGCCAACGACTGAGCATTCCGGTGATTGCCAACGGTGAAATTTGGGATTATGCCAGCGCCCAGCGGTGTATGCAGGTGACTGGCTGTGACTCGGTGATGATTGGGCGAGGCGCGCTAAACGTGCCAAACCTTAGCCGGGTGGTTAAATATAATGAACCGAAGATGCCGTGGCCACAGGTCATCGCGCTGTTGAAAAAGTACACTTATCTTGAAAAGCAGGGTGACACCGGTTTGTATCACGTGGCGCGCATCAAGCAGTGGCTAGGATATTTGCGTAAAGAGTACAGCGAGGCAACGGAGGTGTTTACTCAGGTGCGAACCTTGAATACCTCGAAAGATATCGCGCTCGCGATTCAGCGTTTGTAAAAGAGAAGGGCCATCAAGCGATGGCCCTTTTTTATATCAGAAGTGCATACCCAAAGACATAAAGAACACGCGGCCTGATTCGTTATAGGTGTTGGCACCTGCGCCGTAGAGGTAAGCGCCGGTGGTAGAGTTGCCGGTGGTCTGCGCATTGCCTTCACGGAAGTGGCGTTTGTCGAGCACGTTGTCGATACCCGCCGTCACGTCCAGGAACTTGTTCACCGTATAGGTCGAGGTCAAGCCAAACAGTGCGTAAGGGCTGACGACCCAGGTTTCGGATCCGGTCGCATCTTCACCTTTGTAGTTATACTTCTTCGGCTTCTGCTTGCCGAACCAGGTCATGGTTCCGCTCATCGACCAGTCGTCGCGTATCTGCCAATCCACCGTCGAGTTGATGGTGAATTTCGGGATAACCGACAGATAGTCGTTGGTGGTCTTGTTCACGTTCTCGATGTTGTAGGTGAAGTTGTTGCGCATGGCGACAGATTCACTGATCGGGAAGTTGAGCGTCCCTTCGATACCCTGAACCACAGCCTTCGGCACGTTTTCCCACTTGTAAACGTCAGAGGTGCTGCTGATGGAATATTCCGACGCGTAGCCCGCTTCAATCTTATTGTGGTAGTCATTACGGTAGTAGGTCAACCCGGCCTGAACGTCATTGTGGTGATATTCGATGCCAATCTCTTTGTTGACGCTGGTTTCCGCTTTGAGATCTTTATTACCCTGCAGATAGCATGAACCGGCGCTGGCGTAGCAGCCCTGACCGTTGCTGTAGAGCAGGTAATTAGGGTTGGTCTGGTACAGGTTTGGCGCTTTGTAGGCACGCGCGATACCCATTTTCAGCGTGAAGTCGCTGCCCAGCTCCTGCGAGAGGTTCAGGGACGGGCTGAAATTCTTGCCGGTAATGGTCTGATAATCGAAACGCAGGCCCGGTGTCACGGTGGTGGTATCGGTCAGCTCGATATTGTCTTCGGTAAACAGGGAATAGATATCGGCGGAAGAATAGGGGCTGCGGCCGGTGCTCGATATACCCTCAACGCTGCCGGCCTGTGCGGTCTGCGTGTTAGAGGTTGGATCTTTCATTCGCTGCTGGTTCCATTCCGCCCCGAAGGTCGCGGTTTGGTGAACGAAGAAATCGAGCGGCACGTTAATTTCGGTATGTGCGTTGACGTCGGCCAAATCAATGGTAGAGAACCCTTGATTGGTGGTGCTGAATATACCCTCGGTACCGCCCGCGAGGCCTTCGTTGATACGTTTGTTACGGGTGCGTTCGTACTGAATATAGTTGGTGGTCGATACGCCGTTATCCCAGCTTCCTGTGTGTTTCAGGCTCAGCGTCTGACGGTAAAGTACGTTGGTTTCCTTGCCATAGTTGGCGGTCACCAGCGCGTTGGAGTTGGTGTTTTGCGTATCCCCCGCGTACAGGTTGCCCTGACGGCTGTAGCCCGCAGAGAGTTCCAACGCCTGCTTAGGCGCAAAAGCCCAGTGCAGCACGCCATTAACGTTCTCGTTTTTCACCCCTTCGCGACCCGCAGGCACTGTTCCAGCGTAAGAGCCGGTACGCGCGGCTTCATGGCCAGCGTTGATGTTTTGCGCATCGGCCTGAGTCTTAGACCAGCCGCCGTAAAGTTTAAAGCTCAGCGTATCGGTGAGGCCGCCTGAAAGGCTCGCGTCATAGCGTTTGGTTGCGCCTTCGGATTTATGCGTTGGTGCATCCATGTAGGTATTGAAGGTGCCGTGCCAGTCTGGGGTGGTTGGCTTGGTGATAATGTTGATGACGCCCCCTGCTGCACCGCTGCCGTAGCGTGCGGCGGCAGGACCGCGAATGACCTGAATGCTGTCCACCATTTCTGGCGGTACCCAGTTGGTGTCACCGCGGCTGTCGCGCTCGCCGCGCCAGCCGTAGCGCACGGAGTTCTTGCTGGTCACCGGCATGCCGTCGATCAGCACGAGGGTATTTTCCGGGCCCATACCGCGAATATCGATTTGGCGATTGTTGCCGCGCTGGCCGCTGGTGGAGTTACCGGTCAGGTTAACGCCGGGCATGGTACGGATAATTTCGGCCAGGTCGCGCGCCGGCGGGTGTTTCTTGATTTCGTCTTGAGTAATGATAGAGACGCCCGGCGCTTGCAGGGTTTGTTGCTGTGCGGTCACCGTAATGGTGTCGTCTTCGTCCTTCTGTTTTTTCTCTTTGCTGTCTACGAGCGGTTTATTATCTCCCTCTTTAAGGGTTGTTGTTTGCTCGGCTTGGGAAAGTGTTGGCATAAGCAGGCTAAAAGAGGTCACGGAAAATAAGGTGACCTTGGTATAAAACAGGATATTTTTCATCACTGAGCAGGACCATTCCGTTGCTGACAAGAAGCGCGCTGTGTTGTTTTAAAAATAATTAGAAGTAATTTGAAATAACTTTCATGAGAATGCTATCAATAACGATTATCGTTATCAATGCAAATAAGTGTTGAGAATCGTTCGCTTTGTGTATTTATGATGTAAAGGTGCAGTAATGAGCTGTTGCTGATTGCGTTTAAGGAGGGTGATACGGTGCGCGCGGGATAAATCGTGCCCCAGGGGCGGGCGAGAAGGCACCGCCCTAGGGGGATGATGGGGAGGCTTTACGCTAAGGCGTTATTTCTGTTACCGATGAGGTAATTTTCTCCAGTGATTTTCCTTTGGTCGCTGCGCCAAACGCGACCACGATAATCACCCCTGCGACCAAAATGCTGGTGGTCATGGTGAACACCCCGGCAAAGCCCAGCGAGGCGGAAAACACCCCGATAATGCTTGGCGCGAGAATGCTGCCAATGCGGCCAAAGGCGCTGGCAAAACCACAACCGGTGGCGCGGATAGCGGTAGGGAAGCTCTCCGGCGTGTAGGCATAAAGGCCCGCGTACGCACCGTTCAGGAAGAACGACAGCACTGCGGCGGACGTCACTATCGACACGTGGCTGCCCGACTGGCTGAGGAACCACGCGCTGATCGCGCCGCCTATCAGATACAGTGCGATGGTGTGCTTCCTGTCCAGCCGGTCTGACAGCACCGCCGCCGAGAAATAGCCCGGTATCTGCGCCAGATAAATAATAATAGAGAATTCAAAGCTTTTGGTGATGGTAAAGCCCTTGGCGATGAGCAGTGACGGGATCCAGGCGAAAAAGCCGTAATAGCAGAAGGTGACCACAAACCAGATGAGCCAGATGACCACCGTCTGCTTGCGCATGCTGGCGGTAAACATCATGCCGATCGACTCGAAAAAGCCGAGCGGCGGAGTCGAGGTTTCAACCTCAGTGGCTTCGGTCTGAATCGGGACGGCAGGCAACGGGCGTCCGAGGGCGCGCTCGACCTTTTTCTCAAGATTTTCAATGACCTGAGTTGCCTCTTTCACTCGACCACGGTTAAGCAGAAAGCGCGGTGACTCCGGGAGGCTGCGACGCCACCAGAGCAGCATCACAATAGGCAGCGCGGTCATCACCTGCGCCCAGCGCCAGCCGTCCTCGAACGACGGCACGATAAAGCGGCCGATCAATGCCGCCCCGACGAAGCCAAACGAGAAGAACCCGGCCAGCGCGCCAATAAACCAGCCACGTTTTTTCGGCGGGATAAACTCGCTCAGATAGGGCGCAATAATTACGCTCTCGGCGCCCACGCCCACACCCGCGAGGATCCTGGCAATCAGGAAGCTCGGGTAGTTGGGGGCGAGGGCGGCAAACAGCGTCATGACGCAGTAGATGGCGAGCGCCCAACACATCACGGCTTTTCGGCCAATGCGATCGCCGAGATAGCCGGCCATCAACGCGCCAAATAGCACGCCTATCGGTGTGGCGGAACCCACCGGTTCTGTCGCGTTAACGGAGTGAAGATGATGAAATCTGCGCTACCTGTTTTTTCAGGCTGCCAGCAGATAAAATTGTTCTGCAGACGACAATCCTTCGCCAGCTTGATGATGAAGCTGTCCTTTACGGATCATGTTTACCAGCTCAATACCCGCAAGTATGGTCTGTGCCCGCCGGAATGATTTGAATCCCAGCATGGGTCGCGTTCGTCGTTTGATGTTCCGGTGATCCTGCTCCACAAGGTTGTTCAAATATTTGTTCTGCCTGATCGTGATGCTTTCTTCATCGGGTTTGTCGGCATTGAGTGTGGCCAACGCTGCCGTATTGGCGCTACTTTTATCAATGGTTACCCTTTCTGGCCCACCGTGGTGGCGAATAGCCTTACGAAAGAAGCGCAGTGCTGCGCCGGCATCCCGCCTGGCGGTCAGCAGGAAATCGATGGTCTGCCCTGCGGTATCGACGGCCCGGTACAGGTATTTCCACTGCCCTCTGACTCTGATGTAGGTTTCGTCCATTCGCCAGCGTCGACCCACCGGGCGTTTATACCGTCGGAACACCTTATCCAACAGGGGCACCAGGCGGATGACCCAACGGTGAAGCGTCGAATGATCAACAACAATGCCGCGCTCGGCCATCATCTCTTCCAGATTACGGAGGCTCAGGGAATACGCCAGATACCAGCGAACACACTGGGCGATAACATCGGGGGGATAATGCAGGCGTTGGAAAGATTTTCGGATCAGGGATATGGTCAGGCAACATCGTAAAAAAAACAGCATGTTACCTCACGACGTCTTAATGCGACAGAACCCTAAAAATGCCTTTTCGAATTTACTGAAAAATTGGCAGGTAGCCAGAATGAAGCTGGTTATTCCTGATTATGGCTGGATCATGTACGGGGTCAGGGTCAGGGTCAGGGTCAGGGTCAGGGTCAGGGTCACTGCACCCCACATTCTGGAATTGTCCAGGATCTGGGGTTCAGTAAAGACTGCGCCTCTTTGGGCTTACTGCGCCGCCGCGCAGTAAGCGAAGCGCATGATTTTGATCTAGAAATTGAAGTTCAAAAGCTGCCTTTAGATTGCAATTCTAAACCCCACTCCCATATTTCATTAATAGTTGGATTACCGATAACGTGCGTAAGCCTCACTACCATCGGCACAAACAGTGAGGGCGGTGAGGCAACATCAACCACATGATAGTTATATAGATTTTTTGAATTGACCTCGGAAGCAGGCAATAAAGTTGCAGCTTCGACGCCAAGATTGAACAGTTCAATAATCAGGCGAGGCTCTGAAACCTGCATGATCACGTTTATTTCATGGGCATATTTGTGCAGGCTATCGATCAATACTTCAAAAGTGCCATTACCGCCCGCGCGGTGCAATAACACCAGTGGAAAACGCGTCAGCGCTTCTAGGGTAATACTTTTCCTGGGCTTTTCGGGCAGTAAACTTTTGGCAATAACCGCCACAAGCTTCATTGGCCCCATTTCAATGACATCAAAGGCTTTTGTCATTTTCGGCTTTTGAATTAACGCAATATCAATAATTCGCTGCACCAGTAAGAACTCGAGATGACTTGAGTCGGCAACCGAGATATTTATTTCTATTTCAGGATAGCGCTGGCTGAGCTTATGAATAAAACTGCTGAAGTAGGAGAGGAAAAGATAGGAAATACCAATTCTGATAATCTTTTTATTGCGACTGGCGATTAATAAGGTTTGCAGCCTGATATTATCAATATTGTTAAGGATCTCTTTAGCATTTTGATAAAGATAAACTCCCGCCTCTGTAGGTATTAACGCTCGGTTAGTGCGATCAAAAAGCGGTGCGCCTATCTCGGCTTCCAGCTCCTGCATGCGCTTGCTAAGCGGCGGCTGCGCCATGTTCAATACCCGCGCCGCATGGCTGATAGAGCCTTGCTCGACGATGGTACAGAAGTAGCGCATTCTTTTGAGATCCATGGATGACTCCGATCTAAGACTTTTTATTCTATACTGTCATTAAATAATGACGCTGGAATGCCGCTGAAATGGCATCCTCTTCCCTGATTACAGTAATTATAATTAAAGCCTTTACCTTTTAAAGTAAATTTTTTAGAGCGCGCTATACCTTTCATTACGTTTCTTGATTAAACTCTGCTATCGTTAATACTGTGTTACTTATCTGCCCAAAGAATAGTTTATTCCAACTTTTATGATCTAGACGTAGACTAAAACGGTATTTTTTAATTTATTTCTATCGGCGTAATTTAAATTCCGCACCACGGTTATTTAAACTTACCTGAGAAATATGATGAAAAATACAACCCATTCTAAAAAAGAGTCACCCGTTCACGATCTTCGTTCAGCTATTGATTTCCTGCAAACCTTACCAGGCGAATTCGTAGAAACTAATGTAGAAGTTGACCCAGAAGCAGAACTCTCCGGCGTTTATCGCTATGTTGGCGCAGGCGGTACCTGTGAGCGTCCAACCCGTAAAGGACCGGCGATGATGTTTAACAATGTCAAAGGTTATCCGGGAGTGCGCGTGGTGACCGGCATTCTGTCGACCCGCGAACGTACTGGACATCTGCTGAACTGCAAACCTGAAAAACTGGGCTTTCTATTAAAGGATTCCGTACAAAACCCGATCCCTCCAGTCACCATTGAACGCGGCCAAGCCGTGTGCCAAGAAGTTATTCATCTTGCCAGCGACTCCGATTTTGACCTGCGCACACTGTTGCCCGCGCCTACTAATACCGAAGAAGATGCAGGTCCCTATTTCACCATGGGCATGTGCTACGCCTCTGACCCGGAAACGGGCGAGTCCAATATCACCATTCACCGCCTGTGTGTACAAAGCCGCGATGAGTTGACCATGTGGTTGACGCCGGGCCGTCACATTGACGCTTTCCGCCAAAAGGCCGAGGCCGCCGGTAAACCGCTACCGATTTCGATTAGTATCGGCGTAGACCCTGCTATCAGTATCGCCGCCTGCTTCGAACCACCGACTACGCCACTAGGTTATGACGAATTGAACGTTGCGGGTGCGTTGCGTGGCTATCCGGTAGAGCTGGTTAACGGCATTACCATCAACGAAAAAGCTATCGCCCATGCAGAGATAGTAATCGAAGGCGAGTTATTGCCAAACGTGCGTATCCGCGAGGATCAAAACACCAACACCGGTAAGGCGATGCCTGAGTTTCCGGGCTATACCGGCGAGTCAAAAGACGAGCTGCCTGTCATCAAGATTAAAGCTATCACTCACCGCAAAAACCCGATTCTGCAAACCACACTGGGGCCAAGCGGCGAGCACGTCAATCTGGCCGGGATCCCGACCGAAGCCAGCATTCTTGACATGGTCGAGCGCGCAATGCCGGGACGTTTACTCAATGTCTATGCCCACACCTCGGGCGGCGGCAAGCTTTTGGCCGTGCTGCAATTTAAAAAATCTTCGATTAATGATGAAGGTCGCCAACGTCAGGCTGCGCTGCTTGCCTTCTCGGCGTTTCCGGAATTGAAGCACGTCATTCTGGTGGATGAAGATGTTGATTTGTTTGATACCGACGACGTGCTGTGGGCGATGCAGACTCGTTTTCAGGGTGACATCGACACCATTAACATCCCGGGCGTGCGCTGTCACCCGCTCGACCCGTCGCAAACGCCGGAATTTAGTCCGCATCTGTTGCAGGTCGGCACCTCGTGCAAAGTGATTTTTGACTGCACGGTGCCGTTCCATCTCAAACATCACTTTGAGCGTTCCAAATTCAAAAAGGTTGACGTTAAACGCTTCCTTCCAGACTTCAAATAATAGGTAAAGAGTCATGACAACACGGCGAATCATCATCGGTATCAGCGGCGCCTCAGGTTTTCAATATGGTGTTAAGGCCCTGCAATTGCTGAAACCTATGGACATCGAGGTGCATCTGGTGATGTCCAGAGGAGCTGAAGTTACACGCGCGCTGGAAACCGACTATCAGCGGCAGGAAGTCAACGCGCTGGCAGACAAGATTCACTCGATAACCAATCTGGGCGCCACGATTTCGAGTGGATCGTTTAAAACGATCGGCATGCTGATCGCGCCGTGTTCAATGAATACCTTAGGTTCCATTGCGCACAGCCTGACCGACAATCTGCTGACTCGCGCCGCAGACGTGGTGTTGAAAGAACGCAAGCGGCTGGTATTAATGGTGCGAGAGACGCCTTTAAATCTCTCTCACATCAACAATATGCGTTGCATTACTGAAATGGGCGGGATTATTTTCCCGCCGGTTCCGGCCTTCTATCAACGCCCTGAAACGCTCGACGATATCGTGACGCACAGCGTAGGCCGCGCATTGGATTTGTTTGATTTGGACGTGCCTGACCTCCCGCGATGGGGCGACAGAAATAACACGACCAGAGAAAATTTAGACTAAACATTCATCAGGAGTATATATGTTAATTGGGCCTATAGCTAATGGCGCCGCCGTGGTATTGGGCGGCCTGGCGGGCGCCTTCATGGGATCGCGTTTACCTGAAAGATTACGTTGCGCGCTGCCTTTAACCTTTGGACTTTCTTCGATTGGTCTAGGCATTATTTTAATCGTTAAAATCAAATCGCTGCCCGCGGTAATTTTGGCGCTGATTCTTGGCGCGGCGATAGGCGAATTGATTTACTTCGAACGCAAGATTGGTGAATTCGGTGCATTTTCGAAAAAACTGGTTGAGCGAATAGCCCCTGCTAAGCAAGGTATGAGCGCAGAGTTATTTGAGGAGAAATTTGTCGCCATACTGGTGCTGTTTTGCGCCAGCGGCACCGGCATTATTGGCGCGATGACGGAAGGCATGACCGGTAGCCCATCGATTTTGCTGGTTAAAACCATCATGGATTTCTTTACCGCCGCCATTTTCGCCACCTCGCTGGGTTATGCCGTCGCTATGATAGCTGTGCCACAGTTTATTATCCAGCTCTGCCTGGTGGCCGCCGCCGGTATTATCATGCCGCTGATTTCTCCCACGATGATGGGTGATTTTACGGCGGCAGGCGGACTGGTGATGCTGGCCGCAGGTTATCGTATTAGCGGTATCAAGCTGTTCCCGGTAGCAAATATGTTACCTGCGCTAGTATTGGTGATGCCGATTTCCTATCTGTGGACCAGCTATATTCATTTTTAATCAGCCCAAGAGGTAATTGGTCGATAAGCTCCGAGGAATTTTTCCGGTTTCGAAACTTCAATGGTCATTTATTCCACAGCGCCGGAACCGGATAATAAGTGTAAGGCGCCACCTCTTGCATTTCTTTGCCTTTTGTCCAAATTTAAAAGTGTCGCCACTTAAGTTTGTAGATCTTTTCAGTGACATTCGCGCGTGGCCTAGGTCGCGCCGCTCTGTAGTTTATTCATTTCTTTCGAAAGCCAGAAGCGTCTTTCTCAACGTCATTCAGTGCAGCCCTGATTGTAAGCACACTCGTTTTAATTCCACACACTTTTTGAGTTTTCAGTCTTCTCAGCCATCAGCAGGCATTCTTCCTGAGTCAGGTTATTCAGAGATTCATGGAGCCGCTTACTGTTGTATTCATTCAGCCAGCGTGAATAGACCAGGGATTCACGGACACGATGCAGCTTCACAAATAGCTTCGGCATCCACGAAGTCGTTTTAACCCTGACCCAAAATCCTGCGCCATTCAGAAACAGAATTCCGGCATGATATTGACTCCCCTGAACGGAGGATGTGTCGATGAAAAAGTCACGATTCACCGAAGAGCAGATTGTTTTTGCCCTGAAGCAGGCTGAACTGGGTACGTCAGTGCCGGACGTCTGTCGCAAGCTGGGCATTTCGGGTGCCACTTTCTATACGTGGCGTAAAAAATACGGCGGCATTTCTCCTTCGGAGCTGAAGCATATGCGGCAACTGGAAGAGGCAAATCTGCGGCTGAAGAGGCTGGTTGCCGATCTGAGCCTTGACAAGGCGATGCTGCAGGACGTGCTGGCAAAAAAGAACTGACGCTGGCATGCCTGCGCGAATGGGGCAGGGATTTGCAAGCCCGCTACAGTGTCAGTGAGAGACAGGTCTGTTTTGTGCTGCGGGTCAGCCGCAGCTCGTTTCGATATCGTTCTGTGGTCGCCGACGACAGCGCACTGCGGCTACGCATCCGTGAGATAACCGAAATTCGGGTTCATTACGGGTACCGCCGGGTACACGTGATGCTCTGGCGGGAAGGCTGGCGCGATAATCACAAAAGAATCTACCGCCTCTACTGTGAGCAGGGTCTGTCGTTGCGCCTCAAACGGCCACGCCGCAATAAATCGGCCCAGCGCTGGCAACCGCAGCCTCAGGGTCTGTATCCGAATCACGTCTGGGGCATGGATTTTGTCTCTGATGCGTTGTTTGACGGGCGACGACTGCGCCTGCTGACGGTTATCGACCTGTACACCCGCGAATGC
This sequence comes from Rouxiella badensis, assembly GCF_002093665.1. GTDB lineage: Bacteria > Pseudomonadota > Gammaproteobacteria > Enterobacterales > Enterobacteriaceae > Rouxiella > Rouxiella badensis. The sequence goes on along the minus strand of NZ_MRWE01000001.1, from coordinate 109,332 downwards.
CTGGGGATCTGCGTGGGGCAGAATTTGGGTTCAAAATAAGTGGCAGAAATGCTGAATAGCATAGCGCTCAGACGTCCTTTACAGCTGACTTAAACGCTAGCTGGATGCACTAAATAGGTATCATGGTTCTGAATTTGTAGGGAAAATGCTGGACAGATGGGTGTACGAAAGAGGCATCAGAATCGACTTGTCACGCCCGGGAACACCGACGGACAACGCGACGGTGGAGTCCTTCAACGGCAGGAATGTCTGAACGAGAACGGGTTTATGTCTTTGGAGGATGCACGGTGCAAAATCGAGGCCTGGCGCATACACTATAACCAGAGGCGTCCCCATTCTGCGCTGGGCTGGATGACCCCGTCAGAATTTGCTGAGAAGTCTGCCGGTTGCCAGAAGACACAACCAACATGAAGCCGGTTATTCCTGATTATGACTGGATCATATTCGGGGTCAGGGTCACTAACATCACGGTGTATTAATCAACGGGGAGCAGGTCAAGATTACTGACACTGGATAAAATAACCAAAGTGTACAGTTGGAGGAGAAATGAGGTAAGAAGGCGTGCTAGCGGCCTAGCTTTTAGGATTGACTCGATAGTTGGGATCTCCCCGTTATCATCAAATTCAACAGGTATGAAAGTCTATACATCGCTCTCAGCAGACCTTCAGCGTCACGTGCTTGTCTGCTGTGTGCCAGAAGCGGAAGTTCGACTTTTGTACAGATCCTCAGCACAACGGTTTCTCCGCGCTAAAAAACGTTTTAAAGATATCGAATCTGACGTCCTGCAACGCCTCAGATAGGCAGCGCGCGATCTTTCACGACCGTTTTCATAACCAGCGTTGAGGTAAGTCGCTGCACGCCTGACATACCGGAGAGTTTTTCATCATACAACTGCTGAAAAGCATGAAGGTCCCGGGTGATAACGTGAAGCAGATAATCCGGATCGCCAAACAGTCGCTGCGCCTGGATAATTTGCGGTATCTCTTTTACTGTCGCCTCAAAGGCGCTGACCGTCTGTCGATCTCCCTCGCGCAGGGTAACGAAGACTAAGGCTGAAAAGTTCAGTCCGAATCGGGACGGATCGAGATTCGCCCGGTAGCCGCTGATCACGCCTTCCTGTTCAAGCGCTCTGACACGACGCTGGCAGGATGACAGGCTGATCCCAACCCGTTCTGCCAAGTCAGTGAGCGAAATCCTCCCGTCCTGCTGAAGCTCAGCAATAATATTGCAGTCTGCCCTATCCATTAATTAAAACCTCCCGATTATTTACATTTTTGAGTTAAATATGAAAGCATATCCCGCATAAAAAGCGATATTCTTTCTTTAATTATAAGCAAATATTCAGGTAAAGGTTTCTCTATATGCAGGTATCAGACGTTTATAAAGGGCAGGTCAGAGGTCGGGTCAATAAGGATAACGGCGCATGTCATTGAGCATGTTCGCCGCGTTCTGGGCTGTTTCCACGCTTTTTGTTATCACACCGGGTGCTGACTGGGCTTACGCCATTTCAGCTGGCATCAAGGGACGCCGTGTTGTACCAGCAGTTGCCGGTATGCTGAGCGGCCATCTTGTTGCAACACTCATAGTGGCAGCGGGAGTCGGCTCGGTCATTACGGGAGTGCCGGGCGTGTTGACCGTCCTGACCGTAGCTGGGGCTGGCTATCTGCTCTGGATCGGCATAGGCATGCTCCGCCACCCGCCCGCACCGGCGGCGGGGCAGAGTGACGATAGCGGCTCGCGACTGAAGTGGGCGCTCAAGGGCTTTTGCATCAGCGGGCTTAATCCAAAGGTCTTTCTGCTGTTTCTGGCTCTGCTGCCACAGTTCACCGACGTCCACGCCGCCTGGCCGCTTTCGCTGCAGATGATAGCGCTGGGGCTGGTACATATGATTAGTTGCGGCGTGGTCTACCTGCTTGTGGGCTATGGCTCCGGCACAGTGCTTCGGACGCGCCCACGCGCGGCGCAGAATGTCAGCCGGATTTCGGGCAGCCTGATGATTATTATTGCGGCTCTGTTGTTGGCAGAACAGTTTCTCTGAAGCGCGGCCATTCAGGATAATTAACAACATATCATGCAATAGGTACCCTACCTGCGCTGCTGCACGCCGGGGCTCGAAGGCATTTGGCAAATCGAGAAATACAATTAAGCGTTACGAAAGTCAGTATTATCGCACCCGCAACCACCTTTATTAATGCAACGAGTTAGCAGAGAACACCATGCCATCAATCACTCTGACATACCTGAAAAACCTCAAGCAGCGCGGTGAAAAGATCACCATGCTTACCTGCTACGACGCCACGTTTGCCCACGAGCTGAGCACGGCGGGTGTTGAGATGCTCCTCATCGGCGATACGTTAGGAATGATTTTGCAGGGCCATGACAGCACCCTGCCGGTCAGACTGGAAGATATGGTTTATCACACGACCTGTGTAAAGCGCGGAAACAACGGTGGCTTCATCATCGCCGACCTTTCTTTCATGACCTGTTCCTCACCAGAGCAAGCCCTGCACAACTCGGCGCAACTGATGCAGGCGGGTGCTCAGATGGTCAAGATTGAGGGCGGGGAGTGGTTGTGTGACACGGTGCATCAACTGACGCGCAACGGCATACCTGTGTGTGCTCACATTGGACTCACTCCGCAGTCGGTTAACGTCTTTGGTGGATTTAAGGTTCAGGGTCGTGACAGCAAGCAAGCAGAAGCGTTGATCGAAACCGCGAAAAAGTTTGAGCAGGCGGGTGCGGTGATGGTTCTGGTCGAGGCAGTACCGGTTTCGCTCGGAAAAGCGCTAAGCGAGGCGGTTTCAATACCGGTCATCGGCATCGGCCCCGGCACCGACGGGCAGGTACTGGTTCTTCACGATATGCTTGGCCTGAGCATCACCGGCAAGGCACCAAAATTCGTGAAAAATTTCATGAGGGGAGAGGAAAACATCCAGGGCGCGGTTAAAAGCTACATTGCCGCTGTCAAAGGCGGTAGCTTCCCGGCACTGGAACAGTGCTACTCTGAATGATTTATATTAAAAAGCCGCTTATTGTTAGTGGTTTTTTTAACGCTGCTAAACCAACTCATCCAAAAAGTAATGTCCGCAGATAGCTCATGAGGGACAATCATACTTAAATCTCCTACATTGCAGGAGGTTTGAGCATGAAAACGGCACCGTGAAACAAAGCCCGTATCATCGGACAAAAAAGACCGCTTTAGATATCTCCTATCTGGGGGATTAGAATCAGACTTGAACTAGAAGGCAAACGCGCGATCTAGCGCTGTTCAACATGGCTTTAGACAGTAAACTTCGGGGCTGCGATCTGGTAAAACTTAAAGTATCAGATGTTGCATATGGCAGTTCTGTTTCGAGCAGAGCAACGGTGTTACAGCAGAAAACCGGTAGTTCCGTCCAATTTGAGATAACCAAAGGGACAAGAGAAGCAGTTCCAGCGCTAATAATGCGAGGCAATCTGCACAGTAAAGACTACTTGTTCCAATCTCGGGTCGATTCTTGCCAACACATTTCAACCCAGCAATACATTGTATTTTTCATGGGTGGATAGCAAAGCTTGGTCTCGAAGATTCACTGTACAGCACACGTTTTATGAGAAGAACAAAACCTTTCCTGATATACAAGAAGACCAAGCATCTCCGGGTGATCTAACTTCTATTAGGCCATAAGAAACTGGAAAGACAGTGCGTTATCTCGGCATTGAAGTCGATGATACGTTAGAGATCTCTGTGTCGATTGAAGTCTAAGTTGTCAGGGCTGCAACAGCAGCCCTGTACCAGAAGCGGATATGGCCAACACCACGGTTTGTTAATCAATTGGGAGTAGGTAAGCCTGATATGATCCAGGAAAACAGACCCGGCAGCGACTTGGGGATTAATCGAAAATGTTAGGTTGGCATCAGGATGAGGTGGCGAATTATTCGCCGGTATTAACCGCGGGGAGTCAGCCAACGTCTCTCTTTTCACGAGGCTCGAGCAACCAGCGTTTCTCAGTGGCGACTTCGTCATAATTCAGCGCCGAGTGATCAGTTCAATCAGCAGGCCAAACGGCGTACGGCAGAACCAGGTCTGATTACCTATACCTTCTTCCTGCGCAAAACAGTCGGTTGGCCCTGCAAACATCAAGGCAACGTGTTGCTGTAAACTTTCGCCTGCCTGACGGATATCGTCCATATACACCGAGAAATGGCTGATACCGTACTGACTGATATTGGTCTCGCCGTTTTCCGTGACGGGACGGGTTTCGAATAACTCAAGATTACAGCCGTTTCCCAGTCGCAGCATAGCTAGGTCGGTCAGATTCAGCTCTTCGGAGAAATCATTCAGCGCGTGCATCTATTTTTCCGCTCTGCTTTGCCGGGGGCACGATGCGGTACAACACGGTGGCATCCAGCGTATCAATGAAAAATTGTTCTGCTTCCGTCAGGCTTGAGACTGTCACACCAGTATGTCCAATTCCTCTGATAATCATGATGTTCTCCTGATTAATCAGGAGCGAGCATCATGCCGCCCCTGATATGTTCATTACTTCGACGTTGTACTGAGTTTATCCGCCGCGCCGGTCAGTTTTCGCATATGGCTGACCTGATCTGCCGTCACCTCACTTCCCTGATTCCCCCAGCTATTACGCACATAAGTGAGGATTTCCGCTATCTGCCGATCATTCATTTTCCACGCAAATGACGGCATTCCGGCCGCAGTCTGGCGTTCTTCGGTATGCGGCGCGCGGGCACCATTCAGCATGGCATTGATCATGTTGGTCGGATCGTTTTGCATGGCGTTATTCCCCGCAAAAGCAGGCACCATGCCGGTGATGCCTTCGCCTTTCACGCCGTGACAGGCCGAGCAGTTCACTTCATACGTCAGCGCGCCATGTTCTTTGCTAGCGGCGTCCATGGCAAATGCCTGCGGTGCCGGTTTTCTGGAGGACGGCAGCATTTTGAGATACGCCGCGACGGCCTGTGCATCTCTGTCGCTGAAATACTGCGTGGAATGCTCGACCGCTTCAGCCATCGGACCTGCCGCAACACTTTTTCCGTCGGAGCCGGTTTTCAGGTATTGCGCAATGTCGTCGCTGCTCCAGTCACCTATGCCGGTATGTGGATCCTGCGAGATATCCGGCGCATACCACGCACCGAGGCTACCGCCCTGTAAATAACCGCCGCTGACTTCACCACCCAGCACGTTACGTGCGGTATGGCAGACGCTGCAGTGCGCCGGGCCATCGACGATGTATTTGCCTCGGTTAATCATGTCCATATTGGCGTTTGCGGCGGTTTTGGCCGTGTCTGGTGTGAAACCGCTGTTATCGAAGAACAGAAAATTCCAGCCGAGCATGGCAAAACGGATGTTATAAGGGAACGACATGCCGCCGTTTTCATCCACCTTATGTTTCACCGGTTTCATCGTGGACATGTACGCCCAGAGATCGTGCATATCGGCATCGCTCATCTTCGCATAGGCAGTGTAAGGCATTGCCGGATAGAGGAAGCCGTGGTCGCCGCGCCCCTGACGAACAGCGTTGAAGAAGTCGCGCTCAGTCATGTTGCCGATACCGGTTTCGCGATCTGGCGTAATGTTCGACGTCTGCAACTCGCCGAAAGGCGTACTGATTTTGTACCCGCCCGCAAAGCTCGATTCGTGGCAGGCCGCGCAGTCACCGAGACGCATGGCGTATTCGCCGCGTTTAATCGCAGCGCTGTCGGTGCTGTGGAAATCCGCCAGCCGGGTCGTGTCATCCGCGACCTGAGATCGTGAGCTGTCCATGACTTCCCACAGATGACCAAAGGCGACGATCCCAGCGACAACGGCCAGCGCCGCCACGCTGTAAGCAATTTTCTTTTTTGTACTCATGATTTATGCCTTCACCAGAGGAGCCGGATTTTTGATGTAAGTCTGGTGGATCGCCTGAGCGGCACGAATTGCCAATGCGCCAACAGTGATCGTCGGGTTGTAACCGCCATTGTTAGGGAAGGCGGAAGCGCCGACCACAAAGACGTTATGCACATCCCAGCTTTGCAGATAGGTATTCAACGCTGACGTGGTCGGATCCGCGCCCATCACTGCGCCACCGATAGTGTGCGAGCTGTCCTGCTGATACGGGTTCCAGCTTTTATCGGTCTGGTTTTCGGACGTGACGTATTTACCCCCGGTTTCCAGCATGATTTTTTTTGCATGATCAATGATATATCTCGACATGTTGACGTCGTTTTTATTCCAGTCGAAGGTGAGGCGTAACAACGGCTGTCCGTGACGGTCTTTATAAACCGGATCCAGATCGAGATAGGCTTCACGTACCGGCATAGAGGTGCCCTGACAGAAAATGGTGGCTGCGGTCTGGTAATCGCGCGCGTATCCGGCTTTCCACTCACTGCCCCAGCGTTTCGTGCCCGGACGCAGCGCATCCATATGCTGGATAGGACGGCCATCGGTGGAGAATCCCATGATCCCGGCACCGCCGATGAAATCGAGATTGCTGTGATCAAAGTTATCGCCGTTGAAGTCGTCAATCTGCACCGCCAGCGCGCCGCCGCCGATAAACGGGTTCATCCGTTCGCCGTCAAAGAAGCCAGTGACGGTCGCGCAGGTCTGATAGCTATAGTTGCGTCCGACCGTGCCGTGGCCTGTTTTCGGGTCGTATGGTTCACCGATTTTCGAGAGCAGCATCATGCGCACGTTATCCATCTGGTAAGCGGTGATGCACACCACGTCCGCAGGCTGGAAACCTTCAACGCCTTCTTTGGTGATGAAACGTACGCCTTTAGCGGTCTTGCCATCGTCGTGTTTGACCACCTGTAAAACTTCGGTATCGGTCAGCACGGAAAAGTTCGGGCGCCGCATCAGTGCGGGCAAAATACAGGCCTGCGGTGAAGATTTGGAGAAGTTGCCACAACCGTGGAAATCACAGAAACCACAATAGGTGCAAGGCCCCATGGTAACGCCAAGCGGATTGACGTACGCCTGCGAGATATTACCGGCAGGGATAGTGAACGGGTGATAGCCCATTTTTTTCGTGGTCTCGCGGTATTTACGCATCCAGTGCGTGTCTTTTAACGGCGGCGTCGGGTAATCGCGCGAACGCGGTCCTTCGAAAATATTGCCGCCTTTCTGCGGCTGACCGTTTAGGTTTCCGGCGATACCCGAAGTACCCGCGATGCGCTCAAAACGATCGTAATACGGCTGCATTTCGTCGTAAGTAATGCCCCAGTCTTGCACCTGTAAGCCTTTGAGCTTCTCTGCGCCGTAGCGTTCACGCGTCTGGCTCGCCGCCTGGAAATCCCATGGCAGGAAGCGCCATGACATTCCGGCCCAGTGCGTACCGGCCCCGCCGACATTCCAGCCATACTGAAAGGCAGACCAGTTACGCACCGGTGCGGCGTCCTGACTACTGTTGTTACGGAAAGTGGTGGTTTCCACACTCATCGGCTGCAGGATCTGACGACGGGTGTGCCAGCGCAATTCATCCGGATCGACTGCCACCGGGAAATCCGTGGACGTATCGCGCCATGCACCGCGTTCAATGGCAACAACGTTCAGTCCGGCGCGGGTCAGTTCTTCTGCCATGACGGAACCCGCCCAGCCTAATCCGACGATCACTACGTCGGTTTTATTTCTTATTTCTGGCATCTTGTTGCTCCGCAATTAATCGTTCGGGATCAGGCTGACGGGAATTAATTTTAAATCTTCACCGCGACGGTCAATATATTGACGGTAGTCATAACGGGCGCCAGGGAAGCCAATCATTTTCCATCCGGCCATGGTTTTATTTCCGCCATAGAGCGGGTCGGATAAATAACCTTCACGAACGTTTTGCAGCATTAATTCAAAAAATGCCTGACTATTGACATCCGCACCGAGATTAATTTTCCCGGCTTCCATATCAGTCAGAAATGCATCGATCTGATCAGCATTGAGGCTAAAAAAGGAGGCGTGGTGGTGAGTCTGCGACCAGGCTTCGAGGGCTTTCAGTCCGGTCATATAGCGCTCACGCGGAGAGGAAAGAAATTGCGGACTGCCCATCAGTTTCTCTTCATTCTCCGGACGCAGCGGGCCGACCAGATACAGCGCGGATCCTGCACCGTAGTCGCTTGCGAGCTGGCTGTCGATGAATTCTATGCAGCCTTCTTCACTGGCAGAAGGACCGTGATCGTCGGCGGGGATCAGCCGGTCAAAAATAGCCGCCAGATTTTTGCGGTCAGTCTCGTTGGTTAATACTTGATAGCCGCCTTGCAGGGCAGGGACGGGCAACACATCTTTTGTCAGCTGTGTTTCCAGCGGGACATTGTGCATTTCTTTCGCACTCAGTTTGGGTACCACGGTTAGGGTGGCGACCAGTGAACTCAGTGAAAAGAGCGCTTCTCTTCGGTTCATGAATATATCCTTCAATAGCACGACATTTTATTAACTGTTTTATAACCGCTTATTTCAGGCAAGCAGATCCCTGCGGAGCGGCAACAGAAAACCGATCCTGTTAAAAAACATGATTAAGCTGATGATTTATCACCAGAGGATAAATATTAAGGAAGGAAACCCTGAGAAGTGTTTCCCCGGTATTTTATTTTAAGAATGAATAAATAGTTCAAATGCACAATTATGTTTTATTGCTATCACTGTTCCGGTCAGATTTTAGTATCCTGATCCGAAACAACGTTCGTTCTGTTACCTCTTCAGGTGTGACTGCCTGATAATCAGTTCCCCATGACGCCAGTCGCCATCGGGATCCGGATTATCATCAATCAGCCGGTTCAGCGCTTCGGCGATCAGTTTTTCCCTTGGCTGACGGTACGATGTCAGCTGCCAGACCGGTGAACTGGCCTCGTCAATATCGTCAAAGCCGATGACGCCCATACTGTGCCGCTGATCCCGCGCAATCAGCGCTTCGAGCACGCCAATGGCCAGAATATCGTTCTCACAAAACATCGCTTCAATACGCTCTCCGCGGGGCGTTGCCTGCCAGTACCCGGTGATCTGTTGATACGCTGCGTTGCGATCATAATGCCCGGCGACCATCATGACATTCAGCGTCGCGCCTTTTGCCTCCAGCCCGTCACGAAACCCTTCCATACGCAGCAGGTGGTTAGAGCCGACATCCGGTCCTTTCATGTAGCCAAACCGCTGATAACCCTGCGCGAGAAACAGCTCTGCGATCTCGCGACCGGCTTGATAACCATCAATATTCACAATATCGACACCGCGGTGCTCCTCACTGTTACGACAAACCTGCACCAACGGGATGTGATGCATGGCGTGAGCGACATCGTAAAGCTGGGTGGTCAGCACGTTACCTAAAAACAAAATGCCATCAACCTGAAGCTGATCGGCCATCGTAATCACGGCCTGATAATTTTCGCCCTCGGTGATGTTGAGCAGCAACGTCATATAACCGCGAGTTTGTAATGCTTTTGTTACCGTATCGAGAACCATCATCGAATGCGGGTTTTTCAGCTCATCAATGGCAACGCCAATGATGTGTGTGCTTTTCTTGGTCAGACTGCGTGCCAACAGGTTAGGGCGATAACCGAGTATTTCCGCGGCCGCCAGCACTTTTTTTTGTGCTTTGTCGGAGACTGATGCGCCGGGAGTAAACGCCCGCGACACCGTCCATTTCGACACGCCCGCCAGTTCGGCGACATCGCTGGCCGTGGCTTTCGAAGGTTTTGGCGCTTTGGTTTCTTTCGTCATTAGCCTGATTTTAGTGTCAGAGATACAGATCTGATATTGAACGTTAAAAGTCGACGAAAAGAAACTCCTCTCATTGCACATTCCCGCAGTTAAGTACGATAAAAAAAGTCCATACAAAAGCAATGTTGGGATTATGTTAATTTTTGCACCCGAGTGCAAACGATTTTTGCACTCGGGTGCAAAAATTATAATAACGACTAAGAAACAGAGCAGTTGATGAGAAGCCGGTCAGAAGCGGAAATTAAGGAAATTGCAATTCGTTGAGTGCGGCCTCCTACAGCGACTCCCGCAAATGATAAAGATAACATTCACTCATTGACTGTATTAACGCCTATCGCGGGTCGCTGACGCATAGCGCCTAGCGGATATCCATTGATGCACTTAAAAGCTCTGCTAAACGCTGCCTGTGAGGCATAGCCGAGGCGAAGAACAACGGTATCAATTGAGATTTTATCTTGGATAATTCAGTGACTTGCGATGCTCATTCGCACCTCCCTTGCATAGTGCTGGGAGGATTCTGGAGTATGGTTGCTGCCGTCGCTATGCGGCTGGTCCCTGCTAAAAGGGTTCTGTCGCGTTAACGTAGTGAAGATGATGAAATCTGCGCTACCTGTTTTTTCAGGCTGCCAGCAGATAAAATTGTTCTGCAGACGACAATCCTTCGCCAGCTTGATGATGAAGCTGTCCTTTACGGATCATGTTTACCAGCTCAATACCCGCAAGTATGGTCTGTGCCCGCCGGAATGATTTGAATCCCAGCATGGGTCGCGTTCGTCGTTTGATGTTCCGGTGATCCTGCTCCACAAGGTTGTTCAAATATTTGTTCTGCCTGATCGTGATGCTTTCTTCATCGGGTTTGTCGGCATTGAGTGTGGCCAACGCTGCCGTATTGGCGCTACTTTTATCAATGGTTACCCTTTCTGGCCCACCGTGGTGGCGAATAGCCTTACGAAAGAAGCGCAGTGCTGCGCCGGCATCCCGCCTGGCGGTCAGCAGGAAATCGATGGTCTGCCCTGCGGTATCGACGGCCCGGTACAGGTATTTCCACTGCCCTCTGACTCTGATGTAGGTTTCGTCCATTCGCCAGCGTCGACCCACCGGGCGTTTATACCGTCGGAACACCTTATCCAACAGGGGCACCAGGCGGATGACCCAACGGTGAAGCGTCGAATGATCAACAATAATGCCGCGCTCGGCCATCATCTCTTCCAGATTACGGAGGCTCAGGGAATACGCCAGATACCAGCGAACACACTGGGCGATAACATCGGGGGGATAATGCAGGCGTTGGAAAGATTTTCGGATCAGGGACATGGTCAGGCAACATCGTAAAAAAAACAGCATGTTACCTGACGACGTCTTAATGCGACAGAACCCAGCCTGACAGCGCGGATGATGCCGCGCCAATGCACAAACGAGCAGGGCTTTAAAGCCGCGGATTACCGCGCAATGATGCCACTGTTTTTCACGATTTCACCCTGGCGAATAATCAGCGGCAGGTGTTTTCCCTGACCACTCAGCAGGCTGATATCGCTTAACGGGCAGCCGTCAACGACGATCATGTCGGCGCTAGCGCCTACGCTCAGGCAGCCCACTTCACCTTCCATCCGCAGCAGCTGTGCCGCGATGCCGGTGGCGCTGCGAATAACCTCCTGCGTCGGCAAGACGCGCGCGCGAATTTCAAACTCACCGGATTGATGGGTATGCATGTCACCCAGCAGGTCACTGCCGTAAGCCATCGGTAAGCCCGCTTCATACATGATTTTCAGGCTGTCGAGACCCGAAAGCCTGACGTCGTCAATCTTAGCGATGGAGTCCGGCTGCAGGCCGTACTGCGCGCCTTCGAGTTTTAGCATTTCGAAGGTCACCAGCGTAGGGCAGGCCATCGCGCCTTTTGCGGCGGCGTGGGCGGCGGTTTCTGGAGTGATCAGGTTACAGTGCTCGAGCGAGCGTACACCGGCGTCAACCGCGCGACGAATCGCTTCATCGGTATAAAGGTGTGCGCTAACGTAGGTTTTGGCGTTGCTTGCTTCTTCAACGATGGCTTCAAGCTCAGAGACCGAGAAACTCAAAAACTCAATCGGATCGCTCGGCGAAGAGACGCCACCGTTGGCCATCACCTTGATAAACTCGGCACCGCCTTTGATTTCCTCACGCACGGCGCGGCGCACTTCATCGATACCGTTACATACGCGACCCAGCGTACCCAGCTTTTGGGCATAGAAATCGACATTGCGCTGGTCATAGCGGCCACGATAGTCGGTATGGCCACCGGTTTGCGACAGCGCCTTGCCGCAGACAATCAGGCGCGGGCCGTTAATCAGCCCCTCTTCCTGTGCCTGCTTTAAACCGTAGTCGGCACCGCCAACGTCGCGCACGGTGGTGAAGCCGCGCATCAGCATTTCATTCATCAGTTTTGATGCGCGGGCGGCGACCAGCGAGTCCGGTAAGAGGGCGTTGGCGCCGAGGTTGGCGCTGCTGGCAACGACGTGAACGTGGCAGTCGATAAGTCCTGGCATCAGCGTCTTGCCCGCCAGATCGACAACGATTGCGTCCGCTGCGTCAATGGGCGTGGCGGAAACGGCGTCGATACGGCCGTGGCGAATTAACAGCTGGTGATTTTTTAATGGCTCGGCCGAATTACCATCAACCAGATTGGCATTGATGAACAGGATGGCGTTGTTTGAGGATGTCGCAGGCATAGTGCTCCCGTCTTGGAATTATAGGTAATTATTTGATTATTCGGTGATGTTGAGTTCTTCACGCCTGAGTGTTTATTCTCTGAGCAGGCTTTGGCAGCATCTGTCATCTGTCTGCAATAATGAAATGAAAAAGTCGCATGCCGGCATGCGTGGGAGGAATGGCGTGCGGTTCAGAATGATTGATACGATAGCGATATTATGATGCCGGAGATTTTACTGTTATAAATTAAGGATGAACGTTACTTGACCGAGAGACGAGTATTGGATATCGCCACGCAGACTTTGCCCCGCTGGAAGATTTTTTTCATCCTGTTATTGCCGTTGCTGATTGTGGGCGTCTGCCTGCATCCCTCGGTTGCGCGTGCGGCAACATTGGGCGTGGTACAACCGGTAACCGACTGTGCCGATTTAGCGGACGTCGATCTCTCCGCAATCGGTGGACCCGGCAGCAAGGTGATGTCGGTGCGTGAAGTGGTAAAAGGCGATGTGTTTTGCGAGGTGAAAGGCCTGCTCAAGCCGACTGTCAATTTCACCGTACTGCTGCCGATCAACAGCTGGACCCAGCGTTATCTTCAGGTCGGCTGCGGCGGATTATGCGGGCGCGTGCTGCTCCAGCTAGACGGCGCAGCAGGCTGTACTCCGCTTAACAACAGCGGATTTGTGATTGCTGCTACCGACATGGGCCACGCTGCCGGCGAGGCGAACTTTGGCAATAATCCGCAGAAGAGGCGCGACTTTGCCTTCCGAAGCGTGCATCTGACCGCCGTGGCCACCAAGAAGCTCATCAGTGCCTATTATGGGCGTGGGCCCACCTATAACTATTTCAGCGGCTGCTCGGACGGCGGGCGCGAGGCGCTCGGCGAGGCACAGCGTTATCCAACCGATTTTAACGGCATCATTGCCGGTGCGCCGGTGACCGTTTTCCAGACCCATAAGGCGCTGGACCACGGTTGGAATGCGATGTCCAACACGGACGCCAGCGGCAACGCTATCATCACCGCCCGACAATTGCCGATGATTCATAAGGCAGTGCTGGCACAGTGCGACGCCCAGGATGGCCAAAAAGACGGGCTGATTTCCGATCCACAAAATTGCCATTTTGACCCGTCGGTGCTGAGCTGTGCAGACCTGAGTGCGGATAATATTGCCGGGCAGGACTGCCTGTCGGAAATGCAAATCAGCACCTTGCGTAAAATCTACGGCGGCCCGCGTGATGCCGTTACCGGACAGCGGTTGACCGTTGGCGGGCCTTTGCCCGGTTCAGAACTGGCTTGGGCCGGGCTGTTTGTTCCCAAAAAGACCGGGGATCTTAACTACAGTCAGAGCGTGGCGCTTTCGACCCTGAAATACCTGAATTTTGAAAAAAATCCGCCCGTCAGCTACAGCCTCAAGGATTTGAAGTTTACCCAGCAAACGCTGGTCGAACTGACCAGGCTGCATCCGCTCTATGACGCCAGTAATCCTGATTTGCGTTCATTTTATGCCGCAGGTGGCAAGCTGATTCTTTGGCACGGCTGGGCCGATCCCAGTATTTCGCCGCTCAACACGCTGGCCTACCATCAGGCGCTGGCGCAGACCATGGGCACGGTGACCCGCGATAAGTTTGAGCGGCTGTATATGCTGCCCGGGGTCTATCATTGTTCGACCGGAGAAGGGCCGAGCCTGGTCGATTTCCTGACGCCGATGCTTGGGTGGGTGGAGCAGGGCAAGGTGCCCGACGGCGTGGTGAGCTATCAGGCGACGGTGGAACAGAAAAATAAAATTGCCTCTAAGCCGCTGCAAGGCGACATGAAGCTCGATTATATCGCCGAAGATGCGCCATCGCGTCCGGTCTTTCCTTATCCGGACTATGCCGTTTATCGCGGGAAAGGCGATGACCGTCAGGCGACCAGCTATGAGCGCAAGCGTCTGGCGGTTGTTCCTGCCAGCTATCCGTGGTTGGGAGATAACCTGTTTAAACCTTATCAATTCATGAACTAAAGGGTCAGGAAATCAGTCCTTGTCCGCTGAGTCCTTCATATTCCAGTAGCCAGCGTTTGAACAGGCGGGTGGCGCGATTTTCGTGACGGTGCTGCGGCGTAATCAGGTAAAATCCTCCGCCCTGATGCGCTGAGGCAGCGCAGGCGCGCACCAGACTTCCCTGCCTGAGCGGGCGGTCGATGATACGCTTCCACGCCAGCGCAATGCCCGCTTCTTGAATCGCCAGTTCGATAAGCGGCGGATAGTGGTTGATGCGCAGCGTGTTACTCAGGTTTATTGGCGGCAGGCCGTTCAGCTCCAGCCATTCTGGCCAGCCAATCCACTGACGCTGTGCGTCCTCCAGCACCAGCAGCGTTTCGCTTAGCAGCTCCTGCGGCGTAAACCCGTTGCGCCCTGCCAAATATTCCGGTGAGCAGACCGGAAACATCTCCTCGTCGAACAGACGGATAGTATCAAAGTGAATGATATTGCTCTGTTTGAGGTAATACATGCCCACGTCAAATTCAAACCCGGATAGCGTGGTGATGCCGTCACGCATAATGAGATTGAAACGTATATCGGGGTAGGCTTTACGGAAGGCGGCAAGCCGCTGGGGGACCCAGAACTGGGCAATGCCCGACGAGCAGGCCAGGTTGATTTCGTTCTCCCCGGCGTGACGCATCACTTTGGCGGTGGCATCGGCGCATTCTTCGAGCAAATAGCGTACACGATGCAGGTAGCGTTCCCCGGCGGTGGTGAGCGTCAGCCCATTGTGATTCCGCAGGATCAGCGTGCGGCCAAGCGACTGCTCCAGCGTGGCAATCTGCCGACTGACGGCACTTTGTGTCAGATTGAGTTCTTCACCGGCACGCGTAAAACTGCCGAGTCGCACCGTGGCCTCGAAGGCAATCAGAGTATGCAAGGGAGGAAGGGGGGAAAGAGCCATATTCACTGTTCTTTTTATTGTGCAAACATGATGGCTACTATGAGCAAGATGATTTGAGCGGTCAATCTACCCTGACCTTCAGGGGCAGTGCTTTTTCTTATTGATAAGCCGCGATGAAAGTGTTCACTTACCCCCCAGCACAGAGCACACAAGGCAGCAATAATTCAGTTGTGACAGACTTTGTCACAAATCCCCGCAGTAAATCCGAGTGCGTAGAGAATTTTCCTCCCTTATAATTCGCCAGCAGTATTCGACGCTCCATTGATGACAACCTTTTTAAATACAGAGCAATGCATGTGAAAATCCGTCTTTTGGTATTGAGCTTTTTAGCCCTGAATGCAAGCATGATGATGCCTGTTGACGCCCTGGCTGCCAGCAAGTCTCAGCCGGTTGTCGCTCCCCTTGTTCAAATTGCTTCCGGCAGTGCCATGGTGGTCGATCTCAAGACCCACGAAGTGATTTATTCTCGCGATCCGGATCAGGTCAGGCCAATTGCCTCCCTGACCAAACTGATGACGGCGATGGTGACGCTTGACGCCAGGCAGCCGCTCGATGAGGTTATCTCGGTTGATATCCATAACACCCCCGAGATGCGCGGCGTGTTCTCCCGCGTAAAACTGAACAGTGAAATCACTCGCCGCCAGATGATTCAACTGGCGCTGATGTCCTCTGAAAACCGTGCTGCTGCGAGCCTTGCTGCACATTATCCTGGCGGCTACGACGCGTTTATCCGCGCCATGAACGCCAAGGCTAAAGAGCTGGGCATGACGCACACCCATTACGTCGAGCCGACGGGGCTGTCTATTCACAACGTCTCGACCGCCCGTGACTTGACTCGTCTATTAATGGCAACCCGCATGTATCCGCTGA
Source organism: Rouxiella badensis (assembly GCF_002093665.1). Classification (GTDB taxonomy): domain Bacteria; phylum Pseudomonadota; class Gammaproteobacteria; order Enterobacterales; family Enterobacteriaceae; genus Rouxiella; species Rouxiella badensis. Next base: position 93,176 of record NZ_MRWE01000001.1, on the reverse strand, counting down.
TTGGTGAACTGAGTACCACACAGGAGAAGACGGCGGTGTTTAGCCATCCGTCTTATGCTCTGCCGTTCAGAAATACCAACCATCTGATCATGAATCCGAAATGGAGCATTCAGGTGACCAAGACGGGCTATACCGATGAAGCGGGGCACTGCCTGGCAATGCGTACGGTCATCAATGGTAAACCGGTCACGCTGGTGGTGCTCGATGCTTTCGGTAAGTTCACCGCCTTCGCTGATGCCGCGCGCCTGCGTACGTGGATGGAAACTGGAAAAAGCGTGCCGGTGCCGCAGATTGCCAAGGTATATCGTAAGGAAAAGGATCAGCGCCGCACCGAACCTTCGGTTGAGCAGGCTACCGACTAGGCATTTTTGAGTCAGGAGCGCCTATCCGGCAAGACGCCGTGTCGGATAGGCTTTATCAGCGGTAAAAGATGAGGGGGCGTTAAAAGATCAGCTTAAATACGCCAGTGATGGTCAGCAGACCAACGATAAAGATAATGGCGATAATCCATAAAATAATTTTCATCGTTTCTCCTTAGGTAGGGTACATCGCAGAATAAGCATCGCTAACTCAATGATATCCTTTGTTCAAGTATAGCCCCTGTCTGAAAAAAATCCTTGGTAACCCCTATTTTCTGGTATTCCCCTGGCGCTTTTTTAGGCTGAAACAGCGGCTCTGAGTCCGCAAATCGGGCTGGTCAGCGGCGTGCCAAACTGGGTTAATTCTGCCGCACCTGCCATCGACGCCTGCGCCAATACCACGATGTCTGCACCCGCCTCATAGGCCTTATCAGCACTTGCCGCTATCTGCTGTAAATAGCCTGCGCCGTTACCCGCCTTAAACATGTCCCACGCCCCGGCGACCCATTCAAAGCGGACGTTGGCCTGTGCGTAGCCTTCTTGCTGTGAGAAAAGGTGTTCCGTGGGGCCTCGCGTCGTCTCTACGGCGTAGAGCACCGCAATTTCTTTTCCCTGCGCTAATGCGGTTTCTGCCAGCGCCTTGTCGACACGCAGAATAGGCACAGTCGAATTCAGCGCCGCGCGTTCTGCGGCAGCACCCAGCGTCGAACAGGTAAGCACGACGCTGTCGGCATCCTGACTGAGCGCCAAAAGATAATCAGCGGTGAGCTGACAGATTTCATCGGTCAGTCCACCGGCTTTTTCGCAGGCATCGAGTAAGTCAGATCTGACGTGGTGGGTAATAACCTCGGCGGGAACATTAATTTGAGCGGCGGCGGCGTTGAAAACGGCAATATTGCTTTCGGCGGTGTGCAGGCAGTGAATGCGCACGGACTTCCCCTTGAAATAGACGTTTATGACATGGAATGACTATCACAAAGTTAAAGCATTTCTCCCGCTATCACTGGTTTTTTTGCCACTAAATGCTATCTATTTCTATAGGGCTTTAAGACCGCTTAAAGCAGATGTATTATCTGGTTCGTTTTATGACGCAGTAATTATAAGGTCTCTCGTTTAATCGCCGTTTAATTATGCGTGATTTGGGTAATGTTTAACCAATAAGCCTGTAAATAAATGTTATTTACTATGATCGTATAATTCTATTTATATAAATACTTGATTTTAAAGTGTTTTAAAATGTACCGAATGGTACGAAATGCATTACTTTCATCTAACATCTCCGTATAATCTTCTTCACATTTTTTCGGGGCCCTTTTTCGGCTCCAGTCTCACTCGTCATGTAATGTGCGTAAACAGGAGAACTATCGTGAAACGCAGACATTTTCTGACCTCTCTCGGTGTGCTGTTAATCAGTACTGCTCTGAAGGTCAAAGCCAAAATCATCTCGGGCGGAATGCCGTGGGTTGTTCATGCCGTCAGGCCTCCAAAGCCTGTGGTTGCAGGGGACTGGCTGTACTTTAACCCGCTTGAGGTCGCGACGGTTGAAGCCATCGCTGACCGCATTATTCCTGCCGATGAGCTGAGTATTGGTGGTAAAGAAGCCGGTTGTGCGGTGTTTCTTGACCGTCAGCTGGCGGGAGACTACGGCCAGGCAGTGAGCGTTTATCGCCTAGGTCCGGTAATTCAGGACGGTATCCCTCAGGCTGGTCCGCAGTATAAAGATACCCCAGCCGAGCGTTACCGCACGGGTCTGGCCTCAATCAATGAAGCGTCTAAAGCACACTACAGTGGCAAAACCTTCAGTGAACTGACCCACGAACAGCAGGACGATCTGCTGAGCAAAATCGAAACCGGCGATATTCCCCTGGCGGGTGTGAACGGCAAATTCTTCTTCGCACAGTTGATTCAAAACATGCGTGAAGGCTTCTTTGCCGATCCGATTTATGGCGGTAACAAAGATATGGCGAGCTGGAAAATGCTAGGTTTCCCGGGCGCACAGTATGACTTCCGAGACGTCATCGACCGCCGCGGTGAAGACCTGCACATCATCCCCGTTAGCATGGTTAGCAACTACGAAAAATCATAATAAGCCGGTCACCGAACGGGCAAAGATTCACCTGGAGACAATTTTATGAGCAAAAAAAGAGAGAAGGTCGATGCGGTAATCGTCGGCCTGGGTTGGGCGGGTTCGTTGATGGCCAACGAATTGACGCAGGCAGGGTTGAACGTTGTAGCGATTGAACGTGGTTCATGGCGCGATACCAGTACTGATTTCCCAACCACTATCGACACCGATGAGCTGCGTTTCATCAGCCGCCGCGCTATTTTGCAGCCGACCGCCGTTGAAACCATGACCTTCCGTAATAACCCGATTCAGCAGGCACTGCCGCTGCGTGAGTTCAATACCTATCAGTTTGGTATGAACGTCGGCGGTGCGGGTACGCACTGGAACGCCATGACCTGGCGCTTCCTGCCAAACGACTTCCAGACCTATACCAACACCGTTGAACGCTATGGTAAAGATAAATTCCTGGAAGGCATGCAGGTTCAGGACTGGGGCGTAACCTATAACGATCTGGAACCGTTCTACGACAAATTTGAACGTTTTGCCGGTACCTCAGGCAAGGCCGGTAACATCAAAGGCGAAAAAATTGACGGCGGTAACGTCTTCGAAGGTCCGCGCAGCCGTGACTATCCGCTGCCGCCGCTGAAGCGTACCCAACTGTCGATGATCTTCGACAAGGCAACGCGCGAAATGGGCCTGCACCCGTTCGCCGTTCCAGCCGGTAACACCTCAGGCGCGTACACCAACACCCTGGGCATCAACATGGCCCCTTGTACCTACTGCGGTTACTGTGAATTCTTCGGTTGCGGTAACTGGTCCAAGAGCAGCCCGAATGCCTGTATCCTGCCCGCCGTGATGCAGCGTCCTAACTTCTCGGTTATCACCGAGTCGGAAGTTCTGCGCGTTAATAAAGCGCCAGACGGCAAAACCGCAACCGGCGTTACCTTCATTGGTAGCGACGGCGTCGAGTGGGAACAGCCTGCCGATATCGTCGTCATCTCCGCGTATCAGTTCGATAACGTGCGTCTGATGCTGCTGTCCGGCATTGGCCAGCCTTACGACCACAAAACCGGTGAAGGTGTTGTTGGCCGTAACTATGCCTACCAGACTATTTCTGGCGCGGGCGTGTTCTTTGAGAACGAAAACCTGAACCCGTTTATCGGTGCAGGCGCGCTGGCTCAGGCGGTTGATGACTACAATAGCGACAACTTCGACCACACTAACCATGACTTCATCGGCGGTGGCGTTGCGCTGGTTCACTCAACCAACGGTCGTCCGATCACCCTGTCAGGCGCCGTACCTCCAGGCACGCCGAAGTGGGGCGCGAAGTGGAAGCAGGCAGCCAAAGACAGCTACCAGAACTACAACTCGGTCTACGTGATGGGCAACAGCTATCCACACCGCGATGTGTTCCTGGACCTGGATCCAGAATACAAGGACCGTCACGGCCAACCGCTGCTGCGCGTCACCTTCGACTGGATCGAAAACGACAAGCGTTCAGGTAAATTCATGGCTGACCGTTCTGTTGAAATTGGTCACGCAATGGGCGCAAAAACCGTTGTTCGTCAGGAACCTACCGCAGCACCGTTCTCTCCGATGGACAACCTGTCATCGCACACCACCGGTGGCGCATGTATGGGTGATGATCCTAAGACCAGTGCCGTTAACCGCTACCTGCAAAGCTGGGACGTGCATAACGTCTTCGTTTGTGGCGCATCGGCATTTGCCAACAACGGCGGCTACAACCCGACGGGTACCGTGGGGGCGCTGACCCTTTGGGCGGCTGAGGCAATCAAGACTCAGTATCTGAAATCTCCTGGTCCATTGGTGAGGGTGTAAGCATGGGCGTTAAGAAGACAATCGCTAGCGTTGTTGGCGTAGTTGCTGTCGTTGGCCTGGGTTTTGTCGGTTACAAAACCTGGCATAACTCGCACCAGACCTACACCTTCCAGGCTCCTGCCTCAACCGGAATGACCGGTAAAACGGCTATCGAACGCGGTCAATATCTGGCGCAGGCCGGTGACTGTGTGGCTTGTCACACTGCGCCGGGCGGTAAACCGTTCGCCGGTGGTCTTGGACTGGCGACGCCGTTTGGTACTATTTATGCCACTAACATTACGCCTGACAAAGACACCGGTATCGGTGGCTGGACCGATCAGCAGTTCATGGATGCGGTGCGTAACGGTAAAGGTATTCACGGTGAGAACCTGTATCCTGCAATGCCTTACAACGTCTATGCCAAAGTCAGCGATCAGGACCTGAAAGACCTGAAAGCGTATCTGGATAGCGTGCCGGCGGTGCATTACGACGGTCCTAAAACCAACCTGCCGTTCCCTTACAACATCCGTCTGATGATGTTTGGCTGGAATCTGCTGTTCCTGGATACCGCTCCGTTCAAGGCCGATCCTAAGCAGTCTGACGAGTGGAACCGTGGTGCTTATCTGGTTGAAGGTCTGGGTCACTGTACTTCATGTCACACGCCTAAAAACTTACTGGGTGCCGATGACTTCGGCGTTCATCTGCAGGGGGCTCAGCTTGAAGGCTGGCTGGCGCCTGAGATTACCGGCAACAAACGTCAGGGCGTTGGCGCATGGAGCAATGAGGAGCTGGTGGATTACCTGAAAACGGGTGCCAACGACAAAACTGTGGCTGCGGGCCCAATGGCTGAAGCGGTGCACAACTCTCTGCAACACATGAACAAGCAGGACCTGACGGCGATGGCCGTTTACCTGAAGAGCTTGCCGGGTAGCAAAGACGAGACCCAGACGCTGGTGAACTCGCAGGACGTCATGGCACGGGGTAAAGACATTTACCTGAGCAACTGTGCGGCGTGTCACCAGTCCAACGGTGAAGGCGTTCGCAGCATGGTGCCTGCTCTGAAAGGCAACAATGCGTTGCAGGCCTCTGAACCGACCAACGTACTGCACGTGCTGATGGTAGGCGCGCAGGGCGCGGCAACGGACAGCAATCCGACCAGCGCAGCAATGCCTGAGTTTGGCTGGAAACTGACCGACCAGCAGATGGCCGACGTGAGCACCTACGTCCGCAACAGCTGGGGTAACAGCGCACCAGAGGTTACGGCGGACCAGGCAGCGGCAGCGCGTAAACTGCTGTCAGGTGATGCAGCACTGCATAACCCTGCCACCAAGTAATTGTTTCAAGAGTCATGAAAGGCTCCCGACTGGGAGCCTTTTTTATGTGCGTTAACAAAACCTTTTCCACGACTCGCACCCTCGCTAACCCGAGCTATACTTGGTTATAAGGTCGCCACCTTTTTATCTCTGTCGCATTTGAGAATTTACAGAGCGAAAGGAATGACTTTTGGCCGCTGTGGGCGACTGCCAGCGAGCAAGGGGGTGTATCATGGTAAATCATGTCTGGGGACTGCTGTCACATCCAGGTCCTGAATTGCAACGCATTCAACGTGAACATGAAACTGTTTCTCACGTCTATTCTCATCATGTCCTGCTAATGGCGGCCATTCCTGTCGTGTGTTCCTTTATCGGTACTACACAGATAGGTTGGAATTTTGGTGATGGGCAGAACATGCAAATCACCCTGCTTACGGCAGCTTCTATCGCAGCCGCTTTCTACGTATTAATCCTTTGTGCCGTCGCGCTGATGGGCCGGATCATCTATTGGATGGCGCGCCGGTACGAAAGTCGACCCAGTCTAAACAGCTGTATCGTGTTTGCTGGCTATGTGGCAACGCCGATGTTCCTAAGTGGGATAGTCGCGCTGTATCCACTGGTGTGGCTGTGTCTGTTCGTCGGCCTGATAGGCCTGTGCTACAGCGGTTATCTGCTGTATCTGGGGATCCCTAATTTTCTCGAAATCGACCATCGGGAAGGTTTCCTGTTTTCCAGCTCCACGCTGGCGATGGGCGTGCTGGTGCTAGAACTTTTACTGGCACTGACGGTGATCATGTGGGGATATGGTTCTAAAATATTTTGATTGAGGCCAGGTTATTCCAGTTTCAAATGCAGTAACAGCAGTAATAGATGCCTTATACGCAGTACCCTAAATCCCCGCCGGATAGCTATCTTGCGGGGATTTATTTTTTTATGCCTGCCAGTTTTTCAGTTTGCTGGTTTTGCCAATGCCGGGGTTAAAGCTGTTGGTCGGGTCGGCCTGACGATAGAACTCCTGCAGGTGCGGTTTGGCGAAATACAGATGGCCAACGTTGTGCTCTGCCGGATACTCGGCACCTTTGGCATCCAGAATCTCCAGCATCCGATGTTTAAGCGCTTTGCTATCGACGCCTTTTTTGACGATGTAATCCTGATGGAAAACGTGGCACATAAAGTGGCCGTAATACAGTTTTGCCACTAACTGCTGGTCAATGTCGGGCGGGAGCACTTCAAACCAGTCGCGATCGTTGCGTCGCAAGGCGATATCCAGCGCCAAAATATCTTCCACTTCTTTTTCATGCACGGCGTGATAGCGCACCGCAGCACCGGCGGCCGCAAAACGATGCAGAAAAGCCTTTTTACCTTCATCCGCCGAGCAGACAAAAAAGTCGCCGTCTCTGTCGGCAAAGAAATGGGTCAGGAAGTTTTGCGCTTCCGCCACGCCATCCCCGGACATTTTCAACAGCAGATGATGTTCGTACCGATCGCGGTATTTCTTCATCCGTGGCGGAAGATGGTTGGGAAGGGCGCGGCTCAGGCACTGCATAACGCGGTCACTGAAATGTTTGGGCAGAAAGGGCACCTTACTGATTTTGGCGTCGAACTTACCTTTGGCGGTAAATATCTCAGGCATTTTGTCGGTGCCGAGTTTGTCGATCATCAAAAAGGTATCTTTGCCGTAGACCTCGGTAATATCAAAAATATCGCGATGCATATACTCACCGGCGACCGGCAGATTGTTGAACTCACCGAGTATGCTGCGGCGTAAATCGGTAAGCACGGCGGTGCTGTCCGTGCCGATATAAAACACCTGTTGTTGAGTTTCGGCCTCGAAGGTGTCGAGCCTCACGGCAAAAATGGCTAACTTACCGGCGCAGCCTGAAGCTCCATAAAGGCGGCGGCTGTCGGCGTTGAAGCGTGAAGGCGTGTCGGCATCGACGTCGCGCACTCGCTCGGCATAGTCGTGATCGGAGGCCAGTAGATCACCGTAATGAATATCGGCGGGGGTATAGTTCCCCTGCTCAAGACGGGTGAGGATCTCTTCCGGCGTCGCGCCGAGGTCAATGCCCAAATGGTTGATAAGGATTAGCTTTCCCTGCTCATCTCTCTGTGCATACAGCGCCAGCTCCGTATAGGCCGGGCCGCGTTTCACCAGCGATCCGCCCGAGTTGTTGCACACGCCGCCAATGACCGACGCGCCAATACAGGAAGAGCCAATCACCGAATGGGGCTCACGTCCCAGCGGTTTAAGGCGTTTCTCAAGCTCATACAGCGTGCTGCCGGGAAAACCGATCACCTGCTTACCGTCATCAAGCAGCTGAATGCCGTTGAGCTTCAAGGTGCTGAAGATAATGATATCGCGATCGTAATCTTCGCCGCTCGGCGTTGAGCCCTCGGTCAAACCGGTATTCGCGGCCTGCATGATAACGATTTTGTCGGCCTCGACGCAGGCCTGTAGCAGCTGCCACTGCTGGAGCAAGGTCTGCGGAAAAACAACCGCCAGCGCCTTGCCGCCTCCGGAACGAAAGCCTTTGCGGTATCGTTCGGTCTGGCTTTCGGAGGTCAATACGTGACGACCTCCGACGATATTTTTGAGCCGCTCAATCAATGCGGCGTTGCTCTCTGGTGTGGACGGATGCTGAAGAGTCATTCTGCCTCCCTGTCGTTGTTTCGGCACATTTTTGCCGTTAGCTTGCCTCTAATCATAGGCTTAATTGCCATTTAAGGTATTTAAGATACGTTTTATCAATGGAAGAAGGTCATCTTTCGTCCATTAAAACATCATCAATCTGTCATAGTTGTCGCGCTTAATGGACGTCAGAATCTGCACGTAACCGGAGACAGCATGATGGCGCAAGCTCAACTTAAGCTGGCACAGGCTGAATATCCTCAGGCCGAGCCACAGCATCAGAATAAAGTGTTAGACGTTAAAGGCCTGGTTAAATCTTATAAATCAGGCAGTCGTGTGCTTAATGATATTAATTTTGAACTCCACGCCGGTGAATTTGTTGCCGTGATTGGCCGCTCAGGCGCGGGAAAATCCACGCTGCTGCACGTGCTCAATGGCACTATTCCACTGAGTGAAGGCAGCGTGGTTTGCCACTATGACGGTGGTGAAAAACAGGAGCTGGCGGGCCTGACCGGCAAGGCATTACGCCGCTGGCGAGCGGGCTGTGGCATGATTTTTCAGGATTTCTGTCTGGTACCTCGTCTAGACGTCTTGACCAATGTGCTATTGGGACGCCTGAGCCAGACCTCAACCTTCAGGTCTTTCTTCAACCAGTTTGATGATGAAGATCGTGCGCGAGCGATCTCTCTGCTCGACTGGCTACACCTATTGCCCCATGCGCTACAGCGCGCCGAAAACCTGTCCGGTGGTCAGATGCAACGGGTAGCAATTTGTCGTGCCTTGATGCAGAACCCTAAAATTCTGCTGGCTGATGAACCTGTCGCCTCGCTAGATCCTAAAAACACCTTACGTATTATGAATGCGCTGAAAAAAGTCAGCGAAGATAACATCGCCGTCATGGTTAACCTGCACTCGGTTGAACTGGTTAAAGATTTCTGTACCCGAGTTATTGGTATTGCCCACGGTGAGATTATTTACGATGGACATCCAGACTATTTAACCGATTCGATTTTGCACCAACTGTATGGCGAAGAGAGTGAAGCGGTAAACGGTTAATGATTAACTGTTAACAATTAATAGTTGGCCGTCATTCTATTTGTCATGCCACGGATGGCATAACGTATTTGCTTTCACATTTATCTATTTCATTCTAATTTAATCAATCTACACAAGGGTTATTATTACATGAAGAAGCTATTACGTCTGGCGGTATTCGTTGCAGGGACCATGGCAGCAATGAATAGCATGGCCGCAGATGCACCAAAAGAGTTAAATCTGGGCATTCTCGGCGGTCAGAACGCCACACAGCAAATTGGCGATAACATGTGTGTAAAACAGTTCTTTGATAAAGAACTGAATGTAGATACAAAATTACGTAACTCTTCTGACTATTCTGGCGTTATTCAGGGGCTGTTGGGCGGGAAAGTTGATATGGTATTAAGCATGTCGCCTTCTTCCTTCGCGTCGGTCTATCTTAATAATCCGAAAGCCGTCAGCATCGAAGGTATTCTGGTTGATGACACCGATCAGTCACGCGGTTATCACTCGGTTGTTCTGGTTAAAGCCGACAGTAAATATAAAAAGCTAGAAGACCTGAAAGGCACCGCATTTGGTTTTGCGGACCCTGATTCCACCTCGGGCTATCTTATCCCTAACGCAGCCTTCAAGAAGATGTTTGGCGGGACTACCGACAACAGCTACAACCATTTCTTCTCGAGTACGACCTTCTCTGGCGGTCATGAACAGGATATTCTTGGCGTGCTGAACGGCCAGTTTGCTGGTGCTGTTGCTTGGTCATCGATGATTGGCGACCCGTCAACCGGCTATACCTCAGGCGCATTTGGTCGCATGATGCGTATGGACCACCCGGACCTGATGAAACAGATCCGTATCATCTGGGAGTCGCCGTTGATCCCTAATGGCCCAATTCTGGTGAGCAATTCGCTGCCTGCTGATTTCAAGGCAAAAGTTGTGGCGGCAATTAATAAGCTGGATAAAGATGATCACGCCTGCTTTATTAAAGCCGTCGGCGGTAAGCAGCATATTGGTCCGGCAACGCTGGCCGATTATCAGCAAATCATCGATATGAAAAAGGCATTGACTGAAGGCGGTCGTTAAACCTCAGACTCTCGACAACCACGCGCCATATTATTGGCGCGTTATTTTTATCAGGCAGTGCAGATTATTATCTCCGCCATCAACTGTGGAAGCCTTATTTTGAATACTGAATTTCATCATTATTACCAGCAAATACGCAGCAAGCAAAAAAGAGAGGCGTTAATTTGGTCTGGCTTGATGTTAGTCCTTTATTTATGGGCGGGGAGTATTTCCGAGCTTAATTTAAAAACGATATTCGTCAATGCGCCACACTTTTTTGACTATATTGGTCAAACGGTGCCCACTTTACATTGGCACGATCTGTTTGCCGACGGACATACCAAAGGTTCTCTGGCCTATTGGGGTTATCGTTTAAACATTCAGCTTCCATTGATTTGGGAAACTATTCAGCTGGCCTTTTCGTCGACCATTTTGTCAACCGTGCTCGCTGTCGTGCTGGCCTTTATTGCGGCCAATAATACCGATTCGCCGAAATGGCTAAAATTTAGCGTGCGTACCTTCGTGGCATTCCTGCGTACCATGCCCGAATTGGCGTGGGCGGTGATGTGTGTAATGGCGTTTGGCATCGGCGCTATCCCCGGTTTTATCGCCCTGACGCTGCATACCGTCGGTAGCCTGACCAAACTGTTTTATGAATCAATAGAGACTGCCTCGGACAAGCCGGTGCGCGGCTTAAAGGCGTGTGGCGCAGGACGCCTGCAAAGGATGCGTTTTGCTCTGTGGCCGCAGGTACAGCCCATTTTTCTCTCGTACAGCTTTATGCGCCTTGAAATTAACTTCCGCCAGTCGACCATTCTTGGTCTGGTAGGCGCGGGCGGGATAGGGCAGGAGCTGATGACATCAATCAAACTAGACCGCTATGACCAGGTCAGCATGACGCTGTTGCTGATTATTTTTGTGGTTTCCGTGATGGACTATGCCTCGGGCAAACTCCGTAAACGCGTTGTAGAGGGCACATTCTGATGCTTACCGATTCTTTGAGCGCCACTGAAGTTGCGAGCATTCGTCAGCAACATCGCCATCTTTTTACGGCGCAGCGCCGGACCTTACGCGTGTTGGCCATTTCAGTTGCGGCTATCGTGCTTTATTACCTGGTGTTCTTCCATTTCTACGGTATCTCCGTGGGCCAGTTCACGCACGGCTGCGGTGAGATAGGGAAATACTTTTTGCGCATGTTCGTCTGGCAGAATTTCTCACAGTGGCCGCTGATGTATTACTTTACGCAGATAGCGATTACCTTGGCGATTGTGTTTGCCGGAACCGTAACCGCCACTATTCTAGCCCTACCGCTGTCATTTTTGGCGGCGCGCAATGTGATGTCCACGCCTTTCCTGCGCCCAATTTCACTGGTTGTGCGCCGCATTATGGACGTCTTGCGCGGACTGGACATGGCCATCTGGGGGCTGATTTTCGTCCGTGCCGTGGGGATGGGACCGCTGGCCGGCGCGCTGGCCATCATCATGCAAGATTTGGGTCTGTTGGGGAAACTCTATGCGGAGGGGCATGAAGCCGTAGAGCGTTCACCGAGCCGTGGACTGCGCGCGTTGGGGGCTAATCCGCTGCAAACCCACCGTTTTGGCATTTTCACCCAGTCGTTCCCGACCTTTTTGGCCCTCTCGCTTTATCAGATTGAATCAAACACCCGCTCTGCAGCAGTGTTGGGATTTGTCGGTGCGGGTGGGGTGGGTCTGGTCTACGCCGAAAATATGCGGCTGTGGAACTGGGACGTGGTGATGTTCATTACGATGATTCTGGTGGTGATCGTGATGGCAATGGACAAAATTTCGTCGATGTTACGCGCAAAATATATCATCGGTGATGAAATTGATTTGTATAAACCGGAACAAAATAAACGTCCGAAGATTGAGCTGTACCGTTCGGAATGAAAAACGCCCTCCCGAAGGGGAGGGCGGCTGGATGACCGTCAGGATTTTTCGGCCAGAACGACCAGTTTCTGATTCACAAATTCTTTGATACCCAAGTCTGAAAGTTCTCGGCCAAAGCCTGAACGTTTCACGCCACCGAAAGGCAGTTCCGGCGCAGTATTGGTGAGTGAATTCACGTAAATCATCCCGGTCTCGATTTTCGAGGCCAGCTTACGAGCACGAGTGAGATCGCGGGTAAACAGCGCACCGCCAAGACCGTAATGCGAATCATTGGCCAGTTTCACCAGCTCCTCGTCATTTTTCACCACGTAGACCTGCGCCACCGGGCCAAAGAACTCTTCAAAGTAGGCCGGATTGTCGCGCGTGATCCCGGTGAGGACAGTGGCCTCAAAGAAGTTACCCGGATTGTTGCTTACCGGTTCACCCCCAACGAGCACTTTCGCCCCATGTTTAACGGCTTCTTTCACCTGTTTAGTCAGCGTGTTAACTGCATCAGCAGAAGAGAGCGGACCGAGAGTGGTTTTCTCGTCGAGTGGGTCACCTATTTTCAGCTCTTTAAAGTGCTGAGTGAATTTTTTCAGGAATTCATCGGCGACCTTCTCGTGAATGATAAAGCGTTTGGCGGCAGTACAGACCTGGCCGGCATTGGCAACGCGCGCCTGAGCGCCCACCTTGGCTGCGTGGTCGATATCAGCGTCTTCAAGAACGGCAAAAATATCGTTACCGCCCAGCTCAAGCGTTGATTTTTTCAGTTTACCGGCCGCACGTGATGCCACCACCGCCCCGGCTTTTTCAGAGCCGGTCAGGGCAACGCCTTGAACGCGGTCGTCATCAATGATGGCCGATACCTGATCTTGTGAAATAAACAGGTTGGTATATGCCCCTTTTGGCGCACCCGCTTCGGTAATCAGTTTCTCAAACGTTTCTGCACTGTGCGGCACGATGCTGGCGTGCTTGACCAGCACGCTGTTACCGGATGCCAGATTGGGCGCTAGAACGCGGATAAGCTGGTAGAACGGGAAGTTCCACGGCTCCACGGCCATGATAACCCCGATAGGGCTGTGCTCGACCCAGGCCTCACCCAGGTTTGACTTATAGGACACCGGTTTAAGAAATTCTTCCGCATTTTCGGCATAATATTTTGCGATATCGGCGGTGAGCTGAACCTCTGCACGGCTCTGCTCAATCAGTTTGCCCATTTCGATACTGATGCCTTTCGCCAACTCTTCTACGCGTGACGAGATAATATCCGACAGCTTGTGCAGTACGTTGAGGCGTTGCTTGATATCGCCCTGTGCCCAGTCGGATTTATACAGTTGATGTGCCGTTTCCAGAGCCTGTTCGACGTGCCGATCGTTATGCGTTTGATATTCTTTGATGAGCTTATTGTTGAACGGGTTGATGGTTTGATAAGGCATGAATTGCTCCTTGTTTTGCCGTTCAGAGGGGGAAATCACTGTTGATCCCCTGAACATGAATTGAGGTGCGAAATTCAGCTTTTGCTGCGGCTGACTGTCAAGCATAGTCGAATGAGAGAGTCTTTTTGGTGTTTGGCTGCGGTTCGGGGGCTTTTAGGAGTTGTCCTTTTCCTGAAGGTTTGGCTCAAATTTAGAATCTTTGCATCAGCCGATTGATTGACGGACGATTCACTTCTATTCTGGAATTCCCCCAATTGTATGAGACTAAAATGAATTTATCCTCTATTCCTTTTTGTACCACCGACTGGAGCCAAATTGAACCTACCGAGCATCAGGGTGAAATCGGCATGGCGCTTTGGCGAACTCAGCACTTTGGGGATGACGCACAGCCAATCCGCGTCAGGATTGTTGAATATTCGGCGGGATACCTGGCCGATCACTGGTGTAAGAAAGGGCACGTTTTATTTTGTCTCGAAGGTGAGTTGCATACCACGCTTGAAGATGGCCGGTCGTTCATCCTCAAACCCGGTATGAGTTACCAGGTGGCGGATAATGCAGAAGCGCATCAGTCCTCCACGCCCTCTGGAGCAAAGTTGTTTATCGTAGACTAAGCGCGGTTAATGTTGATTAAGAGCAGTTTTGAAGGAGTCTAGAGTGAGTAAATTACGCGTGGGTATCATCTTTGGAGGCAAATCGTCGGAGCATGAAGTCTCGCTGCAGTCTGCACGCAATATCGTGGATGCGATGGACAAGCAACGTTTCGAGGTGACTCTGCTGGGGATCGATAAGCAGGGCGAATGGCACATCAATGATACCAGTAACTATCTGATTAACGCCGAAAACCCGTCGTTAATTGCGTTGAATCGCTCGAATCAGCAGGTCGCGCTGGTACCCGGTCTTGAAAAAAATCAGCTTATTGACACCCAGAATGCCCACGCACTGTCGCAGCTTGACGTTATTTTTCCGATTGTCCATGGCACGCTGGGAGAAGACGGTTCGTTACAGGGACTGCTGCGGATGGCAAACATTCCCTACGTCGGTTCCGGCGTGCTCGGTTCAGCGGTGTGCATGGATAAAGATGTTACCAAGCGTCTGTTGCGGGATGCCGGGCTCAACGTAGCGCCGTTTATTACCCTGACTCGCCGCACTCGCAGCCAGCACAGTTTCGACAGTATCGTTCAGCAGCTTGGCCTGCCGTTGTTTATCAAACCCGCCAATCAGGGATCCTCCGTTGGGGTCAGCAAGGTCAAAGATCTCGCATCCTTCGAGCAAGCGTTGGACAGCGCCTTTAGCTTCGATCATAAGGTATTGGTCGAGTCGGCAATCAAGGGGCGTGAAATAGAGTGTGCGGTGTTGGGCAATGATTACCCTAAAGCCAGCACCTGCGGTGAGGTTATCCTCAACGATGAGTTCTACTCCTACGATACGAAATACATCAACGAGCAGGGCGCATCGGTTGCGGTACCGGCTGACCTGGCTGCAGAAGTTAATGACCAGATTAGAGAGATAGCGATTCAGGCATTTCAGGCATTGGAATGTCGGGGCATGGCGCGCGTTGACGTGTTCTTAACGGAAGGGGGAGAGGTGGTGATTAATGAAATCAATACGCTGCCTGGCTTCACCAATATCAGCATGTATCCCAAGCTCTGGGCGGCCAGCGGATTGGATTACACTTCACTTATTACCCAACTAATAGAATTGGCTATCGAGCAACACTCGCAGGACTGCCAGCTTAAAAGTTCGGCGCACTGATTTATAGAAACGAAAAAGGCGGCAATCGCCGCCTCTTCTACTGACTGCTGTCTGACTTATTTATACAGTTCAGCGGTTCCGTACAGGTAATTGTCACCACCGGCTGAAATGATGCGGTAAGAAGTCGCACCTTCCTGAGCCGCCTTGGCCGCCAGTTTACCCTGCAGGCTGGTCAAATCACTGGCCCCAGTGCTTGCACTTACCACACCGATGCTTTGTTCACCGGCTGGAGCTGAACTGACTTCGGTCGCCGCAAAAGTGGCGAATGAAGCCGTACTCAGTGCGATAACAGCAAATGCTTTAGTCAGGTTTTTCATTTTATTGTCCTATTTATTGTCGTTTTGCTTAATTTCTATGACGACATTGATTGTCGTTCGCTTGTGAAATCAAGCCTCAATACTGTCCGATACACATTGGCTACCTTTTAACCTGCGCCGACCGAATGTGTGATACCCATACTTCTATGACGATTTGAATCTAAGGCTTATTTGTAGATTTCAGCAGTACCGTACATGTGGTTTTCACCACCAGCCGCAACGATGCGATATGAGGTTGCGCCTTCTTGAGCGGCTTTAGCAGCCAGTTTGCCTTGCAGCGTACTCAGGTCACCGCCGTTGGTTGATGCGCTAACGGTACCGATGCTCTGTTCACCCGCTGGAGCCATACTCACTTCGGTAGCCGCGAAAGTCGCGAATGATGCGGTGCTCAGTGCGATTACTGCCAATGCTTTAGTCAGGTTTTTCATGGTCTTAATTCCTATTCTCGTTGTCATTAGACTTAATTTTTCGCTGACGATATTGTTTATCGTTCGTTAATTAAATATTAAGCCTTGTCTCTGTCCGATGCAAATTATTTATTTAATAACCGTTAACTAATTGTGCTACTACCGTAAGACTTATTTGTAGATTTCAGCGGTACCGTACATGTGATTTTCACCACCGGCCCCGACGATACGGTATGAACTCGCTCCTTCCTGGGCCGCTTTAGCAGCCAGTTTGGCTTGCAGCGAACTCAGATCACCGCCGTTGGTTGATGCACTAACGACACCAATGCTTTGTTCACCTGCAGGAGCTGAGCTAACTTCGGTAGCAGCGAATGTCGCAAATGAAGCGGTAGTCAGTGCGATAACGGCAAATGCTTTAGTCAGGTTTTTCATGATGGCTTCCTCATTATCTGGTTAGCTGAAACGTTGTCTTATCGAGTTCAGCGATTGATTTTTGTTCGTCGTTATTAATTAACGTTCGATAAGTTAATGATAGAGACTGAACGGATTCTGTGCAATCTATTTTTATATTAATCGTTAACTAATTGTGCGGTTCGTTTAATGGGGTGATCAGTCCACAGCGAAATCGTTAATTAAGGAAAAGGTGGCCGTAGCCACCGATAAGTGCCTGTATTAATTGATTGATTAAACTGAATTTATTTATAGATCTCGGCGGTGCCGTAAAGATGGTTCTCACCTCCTGCAGAGGTGATGTGATAAGAACGTGCGCCTTCTTCAGAGGCCTCACTGGCGAGATTACGCTGAAGTACGCTGAGGTCGTCACTGTTGGTTGAGGCACTCACTTCACCTATCTTGTGCTCGCCATTAGGCTGTGAGCTAACGGCAGTAGCAGCAGCAAGGGTGGTGAACGAGGCGGCACTGAGGGCAATAACAGCCAATACTTTGGTTAAATTTTTCATTTCAGTTCTCCTTTAGTCTTTCACCCTGCCTTTTTACCTCTTTTTTCTTATCGAAAACTTAAATCTCAAAGCTTGCACATAAACTTCGGCACTCTCATACAAATGGCTTTATCTCTGAAAGATTTAGCTAAAGATAATTTGCGAAAACAAGACATTAGCTGACAATTGAACGCGAAAAAGGCGGCAAATGCCGCCTCTTCTCTTTTTCACGCTCTTGCTACAAAAGCTTATTTGTAGATTTCAGCCGTACCGTAAAGATGGTTCTCACCTCCGGCGGCCACAATGCGATAAGAGCTTGCCCCTTCCTGGGCGGCTTTAGCGGCCAGTTTCCCCTGTAGCGTACTTAAATCACCGCTGTTAGTGGACGCGCTAACCTCACCGATGCTTTGTGCTCCCTGCGGAGCTGAACTCACTTCAGTGGCGGCAAAGGTAGCGAATGAAGCGGTAGTCAGGGCGATAACAGCAAATGCTTTGTTCAGAGTTTTCATGATGGCTTCCTCATTATCCTGTAGACCGAACCCGCTATTTTTTGAGGGTCGGAACCTGTTTTTTTGAGTCTACGATATTAATTAACGTTCGATAATTAAATGATAGTGACGGATCGATTCTTGTGCAATTTGTTTTTTTATCAATCGTTAACCTATTGTGCGGGTCTTTTTTGGAGAGGGGAAGTGAGGGAATTTTGGGAGATATAAAAATGAAAAAGGCGACAACTGTCGCCTCTTCTTCATACTTATAACACGTTATATTTTAAACATTATTTATAAATTTCAGCCGTACCGTAAAGATGGTTCTCACCACCGGCAGAAACGATGCGATAAGAGCTTGCCCCTTCCTGGGCGGCTTTAGCAGCCAGTTTACCTTGCAATGTACCTAAGTCACCGCTGTTGGTAGAAGCGCTAACCTCACCCATGCTCTGTGCACCTTGAGGCGCCATGCTGACTTCTGTTGCCGCGAAAGTAGCAAATGAAGCGGTAGTCAGGGCGATAACCGCAAATGCTTTAGTCAGGTTTTTCATAATATTTTCCTCTATATCGTTTTGCTTAATTTCGGTGACGTCATGATTGACGTTCGATGTGAAATTAGGCGTCTTACTGTCCGATACATCTCTCCGGCAAAGTTCTGCTGACAAGATGCGAATACCCATACCTCTTTATTCTTACTCTGCTGCTAAAAATGATTCATGCTTATTTGTAGAGTTCTGCAGTACCGTACATATGGTTTTCACCACCGGCAGAAACGATGCGATAAGAACTTGCCCCTTCCTGGGCGGCTTTAGCAGCCAGTTTGTTCTGCAGAGTCGTGATATCGCTACCGTGAGTTGATGCGCTCACCATACCAATACTTTGTTCGCCTGCTGGCGCCATGCTCACTTCTGTTGCTGCAAAGGTGGCGAATGAAGCTGTACTCAGGGCGATAACAGCAAATGCTTTAGTCAGGTTTTTCATGATTGCTTCCTCATTATCGTGTTAGCCGAACGGGATACTGCTCGAGTCCAGCGACTAATTTCTGCTTCGTCGTTATTAATTAACGTTCGATAACTTAATGATAGGATCGGATCGGAATCTGTGCAATTTATTTTTGTATTAATCGTTAACTAATTGTGCGGATCGCCAGTAAGCCCATGTTTGGCGTTAGTTTAGTCATGCTTGATCCTGTTTTATCGATGTTCTCTTTTTGCTGCCTCGATCGAGCGCAAAGCGAGGGAAAGCATTTCCCGACGTGACGGTGAAGCTTATTAGCGATACAGCTCGGCGCGGCCGTAGAAATGATTTTCGCCGGTGGCGAAAATTACGCGATAGGAGGTAGCGCCCTGCGCGTCGGCCTCGTTTGACATTCTATGTTTAAGTGCACTCAGGTGATCCCCACCCGAGACGTTTATCACTCCCATGCTGACCTGACCTGCTGGTGCTGAACTCACCTCGGTCGCCGCCACCGCGGCAAATGAAGCACTAATGAGCGCAACAGCAGCCAGAGTTTGATAAAAAGTTATGGTGATGTTTTTCACGATGATTTCCTCGTTATTGGCACAATTGTCAGCGTGGCCACTGTGAGTCCATCAACGAAATCTCTTCGGTAGGGCACATGGTCACTTTTATTAATATTCATTAAATAAAGCGTAGTGGTGGTATGCCTGACCTGCCACCAAATTAAATAACGATTATTAATTTAATTGGCGTTATTTAACGGGTGAAGATGAAAATATCCGATTTAAATATCTTGTTAATATATTGTTTTTAAATGGCTTTATATAAGTCACTTTTCTCCTTTCGCTGCATTTTGATTTAAAAGCTATTTTTGACATAAAAATGCCAGCCCGAAGGCTGGCTGATAAATTTAAACGGGTGCTTTGGACCTTTGTCTGACAACCTCCAACGGACGGGAGCGAGCTCCCGCCTGTTGGATTGCTTACCTCACGGATTCGTAGGCCAATGATGCAACAACCTCTATCCAAATGCTCTTCACCTTAATTTCACAAAGTGTATTTCCTTTCATCCAGGTGAACGCTAAAAGACTCGCACAGATGAAAAAGACCAGCAGAACAATCGTTATAGATGTGAAGCGCACATAGACCTCCTTTTCCTTGCATTCCTGCATATGAGGCGCTACCTTTACGTTGTTGGACATAAGGGACGCCTCGAGTTGATGTAATATCAGTTCGGGGCTTTTCTCATTCTGTCCCTGCATAAATTTTATTTCATGCCCAGAGCAGAAAGATCCTGAGCACCCGCACAAAGAAGATCAGTATTGTCCCTCTGTTGTTATTATATTCCCCATTTAAATTAATCGATTAAATTTATAAAACGGTTGGTTTTTGTGGTTGGTAGAGCCGGTGGTGAAATTAAAAATCATTTATTATCTTTTGGCGTTGATTTAATTGCTCTATGGTTTTTATAAAACAATGTAGGGTGTGAAATAAAAGAATATTTTATTTAATTGGCGTAGAGCAGTAAAGGACAGCTTTATTGGTTTAAATATTAACCTGACTCTATCCAGCAACGAAATATCTTTGAAGAAGACAAATTTTATACCCTATGAAATGAGCAGGCTATCGATAACCCTCTGCTTGCTTTGGTTTTACCGATGTTAAAAAAGGCGGCCACGGCCGCCTTTCGTCATTATCTTTATCAGGCTTATTTATACAGCTCAGCCGTTCCGTACAGGTGGTTGTCACCTGAGGCTGAAATGATGCGGAAAGAGCTTGCGCCAGCTTCTTCAGCTTTAGCGTTCAGATTACGCTCCAGGCTTGAGAGATCGCTACTGGAGGTAGCTGATACTACACCTATTTTCTGTGAACCCGCTGGAGCCTGAGTGACTTCTGTCGCGGCTAAAGTTGAAAATGAACCGGTAGCCAAGGCCAGTGCTGCAAAAATCATGGTTAAGTTTTTCATGGTGTCTAATCCCATAGGTGATGAACATGCGTTCTTTTCTTCGGCGGAACGCTATTAGTTAACGTTCGATAATTAAATGTTAATCTTCAGGGGCCACCTTGGCAATCTTTTTTATTAATGATCGTTAACTAAATGTGCTGTGAGGGGGTAACTCACAGAATAGGAAAGAAATTTCTGCGCATAAATCAGTTGGGTGCCTGAAGTCGCCTGCGGATTACCTAAGGTGATAAGGGTTGTGAAATATCTGCATTAAATGAGCCGGGTCGTCTGTCGTACTCTGTATTTCTGCTTATAACTTATTCAATCTCATTGCTTTTTTCATTATCTTGCAATGGTTATTCAATATAATCATTCGGATTTGGCATCCAAAAAGTTTATTTTAATAGCCGCTAATAAATTCTTGAGGTACGAGGATGAGGGTGTTAAAAAAGAAGGCAGCATAAAATGCTCTGCCTTCTTTATGGGTACTCAGGCTTCGATAGGGACATCTTAGTAGTAGATGGCGGAAGGTGAGTTATGTGACGCAACAGGAGCCGGCGGTATGGTCGGTGAACTCGAGATACCAGGTTGTGCTGGTTTCCTGTTCAGAGTGCCATGCGGAGGCTGTACGACATTACTGTCGCCAGTCACGTTAACCATCGCGACCTGCTGAGTTTGTACTGGCATCATGATTGTCTGCTGTGCGGCAACGTTAGCAACCGGCACAACGGCCAATGCCATTACTGCAAGAATCAATTTGATGTTTCTCATGATGTTAGGTCCTGGGTTACTGTCTTATAGCTGAGTAGTTTTCTGTAGGGAGTGATTTACTTATCGCTCGATAATTAAATATTAATCTCTACTGGACTTCTGCGCAACTATTTTTAATAATGATCGTTAATTTATTTCGACAACCATAATCACAAGAGTGATGAAAGGAGGGTGTATGAGCACTGAACAGACGGCATTAGTCCGGAAAAGTCGCGGTCGCCCAAAACAGTTCGATCGCGGAACTGCTCTGAGTAAAGCGTTAAACCTGTTCTGGCGTCATGGCTATGAAGCCACGTCTTTGGCTGACTTAGTTGAAGCAACGGGTGCGAAAGCGCCTACTTTATATGCTGAATTTGGCAACAAAGAAGGGTTGTTCCGTGCATCGGTTGAACATTATCTGGCAACCTTTTACGAAAAGAGTTTATGTCTGCTAAGCAGAGATGATTTGTCGGTAGAACAGGCAGTAGAGCAGTATTTGCGTACCACGGCCGAGATGTTTACCGACTGCGACACGCCGAGCGGCTGCTTTATCATTAACGCAGCGTCGGGCATGTCTGCAGCTTCTCAGGAAATTTCTGACATGCTACGTTCACGCCACCTGTCTCAGGAGCGCACCTTGTTCGAGTTTTTTGAGAAGAAAAAACTGAGCGGCGAGTTCCCGAATGATTCCGACAGTTCTCTTTTGGCGAAATACGTGGCGACCACCGTTCAGGGAATGTCGGTGCAGTCGCGAGACGGTGCCAGCAATGAACAGTTGGGCGCTATTATTGACCTGTTTATGTACGTATGGCCGCAACTGCGCACCGTTCCGATGTCGAGCGCGATTGCCCACTAAGCCATGGTTTGAAGTAGCGAAGAAACTTTCATCCCTGTATGCCTTAGGCACGCCTTATTGTAGAAAATATTGAGAACAATGTGTCATGCCAGTTGGTGAAAGTTTACGTAAGAAGATAGAGCGCCAGGTGTTAAGCATTTCCGGCCTGGCGCTGGGAGGAATCGATTTCGAACAGCCTCGTGGTGATGCCGGGTTATTTGGACCCGACACCGTAGTGTGGCAAGTTCACGGCGATTTCTCGACCATGTTGTGCGGCGGCGTGAGTGCACTGCTGCTGCAAATGCTTCATCCTCTTGCTCTGGCGGGCGTGTGGGATCATTCGAACTTTCGCCAGGACATGCTGGGGCGTCTCAGACGCACCAGTCAATTCGTTTCTGGCACCACTTTTGCCTCTCTTGCAGACGCTCAGCGTCTTATCGAACGCGTAAAATCCATTCATCTTGGCGTGACCGGCGTCGATGCGCACGGCAACCCTTATGCCGCCAGCGATCCCGATTTATTGGTGTGGGTGCACGTTGCCGAGTCCTACAGCTTTCTCCAGTCCTATCTTCGCTATCGTAATCCCAATCTCAGCCTCGCCGAGCAGGACCAGTATTACCGTGAAGTCGCGCGTGTGGTCGAGGGGTTGGGGGGCGTCAATGTGCCCACCAGCGTGAAAGAAATCGACGATTATCTCGAGCGCATGCGGCCCTCTTTACGCTGTGATGAGCGCACGCTTGAAGTGGTAAGGCTGCTAAAAAACGCGCCCGCACCCAGCCGAGCCGCGGTTCCCGTGGGTAAGCTGATGATTTGGTCGGGCATTGAACTGTTGCCGCAGTGGGCGCAGGACGAGCTGGGGATCAGGTTTTCGCCGTTGATCCGCAAAGGCATCGACTTTTCAATGCGTCGCATCGCCAGCGTGCTGCGCTGGGCGGTGAGAAACGGTTCCTGGACAAGAGCGATGCGGCGCGTCGGACGATTGCCCTAGCGCCGCGGCGTTCAGACGATTACGACGGCATGTGCGGATACACGCCCGGACCAATCGGCAGGCCCAACAGATACCAGACGACCAGCATCAGCAGCCAGACCAGGAAAAACACCACCGGATACGGCAGCACCAGCGAATAGTAAGTGCCGAGCTTAGCGTCCTTGTTGTAACGCTGTAGAAACCCGAGAAACAGCGGCAGGAAAGGCGACATCGGTGCCAGCGGCAGCACCGAGGAGTCAGCGATACGAAATACAATCTGTGCAAACGCGGGATGGAACCCGATCAGCATAAACATCGGGATAAAGATCGGTGCGAGAATCGACCAAATCGCCGAACCGCTGGCGATAAACATGCACAGCAGCGCCGACAGGAAGATAAGCCCCACAAACGCCGGAATACCCGTCATCCCAAGCTTCTCCAGCACATCGGTCAAGCCGATAGCCATAAATTTCCCCATATTGCTCCAGTTAAAGAACGCCACAAACTGGGACAGTGGGAAAACCATCACGATGAAACCGGCCATGCCTTTCATTGGATCGATCAGTAGATTAGGGATATCACTCTGCGAGCGGATCTGTTTCGTGACCAGGCCGTAAGGGATCGAGACGACAAAAAAGAATAGGATAATCAGCGGCACAATGCCCTGAATAAACGGCGAAGGCACTATCCCGTGGGTGTGGGGATTACGCAGCGGAGCCGACTCCGGCACTACCAGCATGGCCACCAACGCGATAAACACCAGTGCGGCGATACCGCTGGCCCGTAACCCGCGATTCTGCAGGGCGGTGAGCTTTTTCATTTCCTCGCTGCGATCGCCGTCGTAGGCCGGCAGGCGCGGTTCGACAAATCGGTCGGTCAGAATACCGCCGACCAGCGTCAATACAATCACCGATGCGGCCATAAAGTACCAGTTATCAACCACGCTGACCTGCACCGCTGGGTTGATAACCTTCGCTGCCTCAGAACTCAAACCTGACAACAGCACGTCAGTCGTCACGATCAGCAGGTTAGCGGTAAAGCCGCACCCGACGCCGGCGATGGCCGCCAGCAGTCCGGCAACCGGATGACGTCCCACGGCGAGGAAGATGAGCGCTCCCAGAGGGGGCATTACCACCAGTGCGGCATCGGAAGAGATATGGCTGAAAAAAGCAATGAAAATAACCAGATAGCTCGCGTACTTTGCGCTGACTCCCGCCGCCATCTTGTACATCAGGCTTTGCAATAGCCCTACGCGTTCGGCGAGTCCTGCCCCCAGCACCAAGGCCAGAATCGACCCCAGTGGCGTAAAGCCGCTGAAGTTTTTGACCACGTTAGGCAAGATCCACTGTAACCCTTCAACGCTGAGCAGGTTTTTAACGTGGATAATCTCACCGTTGGTTGGATTAACTGCGGTGATGTTTAGCCAGGAAATCACCGCGCTGCTCAGCATTAACACAACAATCAGATAGACAAACAGAAGGAATGGATTAGGAATTTTGTTCCCTACGCGCTCGACCCAACGGAAGAAGCCGCCCGGGCTATGTTGTTGTTCCTGTGCTTCAATACTCATTAAAAACCCCTCGTCGAAAAAAGTGATCACGTTAATTTCCGCCGGTCGTGCCGTGCGGTTTTATTATTTTTTTATGCCCGGCCCCGACGATGAGGAAAGGTCGAAGCAGGGCAGTCGATCTTTGTAGCGTTTTTTACTTCAAAGGTGAAGGCTTAATGCCTTCCGGGATCGGACAGTGATAGGGACGTCGCGCACGCACCGCACGATGTTCCTCCTGGCAGGCATCCAGCAGCGCCGAGTCGGAGAACAACGCGACGGCCGTGGAGGCCATGACTTTCGCCGCGAGACACATGCCTTTATGGGCAAGAGAGGTTCTGCCCTGTGACACAATCTGCCAGGTATGCAGCGGTGAACCGACCACGAAGCAGGGGCTAAAGCACTGCGCGGTAGGGACTATCCAGCTTACGTCGCCGACGTCGGTGGAGCCGTAAAGGATATTTTCATTGGCACAGTAGGGTGCGACGGCGGAGGTTAGCGGTGAATGGCGCAGTGTCTCGGCGAAGGCTTTGCCTGCGATGCCGCCGGTTTTCGCCATCGTATTCAAGCTGTTATCGATGTCCTGTTCGCTGAGTGTGGCGTGGATTGAACGGGCGAACGCCTGCTCTTCCTGACTGTATTGCGGCGTGCCGAAGGCCTGAACGTAGCGATACATCACTTCTTCCAGCTTATGGTTGGGGGCATAGTTGGAGCAGGCCTTGTCGAAGCGCATCGTCATGCGGGTGCCGGTCATCAGTGCCGCGCCCTTGGCGATATCGACTACGCGGTCAAAAATGGCCTGCGCCTGATCGAGCTGCGGTGCCCGCACCAGATACAGCACTTCGGCGTCGGCCTGTACCACGTTCGGCGAGATACCGCCCGCATTGGTCACCGCGTAATGCACGCGTGCTTCCTGAATAATGTGCTCACGCAGGAAGTTGGCACCGGTGTTCATCAGCGTCAGGGCGTCGAGCGCGCTGCGGCCAAGATGCGGGGCGGCGGCGGCGTGTGCGGCGGCACCCTTGAAGTGGAACGCGGCCTGAATATTGGCCAGCGTCGGGTTGCTGAACATGCCGCTGAAGGTTTCGGGGTGCCAGGTTAGCGCGGCGTCCACGCCGTCAAACAGGCCTTCGCGGGCCATAAAGGTTTTGCCTGAGCCACCTTCCTCGCCCGGACAGCCGTAAAATCGTACCGTGCCTTTCAGGCCTTCTTTCTCCATCCACGCCTTCACCGCCAGTGTACCACCCAGCGCCGCAGTGCCCAGCAGGTTGTGACCGCAGCCGTGGCCGTTACCGTTCTCTACCAGCGGCTGCTCGCTGTCGCAGCCCGCCTTTTGGCTCAGTCCCGCCAACGCGTCAAACTCACCGAGCAGAGCGATAACCGGCTTTCCCTCGCCGAAGCTGGCAATAAACGCGGTGTCCATGCCGCCGACGCCGCGCTCGACCTGAAAGCCTGATTCCTCAAGTTTGTCGGCAAGCAGTCTTGAGGAGATAGACTCCTCGAAACGCGTTTCAGGATGGTCCCAGATTTCATCGCTGATAGCCGATAATACGTCGCGTTGGGTATCGATAAAATCGTCAACAAAGCTGATAATTTCTTGATTGGCAAGCATAATCAATGCTCCTTGAATGAGTTGATATTCAGCGCCAGCGCAGCCAGCGTCTTGATTCCCTGAGTCATGACCTTCTCATCGAAATCGAATTTCTCATTGTGATGTCCAGCACTAAGATCGGTGCCAAAGATGACGTAAGAAGCCTGACCGCCCAGTGATTTGACGCGCTCCATCATGTAGGTGGCGTCTTCTGAACCGGCAGCGCCTTCCTGACGGTCGATAATCTCTTCAAACAGACCCAACTGCTCGGCCTGACGATGGATGTACTTCACCCATGGCTCGGTCGGCGTGCTGCTCTGAGCCGCTCCCATCAGGCGGGTTTCGAACTGCACCTGATACATCTCGGCGGCACCGGAAATCACCTTCAGCGCCTGCTGATAAATAAACTCGTTCACCTCGTTAGTCGCCCCACGGGTTTCGACCTTCATCATCGCGCTCGAAGGCACCACGTTACGACCGGTGCCGGCCTGGAGTACGCCGACATTAATCCGCGAGCTGCCCGCGCTGTGACGCGGCAGGGCGTGCAGGCCGAGAGTTGCCTGTGCCGCCGCCAGCAGAGCGTTACGCCCTTGCTCAGGGTTGCCGCCCGCATGCGCAGCGACGCCGGTAAAGACGACGTCGAGTTTGGTGGTAGCCATAAAGGTATCATTGCCGCAGACGATATGATTGGCCGGCACACCGGTGCCGATATGCACGGCGGTAAAGAAATCGACGTCATCGACGACGCCTGCTGCCACCATGGATTTTGCGCCTCGCGTGCCTTCTTCGGCAGGCTGGAAGATAAGCTTAATGGTGCCACACAGCCGATCGCGCAGTTCCATCAGCAGCTGTGCCAGCCCGAGCCCAATCGTAGTATGCCCATCGTGGCCACAGGCGTGCATCATGCCGCCATTCAGCGAGGAAAAACCCTCACGATAAGGACGATGGTCATCGTTCTGAAGCTCATTGAGGTCCAGCGCGTCCATGTCCACGCGATAGCCGATAACCGGACCCGGTCTGCCGGTCTCAAGCGTTGCCACAATTCCTGTGAATCCGCCGGAGAAATGAGGCATCCAGCGTGCAATTGCGCCTTGTTCCAATGCGCGCTGCTCCTGCTGTTGCAGGACTTCGGCAGACGGAAGGCCCATACGCGAATCGGCATCGATCACCTCACGCCCCAGTTGCAGGCTGTAGCCGAGTTCGCTCAGACGCTCGGCAACAATCGTGGAGGTACGAAACTCGAGCCAGCCGGATTCGGCATATTTATGCAAATCGCGGCGGCGGGTCTGGAGATCGGTAAAAAGTGTATCGACGCGTTTTGACAGCGCCTGTAGGGAAGATGGTGCGCTCAATTCGGATGCCTCTGTAACCATGATTAGCTCTCTTTTAGTCGCGGTAAGACCGATATTTTTCGAAGATGAGATGTGACACTTTGATTTCAATGTACACAAAGCGACCATGGCGTATAAGATGCCAAAATCTTAATGGTGATAATCAGGGGTTATCAGTCGCGGTCATGTCATCACAAATAAAAATGCATCAACTGCGCGCTTTTGTGGCTGTGAGCCGTCAGGGAAGTATTCGCGCCGCCAGCCGCTTTTTGAGTCTTTCTCAACCGGCATTGACCAAGTCAATCAAGGAGCTTGAGGACAGCCTCGGCGCACAGCTGTTTATTCGTCGACGTCAGGGCGTCACACTAACCGAATGCGGGGAGATTTTTTTCAAGCGGGCCAGCCTGATTCTTGAGGAATTACGCGTCGCGCAGGAGGATATTGCCCAGCGCCTTGGTACGCACAGCGGGCAGGTCAACCTCGGCGTCGGGGCCAGCATTGCGCGCACCATTATGCCGATTGTCATAGACCGTTTTCATCGCGAGTTTCCCGAGGTAAAGGTCAGGATTGCCGAAGGGCAGTTGGTGTCGATGATCCCGGAGCTGCGGCAGGGAGAGTTGGACTTCACCATCAACACTTATTATCAAAGCGCCTATGATAACGAACTGTTATATGAAAAACTTATGGATAAGGAGTATCGGGTGGTGTGTCGGCGCGGACATCCTATGGAGAAGGCTCGCAGTATAAAAGAGCTTCTGCACTGTGACTGGACCATGCCGACGCCGCGCGGCAGCTATTACAAGCTATTGAGCGAGATGTTCAGCGAAATGGAAGCCGAGCCAATAATCAGCGTGGTGTGTGAGACCTTTATGTCCTGCACCAGCCTGTTGGCGAAGACAGATTTTCTGAGCGTGCTGTCGGTCGATATCATCAACGACCCCCTGCTTGGCCAGAGCCTGGTCGCGCTGGATCTTGATCTGCCTCTGCCCAAGGCAACCTTTCATCTCATCCAACGTAAAGACTCAACGCTGTCGCCGATGGCCGCGCACTTAGCACAGCTTTTCCGGCTTTACTGCCGATAATGAGAAAAATGGCGCAAAAATCACCCTATTCAAGGCGTTCAAGCCGAGTTTTGGGATTTTTGCCCGTTAACCTGATGCTGAAGACGTTCTACACTTTATCTCATAGAATAAGAAGCGACTAATCCTATTGAGGTAGCATGCGCCAGTCAGAAATACTCGCTCAGGTCAGCAACGATAAACAGACCCTCATCGCCATGGTCGAACAGGACGACAGGGTCGCTTATCTTTACATCTATGCGCGTGAAGACTTACGCGATCGCTTTCCGCGAATGCGCGGCTGCTGGGTGAGAAACCTGTCTCCGGCACCAGCACAGGACGACGCGCAGGCGATGGCTGAAGGCTTGCCACCGATGTTGGCGGCGCAATATTGTCGCAGCCTTGAGGCCGAGGCACCGCTGGATCCCGAAGGGATTCAAATCCTGTGGAATGAAAGCGACGACGGCGCGGCGCTCTGGTATCACGGACTTCTCTTGGCGGTTATCCCCGGTTGGAGCCTGTATATCGACCACTCGGTCAGCTATTCCGCCGGGTGCATTCAGCAGAACTCCTTAACCTTCCCCCTGGGCTCTGCCTCGACCAATACCCAATACGCGCTGGCGGACAAAACCCGGCAATTCTGGCGCGACTGGCAGCATAACGAGCACAATCCCTGGCCTAAACACCAGCGTAATTTCATCGCCTGCTATGAACAACGCTTCGGCCCGGCGGTAAAATATTACGCTATCGATCAGGGCACGTGGCCGCCGATGGCGATTTCACAGCATGAAGATGACGAGAATTTCTACTTCTTCACCCTGGGCATGAGTATCCGCCCGATGCCGCAGATTGAGCTGATTTTTAACGATGAGGCTGAGCATCATCGTCGTATCGAACTGGCGTTTGCGGTCGGCAAAGAGTACGTCGATGAGGCCAATGCGGTGCAGATGGCGAGTGCGATGTCAGAGTATGCCCAACTGCCCTGGACGACGCTGAGTTGGTTGGGGGAGGGGCACACGCTGCTTTCGCCGGTTGCGCCGTTAGGCTATGAAGGTCACGTGGTGTCGGCGGAGTTAGGCGCACCGCTCGGAAAACTTGAGATGCCGCGCAGCTACGGCGATCCGGTTAACCTGTTTTGGATAAGCCCGATAGTGGCGACCGAACTCGAGTTCGCGCAGAGCCGCCCGAACGGTGGGCACGCGTTGGTTGCGATGCTGACCGAGGCGGGCGTACAGCCGGTCTTTGCGCCGCGCGCACCGGTAGTTTGATACATCCGCTCCTCCATTTTTAATCCACGGGGGAGCGGACTGTTACTTTTTATGCCTTGACCGGTTCGAAGTCTTCCGCGTCGACGTCATAGCCTGAAGGTTCCCAACGAATAGCCAGCAGCACAATCAGCCCCGCCAGTGGCGCAAACGCGATAACCCAGAATACGCTAGTGCCGAGTGCGGCAGAGAGCACGGGGAAAAGGAACAGTGACGCCGTTGAGCTGGCGCGAACCAGAATCTGGTTAAAACCGACCCCGACGCCGCGCAGCGACGTGGGATAGCTCAGCGAGGCGAAAGTCATGGTGTGCGATCCCGGACCGATGCCTTGACCAAACAGGAACAATGCAAGCATAGAGATGGAGATAGCCGCCTCGGCACTGTCAGCCGGACGGCCCACCAGCGCCAGACCCACCATCGCAATCAGCTGCAATGCATAGCCTGCCAGCGTCATATTCCACGCGCCTAACTTAGGCACCAGACGCACCGCCAGCAGCCCACCCACGAACGCAAAGCACAGATTTAGCCCCAGCGAGAATAGGATGGTGCTCATCAGCGACTGTTTGAGAAAGGTTGAGAGAATGACCGGCAAACCAAAGGCAACGGCGTTGTAAGCAAACGGTGAAACCAGCGACGTCACGGTGGCAAGGATCGTACGCTTGAGATAAATGCCTTTCAGCAGCTCGCCGTAGTTACTCCAGGCCGCTTTGCGCACTTCCGGCTGCGGTTGCAGATTGGCGTCTGCCGCCACTTCTACGTTGATATTATAAGAACGACGCAAAATTGCCGCTGCGCCTTCAAGGTCGCCCTGATTGGCGGTCCAGACCGGCGATTCATTCATGTAACGATGGCGGATAGCAATGATAAGCAGTGCAGGCACCGCACCAAAGCCCAGGATCAGACGCCACAGGATGTCGGTCTTGTCAGCGGGAAGCACCGCATACAGCAACAGAACCAGCAGGTAGGAAATGCTGATAGCCGCATACCAGGTCGGGCACCACATCGCGACCCGCGAAGCTTTGTTGCCGCGGCCCGAGAGCTTTGAAAACTCGGCCAGAAACGCCATCGCTACCGGTAAATCGATGCCGACGCCAATGCCCATCACGAAGCGAGAACCGCCCAGAACCCACTCGTTAGGGGCGAATGCACAGGCCAGTGCGGCAACGACGAAGAAGAACATATCGGCCATGAAGACGCGGTAGCGACCAATTTTGTCGGTGAGGTAACCCCCAAACAAGGCACCTACGATTGCGCCGAGCGTAATTGCCGAAGCCACCAGACCCGCGCCCGACGGCGACAGGCCAAACTGGCGAGTAATGTCTTTCATACCGAAGGCCAGCCCACCGAGATCGTAAGCGTCGAGGAAAACGCCTCCCAGTGCGATGGCGACGACGATACGGGCATCGCTAAGTTTGGTTGCGCCCTGATTCACCAGGCGTGTGATATCGGCCGCGGAACGGATCAACGTCGGCGCATCGTCGACGTTGGATGTGTGGGTATACCCTGATGAGGCGGCGGTAGAAGCCGCAATAGTGTCAGACATTTTTTTAACTACGCTTTTAATAAAAAAAGCAGTATAGACGTCCAGACAGCTACGCAACAAGATCAAAATGAGTATAAGTTAAAATAAAAAGATCTAATTATTGTCGATTAAAGCATCTGGTGAGCGCTTTTTTACTCTATTCCCAGACTAACACCGCTTTGACGGCGCTGCCGTTGTTCGCCTCTTTAAGCGCGCGGTTTATGTCATCAAAATCGTAGAAAGTAATCATCTGCTCGAGTGGGAAGCGCCCCTGCTGCCAGTATTCGATCAGTTTTGGCAGAAAATCTTGCGCCACCGAGTCACCTTGAATCACGCTAATCGCCTTACGCCCACGAGTCAGCGGCTCACCGGCTATACCGGCCAGGCGAACCAGCGTTCCCCCTTCCTTCAGGACGTCTTGACCCAGCTCGTCGAGATGAGATATTCCTGTTGTATCAATAACATAATCAAGATGCGGGCACAGCGTCGCAAGGTAGTTTTCTTCGTCGGAATTAATGCTCTCCGTCGCCCCAAGCTTACGGGCCAGCGCCAGCCTGCGCGGTTCACGGTCAACGGCGATAATCGTTTTGGCCCCGGCAATTTTAGCGGCCATGATGGCGGCAAGTCCTACGGCACCGGTACCCATGACCATCAGGCTTTCGCCTGGCTTAACCTTTAGCGTATTAAACACGGTTCCCGCACCGGTCTGGATACCGCAACCCAGCGGGGCCAGCACGTTAAGCGGCAGCTCGGGCGCAACTTTCACCAGATTCTGTTCGGTGACCAGGCAATAGTCGGCAAACGCCGACTGACCAAAAAAGTGGCCCTGCACGCCCTCTGGATAAGCACTGGTTCCGTCAATTCGCTGAAAGCCAAAGTTAAGCTTTGAGAAGTGTTCACAGTTATACGGATGACGGTCCTGACATTCCGCACACACACCGCACGACTGGTAGGAGAGTAAAACGTGATCGCCCGGTTTGACCGATTTAACCGCGCTGCCGACCTGCTCGACGACGCCAGCGCCTTCGTGGCCCAAAATCGCGCCTTCGGTCATAAAGCCGAGATCGGTGTGGCAAATGCCGCAGGCGACTATCCTCACCCCGACCTCGTTCTCAAGCGGAGCCGCAAGCTGGATCTGATGAAAATCCATGTGATGGTGACTGTTAACGACAGCGGCGTTAACTGCTCTGGGTTGGGTAACATTGCTCATATCTGCCTCTTTCCTCAATGAAAGACCGCTTTTCGGCGGTGTCATGATTAATTCGGATTAATCAGCGAAGTTTTAGTAAAGCTATGCACTAAAAGTCAGTTTACTGCACCTTGAGCAACTGCTTTTATGTGTGGCCATTTTATGCACAAGCAAAAATTGAACTATCCTTGTAACACCCTCATTTTATGTACAGATTTCTGTTAATTAACTTTGATCCAGGTCGGCCTTCTGCCCGATAAGAGGAAAATGCATGGCGCGCACAACAGGAAATGCTCGATTGAGAAGTATAGCTGCCGCAGCGGCACTGACAGTGGTCACTACCTTCAGTCTTTCTGCTCAGGCGGCAGACAGCGTCAAGGTGGGATCTAAAATCGATACCGAAGGATCACTACTGGGAAATATCATTATTCAGGTACTTGACGCCAACGGCATCAAGACCACCAATAAACTGCAGCTTGGCAATACCAAAGTCTTACGTGGGGCCATCACCGCAGGCGAAATCGATATCTATCCTGAATACACCGGTAACGGCGCATTTTTCTTCTCTGACGAGAAAGACCCCGCGTGGAAAAATGCAAAGCAAGGCTACGAGAAGGTGAAAAAGCTCGACTATGACCAGAATAAAATCGTCTGGCTTGACCCGTCTCCGGCGAACAATACCTGGACTATCGCGGTACGTGATGACGTTGCCAGGGCCAATCATCTGCAAACGCTGGCCGATTTAGGCAAGTGGGTCAACGGCGGTGGTGATTTCAAGCTCGCGGCCTCGGCGGAGTTTATCGAGCGTCCCGATGCGCTGCCTGCTTTCGAAAATGCCTACGGCTTTAAGCTTAACCAGAACCAGCTGCTGTCGCTAGCCGGGGGCGATACGGCGGTGACCATTAAAGCGGCCGCCGAGAAAACTTCAGGCGTTAATGCGGCGATGGCCTACGGCACCGACGGACCGGTCGCGGCGCTGGGGCTGCAAACCTTACAGGATCCGAAAGGCGTGCAGCCCATTTATGCCCCGACGCCGATCGTTCGTGAAGCGGTACTGAAAGCGTATCCGCAAATTCCCGGCCTGCTGAAGCCTGTCTTCGCTTCGCTGGACGGTCCGACGTTGCAAAAGCTCAACGCGCAGATTGCGGTCGGCGGGGCGGATGCGAAGAAGGTCGCGGCTAAATATCTACAGCAGAAAGGCTTCATCAAGAAGTCATCCTGACAATAGGTTAAGGGGGCAGGGAGAGTTTTTTTGACTAACGTTGTGTTGGCTCACCGCATAATAAAGAACCGCGTACTTTTTACGCTGCTGGTGCTGATAATCGCCGCCGGTGCCGGTCTGGCGTTTATCACCCACGCGCCCAATCGTTTGATCTCGGGACAGGGCATTGCCCTGTCATCGCTGCTCAACGGGCCCGTTGTGCTGCTGCTATTGCCGGTTATCCTTTTATTTTTGCTTTCTTTTGTTACCCCGTCGCGAGGCGTTTATTGGCTGGTCATGCTGCTGGCCGAACTGCTGCTAGCGCTGCTGGTGGCGCTGGCCGGGCACGCGGCTTTATCGCTGACTGGAGGGGATGAAGACAGCCTGGCACGCATCTCTTTTGGCGGGGGATTCTGGGCCTGCGCCGCGCTGTCGCTGCTGACGGCCTCCGACGCCATCAGCCGTTTGACCGCCAATCACAGCTGGCGGGTGTTGCTTAACCTCCAGCTTGCTGTGCCCATCGTGGTGCTGCTCGCGAGCGGGCAGCTGTCGCAGCTTTCCCTGCTCAAAGAGTATGAGAATCGTTCGGACGTGTTCAATGACGCACTCTGGCAGCACCTCGGACTGCTGGTCGGCACGCTGATACCCGCGATTCTGATTGGCCTGCCGCTCGGTATGCTGTGCTGCCGTTTGCCGCGCTGGCAGCCGTCGGTGCTCTCCATACTCAATATTATCCAGACGCTTCCGTCGATCGCACTGTTTGGCCTCCTTCTCGCCCCGCTGGCGGGGCTTGCCAAGGCCGTTCCCTGGCTCGGCGCACACGGCATAAGCGGCATCGGTGCGGCACCGGCAATTATCGCACTGGTGCTGTATTCGCTGTTGCCTCTGGTGCGAAGCGTCATAGCGGGAATGAACTCCGTCGCGCCCGGCGTGATAGAGTCGGCCACCGGCATGGGCCTCAGCCGTTTTCAGGTCTTTTATAAGGTGCAGACTCCTATCGCGCTGCCGGTTATTTTGTCCGGTATCCGCATCGTCGCGGTACAGACCGTGGGCATGGCGATGGTCGCCGCACTGATCGGTGCCGGTGGGCTAGGGGCCATCATGTTTCAGGGACTGCTCAGCAGCGCACTGGATCTGGTGCTGCTTGGCGTGATCCCGGCGGTGTTGATGGCGGCCGTGGTTGACGGAATTTTTAAATTTTTAGTCTCAATTCTGGAGACCTCGCGCAAATGATCAATTTCTCACAGGTAAGCAAATTCTTTGCCGGTAAGGCGGTAGTGCGCGATCTCAATCTGCACATCGCTAAGGGGGAGTTTACCGTGCTGATCGGGACTTCCGGTTCGGGAAAATCAACCACGCTTAAAATGATCAATCGGTTGGTTGAGCACGACCGCGGGCAAATTACCTTTGCCGATGAGCCTATCGAGAAGCTTCGCGCGCAGGATTTACGCCGTAGAATGGGTTACGCCATCCAGTCTATCGGGCTGTTTCCACATTGGACGGTGGAACAGAATATTGCCACCGTGCCGCAGTTGCTTAAGTGGCCAAAGACCAAAATTCGCGACCGCGTGACCGAACTGATGGAGCTGTTGAGCCTTAACCCTGAACAGTTTCGTCATCGCTATCCGCACCAGCTTTCCGGCGGCCAGCAGCAGCGGGTGGGGGTTGCGCGAGCGCTGGCCGCCGACCCTGAGGTGTTGCTGATGGATGAACCCTTCGGTGCACTGGATCCGGTTACGCGTGCGACGCTGCAGAAAGAGATTGCGCGCATTCATCAGCTTTCCGGGCGCACTATCGTCCTGGTGACGCACGATATCGATGAAGCGTTAGGTCTGGCGGACCGCATTGTGTTGCTCAGCGATGGGCAAATCGTGCAGCAGGGCACGCCGCTGGAGCTGCTGACGCAGCCAGCGACGCCGTTTGTGCGTGACTTCTTCGGGCGCAGCGAGCTTGGAATAAAACTGCTGTCGTTAGCGTCCGTCGGCGAGAGAACGCGCCGGGGAGAAACTGCCGAGGGCGAACCGGTATTAGCGTCTATATCGCTACGTGAGGCGCTGTCGATTTTCGTGGCCCGTCACACCGAACGTCTGCCGGTGATTGATGACAATCAGCGGTTAATCGGGGTACTTCACTTCGCCGATCTGGTGGCAGAGCGGGAGGCGTTATGAGCAACCTGACGGGCAATCGCTGGCTGCGAGCACTGCGCGATCCGCTGACTTGGGTTATCGCGGTGTTCCTTGCGCTTATCTTTGGGATGCGTTCTTTAGGCGGAGTCTTTCATTGGCTGTTTCCTGACCTCGACAGGCCGGTTTATCTGCAAGACAGCTTCAGCAGCCTGGTGCTGGCACATCTGGTGCTGGTCGGCGTTTCGAGCGCGATTGCGGTCGTCATCGGTGTGCTGGCGGGGATGGGAGTCACGCGCCAGGCCGGCAAGGAGTTCAGGGCGTTGGTTGAAACACTGGTCGCGATGGGGCAGACCTTTCCCCCGGTGGCGGTGTTAGCCGTCGCCGTGCCGGTGATGGGATTCAGTGAGAAACCGGCCATCATCGCGCTGGTGCTTTACGGGCTGCTGCCGATTTTACAGGGCACCATTACCGGCCTTGAATCGGTACCCGCCTCGGCGCGCGAAATTGCCGAAGGGGTCGGCATGAGCCGATTACAGGTACTGACCCAGGTCGAGCTGCCGCTGGCGGCGCCGGTCATTCTGGCAGGCATCCGCACCTCGGTGATTATTAATATTGGCACGGCGGCCATCGCCTCTAGCGTGGGGACACAGAGCCTCGGTTCGCCGATTATTATCGGGCTGAGCGGATTCAATACGGCCTATGTATTGCAGGGGGCCATCGTGGTGGCGCTGCTGGCCATTATTGTTGATATGATATTTGAGCGCTGGAGTCGTCGTCTACAAAATTGGCAGCCTTCAGCGCGAGAGTAGCTTACTGAGACGATAATAATACTATGGATGATCTATTAAACAAATCGTGATAGAAAATCCGCAGGCTGTTTAACGATGTAGCTTGAGGAAAGAATATTGCTTTTATAATTCTTTAGGAAGTTATTATTTAAATCATTTTTCAAATAGTGGAGGGTTTTTTCTTTTTCCTCTGACGTGATTTCATACCTCGCTAATGAACGTTCGATTAAACGTAAGTCATTATTGAGTTCGCCTATTTCTTCCTCTAACGTTTTTATTTTATCCAATGAATGGCTGGCCAGGTTTGGATAGATGATTTTTATCTTATCAGTATTGTTTCGACTCATTTTCCTCTCGATGGCGAGCACCAGTGAAGGCGAACGTAGTGGAGAACTGTCCGCTTTAATGGGCTCGCTCTGCTGGCGTAGTCGAGGGTTACCTCTTTTACCTCTCAATAAATCGGATAATGCATCAGAGTACTCAAGTAAGTTTTTTTTTAAACTATGAGTTAATTCTACCTGGACGGGATTATTACTGCTTTTAACGGTATTGTCCTTATAAGGGGTAAAGGAAATCTCTCTATTTTTAGCGCTTTTTAAGTATTCAGTCATTGCCCGTGGCGTAGAGGGTCTGTTATTTCCGTTAAAAGTATTTTCAGGTTGGCTATTCTGTAGGGGAGCTCTGGGAGCCATAAAGGGGGGCGGGTTGACAGCATGGCACATGGTGTATTCCTTAATATTATTGAGGGAGGGTCAGGCGGCAGTATAGAGAAAATAGCAGCGACAAAAAAATACAGTTTCAATATGGAATTAACGTGAATAATTCAGCAGGCACGTGGAATAAGCGAAATCCAGTTTATGCCTGCTCAGGCGCATTGTGCCAGTGGCGGGGCTTCAGGAAGCCGTGGAGGCAGGCGCTGGTGCGGTAACAGGGGTGGGTGCGCCGCCTGGCAGTTTCACGGGCTCTTCAATAACGATGGCATAGCCTGCCACCATTACACCGCCGATAGCGCCGATAGCCATCAGGCCGAACAAGGCGATAAACAGTTTTTTACCTAGAGTATTCATTTTTGCCGGACTTTTTCCAAAAAACAGGCGCTCAGTATAAAACTTTTAAGCCGCATGACACAGTCATTATTTGTGCGAAAAATACTTTCTGGATACATTCCATAAACTTCAAGAAACTTTCTCGTTACCTTTTCGCTAAATAGCACGGCGGAACTTGCTAGCCATCCCTGAGATAGCGTTAACTGAGTGCCTCTTGTCTTCGCTATAAGCAAAAATTATGTCACGTTCCACTTTGCGTACGCTGTTGCCGTTAATGAGTGCCTTGTTTGCGCTGTATTTTATCTGGGGTTCAACCTATCTGGTGATCCGCGTGGGCGTTGAAAGCTGGCCGCCGCTAATGATGGCAGGGATCCGTTTCTTCGTGGCGGGCGTTATCCTGTTCACCTTTTTGCTGCTGCGCGGTCACAATGTGCCGTCGATGACGCAGTGGCTGGCTGCGGGGGTAATAGGTATCCTACTGCTTGCCGTGGGGAACGGTTTAGTGACCGTCGCCGAGCATCTTGAGGTGCCCTCCGGCATTGCCGCCGTGATGGTGGCCACCGTGCCGCTGTTTACGTTGTGCTTCAGCCGACTGTTTGGCATGCCGAACAGTCGGCTTGAATGGACCGGCGTCGCTATGGGGCTTTGCGGCATTGTTTTGCTTAATACTGGCAGCAATCTCAGCGGCAATCCCTGGGGAGCGCTGTTGATTTTGCTGGCCTCTTTGAGCTGGGCCTTTGGGTCGGTGCTGAGTGCCCGCGTGCAGCTGCCGAAAGGGCTGATGGCCGGTGCAGCCGAGATGATTATTGCCGGTGTCGTACTGCTGGTGGTGAGTCGTTTGAGCGGTGAGAAGCTAACGCATGTTCCTTCCGCCAGCGCATTTGCGGCGCTGGCGTATCTGGTGGTTTTGGGCTCGATGATTGCTATCAGCGCCTATATGTTCTTGCTAAAAACGGTCAGACCGGCCATCGCAACCAGCTATGCCTACGTGAATCCTATCGTCGCCGTTCTGCTAGGCATCGGCTTCGCGGGGGAGTCGCTGTCGCGGGTCGAATGGCTGGCGCTCGGGGTCATCCTGAGTGCGGTGCTGCTGGTGACGCTGGGGCGCTTCGTATTCAAACCAAAGCCTGCCCCGCTTGATAAGGTTAAGGTCTAGCGTCTGAAACGCCCTCGCTCGCTGCGGTGAGAGAGGGCGCTGTCATTACTGTTTTTCGAAGAACAGCGTGACTCTGGCAACCTGGACACCGAATTTAGTCAGCGATGTCACGTTCATCAGATGCCGATCGTCTTGTTGAAACAGCCAGTCATCGAAGTTCAGACGGTAGGTTTTGCCGCTGGCTTTGATATCCATCACGTAGTTCCAGTTAAAGGCGTTGCCCTGCGTATGGCCGGTCGCTACGCCGATAATATCCCCCGCCGTGCCGCGATAGCTGCCGTCAGGCTGACGCTGAATGTGCCATACCCGCGTCTGTTTCTCACCGTCGTTGTAGGTGAAATCTTCGTGCAAGGTCAGCGTATCGCCCACCACGTCACCGCGAATGATCACCGAGAAGCGCCGCGTCTGCTTGTTGCTGTAATCCTGAATCATACCCCAGGCATGACTGTTGCCCTGAAAGTAGCTGTAAATATCCAGCTGCGGCTGTGTGCCCTTGTAGTCATCTATTTTCGCGCTGCATCCTGCGAGCAGCAAGGCGACGGCCAGCGTCATGAAACGGATAAAACCCTGAATATTGAGCATGGTAACTCCTGTATTAGCGGGCCCCGATCAGGCCTTTACGCAGTTGAGGGTATTGAGTGGACGGAGAAAGCCAGATAGCCAGAAATGCATCGCGAAACGAAGCGTCAAAACGTGGACCAATGGGCACAGGCGCACCGTTTTTATTGTTGCTTGCGAGATAGTAGAACTGCCCGCCTTGCTTATCGGCGAGAAAGGTTATCTGGCTGCCCGCGCTGACGTCTGGCCAAATCGCCTGTACTTTTTGCAGCCATTGATGCTGGTTGGCTTCATCGAGCAAGCCGAGTGCCTTCCATTGATCTGAGGTTGCCTCGGTCAGATCCTGACTGCTGATGTCGCGCAGATAGTCAATGATCAACGCCTGAGGCCACACACCGGGCTGATATTTCCCCGAAGGGGTGCGCAGCTGGGAGTTGTAGACATCGAGAAAAGCCCAGGTCAGTTTGGCCGAACCAGTTTGTGGCCATGCGGACCAAGCGGCCGCCTGCGAGGTCGAGCTGAGGCAGAGGCTGCCGAGCAGCAGTAATAGCGTCAAAAAACGCGTTCTCACGATAAGCTCCTTAAGGTCTGATGTTTACGCAGCACCGGCAGGCTGACAATCGGTAGAAAGCACGCCCAGCCAAGTGCCAGGGTAGAAAAGACCTGCCACGGCGAGGCCTCAAGCTGCATAGCATCCAGGCGCATGCCGAGATAATAGGCCAGCGGACCGCTGACTGCCCCGAGTAACACCAGCCACGGCCAGCGCAGGGAGAGATGACTGCAAAACCATAGCCACCAGGCGCTGAAGCTTAGCCACAGGGCCATCATCCACAGCGGTACGCCCGCGCCGTCACTGAATGAAAACAGGCTCAGTGCCCCCCAGATACCGTCCATCGCAATACCCAGCGCACAGGCAAAGAGCACCCATTTTCTGCGCTCTGGAGGCGTGAAAAACAGCATCAGCAGCGCGCCCACCACCAGCAATAGCTCCACGCTTTCGCGTCCCCACACTGCCAGCGTCCACCAGAGGTCGAAGCCCAGTGTCAGGAGCCAAAAGCGCAGCGTGTTCATGCCTGTCGCTCGGCAACCAGCTGGACGGTACTGATAGTGCGCGCCCTGAACCCGGCCTCGCAGTAGCACAGGTAAAATACCCACAGGCGGCGGAAACGCTCGTCGTTGTATTGGGCATTCTGTGTGCTCCAGTAGCGCTGGACGCGCTCGCGCCATTCATACAGCGTGCGCGCATAGTCGTTGCCGATATCGAACAGATCCCGCACCACTAGCGCGGTGTGCCGCGTCATGCTTTCGGTCATCGCGTTAATCGAGGGCAAGAATCCACCGGGGAAGACGTAACGCTGAATAAAATCCACGTTACGGCTGTAGTGTTTATAGCGCTGGTCGACGATGGTAATGGCCTGAATCGCCATACGCCCCTTAGGTTTCAGCAACTGATTACAGCGTTTAAAGAAGGTCGGTAAATAACGTTTACCGACCGCCTCAATCATTTCGATGGAAACCAGCTTGTCGTACTGCCCGCGCAGGGCGCGATAGTCCTCAAACAGCACGGTCACGCGCTCGGTCAGCCCTGCCTTTTCAATTCGCTGGCAGGCGAAATCATACTGCTCGCGCGAGATGGTGGTGGTGGTCACCTGACAGCCGTATTCCCGTGCGGCAAACTCGGCCATCGCGCCCCAACCGGTGCCAATCTCGAGCAGATGATCTTCAGCACGCAGCTGCAGCTGTTCGCACAGACGGCGCATCTTGGCCTCCTGTGCCTGTTCAAGCGTCATGTGCGGGGTTTGATACCACGCCGAAGAATAAAGCATCCGTTCGTCGAGAAAGCCCTGATAGAAATCGTTGCCGAGGTCGTAATGCGCCGAGATATTTTTACGCGCCTGACTCGGACTGTTGTTTCTGAAGAAATGCACCACGCTGTTGACCGGTGAGGTTAACCAACTGAATTTTGATTCGATTTTATCGACCAACCCCAGGTTCTCCGCCAGCAGTTGCAGTACCACGGTTAAATTCGGCGTGGTCCAGTCGCCGTCGATATAGCTTTCACCGGCCGCAATGCT
This sequence comes from Rouxiella badensis, assembly GCF_002093665.1. Classification (GTDB taxonomy): domain Bacteria; phylum Pseudomonadota; class Gammaproteobacteria; order Enterobacterales; family Enterobacteriaceae; genus Rouxiella; species Rouxiella badensis. The sequence continues at coordinate 51,760 of NZ_MRWE01000001.1, read as the reverse complement.
GCCGCCCAGCAGAACCCGACGATAGACGCGCAGGTCTTGCACCTCAATCTGGCCTTGCAGTGGCGCGGTTTCATCGCCGAAAAACATCGGCTCATTGCCCATTTCCTGCAGCGTTAGGCCCGCACCGCGCAGCTGCCTTAGCATCCTCAGTAATATCGCGCGCGATCCCTTGCGACGACGGCTGCCCGCCTGTTGGGCAAGTCGCAAATCAGGTGAGTTCATGGTCAATCCTTATCAACGGGAGGATGCGAATAGATTGGTGCACGTTTCAACCAAAGTTTCACTGCCTGCCAATAAATAGTAAGTGCGGTTTTTACCGTCATCAACGGAAAGCGCCAAAGCTGCTTGCGTAGGTTTTGACGCGTCAACGGTGCATAAACCAGTGACAGCGTGGCATCGAATTCGCGTTCCTGGCGATGAGTCTCGATGTGCACACGCAGACGTTTTCCCGGGGGTGTTAACTGCCAGTGATAAACCATATCCATCGGATTAAAGGGTGAGACGTGAAACGCTTTGTCTATTGTCTGCGACCCATCGGGTACCACCGCGTAGGTGTGGCGCTCGTTCCACGGCGTGTTACGCACTTCCGCTAGCATCCACTGCAGTACATTGTTGTTGTCGTAGAGATAGTAAAAATTTACCGGATTAAAATAACAGCCGAAGTAGCGCAGCTGGGTGAGGAGCATAACGCGGCCCTCAACCCTGTCGCCGGTGAGCGCTAAAATACGCCGCTGGGCGGTGTCCTTAATATCACCACCGCCGAGATAGTCGCTGCGACGAAAGGTCGCAGCCGAAAAACGCTCAAGCCGGATGCCGGTGTGCGGCAACTGGTCGATTTCATCTAGGTCGATCAGCGCCATAAAAATACCGTAATCAAAATGATGCTCAATCGGTTTGAACCGCCGATGGCGCACGCTGCCGACGTAAAGTGCGCTGTTCATGCGTCATCCCTGGCGAGCAGCTGTTCAACCACTTCCTCGGCGCTTCTCACGCCGTCCTCATGAAAGCCGTTGTGCCAGTAAGCCCCGCAGTACCAGGTGCGGTTCTGACCGTTTATCAGCCCGCGTTTCTTCTGTGCCTGATAGCTGGCAAGGTTCAACACCGGATGCCAATACTCGGTTTTAAAAAGAATCTTTCTCTCGTCTATCGAGCTCATGGGATTCAGCGTGACGCAAAATACCTGATTTGAATCAATCCCCTGCAAAATATTCATATTGTAGGTGACGCTGGCTTTACGGCCCCGCACGATAGCGGCATGCACCGTGGCGGAGGGCGTCTTCCCTAACGCGCTGTCGACGCCTTTGGGTAACTGATAGTTCCAGCTTGCCCAGGCGCGTCGTGCCTTGGGCAGTTGGCTGATATCCGTGTGCAGAACCACATCGTTAGGCTGATAGGGTAACGCGCCGAGCACCTCGCGTTCGTTTTCGGTCGGTGAGGCAAGCAGGGCGAGAGCCTGATCCGCATGGCAGGCAAAGATAACCTGATCGAAGGTTTCACCGCCGCGTGAGGTTTCAAGCGTTACCGAGGTATCGTCGCGTTTAACCGATAAAACCGGGGTACTGGTCAGTAGAGTGACACTGGCGGGCAGCTTTTCCTGCATGCGGCGAATATATTCTCTTGACCCTCCCGGTACCACCAGCCACTGCGGGCGATTGGCCACGTCGAGAAGCCCGTGGTTGTCAAAGAAGCGCAGAAACATCGTCAGTGGAAACTTACCCATATCATCGAGCGACGAGGACCAGATGGCCGCGCCCATCGGCAACACATAATGCAGCGCAAAGAAGGCTGAAAAGCCGTTCTGACGCAGGAAGTCCGATAAGGTCGTCGTATCGTTGCCGGTATTTTCCAGTCGTGCTTTACAAAGCCGGTTAAAACGCAGAATTTCACGCAGAAACTTCCAGAACTTCGGCTTGAGCAGATTGATGCGCTGGGCGAAGAGCGTGTTAAAGGTGTGGCCGTTATATTCAAGATTGCTGTCAGGGTTGTGCACGGAAAAACTCATCTCCGTGGGCTGTCCCTGGATCCCCAGTTGCTCAAGCAGCGCAATAAAGCGTGGATAGGTTTTTTGGTTATAGACGATAAAGCCGGTATCCACGGCATAGGTGCGGTTGTCGAGCGTAATGTCTCGGGTAGCCGTATGCCCGCCCAAGGTCGGGCCGGCTTCAAAAACTGTAATTTCACACGCGGTCAGGCGCTGCGACAACATCCATGCGCAGCTCAGCCCTGAAATACCACTGCCGATAATGGCAACCTTCATACGCGATTTACCTTACTAACTTTTTAGCCAAAAGTTTTTGAACGCCTCGCGGCAGCACAGAAAGCAAGCGCAACAGCCAGGCAAACAGAGGGGGGAAAGCGATTTCGCTTGCCCCACGAGCCAAGCCTTTTCGGATGAATGCCGAGGATTTCTCAACGGTTATCATCATCGGCATTGGAAAGTCGTTATTGTCGGTCAGCGGCGTTTTCACGAAACCGGGCTGTACCAAAGAGATAGCAATGCCGCGCGGAGTCAGGTCAAGCGCCAGGCTGCGGGCGAAATAGGCCAGCGCCGCCTTTGACGCGCCATAGGCCTCGGCCCGTGGCAGCGGAAACAGCGCGGCGGTCGAGCCGACCAGCGCAATGCGGGACCCCGAAGCCATGCCTGGCAGCAGGGCATCGAGGCAGTTAACCGGCCCCATCAGGTTGGTGGTCATCACGCGCAGTACTTTGTCCGCCTCGACTACGCCGTTGTCGAGATATTCACAGGTCCCTGCGCACAGGATGACCAGGCTCGCCTGCACCCATGCCAGCGCCTTACGTGTTTCTTCAAGGTCGGTCATGTCAAAGGTCAACGTGCTTATCTGCGCCGAAGCCGCGCTCAGCGCCTCAAGTCGTTCAGCATTACGGCCACAGGCTATGACTTTCCAGCCTTCGGCGGCGTAGTCGAGCGCGAGCTGTTTGCCAATCCCCGAGCTTGCGCCGGTAATCAATACGCTTTTCATGACGACAGCCTTGATTTCAAGGCTTTTACTACGCTACCGAGCACCGGGACGTGTTCGTAGAGCATCGCGCCCAGGTCGTAGTAATCGCGCTGGTAAATGACTCTGTTTTCGCTAAAGCGCAGGTGACTGCTGCCCTCAAGCACCCGCTCCTTACCCTTGTTTATCCGTGGATGGGCGTAAAACATCTTCCAGATTAAGACAGTATCTTCGCCATCGGTCAGGGTCTGCTGGATATCGAAACGGCAGTGCTGGGTCTGCGCGAGCAGTTTTTCAAAATAGTTTCTGAGGGCGTCAATGCCCGCATGTCGACCGACGGGGTCGATCAATACCGTCTGCTGATGATAGATATCAGCCAGTTTGGAGAGGGCAGCAGAATCCAGATGCCGATAAAATTCCTTCAGCTTTTCGAGCGTGTTCTGACGTGCACCCGTTTCACCGGATGTGGAGGCTGTTGAGGCAAATGTCATTAACGTCTCCTTCATCTGATAATCGCGTCAGGTTCTTCATCTGGCGGGGTTTGCAGCAATACGGCTGCACTTCCCAATAGTGAAACGGGGAGCCCCAACTGTTGCCAGTGCAAATAGCGTGTACGCTGAACGCTGGTTAATTTTCCTTCCGCCCACAGCAAGATTAGCTTGGCCTGCACGCCTTCGAAATGCGGGTCCTGAAGGGGATCGGGCAACAGGTCGATATGCAGGCCATCACCGCTGCGGGCAATAGCTTCAAGCCAAAGCTCGGTGCGATCTATTTCTCCCCATCCGGCCAATAGCACCTTGGTTCCGGCTTTTTTTCTCGCCGCATTCATGCACATTACGGCATGTTCAATCAGCACGCCGTCGAGCAGTCCACGCAGATACAGTGTAGAGGCATTTGAGACTAATCGTGTGCGAAGCGGCCTCAGCACGTTATTTACCAAACTTTCAGGGGGATATTCCCGGCCAAATTCGATAATTAGCTGACGGACTTTCTGCGTTTTTTCTTCCTGCAAAACGGAAAGCAGCTTTTGCTCCAGCTGCGACCAGCCGCTGGGATGTGGCGTGATACTCCCCTCGAGCAGTCCTTTGACCTGACTGACGGGAACGCCACGGTTAATCCACCCTAAAATGGTGCGGATAGTTTCCAGGTCGTTATCGTCGAACAGTCGATGTCCGCCCTCGGTACGCTGAGGCTTGAGCAAGCCATAACGCCGCTGCCATGCACGCAGCGTAACCGGATTGATGCCGCAAATGCGTGCGACTTCGCCGATGCTGTACAGAGACATAAAAGATATTCCGCTAAATTACTAAGCCTTAATTAACTCTAGCCGTTCATCGCCAAGTTGTACAAGTTTATTGTTCTTGTACAACTTATAAAGTGATACAACTTTAGAGGTGAGAGGTCAGAGCAGTCATGATGTTTGCCATTATACCGAGTGTTGTGTTTCGCGACGTAACCCGTTGCTAATTTCTCAAATAAGAGATAAATTCTCACTAAAGAGAATTTGGTGGGAAATAATACCGATGAACGATGAGCAAAAACTGGCGCACAGACTGTCGACGTTGAGAATAAATCAAAACTGGTCGCTGGAGATACTGGCCGAGAAAACCGGGATTAGCCGTGCCACGCTCTCGCGGATAGAGAGGGCGGAAACCAGCCCGACTGCCTCGCTGCTCGGCAAGCTAAGTGCGGTTTACGGCCTGCCGACTTCGCGATTGCTGATGGATCTCGACGAAAATACTGCCGAACTCATTCGCCACAATCAGCAGTCAGTTTGGCATGACACGGAAACCGGTTTTGAGCGACGTTCAATTTCACCGCCTGCCCGAGATTTTCACGCCGAGTTTATGTCCGGTCGGCTGCGTGCGGGGGCGACTATCCACTACGATGCGCCGCCGGTTTTCGGACTTGAGCAGCATATCTGGATGTTGTCTGGCGTCATTGAATTACAGCTCGACGCCCAGCGCTATCGATTGGAGGCGGGCGACTGCCTGCGTTTTCATCTTTACGGCAGCTCGACGTTTCACGTGCCCGGCCCGCAAGATGCCTGTTACACCCTTGTTATTTGTCGTCCCTAAGCGTAAGGAGAAGTCTGTGGTTATCATCAGTGAATTGAAAAACGAGCTCTATTCGCAGGATTTCTCGCGTGCCGATCTGCTTGACCTTGCCGACACGCTGGTGGGCTGCGTCAGCCTTGGCGCGAGCGTCGGATTTATTTTCCCTTTTGGTCAGGCCGAGGCGCTGACGTTTTGGCACAAGCTGTTACCCGCTTTCGCGGCCGGTGAGCGTCGAATTCTGGTGGCGCGTCTCAACGATAAGATTATTGGCACGGTGCAGTTGGTGGTCGATATGCCGGGCAACGGTCAGCATCGTGCCGACGTGGTGAAACTGCTGGTCCATCCTGAGGCGAGAAGGCAGGGGATTGCCAGAAAACTGATGCAGGCTGCTGAAAAGCTGGCGGTTAAGCTTGATAAGACGCTGCTGGTGTTGGATACGGTTACCGACAGTGATGCCCAGTCACTTTACCATTCGCTGGGCTATTCCCTGTGCGGTGTTATTCCGGGGTATGCGTTGTCTACCGAAGGAGTCTTTGATTCGACCAGTGTGATGTACAAGAAGATCGGCTCTTGAAGACAACCTGGTTTTTAGATTCCATTTTAAGGGCATGTGAAGCACATACCCTTTATTTTAAAGGATCTTAATTCCAGCGTGGCAATGAAAAATTATTTGCCATCCCAGGCTTTCAGCGCATCAGCTCTGACTTTCAGCTTCTGCTCTGGCGTCAGCTTGTTATAGCCCGGCGCCAGCCCGCTCTCCCAGTCGCCGTAAAGCGGGTTAGGCAGCACGATGAACTGAGTACCGAACAGGCTGTGATTGCTGTTCACGAAATTGCGGCGCTCGGCGTTGCTTTTATGGTAAGTCGCGGCACCAAAGTCGTTCAGGTTGTCACCGACGTACAGCACGACGTTATAACCTTCGTTTTTGATGGCATCGAATCGCGCCTGTTTGTTCGACGTCGTCGTGCTCAGACGCAGCGTTTTAGCATTAACATTCGGGAAGCCAAGACGCTGTAAGTTGGCAAGCGTAGCGGCATAGTCTTTCTGGTCACGGTTGGAAACGTAGAACATAATGCCGCCGTGGCTGTCAACGTATTGCGCAAAACTGACAGCACCCGGTACCGCGTTAGCCTGCTCGGCGTGTGTCCATCGGGACCAGCTCTTATCCTCAAACGGCTTGTTTGCCTTGACCTGCCAGGCGCTGTAGGCGCTGTTGTCGATCATGGTTTCATCAAGGTCAACGATCACGGCCTTAGGTTTTCCCGTCAGCGATTGCGCTTTGTCGAAGGCGTAGGTGGCCGTAGTAAAGGCCTGATAGGTCAGCGCCTGATATTCACCAGACTGCTGGAACCAGTTCAGCGCCATCACCGATTGGTCGTTAAGTTGTGCAGCGGCATCCGATTTGCTTTGCTGAGCACAGCCGGTCAAGGCCAGGAATAGCAGTGCGCCGGTGCCGTAAAGAGAAGCTTTCTTCATCATTATCTGTATCGTCCTGTGATGGTGTGATTAGAAAAGTTATTATTCCCAGACAAGGGCCTAAAACTTTAGCAGATTCAGCGGGCTGGGGAAGGGCGAAGGGCGAGAAATTTGCGCTGGATAAGCTTTTCGTATGACGAAAAAAGCCGGGGGATGAGCCCGGCAAAATATCCAATGAAATTAAAATGAAGCGAGGTGTTATTATTAGAATTGGTAGGTCAGACCGACAGCAACCACATTATCAGTATTCAATGCCAACTTATTATCGGTGCTCAAACGGTTGATTTTATAATCTACGAAGGTTGACATATTCTTGTTGAAATAATAGGTCGCGCCGAGATCGATATATTTAATCAGGTCCGCATCACCTACGCCTTCAATATCTTTCGCCTTGGTTTGCACATATCCAAGAGAAGGACGCAGACCCCAGTCAAATTGATATTGAGCCACGGCTTCGAACGTTTGTGTTTTATCCGCATAACCGCTGACGGCTGAACTTGTCTGGCTGGAAACGCCCGCAGGAACAGATACCGCAATCATACGTTGAGTTTCGGCATAAATAGCGGCTAAATAAACACCGTTATTATCATATTTCAGACCGGCGTTCCAGGCGGTGGCTTTATCGCCTTTGCCCAGCGTCGTTGCGGCCTGGGTATTGGTGCGGTCAGAGGATGTGTAGGCCGCACCTGCGCTGATACCTGCACCGATGTCATAGGTTGCGGAAGCGGCATAGCCGTCACCGTTTGAAGCCGTTGCGGAACGGGTGCTGCTGTCGTCGTTTTTACCCTGGTATTGCAGGGCGAGATTCAGACCGTCGACCAAGCCAAAGAAACCGCGGTTGCGATAGGTCGCCATGCCGTTGCCACGGCCTGTCATAAAGCGGTCAGCCTTGGTATAGCCGTCGCCGCCGAACTCTGGGAACATATCGGTCCAGCCCGCGACGTCGTACAGTACGCCGTAGTTACGGCCGTAGTCAAAGGAGCCGTACTGGGCGAATTTCAGACCGGCAAAGCCGAGACGAGTTTTAGAACCGGTTGAGCCCTGTGCTTCAGAGACGTTATCGGCAACCTGATATTCCCACTGGCCGTAGCCGGTAATCATATCATTAATTTTAGTCTGACCTTTAAAGCCAAAACGTACATAACTCTGGTCACCATCACTGCCGCTTGCATCAGAGAAATAGTGTTCGGCTTTAACTTTTCCGTAAAAGTCTAGTTTATTTCCGTCTTTATTATAAATTTCTGCTGCGTGTGCGCCTGAGGCAATTAATAATGATGGGATTAATATTGCCAGAAGATTACGTTTCATTGTTAACCCTGTATTTGTTTTTAAACGTCGTGTCAAACGTTTTTAATTAAAAGACGCTATTCATCATGTGTGCTGTTATTTCCATCTATGAGCGGAAATTTCTACAGCGAGAGTTTTTTACCCTATATTTGTGATCGATTTATGACATCGGGAAATGAACTTTCTTTTTTTTAAGTGAATGATTTTAATAAGCTAGCTAATAATAGTGATGTCTATTAAGTTGGCGGCTATTCAATTTGCGGCTGACGTGAGCGGGCGAGTGTGGGACAATAACGCAAATTTTGAAAATGATAAGAGATGCATGGCGCTGTCCTCCGCAGTAAAAGATCAGATTAGCCAGTGGTACAAAGCCCTACAGCAGCAAATTCCGGATTTTATCTCCCGCGCCCCTCAACGTCAGATGATTGCTGAGGTTGCGAAGGCCTTTACCAGTGATTCAGCTCGACACCTCGCGATTGAGGCGCCCACCGGGGTAGGTAAGACGCTGTCGTATCTTATTCCTGGGATTGCCGTCAGTCGGGCCGAAGAAAAGCCTTTGGTGATAAGCACCGCCAACGTTGCGCTACAGGACCAGATCTTCAGTAAAGATCTGCCACTGCTTAAGAGAATCATACCAGACCTCAAATTTACCGGGGCGTTTGGCCGTGGGCGCTATGTCTGTCCGCGCAATCTGTCGATGATGAGCACTGAAAATGCGCAGGGCGATCTTGGATTGTTTCTCGGTGACGAGCTTGCTCCTTCCAGTACGGAAGAGCAGCAGTTTTGCAGCACGCTCGAGAAAGCGTTGGCGCGCTACGAGTGGGACGGACTGCGTGACCACTACAAAAAAACCATTCAGGACCCGCTGTGGCTGAAAATAAGCACCGATAAGGCCAACTGTCTCGGCCGCAACTGCCACTATTATCGCGAGTGCCCCTATTTTGTGGCGCGCAAGGAAATCGAAAGTGCGGACGTGGTTATCACCAACCATGCGCTGGTGATGGCCGCTCTCGAGTCGGAGTCCGTGTTGCCTAACGCCAAAGATTTGCTGCTGGTGCTCGATGAAGGCCACCATCTGCCAGAGGTTGCACGCGACGCGCTTGAAGTGGACGCCGAAATCACCGCGGTATGGAACCATCTGCAGCTGGATAACTTCGTGCGCCAGATTGAGCAGTGCATCGCGCTGTTTACCCCAAAGAATCCGCCGCCGCTGGCCAACGCTGAGCGTTTATACAATCACTGTGCCGAAATGCGCGAGCTGCTGCTGTTGATTGAGCAGCAGGTTAACCTCTATCTCCCCGCCGCCGAGCCTGAAGGCGAATATCGCTTCGAGATGGGCGCGCTGCCGCCCGAACTTTCCGAACTCTGCGCCCGGCAGTTCAAGCTGACTGATGCACTGCGCGGTTTGGCCGAGTTTATGCTCAACGATCTGAGCGAAAAAACCGGCAAGCATGACGTGCTGCGCCTGCATCGCTCTATTTTACAGATGAGCAGAATGCTCGGTTATCTCGAGACCATGACCAAGCTCTGGCGGCTCGCGGCCCTCGACAAAGCTTCCAATGCGCCCATTGGTAAATGGGTGACGCGCGAGTATTTCGATAACCAGAGCCATCTGTTGTTCCACTGCGCGGGAATTCGCGTCAGCGAGCAGTTAGAGAAACTGCTTTGGCGCAAGGTGCCGCACGTGGTCATAACCTCCGCGACGCTGCGGTCCCTCAACAGTTTTGCGCGTATCCAGGAAATGAGCGGTCTCAACGAGAAAGCCGGCGATGTGTTTATTAGCCTCGACTCGCCGTTCAATCACGTCGAGCAGGGTAAAATCGTCATTCCGCAGATGCGCCACGAGCCGTTAATGGCCAACGAAGCGCAGCATATTCAGGAGATGAGCGACTTTTTCCGCGCCGAGCTGGCCACCGAAAAACACAAAGGTATTTTGGTGCTGTTTGCCAGCAATCGCGCACTGCAGCAGTTTGTCGAACTGATGCCTGACCTGCGCCTGCTGCTGTTAGTTCAGGGTGACCAACCGCGCTATCGTCTGGTCGAGGAACATCGTCAGCGCGTCGAAGCCGGAAAGGTTAGCGTGCTGGTGGGGCTACAGTCCTTCGCCGAAGGGCTGGATCTCAAAGGCGACCTGCTGACTCAGGTGCACATTCACAAGATAGCCTTTCCGCCTATCGACAGCCCGGTTATCCTCACCGAGGGTGAATGGCTTAAAACGCTCAAGCGCTACCCGTTCGAAGTACAGAGTTTGCCGAGTGCGTCGTTCAACCTGATCCAGCAGGTGGGACGATTGATCCGCAGCCACGAATGCCGGGGTGAAATTGTCATCTACGATCGTCGGCTGATCACTAAAAACTATGGCGCCAGGCTGCTCGCCGCGCTACCGGTCTTCCCTATCGAGCACCGTGAAATGCCGGCTCCCGGCTTTAATAAATACGTTCCACTGACCCAAACCAAGGTCGTTAAAGCGCGGAGAAAACGCTGAGCCTCAGCGGGCAGGGACACCAAGGTTTCTCCCCGTCATTGGCTGGGTTATGCTGGTGTAATTCGCAGGTGAGGGAACCAAGATGGATTACACAAAAATTATTAAAGAAGTCGGACGCGGGAAGAACCATGCCCGTGACCTCGACCAGGAGCAGGCGCTGGCGCTCTACCGTTTGATGTTGGCGGGTAAGGTACCCGACTTGCAGCTCGGGGGGCTGCTGATTGCTTTTCGTATCAAGGGTGAAGCCGAGCAGGAAATGCTGGGCTTTTATCAGGCGATGGAAGAGCAGACCATCAAACTGCGCGCTCCCGCCGACGGCCCGATGCCGGTGGTCATTCCCAGCTACAACGGCGCGCGTAAACAGGCCAACCTGACGCCGCTGCTGGCAATTTTATTGCATCGCCTGGGCCTGCCGGTCGTGGTTCATGGCGTCACAGCAGACCCAAGCCGCGTGACCAGTTATGAAATCTTCCAGGCGTTGAACATCCCCGCTGCCGGCTCCGCAGAGCAAGCGCAGTCGATGCTGGATGCAGGCGTCGGCCCGGTGTTTATCCCCGTATCCGTGCTCTGTCCCGCCATTGATAAACAGCTGAATCTGCGCTGGGAGATGGGCGTGCGCAACAGCAGCCATACGCTGGCCAAGCTCGCGACGCCGTTTTTCGAGCAGCCTGCGCTGCGTCTCGCCAGCGTCTCACATCCTGAATATATCCAGCGCGTCTCATCATTCTTCCACGATGTTTCCGGCCTTGCCTTGCTGTCGCAGGGGACGGAAGGCGAGGTATACGCCAATCCACAGCGCAGCCCGCAGGTTCACCTGATTGGGGCCGGAGAGCAGCAGCTCCTGCTCGACCGCCAGGAGTTTAGCGGCCTGACGCTGCCTGCATCGAAAGACGCACAGACAACCGCTGACTGGATAACCGACTGTTTGCTGGCTAAGGTTCCGGTCCCTCAGGCGATTTTAAATCAACTCGCCTGCTGTCTGGTCGGCACCGGACTGGCCGAGGATATGTCCGAAGCTCAAACTCGGATTGAGCGGCTTTTTTAGGGCAAGCCTGGTCGACAGACTGCGGCTCTGAATTTACACTCAAAAGATAATCTCTTTTATTTTCAGCCAAGAAGGATGCTTATGAAACAGTCACAGGATTATTTTGCGGCGCTGAATCACGACTATCTCAAGGTCCATAAAACCAAGGAAGCGTTGTTCTGGCAGCATTATATGGGCACAGGAGACGACGACGTCGCCGAGCGTTTCTCGGCTGCAGAAAGTGCCTTTAAACGCTTTATCGCCAACCCGGCCAGGCTGGCGGAGCTGCGTGAGCAGATTGCTGCCGTTGAGGCTGAACCCGAGAGCGCGGCGCGTGAATCGCTGCTGACCGGCCTGCGCGGCTGGTACCGCTTTTTCGACTGCAATGCTATCGAAGATCCGCAGGCGCAGGAAATCCTTGATGAAATCATTCAGGCCGAATCCGCGCTGTACGGTAAACGCAAGCAGCATCGCCTGATGCACCTCAATAGCAAGGGCGAGCAAGTGACGGCGTCGCTCGGCGAGCTGTTGACCAATCAGGCCACTAACGAAAACGAAGAGTATCGCCGCAGTTCCCAGGTTGCGCTCCGAGAGCTGGAACAGTGGCTGCTGCATAACGGTTTCCCCGAGCTTATTGCGCTGCGCAACCGCTTTGCCCGCCAGCTGGGCTACCGTAACTACTTCGATTACAAAGTTAACAAAACCGAGCAGATGAGCCCGGAGCAGCTGTTCGCTATCCTGGACAGGTTCGAGGAGCAAACCCGCGACGCCAACGTGCGCAGCCTCAACGAGCTCGTGGCACGCGAAGGCGATGCCGCGCTGATGCCGTGGAATATCCGTTATGCCAGCGCAGGTGACGTGACGCGTCAGCTGGATCCCTACTTCCCGTTTGCCGACTCGCTGAGCCGTTGGGTCAACAGCTTCAAGCGCCTGAATATCGGTTTCAACGGTGCAACGATGCAGCTGGACCTGTTGGTGCGCGAAGGCAAATATGAGAACGGCTTTATGCATGCCCCTGTGCCTGCGTTTGTCGATAACGGCAAATGGGTGCCCGCGCAGATAAACTTTACCAGCCTGGCAAAACCGGATCAGGTCGGCAGCGGTGCGAGCGGGTTGAATACGCTGTTTCATGAGGGCGGCCACGCGGCGCACTTCGCCAATATTCGCCAGAATGCGCCGAGCTTCTCGCAGGAGTTCCCGCCGACGTCGATGGCCTATGCCGAAACGCAGTCGATGTTCTGCGACAGCCTGCTCGACGATGCCGACTGGCTTAAACGCTATGCGAAAAATGCGCAAGGCGAACCGGTGCCTGATGCCTTAATCGAGCAGAATATTGCCGCACGCCAGCCGATGCGTGCGTTCAACGATCGTCATATCCTGCTGATGCCGTATTTTGAGTGGCAGCTTTATCAGTGGCCGGAAGAGAAGTGCACGCCGGAGGCGATTACCGCGCTGGCTCGCGACGTCGAAACGCACATCCTCGGCGTGGCGGGTAGCCCAAGGCCAACCCTTGCGGTGCCACACCTGCTGTCGCTTGAGTCGGCGTGTTCTTATCAGGGATACCTGCTGGCGCTGATGGCGGTGGAGCAGACGCGGGCATTCTTCCTCAAACGTGACGGCTATCTGACCGATAATTCGGCCATTGGCCCCGACCTGGCGAAACATTATTGGACGCCGGGCAACAGCGTCAGTCATGACGAGACCTTACGTAGCCTGACGGGAGAGGGATTTAATCCGGATTATCTGGCGCAGGCCTGCAACCAGACGGTGGCGGCAGCGTGGGAAGAGGCGCAGCAGGTTATTGCCGACGCTGCGAGCCGAGAACAGCCTCCTGCCGACTTTGATCTCAACGTTCATATCAAGGTGGTTGACGGCAAGCGCGTGCTGGCGGATAACGCCGAGGGTGATGAGGCGATGTGTCAGGACTTCGCCGACTTTGTCGAGCAGACTTACTTCAGGAAATAGCGGTGAGAAGCGTGGGGGACGGATATCCCCCACGCGCTTATCGTGCGTCAGGCCTCGTGAGGTCGAAACGCAGGTCTTCTGAAATTCCATAATAGGCCGAGGGCCCTCCGGCGCGCAGCACCGGCTCGGCGAGTGCCGTCTGATATATCCCGTCTTCATTCAGCAAATGGCGGGCAATATGTACTGCCACCACTTCCCCCATCACTAACCAGGTATCAATCTTCTCACCGGCCGCGCTTTGCAGTTGAATGCACTGCGACAGTTTGCACTCGAAGTTGACCGGACTTTCGGCAACGCGATCGGCGGCAACCAGCGTGCCCGGCGTTGGCGTCAGCCCGGCAAACTCGAACTCATCGCGGCCATGGGCCAGCGAGGCCGAGCTTTCATTCATTTTCACCGCCAGGCTGCGGGTCGTCAGGTTCCAGACGAATTCTCCGGTTTCGACGATATTCGCCACGCTGTCTTTCCATCCACTGCTGGCGAAACCAATGATCGGTGGACGATAATTAAAGCAGTTGAAGAAGCTGTAGGGGGCGAGATTGCGCTGGCCCTGCGCGTTGCGCGAGGCTATCCAGCCAATCGGGCGGGGGCCTACGATGGCGTTCAGCGGATCGTGCGGCAGGCCGTGCCCTTTTGCGGGCTCGTAAAAATAGCGATCGTCGGAGCTCATAGTTCACCTTTTTGGTCATTTAGCGTTGCCCACTGGCGTAATGTGCGTCAGTCATTAGGCAGTTTCTCAATAGCTTAGCCAAGGCGGCGTCGAATTACAGTGGCCTGGTGTGTCATGCTGACAGTCATGGCGGGCCGTTTGTGTTATCTTACGCGGCAGAATTTTCCCCGAGGTGTGTAACGTGACGACTACGCTCACACATTGGGTAAGCTTAACATTGATATTGGAGAGTCATTCAGGTGGAAAGAAAGAAAGCGATTCCGCAGGATAAAAAGATAGTTTTCCCGCAGGAGAAAAGCGGGCTTCATGCGCGAAATCGCCACCGTAGCCGCTATGATTTTCCTGCACTGATTGCCAGCAGCCCAGAGCTTGGGGCATTTGTTGCCGAAAACAAATGGGGCGATCTGTCTATTGATTTCGCCGATCCTCAGGCTGTAAAAGCGCTGAATCGCGCTCTGCTGCGTCATTTTTATCAGATTGAAAACTGGGATATTCCGGCAGACTACCTCTGCCCACCGATCCCTGGCCGCGCCGACTACGTTCACCACTTGGCGGACGTTCTAGCCGACAGCAACGGTGGGGTTATCCCGCAGGGTAAAAACGTGGCGATTCTGGATATCGGCGTTGGCGCTAACTGTATCTATCCGATAGTCGGTTTGCGCGAGTACGGATGGCGCTTCACCGCAAGCGAGATTGATGAAGTCTCGATGGCAGCAGCCAAGAAAATAGTCGCGACTAACCCAGTGCTTACCAATCAGGTCCGTTTCCGTCTACAGGCTAAGCCGCCGCGCATCTTCGACACGATTATTCGTCACGACGAGCGCTACGATGCCGTGCTGTGTAATCCACCGTTCCACGCCTCAGCCGCCGAAGCCGCCGCAGGCAGCCAGCGTAAGCGCCAGAACCTTGGGCTTGAAGGCCGCGACAACAAGGCCGAGCTGAACTTTGGCGGTCAGCACAACGAACTGTGGTGTGAAGGGGGTGAAGAGGCCTTCGTGGTACGCATGGTAGAAGAGAGTGCGCAAAAGGCGCATAACTGCCTGTGGTACACGGTGCTTATCTCAAAGAAAACCACGCTGCCGCTGATTTATGACGCGCTGGAAGAAGCCGGCGCGACCAACGTGCGCACCGTCGAGATGGCGCAAGGGCAGAAAGTCAGCCGTTTTGTCGCCTGGACCTTCCTGACGCCTTCCCAGCAGAAAGCCTGGGCCGGTAAGCGCTGGAAATAATTACCGCGTTTTCCGCATTAAAAAAAGGCCCCTTATGGGGCCTTTTTTTACGAAACGTGTTGCAGGAACTCGCGCAGGCGTTCGCTTGGCGGGTTGCTGATAAGCTCGGCTGGCGGACCATCCTCTGCGATGCGTCCCTTGTCGATGAAGATCAGACGTGAGGCCACTTTCTCGGCAAAGCCGACTTCGTGGGTCACGATAACCATGGTCATGCCTTCTTCGGCCAGGTCTTTCATGACGGTCAACACCTCGTGACGCAGCTCGGGGTCCAGCGCGGAGGTTGGTTCATCAAACAGCATCAGCTTAGGCTTCACCGCCAGTGCACGAGCAATAGCGACGCGCTGCTGCTGGCCACCGGAAAGCTCTGACGGATAGTGGTGCGCCCTTTCAGACAGACCGACTTTCGCCAACAGCTCTTTCGCCAGCTTTTGAGCCTCATCCTTGCTCGCGCCACGGACGCGAATCGGGCCAAAGGCCACGTTCTCGAGCGCCGTCATGTGCGGGAAAAGGTGGAACTGCTGGAATACCATCCCGGCTTCTTGACGAATCAGTCGGTCATCAACCTTCGGATCGTTGACCTTCAGCCCGTCGACAATCAGGTCGCCGGAGGTTATCTCTTCCAGCTTGTTGATGCAGCGCAGCAGGGTTGATTTGCCAGAGCCCGATGGCCCGATAATAACCACGACCTCGCCCTGAGAAATTTTCAGGTCGATATCATGCAGCACCTGGGTTTTCCCAAAGTGTTTGGAGACGTTTTTAAATTCAATCATAAAATTTTCAGTTTGCGTTCTAAGCGGCGCATAGCAAAGCTCAGTGCCAGCGTGATGATCAGATAGATAACGGCAACAGCACTCCAGATCTCCATTGCGCGGAAATTACCGGCAATAATTTCCTGACCTTGACGTGTAAGTTCCGCTACGCCGATAACGATAAACAGCGAAGTATCTTTGATACTGACGATCCATTGGTTACCCAACGGTGGCAACATGCGGCGCAAAGCCAGCGGCATGATGATGTAACGCAGTGTTGCACGACGGGAAAGTCCCAGCGCCAGGCCCGCTTCGTTGAAGCCTCGATTGATAGACTGCACCGCACCACGCGTGATTTCCGCGATATAGGCACCGGAGTTGATAATAATGGTGACCACAGCCGCGGTAAACGGATCGATTCTCAGACCGCTTATCATCATCGGCAGGGCAAAATAGATAAACATCACCTGGACAACGATTGGAGTGCCACGAATCAGCTCAATGAATACCAGAGCGATATTACGGCTGATAACGCCGCCAAACGCGCGCGCGAAGCCCGCGATGACGCCAATGATAACGCCCCCAACTAAACCCAGGATAGAAATCCACAGGGTCATCTTGGCGCCTTCAAGAAGGATAGGAAGAGCGGCCCAAACAACGCTCCAGTCAAACTGCATGGATTAATCTCCTGATAAACAAAACAAAGCCGACCCTGGTGATATTCCACTCAGGGCCGGTGATATAGACTGTGCGTGAGTCACGCAGGACAGCTATACCTCGTTAGTGCAATTATTTAGGTTCGGCATCAAACCATTTTTTATAGATAGCAGCGTAAGTGCCGTTCGCGCGCAGCGTTTTAAGTGCAGCGTTAACTTTATCACGCAGTGGGCTGCCTTTCGGGAAGGCAACGCCGTAGTCCTGACCTGCAACGGCTGGACCTACAGTTTTAAAGTTACCGTGACCGGCGGTTTTGATGTAGTACTGAATATTAGGGGCATCGAACAGTACCGCGTCAGCACGACCTGTACCCAGCTCCATGTAGGCGCTGTCGATGTTCGGGAACTGGCGAACGTCTTTAGGTTTCAGGTTTGAAGCCAAATAGTTGACGGAGCTGGTGCCGCTTTTCACTGCCACCACTTTACCGTTCAAGTCTTGAGTCCCTTTGATATCGGTATTGTTTGACTTAACCATGGTGATCAGGCCGCTAGTGTAGTAGCCGTCAGAAAAATCAACTGCCTGCGCGCGCTGTGGGGTAATAGTGATACCCGCCAGAGCCAGGTCGATGTTTTTGGTCTGCAATGCGGGGATGATACCGTCAAAGTCCATAGGCTTCAGGGTATAAGAAACTTTCATTTCTTTTGCCAGCGCTGCCCACAGGTCGATATCGAAACCGACGTATTTGTCACCCTGTTTAAATTCAAAAGGAACAAATGCGGTATCAGTAGCCACGATAAGTTTTTCTTCTGCTGCATGAGAGCTTACTGCAAAGGCCAGAGTCAGTGCGGCCAGGGAAACTTTTAACATCGACTTCATAAGTGCAATTTCCTTTGTATATTTATGGGAGAACATACCCTTTTATAGTTACGTGGGTGATAAGCAAAAGTTATGCCACATTTCTATCTTTGTTTAATTTCAAGGGGTTAGTCGCCATTCATTGGCATGAAATGCTAAAATGCCTCAGGGTTTGCACCAAATTGGTGCCTTGGTTTTTCGCGGATGTCCATTTTGGTGCGAATCACTAGGCTAAACTATTTTTTATCTCAAAACTGCGCATTTATTAACATTGTTATACATAAAGTACGTGCTTCTGCTAACAAAATTGCTTGCAAAGGCGGTGGTATGCCTTTTTATGGAGCGTGGAGTGTGTCTTAAAACGGAGCAGGAGGCAATAATGTCTTTTGATGCACGTTTATAGGGCGGTGGTGAAAGGAAGGGCCAAGTTTGGGCAAAAAAAAATGAGGAGCCGAAGCTCCTCATCTGTTCAAAAATCGTCGTTAGTGATGACGTATGACGGATAAATAATACTTTCCGTCGTTACTCGATGTTGGATTCGATAAACCACAAGAATTTATCGAGGTCGCGAGATGCGGCAGTAAAGATATCCGCAGTATCTTCATCTTCGACCTGAGTAATCGCCTTACGGGTATCGTTGGCAACTATCGCGTAACGTTCTGCCAGGGCTTTAAGATGCTCCTGGACGGTATGAATATTGGTTGGATAGCTTTTCAGCGGCGTCTTGTCGTTCACGACCTGCACGGTACCCAGCGCAACCCCACCTAACTGAACAACACGTTCTGCGATAGTATCCTGGTGCTCAGTGATTGCGGTACGGAAGCCGTCGAGCATTTCATGCACGCCGATAAAATTTGCGCCACGCATGTTCCAGTGCGCCTGTTTAGTAATCAGCGACAGGTCGATGAACTCGGCAACCAGTTTGTTCAGAACCTTGATGGTCTCGAGTTTGGTGCTTTCATCTACATCGTTACGCGTATAAAGAAGTTCTGAAGATTTCGTTTTTACCAGTTTAGCGGTACTCATCATTAATATCCTCTTCAGTGAGTAGTTATGTATTTGATCACGGGAATAAGTATAGCAAGCTTTGGAGATGACGTTGAAAAATATTTCCTATCACTCTTATAGCCGTGGGCTAATTAATAAAAAGCGGGCCATCCACCACCCAGGAAATTATACCTAGCCCTAATTTATTATTCCGCGCTGCTTTTAAATAACCTAAGGCCCATAAACGTTAATATCAACCCCTGAAACGTAGTTTTCTAACTAACTTGCTGTTTTATTTGAATTTATTTATTTTGCTTGAGTTTGATTAAATGGTGGGTGTGAATGTGATTTATTTTCATTGGCTTTTGTCATGAGCATTTTAAAGAATTCATTAAGACAATTCTGCATTATGTCATGTTTATTTGAGCTATTGGTGCGGTAGATTATTCACGCTGTATCGGAAATTTAAATCGGTATATTGAGGAAGGTGCTGCCTTCCTCAATATATAAGACGTGGGGGCAATGCTAAAGCGTGATGCGTCCGCTGTAGAGCACCGCACCTGTGGGTTGGCCGGTAGGGGAGCCGCCTTTAGGCTCAAGGCTGATAGCCAGCGTCGAGTTGCCGTTGGCGAGATTGTCGTTTAATGCCAACTGCGTCGCGGCGCTGTTGCTCAACAGCCCCAGGGATTGCGGTTTGCCGCCGGCAGGGATAACCCAAAGTTCCAGACTGCGATCGCTGGCGACCTCCGCGGCGTGCAGCGGCGTAATGGTCAACTGCTGAACCTGACTGGAGGTGTTACTGGCGGTCACCACCCATTGTCCGGAATCCGCTGTCCCCGCGCCGTTGCCAAGAATAGCCACTGGCGTTGCTTGAGACGAAAGCATCGACGAGGATTCCCAAAGTTTAGGCAGCACTAAGACAACCGCCAGACAGGCCGCCACCGCCCAGCCAATATAGGCGCTGTTAAGCCTGCTTATTCCGGGAAGCCTAGAAGAAGTGCTCTGGTGGGTTGTGTCAGTAGCAGGCGGTTTGGGCGGCAGCTGCAGCTGAATGCGTTTCCACACTGAATCGGGCGGCACTATGGGCTTTAACTGGTTGTCCAACTGCGCAAAGGCCTCCTGCCAACGTGCGACCTCTGCCGCCAGCTCCGGGTCTTGTTGCATCTGCTGCTCAAACTGTAGGCGAGCAGGCCCCCTTAGGGTTCCTAGCGCATACTCTGCCGACAGAGCAGCGTGATATTCGCGTCTGTTTTTCATAGGCCCACGCAGCTCTTCAAGTGATCCAGGGCGCGACGGATCCAGCTTTTAATCGTGCCAAGAGGTTGTTGCAAGTGGTCGGAAACTTCGCCGTGCGAGAGCCCCTGGTAGTAAGCCAACACCAGACTCTGTCGTTGTTCCGCAGGGAGATGCCCCAGACATTCCGCCAGTTTTTTTGCATCGGTATCTTGCTGCAAACGGATGAGCGGCTGATCGTACTCATCATTGCCGAGAGTATCCTCTACGCCTTCTTCCAGTTCCAGCCACTGATTATCACTCCCGCGCATCCAGTCAATGGCGCGATTGCGCACGATGTGCGTCAACCAGGTCATGGGAGAACTCAGTGCAGGGTTGTAGCTTGCCGCACGATTCCAGGCGGTAATATAGCTGTCGTGCAAGACCTCTTCTGCCCAGGCGTGGCGACGCAGCATGCGCAACGCAACCGCAAAAAGGCGGGGGGAGGTTAACCGGTAGAGTTGTTCAAAGGCTTGACGGTCGCCAGCAGCGACAGACTGCATCAACTCTCTTTGCAATACGCTGTCGGTTGCCGGATTGTCCAATGCGTTTTCTTTCATCAGTTCTTCCTAAAACCTCGGAGGGAGCAGCACACCGGCGGCACTGCATCCCTCCGGCTGTGTCCGAATACGACACAGCTCATTATAGGAGAGGGTTTTTATTTAGGCATCAATACGGTATCGATAACGTCAATGACACCGTTGCTCTGGTTAACATCATAAGTGCTGATGTTGGCCACGTCGCCTTTGGCATCTTTCAACTGGATATTGTGCGGACCATTGCTGATTAGCCACAGAGCTTGACCGTTAACGGTTTTAAGCTCGGCATGACCGCCGCCTTTTTTCAGCAGTTTTTCGAGATCTTTCATCTCGTATTTACCCGCGACCACGTGATAGGTCAAGATGCTGGTCAGCGTGGCTTTATTTTCAGGTTTGACCAGGTTGTCTACGGTACCGGCCGGTAATTTGGCGAAGGCAGCGTTAGTTGGCGCAAAGACGGTGAAAGGCCCTTTACTGGAGAGGGTATCGACCAGACCGGCTGCCTTCACGGCGGCGACAAGAGTGGTATGGTCTTTAGAGTTTACGGCGTTCTCAACAATATTTTTTGAAGGGTACATTGCTGCACCACCGACCATGGTGGTGTTGTCTGACATCATTGCAGCCATTGACGCGCTGCTAAACAGAATTGAAGCACACAGAGCGGTACGGATAAATGTTTTCATGATGTAATCCTTTAGGGTTGAGGGTAGGACTTATTGCCTGACATAAGTACATACGACCCAGCTCGCCTTTTGGATGCAGCGGTGAAGCAAAAAGATTTTCTTTTTCGACATAATGTCTTTAATTATATGATTTTAAAATAAAATTTATTTTATTGCGGATCCACTTTTATCGCGCGAATTTTAGCGCGCTTCTGTACCGTCAGCGTCGAGCCCGCCGAAGCGGCGATGATAGCCACCAGCGCAAGCCATTGCATCGGATTCAGTATTTCATCAAGAAACAGAATACCCGAGAAAGCAGCCATCGCCGGTTCCATGCTCATCAGCGTACCGAAGGTCTTGGCCGGAAGCCGCGTCAGCGCCACCATCTCTAGCGAATACGGCACCGCCGAGCTCAACAGCGCAATACCCAGACCTATCGGCAGAATATCCAGGCTAAACAGACCACTGTGCGCTTGTGCAATGCCAATCGGGCAGAAGATCAGTGCGCCGATGCTTGAC
The DNA here is from genome assembly GCF_002093665.1 of Rouxiella badensis. GTDB lineage: Bacteria > Pseudomonadota > Gammaproteobacteria > Enterobacterales > Enterobacteriaceae > Rouxiella > Rouxiella badensis. The sequence continues at coordinate 30,370 of NZ_MRWE01000001.1, read as the reverse complement.
CCCAGCGCCGCCGTGCCCGGCCCATAGCTGCTGCCAGCGTGCTGGCCAGCGAGGATGTAAACCGCCCAGCAAGCGCCTGCTATCAATGCAAAGCCGGCACCGACGGGATCGATGCCAGTCACGCTATGGCCTATTGGCAGGAGGAACCCTAATCCAATCACCGCCAGCAGCACCCAAACAAAGTCGATAGGGCGGCGAGAGGAAAACATCGCAACCGCCAGCGGACCGGTAAATTCTAGTGCCACGGCAATGCCTAAGGGAACCGTGCGAATTGCCAAATAGAAGGTATAATTCATACAACCCAGCGCCAGACCGTATATCAGCAACGAGCGCAGATTGCCGCCGCGCATTTTTATTCGCCACGGTCTGAAATAGCACAGCAGGATTATCGACCCCATGCCAAGACGCAGTGCGGTCACGCCCTGTGAGCCGACGAGGGGGAATAATGACTTCGCCATTGCAGCACCGCCCTGCAGAGAAAGCATGGCAATCAATATCATTGCAACGGCAATCAGCGGATTGTGTGCTTTAGCCGCTGCGGGTGAAACGGTATCGGTTAAAAGTTGCCCCGACTGATTTTTAAGAGAATTATTTTTCAAAGGTAACGGGTCCGTACAGAGTAAAAGGCGGATAGAGCGCCGCTGAAAAGCCGATATTGTACTGGCAACCAGAAATTTTTAGTGGATTAGTGTTAGCAGAAGGTAAAAAAACTTTTGTCTCAAGGGGATGAATGAGACAATTGCACAACAAAACCGCTGATTATTTGCGCAAAACATTAGGAATATTCCGCTAATTTGAAAAAGTTCAATAAGTTTATCTTATATTATTACGGTGAAAAAACTCTTTTAAATTAGCTGGATACGTCGATTTGGAAACTTTTTGTTACACCATAAAGTGCATTGGACATCTTAATTGAGGCAGAGTTTCACACTACTTTTTGTTATATTTTCATGGTGAAGGTTATTTTGGTTCCCTTTTTTGAGGTGGTTATGAAAAAAATTGCATGTCTTTCCGCATTAGCTTGCGTAGTAGCTTTAGGTACTTCAAGTGCATTCGCTGATACCAGCACTGTTACAGCTGGTTATGCTCAGAGCGATATGCAGGGCGTGGCTAATAAAGCAAACGGCTTCAACCTGAAATACCGTTACGAGCAAGACAACAACCCACTGGGTGTGATCGGCTCTTTCACCTACACTGAAAAAGATCACTCTCTGACTGATAATTCTTATCAGAAAGGTCAGTACTACGGCATCACCGCAGGTCCAGCTTACCGTCTGAATGACTGGGCTAGCATCTACGGCGTAGTAGGTATCGGCTTCGGTAAATTCAGCAATACCGAAAACCCAGACTCTACCGTTCTGCGTCAGAAGTCTGACACCAGCGACGTTGGTTTCTCCTACGGTGCAGGTCTCCAGTTCAACCCAATCCAGAACGTCGCTCTTGACGTTTCTTACGAGCAGAGCCGTATCCGCAGTGTTGACGTTGGCACCTGGATCGCAGGCGTGGGTTACAGCTTCTAATTATAGAAACCTGGCTGCCTCGGTCTTTAAAGATTCAGGCAACGATGTTTCGAAAAAAAACCGCCTCTCGGGGCGGTTTTTCTTTTTTTATTTTCCGTCTGTTAGTCCTGCATTTTGCTTAAATCCCGCTGTACCAGTTATACCCCTGGTCTTCCCAATATCCGCCTGGGTAGGTGTCGGTCACAAAAATTGCCCCGATATGTTTGGCATTTTTGAAGCCAAGCTTAGTCGGCATACGCAGACGAAGCGGATAACCAAAGTCGGGCGGCAAAGGTTTTCCGCCGAAGTCGAGCGCCAGAATGGTCTGCGGATGCAGCGCGGTTGCCATGTCGATGCTGGAGTAATAGCGGTCATCGCATTTAAAACCGACATATTTGCAGGTCAGGTCCGCGCCGACATGCTGCAAGAAGGTCTTCAGCGGCACGCCGCTCCACTGGCCTATAGCGCTCCATCCTTCGATGCAAATCAGTCGGGTTATCTGGCTGCTTTGCGGTAATTGCTGCAGCTGTTGCAACGTCCAGGGCGCTTTTTTCTCCACTTTCCCAGAGACTTCAAGGCGATAGTTGGGGATATCTATCTCGGGCACGTTGTACTCGGGATAATAAGCGTTAAAGCGAAAGGGTTTGGTAATCTGGTCCGCCGAGTAAGTTTGCGCTAACTTCTGACCGCTGAAGAGCCAGCTCTGGACGCGGTCGTTCCAGCGTGACATCGCCCACAGCACCTTATCGACGTCATCTCCGTCCTGCATATTGCAGCCTGTTAGCATCGACACTGCGCCAAGCGTCAGGCCAGACTTAATCATCAGGCGGCGTTGAACGTTAACCAGCTGCTTGCGCTGGTCCGGCTCAAGAATTAACTTTGGCCGTTTCTTTTCATCAGTCATCCGCGCTTTCTCCTGCATTTTTGGTCGCAGCGTTGCCGCCGGTAATCATGCCCGGCAAGGTTTTCGGCACCAGCAGCACCATTACCACGTGTACAACAACGAACAGCATAATGCCGCTCATCGCAAAGAAATGGACGTAGCGAGCGACGGTGAATCCGCCCATCAAATACACCAGTCCGCTAAACTGCACCGGTTTCCAGATGGACAATCCCGAAATCACTAACAGCAGGCCGAGCAACAGCACGCCGACGTACATCAGCTTTTGCACCGCATTATATTGATTAGACTTATGGGATAACCGAAAACGCAGTGCGCTTACCAGGTCATGCCAGACTGAGGCCGGCGTGAAAGGGAAAAAACGCTGCCTGAAATGGCCGCTGAACAAACCCCAGAGCAGGTAGAAAAGCCCGTTTGCCGCCAGTACCCACATCACTGCCAGATGCCAGCCGATATTGCCGCCGAGCCATCCGCCGAGCGTGGCGTTTTGTGGAAAGGTAAAATTAAAAATGGGGTCAGCGTTATAGATACCCCAGCCGCTCATGACCATGCCAATCATCACCAGCAGATTGACCCAGTGGCAGAGCCTCACCGGCCAGGGATGGATTCTTTTTTTACGCATAAGATTTTCCTTGGAGGGAGGTCAGCGCCAGTCCGCCTTGAAGCGCAGACACGTGAGGGGGCGAACCGGCGCTGGTATTCAATTCACATTACATCGGTGGGGTAACGCCGTCTTTGCCGGCAGCAATTCCGCGAGCGGCCAGGGCACCTTGAGCATCTTTAATTGGGAACAGCACGATGTGAGCACCTGGTTTCAGCAGGCTGCGGTCACCCGGTGCCAGCAGAACGACCGGTACGTCATCCGGTACTACTACGGTTTTTTCGCCGTTCTGGTATTTCACGGTCAGTGTACGGCCATTGGAGTTGACCAGTTTGCCGACGGTGCCGTTGGTCATGGTATTGATTTTACCGTCTGCGGACTCGAACGGGTTGAAGCCTTCACCGCTGCCGCGCAGGCTTGGGGCGAATACGTGAACTTCGAGCGCCTTCAGGGTACCGTTAGGCTGAGGTACGGCGGCAGTGCCGATGAAACTGTCAGCCTTGATGTCCGACATTTTACCTTCGGTAACCTGGGTAATTTTGGTCTGATCGGTCAGCTTGACATCCAGCTTTTCGCCCTGACGGGTTGTGAGCTCGAGGGAGGTAGGGGTCACAGAATCGATGGTGCCACGGGTCGGTTTAATGGTGTTGCTAGCGTCTGCTGCAAAAGCCCCGCTGGTCATCAGTAGGGAAGACAGCAGCAGACCGGCAAGGCGTGAGGATTTAATCATAATACTCTCCAAATTATTCATATGAGAACTACAAGGGAAGTCAGGTGACGCATCAATATAAAAATCAGCCTAATGTTTGCTAATTAATAATAGACAGGATGGACGACATACAGGGACTCATTGATGACAAGTTGATGACAATAATGTCATCAAAGGTTTCTTCCAGAACTGATAGACTTTACAAAGGAATGCGGAGTCAAAGAGGCACACATGCGGATACTGGTTATTGAAGATGACGTCAGCACCGGCGACTACCTTAAGAAAGGGCTGGGAGAGGCGGGCTATCGCGTTGATTTGGCGCGTAACGGCGCAGATGGGCTATTTTTGGCGCTGGAAGACAACTTTGATGCGGTGATCCTCGACGTCATGCTGCCGGGGCTCAACGGCTGGCAGGTGATGGAAGTGCTGCGCAAGAAGAGCGACGTGCCTGTTTTGTTCCTCACGGCACGCGATGAAGTGCAGGACCGTATTCACGGGCTTGAGCTAGGCGCTGATGATTATCTTATCAAGCCTTTCTCCTTCACCGAACTGGTCTTGCGCGTGAGAACGCTGCTGCGTCGAGGCACGGTGCGTGAGTCTGACACCTATTCGCTGGCCGACCTGCACATTGATGTGCTGCGCCGTAAGGTGACGCGGCAGGACACGGTTATTCCCTTAACCAATAAAGAGTTCATGCTATTGCATCTGCTGATGCGCCGTGAGGGGGAGGTGCTGTCGCGCACCATGATAGCCTCGCAGGTCTGGGACATGAATTTTGACAGCGATACCAACGTGGTCGACGTGGCGGTCAAACGCCTGCGCAGTAAAATCGACCGGCCCTATGATGTGAAGCTTATCCATACCGTGCGCGGTATCGGCTACGTGTGTGAAGTGCGAGACTATGAGTAAACCTTTTTCACTTATCCTGCGTTCGACGCTGCTCTTTGCCCTGATTGCCGCCCTGGTGGTCAGCTGCGTGGGCTTTTATCTCTATTACTCGATGGAGAAAGAGATGATCCGCCGAGCAGATTATCAGGTCGCGGGCAGGGTGCAGTATTTCCGCCAGCTGCTGGGCAATGATTTTCCGTTGACGCAGCTCAGCCACAATCCCGGATTATTTGAGAATATGCTCGGTAACGAGCGCGATATTCTGCGTTTTCGCCTTCTCGGCCAAGCGCCAATCATCAACGTCAATCCAGGCCACATTGTGCTGCCAGAGGTTGCGGCCGTTCCGGTCGGTCAGACGCTCACCCTGCAAAGCGTGCATCATGTTTTGGCCGAAGACGATACGCCGGTGCGTTTCGCTCTCGCCGACGTGCGTATGAAAGACGGTCAAACGGTCGAGATTCTCGCCGGGCACTTTATGGCGGGTGAAACCAAGATGCTGGATGCGTTCCGCTGGGAGATCATTGCCTCCGTGCTGCTGGCGTATGTGCTGATCGCCGGACTCGGTTACGTGGTTATCCGTCGCGGACTACGCCCGCTGCAGAAAATGGCTAATGAGGCCGCAAAAATCCATCCAACCAGCCTGTCTACGCGGCTAAGTGAAGAGGGCGCACCGCTGGAGCTCCAGCAACTCATTGTTTCTTTCAACGCGATGCTCGACAGGTTGTCGGACGGTTATCAGCGGCTCAATCAATTCTCGGCCGATTTGGCGCACGAGATCCGCACGCCGGTCGGCGCGCTGATGGGGCATTGTCAGGTGGCCCTTTACCAAACCCGCACAACGGAAGAGTATGAGACCCTGCTGGCCAATAACATGGGCGAGTTGGAGCGTATTTCGCGTATGGTCGAGAATATCCTCTTCCTGGCCCGCGCCTCGCATGCACGTTCGGTGCTTAATATTGTGCCGCTGTCGATGGAGAACGAAACGCTGCGGGTGGTGGACTATTTTGAAGGGCTGGCCGAAGAGCGCGGCATACGCCTGGCGTGTGAAGGCGAGGGCGTGGTGTTTGCCGACGCTCTGCTTTTCCAGCGGGCGCTGAGCAACCTGGTGGCTAACGCCATTAATTACGGGGATGAAAACAGCGAGGTCAAGGTTTGGGTCGAGCATCAGGCACAGAGCAGCGCCGTTAACGTCGATAACGCCGGTCCGGCTATTCCCACGGACCAGATAGACAAACTGTTTGACCGTTTTTATCGTGCGGATCCGTCTCGTAGCGAAGGGGGAAGCTCAAACGGTCTGGGGCTGGCGATTGTTCAGGCCATTATGACGCTGCATCGCGGCAGTGTGTCGGTCTCGAATCTTCCGCAGGGCAGAACACGTTTCACGTTGACCTTCCCTCGAGCGTAGAAACCGAGGCGATAAACTCATCGTTAAATAAATATTAAATAAAGCGTAAAAAGTGTATTTTTCGCCATCGCGTAACGCAATGAAATATAAGGATATCGTTAATTTTGTTACATTTTATTAGTCAATGTAATAATTGAATTTATGAGAAATCGGCATTTTCAGGGTCTCATAGTGTCATCGGCAGCCACAAATTGACGCTTTTAGGTCATTTGCCTCCGGCACGGGCGCGCAGCATACGCGAATAGAACCTTTGAAAGAGCTTTTACCGACTGATGTATAAAATACGAGACTTATCGCAACAGAAGATTTCACTTTTTATTGCTTTGTACCTGGGAATATTGCTCAACCTTCCAATTTTTTACCGTCGCTATCACGAATTACACTATGACAATACCTTGTCTTTGATGGTTGAGATGGTGGCGGCATTTGCGTTGGTCTATTTCCTCACCAAGCTTGTCTCCTTTACCGGTAAAACCGTGTATCGAGTGCTGCTTTCTATTGTTGTCGTGGCCTCTGTGGCGGCGGCTTACTACATGATTATCTTCAATGTCGACATCGGCTACGGCATTCTGGCTTCGGCGCTGGCAGTGGACTCGCTCGACCTGTCTAAAGAGTCGGTGGGCAGCCACTTCTTTATCTGGCTCATTGCCGTTAGCTTTATCCCGCTTATCCTGCTTTGGGGCAGTAAAATGCCCGGTTCGTCGCTGAAAGAAACGCGCTTTCGCACCGTTGCCATCAAAATAGTGCTTTTGGTTGTCAGTGGACTGGCCTGTTGGGTGCCACTCAAGTTGATGGGCGGCGCGCAGGAAGCGCATGACCGCATAAACAACCGCATGATGGCCAGCTACGGCGGTGTAGTGGCGGGGAGTTACTTACCTTCTAACTGGTTGTCCGGGCTGGGTCTTTATATCTATAGCTCCTACAGTCAGGCCGAAGATACTAAAAATCTCTTCGATCCTTCAAAACATTTCACTTATGTGCCGCCAAAAGACGTGAAAGATCTGTACGTGGTTTTCGTGATTGGCGAAAGCGCACGACGCGACCACATGGGCATTTACGGCTATGCGCGTGACAATACGCCTAACCTTGAGAAAGAGAAGAATCTGGTCGCGCTACAGGGATATTCTTGCGATACCTCGACCAAACTTTCGTTACGCTGCATGTTTGTACGTATGGGCGGAACTCGCGACAATCCGGAGCGGACTCTCAAAGAGATGAACGTCTTCTCTGTGCTTAAGAATCAGGGCTTTAGTTCTGACCTGTACTCCATGCAGAGTGAAGCCTGGTTCTACAACAAAACCAAAGCCGATGAATACTCGCTGCGTGAAAGCATCGGCTCTGAAAAGCGCAATGCCGGTAAACCGGTCGACGATATGTTGCTGATCAACGAAATGAAGGACTCGATTGCCAACCATCCACAGGGCAAGCACCTGATTATTCTGCATACCAAAGGGTCGCATTACCTGTATTCAGAGCGATATCCGCGTAACTTCGCACGCTATCAGCCGGAGTGTATGGGCATTGATGACGCCTGCTCGACCGAAGAGATGATTAACGCTTACGATAACTCCCTGCTTTATACCGATGATTTCCTTGAGCAGGTGTTTAATCAGATGCGTGATAAAAACGCCATCGTGTTCTATGCTTCCGACCACGGCGAATCTATCTCGCAAAACATGCATTTCCACGGCACCCCGCGGGATCATGCGCCGATTGAGCAGCGTACCGTCCCTATTATGGTGTGGGCATCTGACAAATTCCTGGCCAACGATCAGAATCGTCAGGCGTTTCAGCAGTTGCAAATCATGGCCAGGAACAAAGTGCCGGCCTATCATGAGAAACTTTTCGACAGTATATTAGGTTGTATTGGCTACACTTCGCCGAACGGTGGCATCGTGGAACAGCATAACTGGTGTCACGTACCGACTACGGGAAAATAATGAGAACAAAAAATGGATAATGCGCGTCTAGTGGTGGGGATTCTCACCCTGATTATGACGTTGTTGACCCTGTTGCCTTTATCTCGTAACCAGCGCTGGTGGGTGCGTATCTGGGACTTCCCACGCCTGCAAATGGCCGTGTTGTCGCTGGTGTTTCTCCTGCTTGAGTTGTGTTTTCTGCCCGGAGGCGGGCAGTTTTCATGGCTCATCGTGCTGCTCGCCCTGGGTTGCACGATTTATCAGAGCTGGTGGATATTTCCCTACACTGGCCTTTCGAAAGTGCAGGTAAAAAAAACGCCAGCCAGCCAGCATCCTCGCATTAAAATCCTCAACTGCAACGTGCTGATGACCAACCGCAAGTCTGAAAAACTGCTGGAAATCCTTGCGCAGAACAGACCCGATGTCATCGTCCTGCTCGAAACCAATCTATGGTGGGAGCAGCAGATGGCGCCGTTGCAGGCCAGTCATCCCTACACGCTCAAATGCCCGTTAGAGAACCTTTATGGAATGCACGTCTACTCGCGCTTTCCCCTCATTGAGGCAAAAATTCAGTATCTGGTGGCGGAGGGGATCCCTTCGATGCATTTTCGCGTCGAGCTTGAGGGCGGGGAGCAGGTGGTTCTGCACTGCCTGCATCCGATGCCGCCTAGCCCGACCGAGGACGACGAGTCTACCAACCGCGACGGCGAGCTGATTGCTGTCGGGCATACCTGCGCACGGGCGACTTATCCAACCATTGTGACCGGAGACCTGAATGACGTGGCCTGGTCACGGACTACCCGGCTGTTTATGAAAATCAGCGGGCTGCTCGACCCACGTCGCGGACGCGGAATGTTTAATACTTTCCACGCCAGCTATCCGTGTTTCCGTTGGCCGCTGGACCACGTTTTCCACAGCAAAGACTTCACGCTGGTTGACCTGAAACGCCTTGAACCTATGGGTTCCGATCACTTTCCGATTATGGTGGAACTGGTCCTTAATCCTCGAGAGGGCAGTACGCAGGAGAAGCTGAAAATTGAGCAGGGCGATATCGAGGAGGCGCGCGAGAAAATGACCCACGCCGGAATAAAAAGCCGCGATGTTCATCAGGCAGAGCTTAGTGATATCCAGCATTAAGCGATTAATTTTATTTGTTGAAGAAGCGGGTTGGCAGGTCAAGGGCCAGCGCGCAAGGCGCGTGCCCTTAACCTTTAATCCCCGTTACTCCGGAAACGTCAATGTATTGCCCGGCGCTTCCCGATTGATGTGCAGGAAGTTTAGGTGACGCTCGTACTGGTCCAGAATATCGTTGATCACCTGATGCTTGGTAAAGTCCATCAGGTCATTGCCCTGCGTGCCCTCTAGCAAAAAGGTTTCCAGGCGATAATAGTGCGATTTGCCCGAACGCGCGCGATAGGTGAAGCCCGGTACGGCGTAGCGCTGCGGCCAAATCTGATAGATAAAGTTCTGCTCTTCACCCAGCTTGACCAGCAGCTCCAGATGGTTGAGTTTCTCATCATCCACCGGTGCGCCTTCGGTAAATTCTACCTTGGCACCGCGCAGCTTCAGCTCGTTCGCTACCTCCTGCATCGCAGGACGGCAGACAATATCCAGCATCTTCTGCGTGTGCGTGGTTCCCGGGAAGTTCATCACCCTCGACAGACGCTGCTTCCAGTTCAGTGCTGCATCACCGGCGGACGGTGTCGCAGGCGCAAAGTTTTGCAGCGTACTGGCACGTCGATAATCCTCAAGACGCAGCGATTTATACAGTCCCGCCATCACAAAGAAGATAACGAAGCTAAACGGCAGTCCCATGATAACCGTCGTGTTTTGCAGCGCTGATACGCCGTCGGTCATCAACATTCCCAGCGTCAGCACGCCGATGGTGACGGACCAGAAGATGCGCAGCCAGTTGGGGGCATCGTTGTTGATATCGGCCAGCTTAGAGGTGAAGTTCCCCAGTACCAGCGAGCCAGAGTCGGCCGAGGTAACGTAGAACAGCAGGCCGGTGATGGTTGCTACAGAGGCGCTCAGCGTAAAGCCTGGATACTGCGCCAGCAGGCTGTAAACGCCGCGCTCCGGGTGCGCAATCACTTCGTTGGCGAAGGCAATATTGCCGTGCAGAATCTGATACAGCGCGCTGTTGCCGAAAATAGACAGCCAGAACAGCGTGAACACAAACGGAATAATCAGCGTCCCCAGCACGAACTGGCGAATGGTTCTGCCACGCGAAATACGCGCCAGGAACAGGCCCACAAACGGCGACCAGGCAACCCACCAGGCCCAGAAGAAGAGGGTCCAGCTGTTCATCCACTGCGTTGGGCGGTCAAAGGCGAAGGTGTTGAGCGTCATGCCCATAAAGCGATTGATGTAATCACCAATATTCAGCACCAGCGCATTGAGCAGGAACTCGGTATTGCCGAAGAACAGCAGGAACAGGATAAGCCCCAGCGCCAGCAGCACGTTCAATTCGGAAAGAATACGAATGCCCTTGTTGACGCCCGAAGTGACCGACACTGTGGCCATTATTACCGACAGCAAAATCAGCGCCGCCTGCACCCCCAGACCTTCCGGGATATGGAACAGCACTTTCAGGCCGTAGTTTAGCTGAACCACCCCAATACCCAAGGTCGTGGCGATACCAAAGATAGTGCCGACCACCGCCGCAATATCCACGCTGTGGCCAATCGGGCCGTAGATTTTCTTGCCGAAAATAGGATACAGCGCCGAGCGGATGGTCAGCGGAAGATTGTAGCGATAGCTGAAATAACCGAGCGCGATACCCATCAGCGCATACATTGACCAGCCGGTCAGGCCGTAGTGGAACAGCGTCCAGACCATCGCCTGGCGTGCCGCCGCAATGTTCTGGCCCTGGCCTTCCGGCGGCATCATATATTGCGTGACCGGTTCGGCTACCGAGAAGAACATCAGGTCGATACCAATACCGGCGGCAAACAGCATCGAGGCCCAGCTCATCATGGAGAATTCAGGTTTTGACTGCTCGGGCCCGAGCTTGATAGAGCCAAAGCGCGAGCTGGCGATAAATACCACAAACACAATGTACAGCGTTGCGGCCAGCATGTAATACCAGCCGAAGGTGGCTGATACCCATTCCAGCGCCACGCTAATTGCTTTTCCCGAGATATCGGTAAAGAAAATGGTCATCAGCGTAAAGGCCAGAATCAGCCCCGCCGAGGTAAAAAATACCACCTTGTTTAGCGAGTCTTTAGGTTTTTCCGAAAGTTCGATAGAAGCCATCGTTTTCCCGTTTTCCAAAGGTCATAAAAGACAAAACACAAGGTCGGGAGTGGTGTTTAAAAGCAGCGCGCCTTAGCGCATATCAAGAACACCGGGGACAAGGTTTATGACGCTAAAAAAATGTCCTGACAGGAGATCCGCTGAGTGCACTGGCTTTAAAACGCCTTCATCGACCTGAAAATAAGCAAGTTCTGATATTGCCAGTAACCTGCTTTTTATCAACCGCTTGTGAAAGAATTTGCCTCAATGTTTCTACAAATTCGTTACCAGACGGTAATAAAATATATTCATTTTTTATTGAACGTTCAATCAAAAAAAAGTTTAATAGGGACAGTTCCGGCGTTAAATAAAATTGAAACAGGCATCAATACAGCCGTTTCATCACGCCATTTTCAGGAGTGGAGTCAATGCCAAAAGTTGGAATGCAGCCGATTCGGCGGCAGCAGTTAATTGATGCGACGCTTGCCGCCGTGAACGAGGTTGGCATGCATGACGCCTCGATTGCCCAGATTGCCCGTCGAGCGGGCGTATCCAACGGCATCATCAGTCACTATTTTCGTGACAAGAACGGACTGCTCGAGGCGACGATGCGTTATCTGCTGAGCCACCTCGGCGACAGCGTTAAGCAACGACTGGCTACGCTTAACGACGATGCGCCGACCGCGCGTTTACGGGCGATTGCACAGGCAAACTTTGATGAAGGGCAGACCAACGATCCGGCGATGAAAACCTGGTTGGCCTTTTGGGCCAGCAGCATGCATCACCCCCAGCTGTACCGTTTGCAGCAGGTCAACAGTAGAAGGCTCTACTCGAATCTATGCGTCGAATTTCGACGATTTTTACCTCATCACGAGGCGCGTCTGGCGGCGAAAGGCCTGGCAGGACTGATTGACGGTTTGTGGTTACGCAGCGCACTGAGTCACCAGGTGTTTGACCGTCAGGAAGCGTTGCTGATTACGCATCGCTACATCGAATCACTGGCGCAGTCTGCCGCACGCTGAAGGTCAATGCCTTCACTTTGTCGCCCGCTTTGAAACAGGAGAACTTATGTCCCGCTTTGGCATGCAAAAACTTTATATCGACGGTCGCTATCAGGACAGCACCGGCGGTGAAACTTTTCCGGCCATCAACCCGGCCAACGGTGAAATCCTCGCCGAGATTGCTTCTGCGTCCCGCGAAGATCTTGACCGTGCGGTAGAAGCGGCGCAGAAGGGACAGAAAGTCTGGGCCGCGATGACAGCCATGCAGCGCTCCCGCATCCTGCGCAAAGCCGTGGATATCCTGCGTGAACGCAACGACGAACTGGCGCAAATTGAAACGCTGGACACCGGAAAACCGCTGTCTGAAACCACCGCCGTGGACATCGTCACCGGTGCCGACGTGCTGGAATATTACGCCGGTCTGATCCCGGCCATCGAAGGCCAGCAGATCCCGCTGCGCGACACCTCGTTCGTTTATACGCGTCGTGAGCCGCTGGGCGTGGTCGCCGGTATCGGTGCCTGGAACTATCCGATTCAGATTGCGTTGTGGAAGTCTGCACCGGCACTGGCGGCGGGTAACGCCATGATCTTCAAGCCGAGTGAGGTTACCTCGCTAACCGCGCTCAAGCTGGCTGAAATCTATACCGAAGCGGGTGTGCCGGACGGCGTGTTTAGCGTGCTGACCGGTAACGGGGCCGAGATTGGACAGTATCTGACCGAGCATCCGGGGATCGCAAAAATCTCCTTCACCGGCGGCGTGGTTACCGGCAAGAAGGTGATGTCGAGCGCCTCAGCTTCGACGCTGAAAGAAGTGACCATGGAATTGGGCGGCAAGTCGCCGCTGATTATCTTCCCGGATGCCAATTTGGATCTGGCGGCGGATATCGCGATGATGGCCAACTTCTACAGCTCCGGTCAGGTGTGCACCAACGGCACGCGCGTGTTTGTGCCAAAACATTTGCAGGCCGAGTTCGAAGGGAAAATCGTTGAACGCGTCAAGCGTATCAAGCTGGGCCTGCCGACCGACGAGCAGGTCAACTTTGGGCCACTGGTCAGCTTCCCGCACATGGAAAACGTGCTGCGCTTTATCGAAAGCGGTAAGCGGGACGGAGCTCGTCTGCTGGCGGGCGGTCACCGCGTCACCGACGGCGAATACGGCAAAGGCGCTTTCGTTGCGCCCACGGTATTTTCCGACTGCACGGATGACATGGAAATCGTCCGTGAAGAGATCTTCGGCCCGGTCATGAGCATTCTGACCTATGAAAGCGAAGAAGAAGTGGTGCGTCGCGCTAATGACACTGACTTTGGCCTGGCGGCCGGACTGGTGACGCGCGACCTGAATGCGGCGCACCGGGTGATTCACCAGCTCGAGGCTGGCATCTGTTGGATCAACACCTGGGGCGAATCGGCGGCAGAGATGCCGGTGGGGGGCTACAAACATTCAGGCGTAGGCCGTGAAAACGGCGTGAGTACTCTCGAACATTACACACAAATCAAATCCGTGCAGGTTGAGCTGGGCGAATTTAGTTCGGTGTTTTAAACCGCCGACCGCAAGAGGAGATTTCAATGGATTACGATTACATCATTATTGGTGCCGGTTCTGCCGGTAACGTATTAGCGACCCGATTAACCGAAGACAGCAGCGTCAACGTGCTGCTGCTCGAGGCGGGCGGTCCGGACTATCGTGCCGATTTCCGTACCCAGATGCCTGCCGCGTTGGCTTTCCCTTTACAGGGGCGTCGCTATAACTGGGCCTATGAGACCGACCCTGAGCCGCACATGAACAACCGCCGCATGGAGTGTGGCCGGGGTAAAGGGCTGGGGGGGTCATCGCTTATCAACGGCATGTGCTATATCCGCGGTAACGCGATGGACTTCGACAACTGGGCGAAAGCACCGGGCCTTGAAAACTGGAGCTATCTGGACTGCCTGCCGTATTTCCGTAAAGCGGAAACGCGCGACATCGGCGCGAATGATTTCCACGGCGGGGACGGTCCGGTCAGCGTGACCACGCCGAAAACCGGCAATAATCCGCTGTTCCACGCGATGGTCGAGGCGGGCGTACAGGCGGGTTATCCGCGCACCGATGACCTCAACGGCTATCAGCAGGAAGGCTTCGGTCCGATGGACCGCACCGTGACGCCAAAAGGCCGTCGTGCGAGCACGGCGCGAGGCTATCTGGATCAGGCAAGACCGCGCGCCAACCTGACTATCGTGACGCACGCGTTGACTGACCGCATCCTGTTCGACGGCAAGAAAGCTGTCGGCGTGAGCTACATGAAGGGAGACGACCTGCATCCCATCGAGGTGCGTGCCAAACGTGAGGTTCTGCTGTGCAGCGGCGCGATAGCTTCTCCGCAAATCCTGCAACGTTCAGGCGTCGGCCCGGCAGCATTGCTGACTTCGCTGGATATTCCCGTGGTTCATGACCTTCCGGGCGTGGGTGAGAACCTGCAGGACCATCTGGAGATGTATCTACAGTACAGCTGTAAACAACCGGTGTCGCTGTACCCGGCGCTGCAATGGTTTAATCAGCCGAAAATCGGTGCGGAATGGCTGTTTAACGGGACCGGCGTGGGCGCGAGCAACCAGTTTGAGGCCGGTGGCTTTATTCGCAGCCGCGAAGAGTTCGACTGGCCGAACATTCAGTATCACTTCCTGCCGGTGGCGATTAACTACAACGGCAGCAACGCGGTGAAAGAGCACGGATTCCAGGCACACGTTGGCTCGATGCGTTCACCAAGCCGTGGCCGCGTGCAGGTGAAATCCAAGGATCCTCGCCAGCATCCGAGCATCCTGTTCAACTATATGTCTACCGAACAGGACTGGCAGGAGTTTCGCGACGCGATTCGCATCACCCGCGAAATTATGAATCAGCCTGCGCTTGACCCTTATCGCGGACGTGAAATCAGTCCGGGTATTGAGGTGCAGAGTGATGAAGAACTTGATGCCTTCGTGCGTGAGCATGCCGAGACGGCGTTCCATCCATCCTGTACCTGTAAAATGGGCAGCGACGAGATGGCGGTGGTTGACGGGCAGGGCCGTGTACACGGGATGCAGGGGCTGCGCGTGGTGGATGCATCCATCATGCCGCAGATAATCACCGGCAACCTGAACGCGACGACCATCATGATCGCCGAGAAAATTGCCGATTCTATTCGGGGCCGCGAGGCGCTGCCGAAAAGCACCGCCGAGTATTATGTGGCCGACGGTGCGCCGGTCAGAGGCGAACCCCTGAAGGCCGTGACGCTGAAAAAAAGCGCCTGAGCATAGATTTACCGCCTAGAACGCTTAAGGCATGATGAAAAGAGATAACCTCGGGTTATCTCTTTTTTTATGTCTGGTCCTTTTCAGCGTCCGAGAGGTTTCCATGAATCAATCCCACCCGCTACTGCGTGAACGCAACGGCCATGAAGCGTCGGTCTCCTATTCCGAACTGCTGTTTGACCTCATCTATGTCTTTGCGGTCACCCAGCTTTCACATTATCTCCTGCATCACCTCAGCTGGACTGGCGCGCTGCAAACGCTGGTCATGTGGTTCGCGGTCTGGCTGGCGTGGCAGTACACTGCCTGGGTGACCAACTGGTTTAACCCTGATCTGCGTAGCGTGCGCCTGATGTTGTTTGCCGTAATGCTGATGGGGCTGTTTATGTCCTCGGCAATCCCTGAGGCTTTTGGCCAACGCGGGGGAGTGTTCGCTCTGTTTCTGGTGCTGATACAGGTGGGGCGTACGCTGTGCGTGCTGAACATGCTTGGCTGGCAACATGCGCTCTCAGGCAATTTCAAACGTATTCTTGGTTGGGTGTCTATCTCGGCGGTGTTCTGGCTGGCGGGTGGCGTTTGTCAGGGTGAGACCAGGCTGCTGCTCTGGGCCATCGCAGTGCTGTGCGAATATGTGTCACCGATGTTTGGTTTTCCGCTACCCGGATTGGGACGTTCAAGCAGCCGCCGTGAGTGGACGATTGACGGGCATCATCTCGCCGAGCGCAATCAGCTGTTTGTTATCGTCGCCTTGGGTGAAACCATTTTGATCACCGGCGCGACCTTGAGTGAGCTCACGCCGTGGACTCCCCCGGTGATTATTGCCTCACTCGTCGCCTTCGTAGGCAGTTTGGCGCTGTGGTGGATTTACTTTGATACCTCCAGTAAAGCCGGAAGTGAAGCGATCGTCCATGCGAAAGATCCCGGAAAAATGGGGGCCAGATTTCACTACGTTCACGTGGTGCTGGTCGGCGCGATAATTGTCTGTGCGGTGGCGAATGAGCGGGTTATCAACGAGCCAGCAAGCCACATCAATACCCTCACGGCAGCCGTGCTGATAGGCGGGCCTCTGGTTTATCTCTGCGCCAATGCGGTCTATAAACTTTTTGTTTATCAACGTATCCCGTTATCACATCTTGTCGGCATCGCTGCGTTGGTTGTGCTTGTGCCGTTCAGTTTCGTTACTGACGTGCTGATGGTAAACGGGCTCACGACGCTTATTGTCATTGTAGTCGCCGCATGGGAGAGCATCTCGCGGGCCAGGAAAACGGAAGTAACATCTCCATAGCATTTATGCAGCATTTTTTGAAAAGACAGAAGCCAGAAAGCAGAATCACAGAAAGATGAACTTTATGTGATATCGATCACATAAAGAGTGTATGAAAATGAAACGTAAATTGACAAATGTTGACCGAATCGATAATTAAGAGGCGGCGCTAGGGGCGGCTACAGATTTTTCTGAGAAGGCGTTTTTTTGAACGCGTTTTTTCCCGGAATGTTGCCGAATTTTGCCTTGTCATTTTTGTTCGTTTTTAACACCCACAGTCTCCTTGATACAGGGAGTTGCTTTCTCATTGCTTCTGGTAACCCATGAAAACTAAAATTTTACTAGCAGGTGCACTTCTCGTTTCTTCTTACAGCGCGCAAACGCTTGCTGACGACGGCAAAGATCAATATGTTTCCGACTGGTGGCATCAGAGCGTCAACGTCGTTGGCAGCTATCACACCCGTTTTGGACCGCAGGAAAATAACGATCTGTATCTCGAGTATGAAGCCTTCGCGCATAAAGACTGGTTTGATTTTTACGGTTATGTTGACTTGCCTAAATTCTTTGGCACAGGCAACGGCAATGATAACGGTATGTGGGACAAGGGGGTCGGTTCTCCGTTGTTCATGGAGATTGAACCGCGTTTCTCTATCGATAAGCTGACCGGTAAAGACCTGAGCTTCGGTCCGTTCAAAGAGTGGTATTTCGCCAACAACTATATCTACGATATGGGGCCGAATAACGCCAACCGCCAGAACACCTGGTATATGGGGCTGGGCACCGACGTTAACACTTACACCCCGCTGAACCTGTCTCTGAATATTTATGCTAAATACCAGTGGCAGAACTATGGTGCAGCGAATGAGAACCAGTGGGACGGCTACCGTTTCAAGGTTAAATACTTCTTGCCACTGGGTGAGATGTGGGGCGGGAAGGTCAGCTACATCGGTTTCACTAACTTCGATTTCGGTTCGCAGCTGGCGGACAACGAAAACTACTCGCGCACTAACCACTCCATCGCTTCAAGCCACATCCTGGCGCTGAACTATGCGCACTGGCACTACTCGCTGGTGGCGCGTTACTTCCATAACGGCGGTCAGTGGGCTGACGGAACTGAACTCAACTTCGGTAACGGCAACTTCACGGCGAAGACCACCGGATGGGGTTACTACGCAGTGATCGGCTACAGTTTCTAATTAATTGTTTTAAAACAATAAAAAAACCGTCGCAGAGGAGCATTCCTGCGGCGGTTTTTTATTCGTTTAACTTTCGTTTAATTATTTTGCATTAGTTTGGGGAAAAATTAAGAAATCATTATGAAAATCGCCTGCGCTTCTCCACAATTTGAACTATCTATTAAGATTGTGTAATTGTTGCTGGGTTGATTGTAAAAAGGATTATTTATATGCTCCCTTCTTCTCATGTTGCGCGTATTTTTGTCGGTTGCGATCCCAACGATTGTGATCTCGAACAAATGATGGTGCTGGAATACAGTCTGCGTAAACACTCTTCTATTCCGATTGAAATTGAATGGATGAGGCTTTCGCGTAACCCCGACAGTTTCTGGTATTCCGACGGCAAAGGCAGTGGCTGGACTACCGATCGTTGGGCAACGCCTTTCTCGGCTTTTCGCTGGGGCATTCCGGCGTACTGCAACTTTGAGGGAAGGGCACTGTATCTCGACGCCGACATCATGTTCATGAGCGACGTTGCCGAGATGTGGAATCACCCGATCGGCGGAGGCCGGGCGATACTGGCTTCCGGCGCAGGAAGAGAGCTGCGTCTGGGTGAGCTAGTGTGGGACTGTGCGGCCGCCAAAGCGGTTGTGCCTGATATCCATCAGTTGCACCGCGACCCCCTTGGCCATAAAAAGCTGCAAAATTTCTTTGAGGAAAATCCGCACAAAGTTCAGCCATTGGGCGCGGAATATAGCAATATCGACGGGGATGACATCCCGCTTGAGCAGCTGAAGGCAGTGCATTACTCCAAGATGGATACTCAGTTCTCGCATCAGTTTTCACTGCCGCGTTTGCAGGCCGAGCAGAAGGGACACTGGTTTGACGGCAGAATTGAGCCGCATCCGCGCCAGGAGCTCGCTGACGTGTTTGAGCAGTACTATCATGAAGCAATTGCCGCAGGGTATTCCATCGACGACTATCGCAATCCTGAGGTCTTCGGCGAATTCAATAAACAGTCGCAAAACACCTCCGGCAACAAAAAAAGAAAACCGCTCCTCAAACGTCTCTTTGGCAGCCTGGTGAGCTAAGTTTTAAGGCTTTCACATGCGCTATTCCTACGGATAGCGCAATAATTCACCAAAACTTCGCACGATCTCTTCCCCTGTTTATGGCATAATGCGCGCCAAATCACGTAACTCAATTAAACTTAAGAGCGAGCTCTGTGCTAAGTACTTACAACATCACCATGCAATTCGGCAGCAAGCCGCTATTTGAAAACATTTCCGTTAAGTTTGGCGGCGGTAACCGTTATGGTTTGATCGGCGCGAACGGCTGTGGCAAATCTACCTTTATGAAAATCCTCGGTGGCGACCTTGTTCCCTCCGGCGGTAACGTCGTGCTCGACCCGAACGAGCGTCTCGGTAAACTTCGTCAGGACCAGTTCGCCTTCGAACAGTACAGCGTTCTCGACACCGTCATCATGGGTCACTCCGAGCTGTGGGAAGTCAAAGAAGAGCGCGACAGAATTTACGCTTTGCCAGAAATGAGCGAAGAAGACGGCTATAAAGTGGCCGACCTCGAAGTTGCCTACGGCGAAATGGACGGCTACAGCGCCGAGTCGCGTGCTGGCGAACTTTTGCTGGGTGTCGGTATCCCTGTTGAGCAACATTACGGCCCGATGAGCGAAATCGCTCCAGGCTTCAAGCTGCGCGTATTGCTGGCACAGGCGCTGTTCTCTGACCCAGAAATTCTGCTGCTCGACGAACCAACGAACAACCTCGACATCGACACTATTCGCTGGCTCGAGCAGGTGCTGAACGAACGTAACAGCACCATGATCATCATTTCGCACGACCGTCACTTCCTAAACATGGTTTGTACCCACATGGCTGACCTGGACTACGGCGAGCTGCGCGTTTATCCGGGCAACTACGACGAGTATATGACGGCCGCAACTCAGGCGCGTGAACGTCTGACTGCCGACAACGCCAAGAAGAAGGCACAGATTGCCGAGCTGCAGTCCTTTGTTAGCCGCTTTAGCGCCAACGCCTCCAAGTCCAAGCAGGCAACGTCACGTGCGCGCCAGATTGATAAAATCCAGCTCGACGAGATCAAGGCCTCCAGCCGTCAGAACCCTTACATGCGCTTCGAGCAGGACAAGAAACTGTTCCGTAACGCGCTGGAAGTTGAAAAGCTTACTAAAGGCTTCGACAACGGCCCGCTGTTCAAAGACTTCAGCCTGATGCTCGAAGTTGGCGAAAAAGTTGCGATTCTGGGTGCCAACGGCGTGGGTAAATCCACCATGCTGAAAACGCTGGTCGGTGATGCTCAGCCTGACAGTGGGACCGTGAAATGGTCTGAAAACTGCAAAATTGGTTACTACGCGCAGGACCACGAATACGAGTTTGACGACTCGCTGAACGTTTTCGACTGGATGAGCCAGTGGAAGTCCGAAAAGGACGACGAGCAGGCCGTGCGCGGTATTCTGGGCCGTCTGCTGTTTGGTCAGGACGATATCAAGAAGAAAGTGAAAGTGCTTTCCGGTGGTGAAAAGGGCCGTATGCTGTTCGGCAAGCTGATGATGCAGCGCCCTAACATCCTGATTATGGATGAACCCACCAACCACCTTGATATGGAATCTATCGAATCGCTGAACATGGCGCTGGAAATGTACGAAGGCACACTTATCTTCGTTTCCCACGACCGCGAGTTCGTGAGTTCACTGGCGTCGCGTATCATTGAAATCACGCCAAACAAAATCACTGACTTCACCGGTAATTACGAAGATTACCTGCGCAGCCAGGGCATCAACGACTAATCAATCAGGTTGTTGTGCCAATAGAAAGGCCGGTCATTCTGTGACCGGCTTTTTTTGTCTCCACTATTGCCCGCAAACGTCGCAGCGCGGATTTTTTGGCAGTTTCATTTCACGAAACTGTAGCGTCATGGCGTCAAACATTAGCAGCCTTCCGCTTTTGATTTCCCCATAGCCGGTCAGCAGCTTAATACTCTCCATCGCCTGTAAACTGCCGATGGTGCCGACCAGCGGGGCCATGACGCCCGCCTCGACGCAGGTTAGCGCTTCTTCGCCAAACAACCGGCTCAGGCAGCGGTAACATGGCTCGTCATCGCGATAGGTGAAGACGCTTATCTGCCCTTCCATACGGATGGCCGCGCCGGACACCAGCGGCTTTTTGAGCTGAAAGCAGGCCTGGTTCAACTGATTACGCGTGGCGACGTTATCGGTGCAGTCGAGCACCACGTCGCATTCGCCTATCAGCGCGAGTAGCGCGTCCGATTCAAGCCGTTGGTCGATTTGCTGCAAACTGACGTGCGGATTCACTGCCGCCAGCGCGATGGCTGCCGAGGCCACTTTTTTCATGCCGATGCGCGCATCGCTGTGCAGCGTTTGGCGTTGCAGATTGGAAAGCGAGACGCTGTCGAAATCGAGCAGGGTGAGGGCACCGATACCGGCAGCGGCCAGATACTGCGCGGCTGCACAGCCTAGCCCACCGAGTCCGACCACCAGCGCACGGCTGGCCTTGAGCTTTTCCTGCCCGTCGAAATCAAAGCCGCGCAGCACTATCTGGCGGTTATAGCGCAGCGTCTCGGCGTCGCTCAGTTCAGGCAGCGTCATCATTTTATTCCTTTAACAGCGCGTTGAAAGGCTCAACCTCAACCCATTCTCCTACAGCGACGTCACCGCGCTCGCGTTCAAGTACCACAAAGCAGTTTGCCAGGCTGTAGGAACTGAACACGTGCGAGCCCTGCGGTCCGGTGGTGTACGCTTCCAGCTCGCCTTGAGCGTTATGGTTGAAAACGGCACGCTGGAAATCGAGGCGTCCCGGCGTTTTCTTGAAACGAGTTGCCGCTCTGGCACGCAGGCGCGGCGGCAGACGCCAGTCGCTCTGCGCCGAGAGTTGGGCGATGAGTGGCTGTACCAGCTGATAAAAGGTCAGCACGGCCGAGACCGGATTACCCGGCAGACCGCAGAACCAGGCGTTTTTCAGCTTACCGAAGGCAAAGGGTTTACCTGGCTTGATGGCCAGCTTCCAGAAACCAATTTCACCGAGCTCGTCGAGCATCGTTTTGGTGTAATCCGCTTCACCCACCGACACTCCGCCGCTGCTAATGACTAAGTCGGCAAAGTCGTCGGCCTGCTCAAAGGCGCGGCGCAGGGCAACGGGGCAGTCGCGGATAATACCGAGATCCAGCACCTCACATCCCAGCTGGTCGAGCATCAAATGCACCGCGAAACGGTTGGTGTCGTAGATTTGACCTTCCTGCAATGGCGTACCGACAGGCTGTAGCTCGTCACCGGTAGAGAAAACGGCAACCTTCAGGCGACGGTTTACCTCAACTTTTTCGATACCGAGCGAGGCCAGGAGCGGCAGATGCGCCACTCCGAGTCTCACACCCGCTTCCAGGACTTCCTGTCCTTCACGAATATCGTCACCGATGAGGCGAATATTTTGACCGGCTTCGATCTGCGCGGTGAAACGTACACCGGCGTCGGTAACCTCAGCCTCTTCCTGCATAACCACCGCATCGGCGCCTTCAGGAATCTGTGCGCCGGTCATGATGCGGATGCAGCTCCCCGCAGGCCATTCGCCGGAGAAGGGAGCACCGGCAAAGGCTTTGCCAGCAACGGGGAAGATTTTGTCGGCGCTAAATTCGCTGCGACGCAGGGCATAGCCGTCCATCGCCGAGTTGTCGAACGGCGGGACAAAAATGGGGGAGCGAACCGGACTGGCGGTAATACGACCTGCGGATTCGGTCAAAGGGAGCCATTCGGTGGCGGCATTTGTCAGCGGCGCGGTCTGCGCGAGCATTTTATCCAGCGCTTCCTGCAGAGAAATCAGGCCTGAAGTGAACGTATTTTCCATTATTAAACCCTTTTATTACCGGCTAACGACTGCAGGGCTGCATGCGAGGTGCGCCGGTCAAAGTGACAAAACACTCTTTTTATTATGCCAGAGAAAAACACTCACCCCCAAACTAACGCCAGAGCATTAACTCTGCGTAAAGCCGGGCAGCATTAGCAGAAATCGGCATTAAAAAAGTTTATTTAGAATGAAAAATTTGCGAAAACATTCTAAAAGAATGAGATCGATCGCAAAAATGATTGCCGATCCGTCGTATGATTACACGCTTTTTTGTGACTGCTATCACACTAAATTGTCTTCTGCATCTGGAGTTACATCGTGATGAAAAAAAACCGCCATCAGGCTATCCTGAAACTGGTGGATCAGCATGAGGTAGTTCAGGTTAACGAGTTAGCGCTTTGGTTAGAGGTGAGTCTGGAAACGATTCGCCGTGACTTAAACGAAATGCAAGACAAAGGATTGATTCAGCGCCGCCATGGTCGGGCACGTCGTGTAGATCCACCGCCTTCGTACGGTTGGATAAACAGCTTGCAGCGCGTCTCACACAGCTGAACACCCGCAATATAGAGAAGGAAAATCAGCGTGGCTGATTTTCCTTTTTTTGTTTACCCCTTTCGTTATTCGATCTCCTGACTAAATTTCTATAAATATTCTAAGCAATTAGCGTCATGAGGCTGGATTTCATTTTCAGCTTTACATACGCTGACCGGCTAAATATAGTCAAAATTCTCGATTATTCTTTATACGGCCTTCTCGGCTCCAAGAGCGCATGACATGAGCACAACAATTCCAACTGCTGTTAATGAAAAGCCCGCTGCGGCTATTGCTATTCACGGCGGTGCGGGTGCCATCACCCGTAAGGCGATGAGTCCGGAGAAAGAACGTCTCTATTTGCAGGCGCTGGAGCGGATTGTCAGCAGCGGTCAGGCCATTTTGGCGGCGGGCGGCAGCGCACTCGACGCGGTAACAGAAGCGGTGCGCCTGCTTGAAGAGTGTCCTTTATTCAACGCCGGGACGGGCGCAGTCATGACCCATCAGGGCACGCATGAACTAGACGCCTGCATCATGGACGGCCGCACGCTCGACTCCGGCGCGGTGAGCTGCGTGAGCCACATCCGTAACCCTATCCTGACCGCCAGAAAGGTCATGGAAGAAAGCCCGCACGTGCTGTTTACCGGCGCAGGCGCGGAAACGTTTGCCCGCGAGCATGGGCAGGAAATTGTCTCTGCCGACTATTTCTATACCCAGGAACGTTACGATCAGCTGATGCGTGCCAGAGCCAGTGAAGGCGTCATGCTGGATCACGACGCGGCGACGCTCAATGCGACAGCGCCGGACGATCCTTTGGATCCCGATCGCAAATTTGGCACCGTGGGTGCCGTGGCGCTGGATTCTTTGGGTAATCTGGCAGCAGCAACGTCGACCGGCGGTATGACCAATAAACAGGCCGGACGCGTCGGCGACACGCCTATCATCGGCGCTGGCTGCTACGCTAGTAACCAGACGGTCGCTATTTCCAGCACCGGCACTGGCGAAGTATTTATGCGCACCGTGGCAGCCTACGACGTGGCGGCGCTGATTGACTATGCGGGCATGACGCTGCAACAGGCCACCGACAAAGTGGTCATGGAAAAAATCGGCGCGCTGGGCGGGTCCGGCGGCATGATTGCTATCGACCGTTTCGGCAACGTCTGCCTGCCGTTTAACAGTGAAGGCATGTATCGCGGTTTTGCCTACGTCGGCCAGTCTCCGCAGGTCGCTATTTATCGATAAGTCTCCTTATGTTGCAGCAAAAGTATTCAGGGAGCCGTAAATTTTAAGGAGTCTTGGTGAGCCAGATTATTTCTCAATCCTCGCCGTTGTCTGTGCCGACCTTGCCGGATGAAAAGGTGCTGTCGGTACGTAATCTTAGCGTCCGTTTCGAGCATGAAGGGCAGGCCATTGACGCAGTGCGTGACCTCAGCTTCGAGGTTAATCGCGGTGAGACGCTGGCTATCGTCGGCGAATCTGGTTCCGGAAAGTCTGTCACCTCGCTGGCCTTAATGCGTCTGGTGGAGCAGGGCGGTGGCGTACTCCATCAGGGTAAAATCCTTTTTCGACGCCGCAAGGGTGAGGTGATTGACCTGACCGCCGCACGCCAGTCCGAGATGCGCAGACTGCGCGGTGCGGACATGGCGATGATTTTCCAGGAGCCGATGACTTCGCTGAATCCGGTGTTTCCGGTCGGGGAACAGATTGCCGAGTCGATTCGCCTGCATCAGGGCATGAGCCATGCGGCCGCTCGCGCAGAGGCGCTGCGTATGCTGGAACTGGTGCGTATCCCACAGGCGAAAAATATCCTCGATAGCTATCCGCACCAGCTCTCGGGCGGCATGCGTCAGCGGGTGATGATCGCCATGGCGCTGTCGTGCAAACCGGCTTTGCTGATTGCTGACGAACCCACCACCGCGCTGGATGTCACCATTCAGGCGCAGATTCTGCAACTCATCCGCGTATTGCAAAAAGAGATGCAGATGGCGGTGATTTTTATCACCCATGACATGGGCGTCGTCGCTGAAATCGCCGACCGCGTGCTGGTCATGTACAAGGGGGAAAACGTCGAAACGGGCGACGTGAGCCGCGTTTTCCATACCCCGCAGCACTCCTACACCCGCGCCCTGTTGGCGGCCGTACCGAGGCTTGGGGCGATGAAGGGAACGCAGCTGCCTGCGCGTTTCCCGCTGCTCAATGTCGTCGAAGATCCTCTTGCTCCCCCTGACGCTGGGCTGACGCAGTCAACGCTCGTTCCCGGTGCCCCTCCCATTTTGCAGGTGCGCAATCTGGTCACGCGCTTTCCGCTGCGCAGCGGCCTCTTTAATCGCGTAACCCGCTACGTGCATGCGGTGGAAAAGGTCAGTTTTGACCTCTATCCCGGCGAGACACTGGCGCTGGTGGGAGAGTCGGGCTGTGGTAAATCCACCACCGGCCGTTCGCTGTTAAGGTTGGTCGAAAGCCAGAGCGGGTCGGTGATTTTCAACGGTAAAACGGTGTTTGACGGCGAGCATGCCGGGCAGCTTTCCGGTGCCGCATTACAGCACCTTCGTCGTGACATTCAGTTCATTTTTCAAGACCCTTACGCCTCGCTCGACCCACGGTTGACCGTCGGTTATTCGATTATGGAACCGCTATTGGTGCATAAGATTGGCACCCGGCAGGAGGCCAGAGCGCGCGTCGCCTGGCTACTCGAGCGGGTCGGGCTGCTCCCTGAACACGCCGATCGTTATCCGCACGAGTTTTCCGGTGGCCAAAGGCAACGAATCTGTATCGCGCGTGCGCTGGCGCTGAACCCCAAGGTGGTTATCGCCGATGAGTCGGTCTCGGCGCTGGACGTCTCCATTCAGGCGCAAATTGTCAATTTATTAATGGATTTACAGAAAGAGTTCGGCATCGCGTTTCTGTTTATTTCTCATGATATGGCGGTCGTGGAGCGCATCAGCCATCGCGTTGCGGTGATGTATCTGGGGCAGATTGTGGAAATAGGGCCGCGTGCGGCGGTATTCGAGAATCCACAGCATCCCTACACCCGCAAGTTGATGGCCGCCGTGCCGGTGGCCGATCCCTCCCATCGACGCGCCGAGCAGGCGCTGCTGGTGGACGAAATTCCAAGCCCCATCCGCCCGATTGGCGATGAACCTATTATTGCACCGCTGGTGCGTGTCTCTGAGGGGCACTATGTTGCCCGTCATACCATTGCCAGCGTTTATTGACAGTCGAAGGGTACCTCTACAGGGTCTTTTATAAATCTAAGGTAAAGGAAATCAGTATGAAGCAGAAAATGGTGCGCAAGGCCGTTCTGGCGACCTTAATGGTCAGCGCGATGGCTTCCGGCTCGGCCTGGGCAGCGAAGGACGTAGTGATTGCGGTCGGTTCAAATTTCACCTCGCTTGACCCTTATGACGCCAACGATACGCTCTCTCAGGCGGTGGCAAAATCCTTCTATCAGGGCCTGTTCGGCTTTGATAAAGATATGAAGTTGGTCAACGTGCTGGCCGACAGCTACACCGTGAGTCAGGATGGCCTGACCTACACCATCAAGCTGCATCCGGGCATCAAGTTCCAGGACGGCACCGATTTCAACGCACAGGCGGTGAAAGTTAACCTCGATCGCGCCAGCAATCCTGACAGCCACCTCAAGCGCTACAACCTGTTCAAAATGATCGCCAAAACCGAGGTTGTCGACGCGACCACGGTTAAAATCGTGCTGAAAGCGCCATTCTCCGCTTTTATCAATAACCTGGCACACCCCTCTGCGGTGATGATTTCCCCTGCTGCATTGACGAAATACGGCAAGGACATTGGCTTCCATCCGGTCGGAACCGGCCCTTATACCCTCGATCAGTGGAACCAGACCGACTTCGTCAAGGTGAAGAAATTTGACGGCTACTGGAAGAAGGGTGAGCCAAAGCTGGATACCATCACCTGGCGTCCGGTCGTCGATAACAACACTCGCGCCGCGATGCTGCAAACCGGCGAGGCGGATTTAGCCTATCCGGTGCCTTACGAGCAGGCGGCGCTGCTGGAGAAAAACAGCAAGCTGCAGCTGGTGACCTCGCCGTCGATCCTACAGCGTTATATCAGCTTCAACGTGACGCAAAAGCCGTTTGATAATCTGAAGGTGCGTCAGGCGATTAACTATGCCATCAACAAGCAGGCGCTGATCAAAGTGGCGTTTGCCGGTTACGCCGTGCCTGCCGAAGGCCCACTGCCTGCAAGCATCGAATATTCGGCTAAGTATCAGCCATGGCCTTACGACCCGGCCAAGGCGCGCGAGCTGCTGAAAGAGGCTGGTTATCCGAACGGTTTCACCACCACGCTGTGGTCATCGCACAACTCGAGCACTGCTCAGAAGGTGTTGCAGTTCACTCAGCAGCAGCTGGCGCAGGTCGGTATCAAGGTAACCGTGACCGCGTTTGACGCCGCGCAACGTGCGGCTCAGGTTGAAAACGTAGGCCAGAAGGAGTCGGGTCTGCGGATGTTCTATACCGGCTGGTCAGCTTCAACGGGAGAAGCTGACTGGGCGCTGACGCCGCTGTTTGCAACGCAGTCTGCACCGCCGAAGCAGTTTAACACCGCTTTCTACAGCAATCCTCAGGTCGACAAAGATCTCAGCGATGCGCTGAATACCACCGACAAAGCCGCTAAGGCCAAGCTGTATAAAGATGCACAGGACCATATCTGGGCTGACGCGCCGTGGGCATTCCTGGCCACCGAGCGCCTGCTGTCGGCAAGCAACAAGCGTCTGACCGGTTTCTACGTGATGCCGGATACGTCGTTCAACTTTGATAATGCCGATGTGAAATAGCATGACTGCATGCCCCGTGGTTTCGCGCGGGGCACTGCAGGAAGGCCCAATGGATCGAGTTAACCATTTATTATGCTGAATTATTTTATCAAACGGCTGCTGGGCCTGATCCCAACCTTGCTTATCGTGGCCGTGTTGGTGTTTTTATTTGTCCATCTGCTGCCGGGTGATCCTGCGCGTATGATGGCCGGGCAAGATGCCGATCAGAGCGTGGTGGAACTGGTTCGTCAGGATCTGGGGCTGGATAAGCCTTTGTGGCAGCAGTTTCTGACCTTCTTCGGCCATGCGCTGCGCGGTGATTTTGGTCATTCTATGGTGTCGAAGCGACCGGTTATCGATGAGATAGCGTCCCGCTTTATGCCGACACTTTATTTAACGTTGACCAGCATGCTGTGGTCGGTGATTTTCGGGCTGATTATTGGCGTAGTGTCCGCCGTGTGGCGCAACCGCTGGCCCGACCGTCTGGGCATGGCCTTGGCCGTATCGGGCATTTCGTTCCCGGCCTTTGCGCTCGGTATGCTGTTGATGCAGATTTTTTCCGTCAATCTGGGCTGGTTACCGACTATCGGAGCAGACGGCTGGCGTAACTATATTTTACCCTCAATCACGCTGGGAGCTGCGGTGGCCTCAATCATGGCACGCTTTACCCGCGCGTCTTTTGTCGAGGTCATGCAGGAAGACTATATGCGCACCGCGCGGGCCAAAGGGGTTCGCGAGTCCGTGGTCGTGGTTAAGCACGGGCTTCGCAACGCGATGATCCCGGTGGTGACCATGATGGGCCTGCAGTTTGGTTTCCTGCTCGGCGGATCTATCGTGGTGGAGAAGGTCTTTAACTGGCCGGGACTGGGACGCTTACTGATTGATTCCGTCGAGATGCGCGACTATCCGGTGATACAGGCGGAGGTCCTGCTGTTTTCGCTGGAGTTCATACTGATTAACCTGTTGGTGGACATGCTGTATGCCGTCATCAATCCTTCAATTCGATATAAGTGAGTGAGCGCATGAAAAACTGGCGACGCAAAGCCGCGCTGGCATCCATGCCATTAGTAACTCGAGAAAGCCTGAGCCAGCCGCCGGTGCGTACGCCGCTGCGCGCATTCTGGCGACGTTTCCGCAAACAGCATATTGCGTTGATAGCGGGCGCGTTTGTCATCCTGTTGATCGCGGCGGCGGCCTTTGCTCCCTGGTTAGTGCCGTTCGATCCGGAAAATTATTTTGATTACGATCGGCTGAACGAAGGGCCCTCGCCGCTGCACTGGTTAGGCGTGGACTCACTGGGGCGTGATATCTTTAGCCGCATTCTGATGGGGGCGAGGATCTCGCTGGCGGCGGGCGTGTTGTCGGTTATCCTCGGTGCGGCCATCGGTACCCTGTTAGGACTGATAGCAGGCTACTACGAGGGCTGGTGGGACAGAATCACCATGCGCATCTGCGACGTGCTGTTTGCCTTTCCTGGTATCCTGCTGGCGATCGCCGTCGTAGCGGTGATGGGCAACGGCATGGCCAATGTGATTGTCGCGGTGGCGATTTTCAGCATTCCCGCTTTCGCGCGTCTGGTGCGTGCTAATACGCTGGTGCTGAAAGGGCTAACTTATATCGAGTCTGCGCGCAGCATTGGGGCGTCGGATGTCACCATCCTGTTTCGCCATATTCTGCCGGGTACGCTGTCCTCGATTGTGGTGTATTTTACGATGCGCATCGGGACATCGATTATTACTGCGGCAAGCCTATCGTTTCTCGGCATGGGGGCACAGCCCCCGACGCCGGAATGGGGTGCAATGCTCAACGAAGCGCGGGCGGACATGGTCACGGCGCCGCACGAAGCCATTTTCCCGAGTCTGGCGATATTTTTGACGGTGTTGGCGTTTAATTTATTAGGTGATGGTCTGAGGGACGCGCTGGATCCAAAATTGAAAAACTAAGACTCCTTATCTCATTGGGCATTGCAGCCTGTTTTGCCCAAATCTGACTCAAATACTTAAGCGGCATTTTATTTTTCTCTCTATAGTCTATCGCTTCAGAAACCCTGTCTGGAAGGTACAGCATTCAATCTAAGTAATGAATTGAAATAGAAATTATTTATAAAACCCTTAAATTTTAAATGTAAATTTGACATAAATAATGGGTAAGAATACTACTTTTTTAGTAAATGATATTTAACTTTTCAATCAGTAAGCGTTAGGTCTTGCATTCAACATTTATATTCAGGCGTTCAGCACTTTTGTCCATGATGGCGGCTCCACTTCCCGTGAATAACGATAACACCTTGTTTATTAA